>NZ_AP024086.1:3412500-4012500 GCF_019703855.1 Desulfomarina profundi | reverse complement strand
AAGTGAACTGTTCGGTCATCTCAAAGGTTCTTTTACCCATGCTATTCAGGACAAAAAGGGACTCATCGAGGCGGCACACGGGGGGAGTCTGTTTCTCGATGAGATTGGCAATATTTCCGCCGAAATGCAGAGCCGCCTTCTGCGGTTCCTGGAAGAGAGAAAAATCCGTCAGGTTGGTGCCATCAAGGAAAAAGAGATTGACTGCCGGGTTATTGCCGCAACCAATGCCGACCTTCAGGAAGCCATAGAGCAGGGAGAATTCAGAAGTGACCTCTACTATCGCCTGAAGGTAGTGACGATTCAGATACCTCCCCTTCGTGACAGACGTGAAGATATTCCGGAGCTGGTATATCACTTTCTCGACAACTCTGTACGGAGCAATAACCTGCAGGATATTGAGCTACCCGATTCAACCCTTTCATGGCTTACCGGGCTCCCCTGGAAAGGCAATGTAAGGGAACTGAGAAACTCCCTGGAAACAGCCATTATTCTTTGTAAAAACAATACAATAACACCTGAAGACTTCCAACTTGAAATCATTTCTGAAAAGGATGGAGATAAAAACAGCCAGCACGGATCAGCGTTTTCCATAAAGCAAAGCGAGAAAGAAGCCATTATCCGGGCCCTGAAACAGACGGGAGGAGTCAAAAAAGATGCTGCCGAACTCCTGGGTATCAGCCGCAGGGCAATTCAATACAAGTCAAAAAAATACAATATTGATGCCTCAAAATTCAAAAACCAACGTAAGTGATCAGGGGCACCGTATTCTCGGCAAAAAAAAATCCCCAATGGGCCAAAAGCCTGCTGGAGATTCATACATAATCTTTTTAACTTTTTACCAGGATTTTTCAGTTTACAGCAACACCTTTTCCAGCTTTTCCCATACCGGTTATGCCGTAACTGATCACAGGGCATGCAACCTCGTTGTATCAATCATTGTATTTGTAACAGGTTACAGGGTGCCGGAGATTTTCGCAAGCAGCCCGGCGCAGCGTATTGGTCATACGTAAGCCGGGCTGATCGTGGAAAGATTCGGTACCCTGTGACCTGTTACGTTATGCCTGCCATCCTGAAGAGTGGGAAACCGTACCATCCCTGGTAATAACAAAACACTCACAGTGAGGCTGACCGTTGATAAAATGGACACCGGCCTTCGGTTCCAGAACAAAAACCGAAGTTGACAGCGCATCAGCGTCCATTACAGTTGGTGCCATCACGGTAACACTTGTTGAGAGCTGTGGAGACAGCCCCGTGCGACTGTCAATTATGTGGTGGAAGAGCTTTTCCCTGTCATAATATATTTCATAGTTACCGGAGGTCGCGATTGCACCGTCTTTCATGGTGATAATATCGGGATACTCTTTTGTTTTATTGGGGTCCTGCACAGCGACAGTCCAGGGACGGCCCTTTGCGGCAGTACCACTTGTGCGGATATCTCCTCCGGCATTGATCAGATGGTTGCCTATTCCATTTTTCCGCAGCACATCCGATGCTCTGTCTACAATATAGCCCTTGGCAATCCCATCGAGGGTAATGGACATATCGCTGTCGGTAAACTCAATAGTACCGGAGTGGAACCTCAGTTTTTCAGTTCCCACCAGTTTCAGCGCCGCTTCTATCTGAGTGCTGTCCGGAATCTTGCCTTCGGCAAAATCCTTCTTATACAGGTCAATCAACGGATTGACAGTGATATCAAATGCGCCTCCGGTCTCCCGATGAAAATAGAGTGAACGGGCAACCAACTCAAGAACCTCCTCCGGCGCGCCTTCCAGCTTGCCGACTCTGTTCAGCTGGCCTATTGGAGAATCTGCATCAAATTTCGTCAGGAGGCTGTTCAGCCGGTCAATTTCCTCAAAAGCTAAACCAATCGCATGTTCAGCCTCATCCCTTGAGGGGTGAATGGCTGTCATGGCAACAAAAGTACCCATGGCAAGACGGGTTTTAGTCACCTTGTACTCTTTTTTATTGAAAAGAAACGCTTCCGCACTCTCAGCCGGCAGTAAAGCAGCGGATGCGGCCCCGAGGCCGAGAAGGCCGGAAAGTTTCAAAAACGATCTTCTTTTCTGATCAATTTGAGTCTCTGTCTTTTTCATATCAGTTTCCACTCTTAAAGTATGCGAAAATCAACTGCAGAAAAGATTGGCGCAGTGGGGATTTTCATTGCTTTGCGTTTTGGTTGTTTTGTGTTTTCCCTGGCACAGGACCTTTTCCTTCAGCCCGCCATTTTCAGACCATCGTCCATATTTCTGGAAATTGCCTGAGGCCCTTCATAATGCCTGAAAATATCACGGGGGCATTTGGTAACACAGGCAGTTTCACATGACTCCCCATATTCTATACATGCCTTATGGTCAATCGTGATAAGACTGTCCACATAAGTTACCGCATCAGCCGGACAAGCCTTCACACACATCTTACACCCAATGCAGCCCACCTGACAAACCTGTTTTACATTTTTCCCGAGATCCCTGGTTGAACAGGGAACAAAAACCCGCGCCTTCAGGGTCTGCAGTTCAATAATGTTTTTCGGACAGGTCTTGACACAGACACCACAACTAACACATTTGTCAGGATTCACCACCGGAAAATTTTCCACCATTTCAATGGCATCAAATGGACATGCTTCAGCACATTCTCCAAGACCAATGCAGGCATAATTACACGCTGACGGGCCACCGAAAGAAAGATTTGCCGCAGTACACGAGGCAAAACCATAGTATTCATGTTTGTGACTGACACGTCCCTCAATCCTGGAACAGCGAACTACGGCAATCTGATCTTCAACCGCCACCAGTTTTTTGCCGGTCAGTTCCGCCACCCGCTGGGCGACTTTTTCTTTTCCAGGGAAACAGAGATTAGGAGGAACGTCGGGGTCATTGACCACTGCAATGGCATAGCCCTCACAACCGGGATAACCGCAACCACCACACTGGGCGAGCGGCAGGGATTCAACGACCTCTTCGATGAGCGGATTAACTTCCACCGCAAATTTATGTGCGGCAATGGCCAGCCCTATGCCAAAAAAGAGCCCGATACAACCAAGCAGAACCAGACCGCCTAACGCTATTTTAATTAATGCCGGATCCATAATCAAATTTTCTCACTTTAAGTCCAATAATTACCCGTCCGGAGGACGGATCAAAATATCTGCAGTCCGGAAAAACCTAAGAATGCCATGGCAAACTGTCCAGCCACAATAAAGGCAATAGGCAATCCTTTGAAAGTTGGCGGTATATTGGCAAGCTGCATACGCTCACTGACTGAACTCATTAAATAGAGTGCCAGCAGAAAACCACCCCCCGCTCCCAGGGACAGCATAAGTGTTTCCAGAATATTATAATTGTTATTGGCCAGAATAAGAGGTACGGCAATAATAACGCAGTTGGCAATAACAAGAACCAGGTACACTCCAAAGGAGTTGAACAGAATAGGATTAACCTTTCTGAGAATAGTATCGACCGCCTGAACGGTCAGGGAAACAAGGCCGATAAAAACGAGAATCTGCAGAAAATTCAAATTAAACGGTACCAGGATAAACTGGTAGAAAAACCAGCTCATGACTGCAGAAGCTACCATCACCAGGGTAAAAACGACACCCATTCCCTTGGCTGTACTCTTCCGTTTTGATGTTCCGAAAAACACACAGAGACCAAGATATTTGGTGAACACAAAATTGTTGATGAGCAGTGCTGAAATAAGGATGGAAAAAAGGTAACCGAAATAGGATTTGCTCACCTTGAAACTTACCACATCTTTCCCTGGAATACCGGAAATAGTGACAACATGAGTCTTAACCATATTCAGGGGTTCCTGAAAGTAAAGGGAAACCGACTTGCCATCCGGACCCGGCGTTGCCGATTCCACCGTCAATCTGATATCAGGGTCCGGCTCTTCAAATACGGTGTACCTGGATGTATCCTCCAGAATTGCCTTATCAACCGGCACTGAAAAAGAGACGGTTATCTCGTTGTCATCCCCAAAACTCTGCCCGGCTATAAAATCGGCACTCCGGGCCAGCATCGGCATGAGCATGAAAACCAGGGTGGCCAATATAAAAAAATGTTTTTTTACTGAAATCATTATTTTAACCCTTTTGATCGTTTGTAATAGATTTCAATCCAGTTAAAAAAGGCCATCATCAAGCCGACCACGAAAAAACCGGCACTGGGAAGGATGAAAAAGAGCAACGGTTTAAAACCAAGTACATCATAACCGAGAATAGCACCGGACCCGAGCAGTTCTCTCACAAAACCGATCACAACCATGCCCACCATAAAACCGACCCCCATGCCGAGACCATCCCAGAACGAATCCGAGACACTCTCTTTGCAGGCAAACATCTCAAGGCGCATGGTAATAATGGCAAAAGCCACAATCAGTTTTACAAAAATACCCATTTTGGCATACGCTTCCGGCAGGGTTGCCGCCAGTACCAGATCAATGACCGTCACCCAGGTGGCGATGGTCAGGGTATAGGTGGGAATCCTGATTCTCGGATGAATTACGTTTTTAAAGAGTGAGATGGTCACACTGGAAAAAACCTGCACAAAGAGTACAGCAATCCCCAGCATTATCCCGTTCATTACAGTGGTTGAGATTCCCACGGCAGGACACATGGACAGTGCCAGCCGAAAAATAGGATTCTCACTGAGAATACCATTTGCAACAAGCTGCATACTTGATTTATCGTTTGCCACGTCGTTTTCCTCTCTAATCTTTTGCTCTAACCCACATTTCTCATCAGTTCAGGCGGCGTCAGCTTCGAAGTTTTCAATAGTAAATAATAGTGACCTATATTTACTGTTGAAATATTGCAGAAGATGGCGTCGCCTGGGCTGACCTTGGGTGAACATTGTGTAAATTTGTTCGATTACTGATAGTTGGCTCATTATTTGTAATCTACACCTATTCTCAAAATTGACACAATGTTCATGAAAAATACGGGCTAAAAGGGCACATCCAGCTGCTGTTCCTTCAACACTTTATCCAGAATACCCACCCGGTAGGCAAATTTCCGGACGATAGCCTTGACTCCATTGCTCACAGATCTTGAAGAGATGGTTGCACCGGTAAGGGCATATATATCCTTATCCTGATACTTTTCGCGGATCTTCATAATCTCATCCTGCCCCACCTTCCCTTCCAGGGCGGCCCGGTATTCATCGGGCAGGGGTTCCTTGACTACGCCTATTTTTTTCAGCACTTCAAAGGGTTTCCCCATAAACTGATTCTTGAAGTAATCTTGCTCGATTTCGGCACCGAGACCCGGGTCTTCTTCATGTTCGAGGATCTCCATGCCCAGCATGCCGAATCGAGGGTCGAGAGCCAGCATGACACTGATAAAGGTTTTAAACCCCGGAAACCTGCCACTGAGCAGATAAGCTATTCTCTTGCCGTTATCGGTCACGATAATAGTCTGATCTGCAAAACGCACATCAAAACCTGTGCCAGCCGTACCTGCCACAGCCCTGTTTCTGGTCTCTGCTTCAAGGGCTTCAGCTTCGCTCAGTTCCACCTTCTCTGTACCGAGGACCCGCCCGTCAAGATCAATATTCACATAATAAAAACCACCTTCTCCGTCATGTCCTGCAGGAACCAGATAGGCGATTGACTGCTTTCCCTGCCCTGAAATAATATAGCGGTATAACTCATGCATGGAGACAGAAGCGGGCACAGTCATGCCGGCCTTGTAGCCGAGCAATTCATACATCACCTGCTGTTCCTTGACATGCTCATTGTGCTTTTTGGCATTACTGGTGAAGATAAAAGTCAGCCCGATAACAGTTGCGGCAAGGAGACAGGAGACAGTCAGCCGCATGACAATTGTCATTATATCTTTCATTCTGCACCTCCCTGGGGTGGAGCAAAACGTTTCGGTTTAAACCAACCGTCCAGTACTGTGCTCAAAGGGTTCATCAGAAGAATAGCATAACATATTCCCTCAGGATAACCGCCTTTCTGACGAATCAGAACTGTCAGACCACCGATACATATTCCGAAAATCACCTGGGCTGTTTTCGTGGTGGGAGAAGTCACATAATCTGTTGCCATATAAATTGAGCCGAGAATAGCACCACCGGTCACCAGGGCAAGCAACGGGTCTCCACTGAAATACGTCTCTCCTCCGAAAATCCAGGTCAGAAGGGCAATAGTCCCCAGGATTGAAACCGGAATATGATACGTTATATACTTTTTATAGAGCAGATAACCTCCACCAAGCATCAGGAGAAATCCGGAAGTTTCACCGATACAACCTGGACGCCATCCAAGGAAAAAACTGGAATAAAGAGACGAGCCAGACCCAAATGCCTCGGTAAAAGCTGCCATACCATGTTCTTTCATCACCGCCAGCGGTGTTGCTGTGGAAACGGCATCAATTGGAACCCCCAGGTATGAAAAAACAGCCATGTCATGGATTGGAGGCAGCCAGGCAGAAGTCATGGCGACCGGGAACGAGGCCAGTAAAAACGCACGTCCGAGCAGTGCCGGATTAAAAAAGTTATAGCCGATGCCACCCAGAAGATGCTTGCCGATATAAATGGCAAAAACTGCCGCCAGAATCGGCAGGAGCGGCGAAACTCCGGGTGGGATGACGAAGGCGAGAAGCATTCCGGTCAACACTGCGCTTCCATCCTTGATGGTCACCCTTCTTCCCAGCGCCTTCTGGCTTACAACTTCCACAATGACGCAACTGACAACAGAGACAGCCGTTATGAAAAGCGTTTGAATACCGAAAACAAAGAGTGACAGAATCAGTGGCGGCACAAGGCAGGCCACAACAGTCCACATAATTTTTTCTACCGATTCACTGCTCCTGAGATGGGGCGATACTGAAACCTTCCATAGCCCCATCATTGCAGCAGGCCGGTCTTCTGACGCTTGCTGTTTGATGACGATTCTCCTTCAACCTCAAATTTAATGCATTACCGAACCGTGTGGCTTGCCCATCCGGTTCTCCCGGGCAGAAACTCTCTGTTTTTCTCCCCTGCCTACGTTCTCTTCGCCTTCATCTTTGCCAGGCGGATAAACTGCACCAATGGCCGCTTCGCGGGACAGACATAGGCACAGGAGCCACATTCAAAACAGTCAAAGACACCAAACGGCTCCGTATCCTCTGCCCGGTTAGCCTCCACATAAATGCCGATTTCCTTCGGTTCGAGTCCCATGGGACAGGCATCAAGACACCAGCCGCACCTGATACACTGGGAGTGAGGTCTGGTATCAATCTCATCTTCTCTCAGAAACAGAATAGCGGAACTCGTTTTCGTTATGGGAATATCAAGACTTGATACAGCAAAACCCATCATGGGTCCTCCCATGATAATCTTTGTCAGTCCGGGTTCCAGTCCGCCGAGGTAATCAACAATATCCTTGATTTTCGTACCAACTTTGACAAGGAGATTTGCCTGCCTGTGAATGCCTTTTCCGGCAATGGTCACAACCTTTTCATAGAGCGGTTTCCCGTATGCGACGGCATCATAAATGGCCTTGGCCGTGGAGACATTCTGAACAACCACACCAACTGCCGAAGGCAGGGCCATTGAGGGCACCTTTCTGCCGGTAATGGCCTCGATCAACTGCTTCTCCGATCCCTGGGGATACTTGACCTGAAGCGTCCTCACCCTGATGGAGCAATCCCCTGAGGAGGCCGCCTCTGCTGCCTCGTTCATAACCTGAATAGCATCGGGTTTATTTGCCTCAATTCCGATATGACATTCAGTAATACCCAGAATCTTCAGAATAATCTTCGCACCTTCAACTACACCTTCAGCATGTTCCAGCATCTGGCGATGGTCGGATGTGATATATGGCTCGCACTCCGCCCCGTTGAGTAAAAGGACATCAACAGGAGAATTCGGCGGAGGACTCAATTTCACATGGGTTGGGAATCCTGCCCCTCCAACTCCTATAATC
This sequence comes from Desulfomarina profundi, assembly GCF_019703855.1. GTDB lineage: Bacteria > Desulfobacterota > Desulfobulbia > Desulfobulbales > Desulfocapsaceae > Desulfomarina > Desulfomarina profundi. The sequence goes on along the minus strand of NZ_AP024086.1, from coordinate 4,004,586 downwards.
CCCGCGTCATGTACTTTTTTCAGCAGTTCTTTTCCACTGAGCCCCTGGTAATCCTGCAGTTCATATTTTTTTGGTTCCGCTTCATGATTCACAGAAACAGTAATTGAAGGCACACTCACGCGCATGGGGTGTGCTGACATGCCGATGGCCTTCACCTTGCCGGTCACCGGAGAATGCAGTGGAACACCCAGTCCCTTTTTTACCTCTCCAATCAGACCGGCCTCTTCTACATCCTCCCGCCTGGCCACTGTTGGTGTACAGGGTGCACCGATATGTTGACCCAGAACGATCTCAAGTTCGTCCGGTATCGGCATCTCCTCAATGGCCAGTCCCGAAGTCTGTTCTTTGAATTCCTGCGGATGTGTACCGCCTTTCGAAAATGTCAGCATAGGTTCTGTATTTGATTTTTCTCTGGTTATTCGAAAACCCCACAGCAAATAATCTTTTTGTCGCAGTCGGGATTTTCATTGCTTGTTGCGGCTGAATGAATTTCATGCTTCGTTTCGGCCGACTCTGCCTCTGACGGCAGCACCAGCCTGGCTGACTTTGTGAATTTACAAAATCATGGCAAAACTAGCACACTGTTCATGAGAAATACGGATTAAGTCAATCCTGCATAATATTTCATGAACTGAATCCGTTCAAATACCGCCGGGTCATCCACCTCTTTATAACTGAGTCTGCCCCTGAAATCGTCCAGGGAATTAAAGGATTTTTCCTCCATCCAGTTTTCAAGTCCTTCCAGCATTTTACTGATCTGACCGGCTCCGTTGTTATACAGTGTCGAAACAATCTGAACTGCTGCCGCTCCGGCAAGAAGCTGTTTAACCAACCCCTCATGATCATGAACCCCCGTGGAAGCAGCAAGGTCTTTTTCTATTCTTCCCGACATAAGCGCTATCCAGCGCAGGGAAGTACTGATTTCATCCGGACTGCTCAATACGTTTGAAGATTTCAGCGAAATCTGATCAATGTCAATATCCGGCCTATAAAACCGGTTAAAAAGCACCAGGCCTGAAACCTTGTCATGCCAGCTCAACTTAGCAATAAAATTGGCAAGAGATGCTGAAAAATGGCTGATTTTCAGTGCGGTCGGCAGGGCAACTTTCTCTCCCACCCTGTCAATAATTTCAAAGAACCGCTTTTCACTTGCCTCACTGGTCAGTCTCAGGTCACTGGGCAGCAATGAAATATTCAACTCCAGAGCATCAGCCCCCGCTTCTTCCATTTGCCCCGCAAAGGCTACCCATTCATCTCCGGAAATACAGTGAACCGATCCTATAACGGGAATATCAACCGCCTTTTTCGCATCATGAATCAGATCGAGATATTCCTGGATTTCACTGGAGCGGGTATATTCCCTGACATAATCGGCAGCCCCCGGGTAATCAGTGTTATAGCTGTCGAGATTACTGGAAAATTCCGCCTGTATCTGCTCCTCGAAGAGAGATTTCAGAACAACAGCAGCAGCACCATTGTCCGCCAGCTCTTTTATCTTGTCGACAGAACGAGTCAATCCACAACTACCGACTATAACTGGATTCTTCAATTCCAGTCCAAGATACTTTGTTGAAAGATTCTTCATATCGTCTGATCCACTCTCCTATGAATGATTAAGATAATAGCTCAAATATAAAAATGTTCGTGTTGTGCACTTTGTGCGCTCACTAAACAAACTAGACCTGCCAACAAGACGATTGACCAAAAATGAATAGCTGAATTTATCCCTACAATCAAGAACTTTTTTTCTAAAAAAAGGAATAACCTACTCATGTTTATAGCAAACAACGGGCACACCGTCCTCCTGCCGGGTTTAATGCGTCGATTTCCTTCACACATTTCAGACACAAAATAGAAAATCAACTATTTGTGCAAATTCATGTTTATGAATCTTTTTTTATGAACATATACCCCCTTCCACCTTTTCAAAACTACTTTACCTTTTACTTAACAGTTTTGTCCAGTCCGGTTTTCCTCCCGGTTCAGAGAAAAGCCATTCGAATCTCTTCTTCCCATCGATTCTTACCTTCCAATATATCGGCAGGCCTTTCCAAACACCACTATATTTTGTATTGACAAAAGAAAAACCCCCTATATATTGACATAACGTGTTTCGGTACACCTGCAGTCAGGTGTTAAAAGAGGGAACCAGGTGAGAATCCAGGACTGTCCCGCAGCGGTAATTGAAAACGACCACCATCATCAGGCACTGGGAATACCCCGGGAAGCGATGGTCAGTAGGCCGGCACGGCAACTCAGCTGCCGTGCATTTGTTCATAAGTCCGAAAACCTGCCGAAATATCTTACACAACCATTACAACCTTCGAGGAAAGGAGTAATTCATGTCTCTAGCAATCCATGCGAAATCCCGCTCTGCGGTCTTTACAGCTATCAAAAAACGTAATAACCAGCTTGTACCTTTCGAAACACAAAAAATTACCACAGCCATTGCCAAAGCCGGTAAGGCAACCGGTGAATTTGACGAAATTGAAGCAAAACGAATGACTATCCGCGTTCTCAATCTCGCCCATAATTTTTTCTCTCACCAGATTCCCGAAGTTGAGGAAATCCAGGATCTGGTGGAGGAAGTTCTTATTTCCTCACCTTATAAGAAAACAGCGAAAGCCTATATCCTCTACCGCGACCGGCAGGCCCGCCTCAGGGAAATGGTGGAACAGGCGGATATACAGCTCATAGACAATTACCTTGACCGCCTCGACTGGCAGGTTGAAGAAAATTCGAACATGGCCTACTCTCTCCAGGGCCTCAATAATTATATTGCCAATGAGACCAGCAAAACCTACTGGCTTAATCGAATCTATCCTCCGGAAGTAAAAAAAGCCCATGAAGAAGGGGATATCCATATTCACGACCTGGGACTGCTCTCCGTCTACTGTGTGGGCTGGGATCTGCAGGACCTGCTTCGTTGCGGTTTTCGTGGCGTACCCGGCAAGGCCGAATCGGCACCTGCCAGACATTTTCGCAGTGCGCTGGGCCAGATTGTTAATTTTTTCTATACCCTGCAGGGTGAAGCAGCCGGTGCCCAGGCATTTTCCTCCTTTGACACCTTGCTAGCTCCATTTGTCAGGGAAGATAATCTCTCCGACAGAGAGGTCAGGCAGGCCATCCAGGAGTTTATCTTTAATCTCAATGTACCGACACGGGTCGGTTTCCAGACGCCGTTTACCAATCTTACCATGGATCTGCAACCGCCCTCGACCCTCCGGGATCAGCAGGTTATCATCGGAGGAGAATACAGGAAAAACACCTATGGCGAATACCGGAAAGAAATGAGTATGATCAACAAGGCCTTTCTGGAAATCATGGCTGAGGGGGACGCAAAATCACGGGTTTTCACCTTTCCCATTCCCACGTATAACATTGTTGACGATTTTGACTGGGAGAACACAAGCCTTGATCGACTCTGGGAAGTAACCGCCCGCTACGGCATTCCCTATTTTGCCAATTTTATCAACTCTGATCTCTCGGCTGACGATGCCCGCTCAATGTGCTGCCGGCTTCGCCTTGACACCAGGCAGCTGAAAAAAAGAGGCGGCGGACTGTTCGGCGCCAACCCCCTGACCGGTTCCATCGGTGTGGTCACCATTAACCTGGCTGCCCTTGGCTGCAGTTGCCGTGATAAGGATTCTTTTTTTTCGGAACTTGCCCGGAAAATGAACATCGCCCGCACGAGCCTTGAACTCAAACGAAAAGTTCTGGAACGTTATACCGCCAAAGGCCTCTATCCTTATACCAGGTACTATCTGAGGGATGTGGAAAAACGATTCAGGAAATACTGGGAGAACCATTTTTCCACTATCGGAATTATCGGTGCCAACGAGGCCTGCCTCAACCTGCTTGGTGTTAGCATCGGAGAAGAAACCGGTCGGATGTTCGGTATGGAAATTCTTGATTTCATGCGGGACAGGCTCCAGAAATTCCAGGAAGAAACGGGCAACCTGTATAATCTTGAGGCCACGCCGGCGGAGGGAACCGGTTTCAGACTGGCAAAACTGGATGCCAAAAGATTCCCGAAAATGACCAACAGTCTCTTTAACGGGGCCGAAGCCACAGTTCCGATCTACACTAATTCCACTCAACTTCCTGTCAACTACAGCGAGGATATCTTTGAAATACTCGACCTGCAGGACACACTGCAGCAAAAGTATACTGGCGGAACAGTTCAACACGTCTTTCTCGGGGAAGCGACCCCCGATCCAAATGCGGTCAAAGCCTTTGTCAAAACAGTCTGTGAAAATTATCGACTTCCCTATTTTACTGTAACACCGTCTTTTTCCATTTGCCCCGAACATGGCTATTTACTTGGAGAACAGGAAGAATGTGAGCAGTGTGGCGCAAGAACGGAAGTATATTCCAGGGTCGTTGGCTACCTGCGTCCTGTCCAGCAATGGAACGAAGGCAAGCGGGCAGAATTTAAAAAGAGAAACCATTACAAAATTGCCTGAAACCATGATCATCGGTGCTCTCCAGCGATTTACCCTCAGTGACTTTCCGGAAAAACCGGCGGCTATCATTTTCTTCCAGGGTTGTAATTTCCGCTGTCCATTCTGCCATAACGGTTCTCTTCTGCCCATGCGACCGGAATCTCCACCGGTTCCGGTCGCTGATATTATGAATTTCCTGGAGAAAAAAAGGGGCAGACTCGGCGGAGTAGTTCTCAGCGGAGGAGAACCGACCCTGCAGAATAATCTTGAGAAGTTCATTGAACGTATCAAATCAATGAACTACGCCGTAAAACTTGATACAAACGGTTCCAGACCTGAAATCATTGCAAAACTGATTCAAAACAATCTCCTGGACTATATAGCCATGGACATCAAGGCTCCCCCGGGAAAATATGCAACCCTGTGCGGGACCGAAATAGACTATTCGGCAATAAGACATTCAATCAAAATCATATCGGCAGGTAATGTACCTCACCATTTCAGGACAACATTTGTCCCTTCTCTACTCTCCAGAGACGATCTGAAAAATATCCGTTCTTCTCTTCCTGCCAATACCTTGTACACTGTACAACAGTTCAGAAAAGAAAATGCTCTTGTCAGCGGACTCTAACCCGCCTTTCTCATGCGGGCTGAATCCAGGCATGGGAGAACTTTTAACAGATCAACTCATTCTATTGACATGAAAAAAACAACATTCTATTCACTTGTTTTCTCCTGCAGCCTGTTCTTTACGGGCCTCTTCTTTTCAGTCAGTATTGCTGACCTGTCGGCATCTCCCCGTTCAGCTGCAAAACAGCTGACGATTATAGGAACAGGTGACCTGCAGGGCCGTCTTGACCCGGTCCGGGAATTTGTCCCTGGCATGGCTTCCCGAAAAACAGCTGTTACCGGAGGAATCAGCCGAATCGCAACACTGATTAAACAGATCCGCCAGGAAACCCAAAACCCGGTCATTGTCCTTTCATCCGGAGATGATCTGATGGGTAGATATTTTCACCAGTTCAAGGGAAAAGCAATTTTCACACTGATGGAAATGGCAGGGTATGATATCCTTGGTCTTGGGAATCACGACTTTGACGGAGGCCCTGGTGTACTGGCGGAAGCACTTGAATCCGTATCCATGATCGCACTCTGCTCGGATCTGCAGGTTGAGGGGACCGTCATGGAAAAAAGCTGTAGTCCATACCTGATACGAAACTACCAGGGAATCCGTATAGGATTCTTTTCCCTGATGACCAGAAATTTTCCTGTTATAACGTCAACTGGTAAAATAAAACTCAGCATCGACAGGAAGAATACAGCTCGGAAAATGGTCAGTCTGCTGCGGAAAAAGGGAGCCCGGATTATCATAGCCGTAACCCATACCGGTAACCGGGAAGATCATAAGCTGGCCGGGGAAACAACCGGAATTGATATTATTTTCGGAGGACATTCCCACGACTACACTGCTACCGTGGAACAAACAGGTGACACCCTGATTGTCAACGGGGGAGAAAAAGGTATGGCCCTGGTCAGGCTTGACGTGAACCTGGACAGTTCCGGCCATATTATCCCTGACTCTGCCAAATATACTCTTCTTCCGGTTTCAGCATCAATTGCGCCGGAAAAACGGGTTGCAGACACATTAAAGCATTACAGGGATCAACTTCCCAAAGCGGCAATCATCGGAAACACGCTCAAAAACTGGGATCTGACAAAAACAGCTCTGCGCACCGGGGAATCCCCTGTTGCCGACCTTGTAACTGACACCATCCGAACCCGCTTCAACGCCGATATCGTCCTCTTTAACAGTGGCGCTTTCCGGGGAAACACCAGCTATCCTGCCGGACCGGTGACAGATACAATGATTGCCGAAATTGACGAATTTGAAAATGATATTATTCTTTTGACAATCAAGGGAAAACATCTTCTGCAGATCCTTGAAACTTCTGCAGGAAAACTCGGAACCGGTGGGTTTCTCCAGGTCTCCGGCATACGTCTGTCTATCTCACCGGCATCCCCCGCAAACGCAGATTCCTCAAGAATCAAAAGTATAAAAACAGTTGACCCAGATGGTTCCCTTCATCCCCTGGACCCCGAACGCGACTACCTCCTGGCAACCAACGATTTTCTCGCACTTCATGGTGGAGACGGTTATGGTCAGTTCAGACAGTATGGTCATGATATCCGCAATACCTACTCAACCATGGGGTCAATCATGATAGACAGGTTTCTCCGGGAACAGACCGTCAGCCCGGCAAAACCTGATGGAAGAATCACTATTCTGCGGTCAAAGAGTCAGTTTAACCTGCACCATGATTCTTAAAAATACCATACGGTTTTACTCAGTGAACAGGCCTGTGATTCACGTTCTGCTGGGTGCGTTTCTTATCAGTTTTTCTGCCGTCTGGGTAAAACTTGCGGAGGTTCCGCCAGCAACATCCGGACTGTACCGTGTTTTTTTCGGTTTTCTTATTCTCTTTCCTGTTACCTTCTGGAGAAGGGAGATACACAAAATTTCCGAACCAAAACTCCGCCTGATTTTTTTCTGTGGCCTTGTTTTCGGGCTTGACCTTCTTTTCTGGCATCAATCCATTCTCTATATCGGTCCGGGACTGGCCACAATCATCAGTAATTTCCAGGTGTTTCTTCTGGCAATCTACGGGATTGTATTTTTAAAGGAAAAAATCAGGCTTCACTTTCTCCTCTCCATTCCGACCGCCTTTCTTGGTCTGTTTCTTGTGGTCGGAGTCAACTGGAATCAGTTAAGCGCCAATTATAAAATTGGAATTTTTTTCGGTCTTCTGACAGCACTCTGCTATGTGGCCTTCCTGATAAGCCTGCGAAAAATCCAGCAGGATAACAACAGAACTTCATTTTTCTTCACTTTGATGCTGATTTCATTCTTCAGTACCCTCTGCATGGGGCTGGAAATGAACCTTCAGGGAAAAACCTTTATTATTCCCGACAGCAGAAATCTTTTTTTCCTGCTGATGCTTGCCCTCTTCAGCCAGGTTATCGGCTGGATCCTGATCACAAACGCCATTTCCCTGATCCGTGCTTCTCTCACCGGTTTCATCCTTCTCCTGCAGCCGACTCTTTCCTTTTTATGGGATGTCATCTTCTTTTCCAGGCCGACCGACTTCCTCAACTGGTTGGGAATCATTATCACTCTTTCTGCAATCTACATGGGTGTACATCGCCCAGAAGAGACCGCACCCTTGCAATCCTCCCGGAAAAGCTTATTATTGCCAGACCGGGAAAACCCGGAAAGATGAAGATAACAGGTGAGAACAATGAAAATTGCAGACTACAAGGACAGTCCTGTCCATAAATTTGACAACGAAACGGTGAAGGGCGTTACAGGGCGTGTGGTGATCGGCAAAGAAGATTGTGCCGACAACTTCTGCATGCGTGTGTTTACCCTGGAACCTGGTGGTTTCACGCCGAGGCACTCCCACGACTGGGAACATGAAATATTCGTCCACTCGGGAAAGGGAAAAGTCTTCCAGAAGGGTGAATGGCGCGATATCCAGAGTGGTACCGTGGTATTTATTCCCGGCGGAGAAGAACACCAGTTCATGAACGGGGGCGGGGAGGATTTTGTTTTTGTCTGCCTTATTCCATCCGGAGTAGATGAAATTTAAATCCTCATTATCACTGGCAATGCTGTGCCGGAAAATATAACGGATCTCCGGCACAGATGAATTCTATTTTCTATAATCGAGCAGCTTCTCCTTCAAGCTTGAAGTAACCGGCTCTTTACCAAGCCAGATTTTCAACAGAGCATCATTGAAATCTCTGCCCTTTATTCGTCCCTTGTCCTTCCCGGCAATAGTTACAGCTGTACCCTGTCCCGGCACGAAGTCCAGAACAATGATGTCATTTTTTTTCACATCAGTAAAAAAAGAATTAAACTGGTTGATCCTTACCCGCAGATTCTCCAATTCCGTTTTCGTGCAGTTTGCTTCAAATCCCTCGTTCCAGCCGTCGACAAGTTTTTCCTTTCCGACTTCACTGTAAAGAAAATGCATGACCATTCTTTTTTCACCATCAGCTGCCAGAACCTCCCGGGCAACAGCTGACGGATGTTCCATATAGAGTTCAGCAATATAAATATTAAAGAAAAACTTTGTTCGAACTCCTGCACCATTGAGTTGCAAAGTTTTCCCTCCTGCCCCCTGCAGAGTTTCCGCCACGTTGACCCCTTCAATCTCCCTGGCGCAGACTGGTAAGGCCATCAACAATACACAACCGATAATTAATGCTCGCATGGTTCTCCTCCCTGGAAAATGCGGATTTGACTCATTACCTCATACCTGAAAACACAATACATTGTTATTACGAATACGTAAACGTTAACTTTTGTTCGTATCCTGCCCGACATGGCTATACTCAATGACTCCTCAATAACAAGGAGGAGGTCCGGCTGGAGCAAAACAACCTTCAGTGGCGAAGTTTCCTGAAAAATATTGTAAAATAATTTTTTATTTTCTGAAATCCCGGATTCAGGTACTATGCGTCTTCTGCTCAATAAATTCACAATATGGAAACAATATGGGCGATATACTGGAAAGAATCATTACTCAATCTGGAGATTTTTTTGGGATCTGCTGCGATGCAACTGAACTGGTCAACGAAGCATGCAGAAAACATGATGTGGGACCCCTGGCGGCGACAGCACTCGGCAGGAGCCTGACCGGTGCTGTTCTTCTTGCCGCTCTCCTGAAAAACAACCAGTCCGTTCAGCTGAAATTCGAGGGTAACGGTCCACTGGGAAAAATTATAACAGAAGCTGGTGCCGAGGGTTGGGCCAGGGGTTATATTGCCAATCCCCACGCAGATCTGCCATTGAAAAACAATGTCATAGACGTGGCGGCAGGAATTGGCAGAGCCGGGTTTCTAACCGTCACCAAGAATATTGGCGACAACAGGAAATATCCTGGAACAATCCAGCTCTATACCAGCGAAATCGGGGAAGACCTTGCCTATTACCTCACCGTTTCAGAGCAGACTCCCTCCGCAATTGCACTTTCCATCAAGTTGAGCAGGAAGGGTACAGTTGTAAAGGCGGCTGGCCTGCTGGTCCAGTCTCTCCCTCCTGCCAACGAACAGAATCTGCTGCTTATTGAAAAAAGAATAAAAAAACTTTCATCCCTGGCAGATTTATTGAAAACTGGTAAAAGCCCGGGAGATATTCTTGCAATGCTCTTTGCTGACATTCCCCATAAAATAACAGCTGCAACTCCCCTCAGATTTTCCTGTAGCTGCTCCCTTGAAAAAATGGAAAAGGCACTCCTTTCCCTTGGCCGGGAGGATCTTAATCAACTTTTAAAACAGGAAGGGGGAACTGAAGTACGCTGTGAATTCTGCCGGGACAGTTACCGGTTTGACAGGAAAAAACTTGAGACACTCCTTGTATTGTCTCAGGCACATTAACCCGCATTTCTCATGAACATTGTGTCAATCTTGAGAATAATTATAGAACACAAACAATGAGACAATTATCAGTGACCCAGAAAAATTTACACAATGTTCACCAGAGGTCAGTCCAGGCAACGCCATCTTCTGCAGTATTTCGGCAGTAAATATAGATCACTATAATTCACTGCCAGGTAAGCGAAGACTCCGAAAACTTTGAACCTGACGCCGCCTGAACTGATGAGAAATCCAGATTAACCCACATTTCTCATGAACATTGTGTCAATTTTGAGAATAACTATAAAACACAAATAATTAGACAATGTTCAGTGACCCATAAAAATTTACACAATGTTCACCTAAGGTTTCTTTATTGCAAGAGCAATCAGCTTATGCTGTAGTTTTGAATACACACGGATTTTCCTCCTTGGTTTTCCGTGTGTATTCAAGTCACTCACCTATATTACTGCCAAAAAATTACCTTTTCGCCCGATTCTCGAACAAAAATTCTCATTTCTCAAAGCATCCTTATGTCAAAGCCCGTTCCTTAACCCGCATCAGATAGAGTGCCAGCGGTCGATACAGCAAATGAGCCCATTTGGCAAACGGCACTTCAAGAACCAGCATGGGCACCGCGATCATCATATGGATCACATAGATGTAATAGGTGGACAAAGGCATACCAAGCAACCGGGTGAAGTGAATAAGAATCCCGGTAAAGGTAGTCAGCCAGAGCAGGATCAGAAAGGCCCAGTCCGAGGAATGTGAATACTTGTACACGGTTCTGACCTTTTTCAGGCGGCCGATGATGGCATAAGTTGTACCGTACAGGATGGCGAAGGTACCGTAATAGCCAAGCAATCTGACCGGGCTCCAGAAGGGCAGGATCTCATCCCGCTGGAACCAGCGGAGGAAGACGACAACCAGCACGAAGATGGTGGAGTAACCGGTCATGATCAGCAGGTGGACCAACCACTGCATGCTCTGGGTCTTGCTGTTGCAGTCTTTGAACTTTTTCTGGGTCACAAAGTTGACCAGCAGGGTCTTGAGCTCATTGATATAGAGGCTGACCGGAATACCGTTCCATTTTTTGACCTCCTGCTGAGGAGCAGTAGCACCTTCTTCCCCATCAGCCGTTTTCTCATACTGGGCAGGATCGCCAAGCACCGCCTTTGCCATTCTCCTTGCATTGGAAAGCAGGAATCCCGACAGGATGACCAGCATGATCAAGTCAAGAATCTCAATAACATGACTGGAGGCAAACTCATTGAGTGCAACCCTGTCGGTAACCACGGGACCGTGAAAAAAGAAAAAGCCCAACCCCACCAGCGCACCTACAAAGAGGATGGCAAAGATCTCAAACACTTTGGAGGTGTAGAACAGGCGCGAAATGCCTGTCCAGTCGTAGCGGGCAGTCAGGTAACGGCGCAGCCCCATCATGACCTCACCGGGATTGGCGTCCCTGGGGCAGGTCTCGGAGCAGTCGCCGCAGTAGTAGCAAAGCCACGGTTCCGGCGCGTGAAGTAGTTTCTCCTCTGCCCCTATCTGGAGGTAGCGGATTACCTTACGGGGAAACGGTGTGTTTTCCGTTGACAGGGAACAGACTGCGGTACAGTTGCCGCAGTTAAAGCAGGTCGTCGCATCCTGCACACCGTATTTTTTCAACTGGACCAGAAGACCGGGATCAACTGAGATGGCCATGATTCTCTCCGATTATTATTGTGTTGTTTCTCTCATGCGGGACAGATGCTCAGCTGAGCAGTTCGTACTTGAAATAGTCCCCATCCTTGGGCCCTTCACCGACAATGCCGTATCTCTTCAACGTCGATACGTACTGGAGTACCGGTTCGGTTTCCATGGCAACAGCCCCGGCAATTTCGGGAATGGTTTTCGGCCCAGCCTTCAAAACTTCTTTGATGGCCTTGATCACCGAGTTCTGCTCCTTGATGGCCGCCCTGGCCCGAGCAATTGAGTCTGCCCGCTCCTGGCGCAGCATCTTGATGACCATTGCCTCCATTTTTTTATTCTTTTTGTCACTCATCGGTTCACCTGGACAGTTTAAAATTTCACAATGGCATCAACCATGTCTTCGTATTCCTTCAGGGTCCAGCCCTGAACGTCAATACCATTTTCCGGACAGACCGCAACACACATTCCACAGCCGGTACAGAGGGCGGGATTGACATCAGCCTTGCCGTTTTCAAGGGTGATTGCTTTCTCCGGACATTCCCTGGCACAATTGCCATGCCCCTGGCATTTGTCTATATCAACCTTGGCCACAAAGGGATCGAGTTCCACGTAGCCCTTGCCAAGCAAGGCTGCCGCCTTGGCCGCCGCCGCCTGAGCCGCGTTACAGGACTCGTTGATGTCCATGGGTGCCTGGCAGGTACCGGCCAGCAGGATACCGCCGTTGGCCATTTCTACCGGCCGCAGCTTGGGATGAACTTCCTGGAGAAACTTGTCCGAACCTACCGGCAGTTTCATCATCTCAACCAGAGGGGTGATGTCTTTAGCCTTCATACCTGTCGCCAGAACCACCAGGTCTACACCAACCTCAACCTCCTCATTAAAGGTCAGTTTATCGCGCACTGTAATCTTGAGTGGATATTCCCCCGACTCTCTGGTGATGACCGGGGAGTCTTCAGGCTCGTAGCGGAAAAACAGTACATTCTGTTCCGAGGCACGGTCGTAGTAGTCTTCCTGGTTATGACCGTAAGTCCTGATGTCACGATAGAAATCCAGAACCTGGGTGTCCGGGTAACCGTCCCTGACCTCAAGAGCCGCCTGCAGGGTGGCAGCGCAACAGGTGCGGGAACAGTACTCATTCATGTAATCGTTTTCATCCGCTTCGTGGATACCGGGAATCTGACGACTACCCACGCAGTGGATCATGGCCACCCGACGAACTTTTTTCCCATTCACTGTCAGGGTGCCGGTATCCTCAGGCGCGTCAGCCATGGCACGGATAAATTGACGCAGGGTCATAACTTCTTCGTTATCCTTGTAGCCGAACTCACTCTGTTTGGGTTCATATAGCTCAAAACCGGTTGCAAAGATAATCACACCCGTGTTCAGAATTTCTTCTCCAGCCACTGTCGGGCTATTACCCGGGTAAAAACCAGCAAAGGATGCAAAATCACCGGTGGGAAGACCCTTGACAACATCGTTTTCTGGTGGTGTTTTTGTGACGGTGAGCTTGAAATTACCAATATAACCTTCAAACCCCGTAACTTCGGAGCAGGTCGATACCGTGATGTTCGGATCTTTGACCACGGCTTTTGCAAGATATGTGATTAAATCACCCGCTTTTTCACCGGTGGGAAAAACCCGGTCCAGCTTGGAAGCGTTACCGCCGAGAAAGGGAGTCTTCTCCACGAGAGCCACCTTGATACCGCTTCGGGCAAGGTCAACTGCAGCCCGCAGACCGGCGATACCTCCGCCGATGATGGTGGCATGATTGGCCGCGTCGACCCTGATTGGCTCCAGTGGTTCCAGACCACGGGCCTTGGCGATGGCAGCCGCCACGAGTGTAATGGCCTTGGCCGTTGCCGGATCACCGTGGTGGACCCAGGAATCCTGCTCGCGGATATTGGCGTGCTCATACAGATACGGGTTCATTTCGGCCCTGCTGATAGCACCACGAAAGGTCAGCTCGTGGAGGCTGGGCGCACAGGAGGCCACAACCACCCGGTTGATGTTTCCTTTCTTGATATCCTCCTGGATCAGTTCCTGGCCCGGATCAGAGCACATGAACATGTTGGTGTGCGACACCTCAACCCCGGGGATATCCTTGATCACCTCGGCAACCTTCTCAACATCTACATGGTCGGAAATGTTCCCACCGCAGTGACAGATGTAGACCCCGACCCTGGGCTCACCGTTTTCCTGTTTTTTTATCTCAGACATACTTCTATCTCCGTTAACAGCACTCGTTGATTCGCCTGTTTATCTCCGGCTTGAACTCGCCGATCATGCCCCGGCTTCAGCCTCGGCGGTTTCTTCCTGCCCCTGACCTGCCTGGCCCAACCCTTTCAGATAGTTGGAAGCCTCCATGGCCGCGGCACCGGCTTCGGTAATAGTGTCGACAATATCTTTGGGCCCGGCGGCAACACCGGCGGTATATACACCTTCCAGATCGGTGACCGTGGGCGCAATCTTGGGCATGGATGACTGGATGAACCCGTCCTGCCCACAACTGACGTTACAGATACCTTCCGGATCCCATTGCGGAACAATGCCCAGAGACAAAATAACCAGATCGTGCTCCCGTTCCATGACCCCACCGTCGCCTTCCTGGTCTTCATAGCGGAGTTTAACAGTCTGTTCATCGCCCTGGGTGATCTTGGCCACTTTGGCCTTTACAAACTCAATACCCATGGCTTTGGCGTTCTGGTAAAACTGCTCATACCCTTTGCCGAAAGCTCGGATATCCATATAGTAAATTGTGATATCCGCCAGGGGCAGAGCACCGGACAGAAGCATGGCCTGTTTGATGGCGTACATGCAGCAGACACGCGAGCAGTAAGGAATGCCCAGACTCTTGTCGCGTGAGCCGGCACATTGCACATAGGCGATGGAATCAGGTTCCTTGCCGTCCGATGGACGCAGCACCCGATTGTACGGTCCATGCGGTGCCAGAAGGCGTTCCATCTGCATGGAACTGACCACGTTCTGTAACCTGCCCAGGCCATACTGCGGTTTCTGGTCCATGGGAGAGAGCTCAAAACCGGTGGCCAGGATTGCCGTCTTGGCCACAATGGTAAATTTCTCCGGTTTCATAAAATAATCAATAGCCCCTGTGGGACAGACCCGGGCGCATTTACCACAGAGTGAGCAATTCTCCGCGTCCAGCAGAGCAATCTGCGGAATGGCGTTGGAGAACGGAATATACACGGCCTTGCGCATGTTGAAACCGCCCTGTTCAGGATCGCTTACATAAACCGGGCACCCGTATTCACATTTTCGACAGCCGATGCACAGGTCCGGATCCACGTAGCGTGGTTTCTGGGTCAATTTGACTACCACCCGCTCCGGATTTTCCCTGTCCAGCTTGTCCATCGAACAATATGTGAACAGGGTAATGTTCTCATGATGGGCGGCTGACGACATCTTGGGGGTTGTAATGCAGCTGGCACAGTCCAGGGTTGGGAATACCTTGGACAACCGGATCATCTTGCCGCCAATGGTAGCGTCCTTGTCCACCACAGCGACCTTGTAGCCCTGGTCGCCCAGGTCAAGCGCGGACTGCAGACCGGCAATACCGCCGCCGATAACAACCGCATCAAATTGGAGTTCACCCTTGGATTTCATGAAATTCTCCCTTCCTCGTCACTGCTTGTTTTTTTATATTCTGACAAAACCCATGTCTGTCATTCCTGATCAGGTGCGGCAGCCGCTTCAACCTCGGCCGGATCTTTGAGCACCGGTGGGCCCAGTTCCCTGATCAGGTTATTCATGTCATTGACCTCTTTTAAAAAGGGCCGGTTACAGACCGTGCAGATGGCAGTCAGCCGCAGACGGCGCAGGTCAAGATCATATTTTTTCATCAACTGAAATACGTTGTCGATTCGTTTAGCAAAAGCGTGATAGGCTCCTTCATAGGGACATTCCTCACCACAGGACATGACAATGATACCGCTGATTCCCTTTCTGAAACAGTCGATATAAAAATGCTCCGGAAAGAGAACCGGCGCCATGACCCGCATGATGTAGGTATTGGCAGGGTAGCTTGAATGAGCCTGTCCTACCGAGTTTGCACCGGGGTAGGCACAGGATTCAGTGGCCAGTATCAGAATTTTTCCTTCTTGTGCATCAGTTGCCATGATCAAACCTTTATCAAGAAAATCGCCTTGATCGGCATGCTCCGGACCGGGTCACCACCCTGGTCCGAATCTTGCCGATTGCCATTTACTGTCTGTTGTTATTTCTTACGGGTGATATAATGCTTGTCATACCCGTCGGCTTCCATATATCCCATGTACTCATGACCAACCTTGTTGGCCCAGGCCTTGAGATCGATGCGGGTGCCCTCATCGTTAGAGTAAATTTCCAACACTTCACTCACCTTGACCTTGCCAATGCCTTTCTTGGCTTCGAGCAGGGGACCGGGGCATGCGGATCCACGGGAATCGATGGTGGAAGCTGCGGTAACATTGCTTAAATCAGACATGATAATCTCCTCTAAAGATTGAATTTGGTTACTTGTTATTATCGTATTTGTTTGTCTGGCTACCAGCCGATAACCTGGTCAGCTTCGACAAAAACATCATTAACAATAGTGCCTGTCAGAGCCTCAACACCGTCAACCAGCATGGAGGTATCCACCTTGCGGGACTTGATGCAGGGCAGACAGCACATGATCTTGCCACCGTTATCCAGGAAATCGCGGATCAGTCGGTCCAGGGGAAGGCGGTCCAGGGAATGTACAGTTTCACCAACCCCTTTGTATACCAGTCTTGTCGCCTCACCAAAGACCATGATGGTCACGTCCTGTTCCATTGATACACCGATGTTGGCTACAGCAAAACAGGTGAGTATTTTTTCGGCTCTCTCCGGGCCATCATGCAGGACATACACTAATTTCTTTGCTTCCTCAGACATGTTCTTCTCCTTACTTGCTTAATTCAATATTACCGGCCCCTGGCTCGGTACCTTTGTGAAACAGAATTTCTATTACGACTCAGCTGCATTGACATCCGTTTGGGGGTTCATCCGCTGCTGCAGGCTCAATTGCTGTTTTCTGCAGTACGATCCGGTAGCGGAGCGGATCTTCATACTGATCCTGCGCAATAATTTTATACGTACGGGCCGGAAGAATTTTGAACAGTTCATCCGGGATATGTTCGCCTGAATATATAAGTTCCAGCGACTCGCCGCAGGAAATTTCCCGAAAGGCCTGGCTTACCTTGAGCAGAGTAAATGGGTCGGGTGTTCCCTGGAGTTTGAATTGCTGTCGCATTTTCATAGCTTCCGGTAATAATTGCACAGTTGAACTCTGTTTAGCAACGGATGTGCCTGTTGTAAAAAAGTTTTCACTGAAAGCATACAATTACAAATAAGTCTTTTATTTTAATACGTTATCTTTAAACTCCTGGTTTAATATGCTGCTAAACCGGTAAACAACGGTTGTTAAGCGCTAAACAAAGTGTTAAAATTTTATATTAACCCTTTACACTTTCCTTAACATCTAAACAAATCAAAAGGCAGTCATGCTTGAACAGGAGTTGAATCAATACTGGAAAACAGTGGTTGATACCATTCAGGAGGGGGTGATGATTGTCACTCAGGATGGGATAATCGTTTCCGCCAACCGGGCATTTCTCCAGTTAACCGGATATGACCTGCATGAGCTGGTCGGTCAGCCCTGCTCCCGACTCAACTGCACGGCCTGTCACCTCGAACGAACACGGGAAACCCATCACTGGTGCCGGCTGTTTCGGGATGGAGCAATTAAAAAGCAGCGTTGCGTGCTCAAGCGGCGGGACGGCAGTCAGGTAAACATCTTTAAAAATTCCTGTGTCCTGCGCGACAGTGAGGGCAAAGTGATCGGCGCGGTGGAGACCATGACCGACATCACCGAAATCCTTGAGCACGAACACAAGATTGAGGCCTTTAAACGAGAGCTCATCGGCCGGGAGACCTTTCACGGGATGGTTGGCAATTCGGCAGCCATGCAGCGGGTGTACAACCTGATCACCAATGCTGCAGATTCCGATGCTCCTCTTATTATCTACGGTGAGTCGGGCACGGGTAAGGAACTCGTTGCCCAGGCTGTGCACGAACTCAGTCCCCGCCGCGATAAACCCTACATCAAAGTGAATTGTGCAGCACTCAATGAATCGCTGCTGGAAAGCGAGCTGTTCGGGCATGTAAAGGGGGCGTTTACCACAGCGATCCAGGATCGTAAAGGGCGGTTCGAGGCTGCCCGTGGCGGCTCAATTTTCCTTGATGAAATCGGCGATCTTCCCCTGACCACCCAAGTCAAACTTCTGCGGGTACTAGAGGAAATGATCATCGAACGGGTAGGTGATAACCAGCCCATTCCCATCGATGTTCGGATCATCACTGCAACTAACAAGAACCTCAGGGAAATGGTGGAAGAAGGTATTTTCCGTGAGGATTTTTTCTACCGTATCAACGTCATTCCCATCAATATCCCGCCAGTGCGTGAACGGGGCGGAGACATCACCCTTTTGGCCGAATCTTTTTTCACCAAGCTGCAACTGAAAACGGGTAAAAGTATTCGGGGAATAAGCCCTGAGGCCATGGATCTACTGGTCCGCTACAACTGGCCCGGAAATGTTCGTGAGCTGCGCTCAACCTTCGAATATGCTTTTGTCACCTGTCGCGGCGATATGATTGTCCCGGACGACCTGCCACCGATCATTCTGTACAACGAGGGGCAGGTTGAGCCGAAACGGCAGGTTGCTTCAGTAAAAGATAAGAAGGAACAGCAGCGAAGGCAGCTGCTTACGGCCCTTGAAAAGTCGGACTGGAACCGGAGCCGGGCCGCTGAGCTGCTGGGAGTTTCACGGGTTACGATCTGGAACCGAATGAAAAAATTCGGGATTATGGATAACAGGTAATGCAACCATTGCGGTCCGTATGAAAGAAAGGATGTGATGTATGTCGCTGTCTCCACCATTTTCAATTTCACGGTAGACCCGGAAATAATATACAACACCTGCTTCAATCTTCCTTGGCACACTATCCCCGGAATCTTCCTGCCCTGACCTCGCTTGATTGTCTGCCCGCTCCGATTCTACGGTCTTCCTCAGTGCTAGCCCACATTTTTAAAAATATTCTCCGGGGCTCACTCTGTGATACCCCGCCCCTGTTATACTGGATTCAAACATATCAAACAGGAGGAATAGAATATGAAAACAAACTCGGCAACAGTCTCCTTTCTCTTTCTTACAAAAACTTATAGAATCTCACTGTTTAAACAGATCACGCCCCTCCTTTCAGCTTTTTTTTCAAATAACAGAAAACTCATCAAATACGTCCTTGCCTCCCTGGCCATAGGGGCGATTTTTCTAGGATCGTTCATTGCCTTTCTTACCCAACTGGCTGAATATGGTTGGTAAATTTACTATTTTAAATTTTCACAATAGGGTATTTTAAAAAAATTAGAATTTTCGTTCAGGAACAGGCGAGTACAGACTTTGAGAAACAGATAAATTAAAAAGCGCAAAACTTGCCGACAAATAGAATTTCAAGGGAAACAGGATAATAACAGAGAGTATCATAATTGAACTGTATTGCAGATGGAGTCTGAACATGAAAGAAATACGTGAAAATGCCAGAAAACTGATGAAAGGATTCTGCAGGGTTTGCCCTGTCTGCGATGGCCTAGCCTGCCGGGGTGAAGTACCGGGCATGGGTGGCCTGGGTACGGGCAATGCATTTACAATCAATCTTGAAAAACTGGCCTCCATTCATCTTAACATGCGTCTTATCCATTCAGTGTCTGACCCTGACACGTCAACCACTTTTTTCGGCACCCGCTTTGCACTGCCGATTTTTGCCGCACCCATTGGAGGTGTCTCATTCAATATGGGCGGAAAAATCAGTGAGGAAGAATATATTGATGCCATAATCAGTGGCTGCAAAGCCCGGAATATCATGGGCTGCACAGGGGACGGAGTCCCGGAATTCATCCATCTTACAGGATTCAATGCCATAAAAAAATCCGCAGGACACGGTATTCCGTTTATAAAGCCCTGGGAAGACCAGGAATTGTATGAAAAACTTGACGCAGCAAAAGAGACGGGAACAAGTATTGTCGGTATGGATATTGATGCGGCCGGCCTTATCACCCTCCGCAAAATGGGTCGCCCGGTATCTCCCAAACCCTTAGAAAAATTAACTGAAATTGTCAAAAAATCCGGCCTCCGTTTTATTCTCAAGGGTATTATGACTCCCGATGAGGCCCTCATGGCTATTGATGCTGGAGTGGACGGCATTGTCGTTTCCAATCACGGAGGAAGGGTTTTTGACTGTACTCCGGCAACGGCGCAGGTGCTTCCTGACATTGCCGCAGTCACCCGTGAAAAGACGACTCTTCTGGTTGACGGGGGTATACGTAACGGCAGCGACATCCTGAAAATGCTGGCACTCGGTGCTGATGGAGTAATGATAGGCCGACCTTTTTCCATCGCCGCGATCGGTGGTCTGCAAAATGGCGTAGAAAAATACATTTCCATTCTCAAAGAAGAATTGAAACAGGCCATGGTCCTGACTGGTACCGGATCTATTACAGAAATTGGCCCCCGACTCCTCTTCTGACAACATGTGGGTGCCCTGAAAAATTAGAATTTTCGTCCGAGATCAAAGAACAGGAAAATTAAAAAGCGCAGCATATTAATTATATGTGAGACTTTTTCATTTTCCTGTGACGAAGAGATCTGGCGAAATGGTGATTTTTCAAAGTGGCCATGTGAATATCGACCTGAATTTCAGAATAACACCATGCTCTTTTCCGGAAAGAATCAGTCTTGCCTAATTTTAAATGATTACTATTATTACCAGATAATCCTTAAAATATTAATCTGACTATGTACAAAACTCAGTCTGACAATCGTGCCGGAGGAGATGTGGCTGTTTTATCAGGTTTATTTTAAAAGTCACGTTTTGTGAGCCCGAAAAAACCATGGGTAACTGTTATTTAATAAAAATCATATTAGCTGGAAATATCAGTTATTTTTTTCACAGGCCAGTTTGATAAAATTGCCGCATCTCCAGGTTGGCTGAGTTCATGGGTAGTCAGAAAAACAATGATTCATTCTTTTCCACACGGAGTCCAATATGAGCAACAAGGCCATACTGAAAGTAGATAATAAAGAATTTGAATTTGACGTAATTACGGGTACGGAAAATGAAAAATGTTTTGACATAACCTCCCTGCGTTCAGAAACCGGCTATATCACCATGGATCCCGGCTTTGGAAATACCGGGTCCTGTTACTCTTCGATCACCTATGTGGACGGAGCAAAGGGAATTCTGCAGTACCGGGGTTATCCCATTGAAGAAGTCGCGGAAAAGGCGTCCTTTGTTGAGATTGCCTATCTTATTCTTTATGGAGAACTGCCCAATGAAATTGAGCTGAGAAATTTCTCTGCCCAGCTCAAGGAACATGCTCCACTCCATACTAACCTGGAACACCATTTTTCAGGCTTTCCGAAATCTGCCCCGCCCATGGCAATTCTGTCTGCCATGCTCAATCTGGTATCCTGCTTTCACCCGGAAGTTCTCGAAGTCACATCGGCCGGAACTGAATTTGACCGAACAGCAACATTGCTCCTTTCCAAGGTGAGGACAATTGCCGCATTCGCCTATCGCATGGCCTCCGGCAAGGTCATAAATCATCCCAATCCCAACCTGAGCTATTGCGGAAACTTTCTCCACATGATGTTTTCCGATCCCTACCAGGAATACCAGGTTTCACCCATAGTTGAAAAAGCTCTCAACCTGTTCCTCATCCTCCATGCGGACCATGAGCAGAACTGCTCCACATCCACGGTAAGGGTCGTCGGCAGCTCCAGGGCCAATCTTTTCAGTTCCGTTTCCGCAGGCGTCTGTGCCCTCTGGGGTCCGCTTCACGGCGGAGCAAATGCCGGAGTCATTGCCATGCTGGAAGATATCCATGCTTCCGGTCGCAAACCAGAATACTATATTGAAAAGGCAAAGGACAGAAATGATCCCTTCAAACTGATGGGCTTTGGCCATCGCATATACAAAAATTTTGATCCCCGCTCCATTATATTAAAAAAACAGGTCCATAACGTTCTCAACGAACTTGAAATTGATGACAGTCTCCTTGAAATAGCATTAAAGCTTGAAGAAAAAATCCTCAAGGACGACTTTTTCATCGAGAGAAACCTGTATCCCAACGTCGATTTCTACAGTGGTATTCTTCTGCGTGCCATAGGCATCCCCTGAACATGTATACGGTGATGTTCGCCATTGGCAGAATGCCCGGATGGATAGCCAACTGGAAGGAACTGCTTGACCATAAGCAGCGAATCTCCCGCCCGAGACAAATATATACAGGAAAAACAAAAAGACCATATATCTCTCTGCACGAGAGATAATTTTAGGTTGTAAAGAATGACCCGGGTGGTATTTTGATTACTCTCATGTAAGCCAGCATGGCTGAACCAGATGGTTCTGCAACAGAAAATATCTGCTTACATACAAAACCTGGCCCGATATAATTGTTGCATCTTCAGGTTGGCTGAGTTTCATGGTAATCAGAAAATAATAAATGAAAATCCCAACTGTGGCCCGACAACCTTCTATTACGAGATTTTCAAAGAGAGGAACCAGGATGGAAGAAATTATCTGGAAGGACGAATTCAGTGTGGGTATTGCCCGGATGGATGAGCAGCATAAAAAAATTATTGCCATGATTAACCGGTTGATCCGTGAGCAGAAAGTTGTAACCGAACCTGAAACAGTTGCAAAACTGCTCACGGAAATGACTGATTACACACGAGAACATTTTCGGGCCGAAGAGTACCTCATGTCGGAATACGGTTATAACAGGAAGGATCACCAGGTAAAACGGCACAAGGAATTTATTAAAAAAACCATGGATTTCTGCTCCGCATCCAATGTGGGCCCCAATATCCTTTCAGTTGCCCTGCTGGAATACCTCAGCACCTGGCTGGTTGATCATATATTAACAGAAGATATGCAGTACAAGGCCTTTTTCGAGGAAAAAGGTGTTGTCTGACTCTAAAGAACAGTACAAAATGACTGAACAAAGTATTCAAACACCTCACCCTGTCCACTCGGAAACCTTTACCAGAATGGTATCACGAGCGGACAGATACGGCATTTTAGAAAATCCTGACGGATACGGCAAACGAACGGGAGACTGTGGCGATACCATTGAGATGTTCCTCTCCGTTCGGGGAAATCAGGTGCAGATGGTCACATTTCAGGTTGACGGATGTTCCAATACGGTGGCCTGCGGCAATGCCGTATCCATTCTCATGGAAGGGCGGACAGTGGAGGATTGCTGGCAGCTCACCCCCGACAATGTCATTGACTATCTTGAAACACTGCCCCCTGACCACTACCATTGTGCGGAGCTTGCCGTTGGCGCATTTTATAAGGCGCTGACGGACTACAACAGATTACAGAATGAATCCTGGAAAAGGAATTATCCAGTAAAATAACCACTTGATTACATATGGGAATCAGTCCGATACAGCAGGAACATCTCTATTCCGGCTGAGTTTCAATGGTTAGGAATATATATGTCACTTTGAAATAAAACTACCTGGAGCTCAACTCCATGAAACGTGAGGTTGTTCATAAATCAACCCTTCTCAGCCTGGTTCTCCTTATATCGACCCTCTTCCTCTCCATGATCCATCAGTTTCTGATGGCCATTTTCATGGCAGGCCTGTTCTCCGCCATTGTCAGCCCCCTCCACAGGCGCCTGACCCGAACCCTCAGGGGCAGAGAAAACCTGGCGTCCATCCTCACCGTAACTGCCATTATTTTTCTTGTGCTGGCGCCTCTGGCAATTCTCATAGGCGTCATTGTCGGCCAGGCCATTCACATCGGCCAGTCAGTTACTCCATGGGTTCAGGCATTTATAAAGGAGCCGACCACCCTTACTCTTTTCCTGGAAAAAATTCCATATTACGACCAGATTCTCCCCTATCGTGATATTATAATCCAGAAGGCAGGTCAGCTGGTGGGAACCGTTTCCTCCTTTCTGATTGACTCTCTTTCCTCATTCACCAAGCTGACAATGAATGCTGTTTTCAGCTCCATTATCATGCTCTATGTCATGTTCTACTTCCTTACAATGGGAGATGTCCTGCTGGAAAAAATCCTCTATTTTCTGCCCCTTGATGACCATGATGAACAGCGTCTGATGAACCGTTTCACCTCGGTGACCAGGGCGACAATCAAGGGAACCGTAATTATCGGAGTACTCCAGGGAACCATCTGCGGGCTGGCCTTTGCCCTGGCCGGAATTGAAGGACCAGTTTTCTGGGGCTCAATCATGGCAGTCATGTCTATTGTTCCTGCTTTCGGGACTGCAATCATCTGGCTTCCTGCCCTGCTTATTCTCGCCCTTCTCGGCAATTTCAAAGGAGTTATGATTTTAGCTATTCTCTGTGGTGCCGTTGCCGGAAATCTCGATAATATCCTTCGTCCCAGACTGGTCGGGAAAGATACTGAAATGCATGACCTTTTCGTGCTTTTCGGCACCCTGGGAGGAATCACCATGTTCGGCCTTCTGGGTATAATCATAGGCCCGATTGTCACGGCACTCTTTATCACCATCTGGGAAATTTATGGAGATGTTTTCAAAGATTATCTCCCGGATGTTCATTTTGTCACAAGAAAAAACAGCGATATTTCCGAAAAAACCGACGATAGCCAGTTAAAGGAGTAAAAACCAGGGAGAAACCAATGGCCAGGAATTTCTTTTTCTTTCTGCTTTTAGTCCAGTTATTCACTGCATCTACCGGACACGGAGAAAACAGACGGTTATTCTGGGATAACTTTACTGTCAAGGCGCAACTGACAGATGATGGCCGACTGCAAATTCAGGAGGAACAGACGCTTGTTTTCTTCGGTTCGTGGAATGGTGGTGAACGGATTTTTTCCGTTCACCCAGGTCAACAGTTCCTTTTTCATGCACTTTACAGACGAGATAGTAACGGCAACCTTGTCAAGCTGCAACAGGGAAATCTCTCCCGGGTGGATCAGTATAAGTGGACATCCGACCATACTCTCAGGTGGAGAAGCAGGCTTCCCTCTGATGCGCCTTTTTCAGGACAGGCAATCACTTATCTCCTGGAATACAGCCTGTCGGCCATTCTCATACCACAGGAAAACAATACAGATATATACCTGCTGGATCATGACTTTGCCTTTGCCCGAAGATCCGGAAAAATACGCCATTTTCTCCTTGAACTTTCTGCAGATACAGGGTGGAAAGAAGCGGGAAGACCACTGATTATAAAAAAAGACAACATACCTCCGGGTCGCTCGGTTATTGTCAAAAGAAGATATACGCATACCGGAGAAAAGCCGGTTTCAACATTCAGTCCACCGACCGGGAGAACACAGGGAAACAGTCTTTCAATCTCTCCGGCTCCCGGCTGGGTTATCCTTATTCTCAACACGCTTCTCGTCTCCCTGGCCGTCCTGATGTCCATCTCGTTTTTCCGCCATGAACGACAGGCCGGTCGATTTCTGCCGTTGACACCTCTTTCCACTATTGACGAACAATGGCTGGATAAACATGTTTTTCACCTGCTGCCGGAAACTGTCGGGGCAACGTGGGATAAAAGCACAACAAGCCACGAAGTTGCTGCAGTCCTGGCCCGCCTCGTGTTGGAAAAGAAACTGAAAAGCAGACTCAAGCAGGAAAGACTGCCCTTCTTGGGCTGGCGAATTCCCGGAGCATTCAACCTGCACCTGGAACTTCTCGTACCAAGAAACAGCTTTTCAGGTTATGAGGAAGAGCTGATCAACGGTTTTTTTATTGATGGAGATACAACCAATACAAAAAAAATCCGTAAATATTATAAAAAGAGGGGAACAGTTTTTGCTCCGGACAAAAAAATCAAGGGTCCGCTTGAAAAGCGTGTGAAGACTTTGACGGCCGCGGCGGCTGATCCCCTGCGATATCGCTGGTTGATCCCCGTGGCACTTGCCTGTGCCGGATTTTTTCTGCTGCTGATCAACGGTTTTCTCCATAAGGAGGAAATGCCATTCACCATCATTGGTGGCCAGATTGGCCTGGTCAGTGTTATTATCTCCGCGGTTATCGCCACAATTGGATACAGAAATCACTCGGACGGAGTAGTAAAACGGGCTGTTCTCCTTCATATCCTGCCCGTTATTCTCTGTTTATGCAGTCTTGTTTTCGGCTACCTGGAGGGCTCTACGCTTCTCCTCTCCGGCCTGTTCTTTTTTTATGCTGCTGCGATCTTCACGCTGTTTTCCACTGCCAAAACACGGGACAGCAGCGCGGGAATAGTCGTAGGCAGAAACCTGGCATCAGCCCGCCGCTTTTTTGAGAAAGAACTGAAAAAGGCCAGCCCCGCTCTTCGTGATGAATGGTTTCCCTACCTGCTGGCATTCGGACTGGGACCACGAATCGATACTTGGTCAAAAAGATTTGGAAATACTGCAGGAAGGGGAGTGCAAACAAGCTCTTCCTCTTCCTCCTCCTTTACCGGGGGAGGAGGAAGCTTTGGTGGCGGTGGAGCCTCAGGTTCATGGGCCGCCGCAGCCACATCCCTGGGCGCTGGAGGTTCCTCTTCTTCCTCCAGTTCCTCCAGCAGCAGCTCATCATCAGGGGGAGGAGGAGGGGGAGGCTGGTAACCCCCTACTCTTTCCAGTCAGGACGGATATGCAGCTCCGTCAACTGTTTTCTTGCAACCGAAGCCGGGGCCTCTGTCAGCGGGCAGGTTGCCTTCTGGGTCTTGGGAAAGGCGATAACATCCCGGATTGAATCACTGCCAGTGATCAGCATCAACAACCTGTCCAGACCAAATGCCAGTCCCCCGTGGGGAGGGGCACCGAGTTCGAGAGCCCGCAGCAGAAAACCGAATTTCTCCCGGGCCTCCTCCGGCGCAATCCCAAGAACATCAAGAACTTTTGCCTGTAATTCCTTCTGGTGGATACGGATTGAACCACCGCCTATTTCAGTTCCATTCAGGACAAGATCATATGCTCGACTGTACACCGCGCCAGGGTCTGTCTCCAGTTTTTCAATATCGGCAACCCTGGGAGCAGTGAATGGATGATGCAGGGCCTGGAACCGTTTTTCCTTTTCATCATACTCCACCAGCGGAAAATCTGTTACCCAGACAAAATGAAATTCATCCTTTTTCAGCAGTTCCAGGCGCCTTGCCAGCTCTACTCGAAGCTCCGAAAGCACCTGAAAAACCACGGCGGGTTTATCCGCCCCGAAAAAAAGAAGATCTCCCGGTACCGCATCCGCTGCACTGGCTATTGCTGCACGCTCCTCTTCTGTAAAAAATTTGGCGATCGGCGACTGCCATTCACCACCCTCCTTTATCTTTACCCAGGCAAGACCTTTTGCGCCAAACTGAACAGCATAATCGGTCAGCACATCCAGATCCTTTCGGGAAAAACCAGAACACCCTTTAGCGTTAATGGCCCGGACGGTTCCTCCGCTGTCGGCAATTGAGCGAAAAACCTTAAAGCCGCAGCTGGAAGCAATTGGAGTTAAGTCAACAAGTTCCATACCAAACCGCATATCCGGACGATCGGTTCCAAACCGTTCCATCGCCTCGTCATAGGTCAGACGCTGAAAAGGTGGTGCAAGTTCAAGCCCCAGAGTCTTTTCGAACAGTTTCCGTATCATTCCCTCCGTTATGGAAATAACCTGCTCTTCATTGACAAAGGAGAGTTCCATGTCGATCTGGGTAAATTCCGGCTGCCTGTCCGCCCGCAGATCCTCATCACGAAAACATTTTACAATCTGATAATACCTGTCCATTCCGGCAATCATCAGGAGTTGCTTGAAAAGCTGGGGAGACTGGGGAAGAGCATAGAATTTCCCGGTATTAACCCGACTTGGAACAAGGTAGTCCCGTGCGCCTTCCGGCGTGGAACGGGTCAGCATGGGTGTTTCGATATTCAGAAAATCATGGTCATTGAGAAATTCCCGGACAGCCTGGACTGCCCTGTGCCGAACTATCAAATTATATGCCATCTCCGGTCGCCGAAGATCAAGATACCTGTACTGCAGTCGGAGATTATCAGAAACCTCACTCTCCTCATCAAGGGGAAAAGGTGGTGTTTCACTGCTGTTGAGAATACGCAGTTCGTCCACAAGCACCTCAATGGCTCCGGTTTTCAACTTGGGATTAGCCATATCATCCGGGCGCGCCTCCACCCTTCCCTTCACTGCCAGGACCCATTCACTGCGAATTCGATGGGCCTTGGCGTGCACCTGCGCATTCACTTCCGGGTTAAAGACAACCTGAGTGAGGCCGTATCTGTCACGGAGATCCACAAAAATAACTCCTCCATGATCCCGTCTTCTCAAGACCCAGCCCATCAACGTAACCTGCTCTCCGACATTGTCACTGTCCAGATCATTACAGTAATGCGTCCGACTCAACTCTCCCATCGATTCCATAATTTCAGCAATTTGTTTAATTTTTCAGTAATTTTCAATCTCTTGACATAAGAAGGTCAGAACCATCACATATTCAGGTTCATTACCTCTACCAATGAAGCAGCCTCAAGCTTGACCTCCTGCTGCTGCCCTGATTCCATTTCCTTGAGGTTTCCTCTACTGCGATCGACCTCATCATCTCCAATTATCAGGACATGCACCGCCCCAGCCTTGTTGGCCTGTTTCATCTGGCTTTTCAGGCTCTTCCCTTCATGGTCCATGGCCACATAAATTTTTCTGCTGCGCAGATCATGGACAAGGCCATAGCTAAGCTCCAGCCCCTTGTCCCCCAGGCCAATCACAAAGAGATCCGGACCATTCCTTTCAATTGTAACTTTCTTCTCCTGCAGAAGGAGGAGAACAATCCGCTCCAACCCCATGGCGAAACCGATTCCCGGTGTATTTTTAGGACCTCCCAGTTTCTCCACAAGACCGTCATATCTTCCACCAGCCGCTACTGCCGCCTGGGCCCCGAGATCTTTTGTAATAAATTCAAATGTAGTCCGGCAATAATAATCAAGACCACGAACCATGAACTTATTTAACCTGTACTGCACTCCCAGTTGTTTCAAACCGTCCTGCACTGTCGAAAAATGTGTTTTACAATCAGGACAGAGGGCTTCCAGTATGGAAGGAGCCTGATCCACCAGTTCACGACACGCTGTTTTCTTGCAGTCAAGAACCCGCAGGGGATTTGTGGAACTTCGCCTCCTGCAGTCATCACACAGACCATCTTTACGACTTTCAATAAAATCGAGCAGCGCCCGGCGATATGCAGGACGACACAATGGACAGCCGAGAGAATTCATTTCCAGGCTGACTGATATGCCAAGCTCTTTAAACAGCATGGCCCCCATGGCCATCAACTCAGCATCCACCAGAGGACTCTCCGACCCGAGAACCTCCACATCCATCTGGTGAAACTGCCTGAGCCTGCCTTTCTGGGGCCGCTCATGGCGAAACATTGGACCAATGGTGAACAGTCGCTGGACGGGCTTTTTGACTTTCAATCCGTGTTCAATATAAGCTCGAAGGAGTGACGCGGTTGCTTCCGGCCGCATGGTTATCTGCTTGTCAACAAAGGTATACATCTCCTTTTCCACGATATCCGTATCTTCACCGATAGATCGTGCAAAAAGTTCCGTCTTTTCCAGAACAGGAAGCCTTATCTCCGAAAAATCAAAACGGGAAAAAATATTCCTGGCTGTTGTTTCCACCTTCTGCCAGACTTCAACCTCACCCGGCAGAATATCCTTAAAGCCTTTCAGAGCCTTTATCTTCACGAATATCTCCACAGAAATATACACGGTATTCCGGCCAACTCGAACACCAGCGGAAAACCATCCAATTTACTTAAATCAAAACATTTGAGTAAACTTCAATTCAACTTTTTTGTCAAGCAAGAGAGAACGGCCGCACCGGACCCCATACTTCTCTTGACAAAACCCTGCAAGAAAGGCATTATCGGATTTTCACACCAGTTTTTTAAAACAGCATGAAATATCCGATCATCAGGGCATTTCCTGTTGTACCTGGTATAAAGAAAAATCAAAAAACACCTTTTTTATTTATTGCAGACCGGCTTCTGCCCATATATGAGGATTCCGGACAAAAAAAACAAACTGGAAAAATCACTTCAGCAACCGGACACTCCCTGGAACAGATGAGTTTACAGCACTGAAAATAGATGATTTATTCCTCAAGAGTCCTTATTGTTCAATTTCCTCCAGCTTATCTGAAAATCCCGCGGCAGTCGGGTTTTCATTCGTTTTTTGAGACCCAGCCATGCTGATTATACAATACTCTTCAAATATAATTTTCATCTTCAAGCGAGTCACACACCAGCAAAGGAGTTTTCTCTTTCATGAAATTACCTTCACTTAAAATCGGCAAGTTCACCGCTTCTTTTCCACTTATCCAGGGAGGCATGTCCATTCGGGTTTCCACCTCAGCTCTGGCCGCCCCTGTTGCTGACTGTGGTGGAATAGGCGTAATCGGTGGCTCAGGCCTGCCCCCTGAAGAACTGCATGAGGATATCACAAAGGCCAAAAAAAACACTGACGGTGTTGTCGCCGTAAATATCATGTATGCCATGAAAGATTTCTACAATCTTGTCATCAGTTCCATTGATGCCGGCATTGACATGATTATCACCGGTGCCGGCTTTTCCCGTGATATTTTTAAAATCGGCCGCGAACATAACACACCGATCGTTATGATCGTTTCATCTGCTCCTCTTGCAAAACTCGCTGAAAAACTCGGGGCGTCCGCCGTGATAGTCGAAGCCAAAGAGGCCGGCGGCCACCTGGGAACCGACAAGCCACTGAGGGAGATTTTTCCTCCTATCCGGGATGTGATTAAAAAGATTCCTCTTATTGCGGCAGGAGGAATTACCAATGGATATGAAATGGCTGAAATGATGGACAAGTATGGCGCAGACGGGGTTCAGATTGCCTCCAGATTTATTCTCAGTGAAGAGTGCGATATCGCCGACGAATATAAACAGGCTTATCTGAATGCAAAAAAAGAAGATATCGTTCTCACTTCAAGCCCTGTTGGTCTTCCCGGCCGGGCCCTGAACAACCCTTTTGTCAAGGCAATGAACGAGGGCGCCGATGTCAGCACTAAAAAATGCCCCCACCTCTGCCTGAAAAAATGTGACCATCATTACTGCATCAATGAACGACTGATGCTGGCCCGCAACGGCAATATAAAAGACGGACTTATTTTTTCCGGAGAAAATACTTACAAGATGAACTCAATTCTTTCGGTTGCTGAAATTTTCCGACAATTCAAAAAACAGGCAGAGGAAGTCTACAGGGAAGGATGCGGATTCAGTCCTGCAGTTTAGCTGACACCTGTTCTGACTATGGGCACTCCCAGCAAAAAACATACATTCAACCGACAGTTTCCAGGAACCGGAGAAGCAACGATCATCCCCGGTGATAAACATCCGATCACTCCTGAAATGATTGATCGGGATGCTCTGTTTATTCTTAAAAAACTGAACAGTGCCGGTTTTGCAGGGTATCTCGTGGGTGGTGGAGTGCGGGACCTGTATCTTGGCAAGAAACCCAAGGATTTCGATATCAGCACAGATGCGCGTCCCGGTCAATTGCGAAAACTTTTTCCCAACAGCAGCACCATTGGCCGTCGCTTTCGCCTCGTCCAGGTTTTTTTCCGGGGCGGCAAGATTATTGAAGTTTCGACCCTCAGATCACTCAGTGAGCATGATCTCGATGGCCCGGAGCAGGTTCTCGCTCCCAACAACACTTTCGGAACCCTGGGTGAAGATGCCCAGAGACGCGACCTCACAATCAACTCTCTCTTCTACGAAATAGAACACAATACCATCATTGATTATGTCAATGGTGTAAATGACCTGCGCAATTCCATTGTCCGCATGGTCGGCATCCCGGAAAAACGTATCATCCGAGATCCCGTCAGAACCATGCGGGCAATCCGCCACAGTGCCAGAAATGGTTTTACCATTGAAAAGGAAACGTGGAAGGCAATCTGTTCGTCCAGCGACAAACTCGCCCTCTGTCCTCCATCCCGTCTGCGCGATGAAATCCTAAAAGATATTTACAGTGGAGCAGCCTGTCCATGGTACGAGCTTGCTGTTGAATCCGGGGTTTTTCTGACTCTTTTTCCATTTTATCGCCCTCTTTTTAACGACAGAACCAACGCGAAGCAGGTGAAGAAACAGCTCTTCCGAATTTTCGAAGCCATCGACAGGACCAACAATCTTGCCACAGAAAATTCCATTCACCGGCAGCCTGATTTCTTTTTCTTTTCTCTGATCCTTATTCCATGGGCTGAATCACAGTTTCAACTGTTCTCTACATTCAGAAAGGGATCACAACTCTTTCAGGTATCAAAAAAAATAAGAGCCGAACTCGACCGGACGATCGGCATTGACCTGAATCTTCGCCGATCTCTTCGCCAGGAAATTGTCAACCTGCTGACTAATCTCTCATCTCTTATTCATCACAGAAAAAACGACAACTGGCCAAACTGGTTAAAAAAGAAGAGTTATTTCCAAAGGTGCGCCCTTTTTTATCACTTTTACCTGGAAATTACAGAGAATCGGCCTGTGCAACTCCACCAACTGCAATTTCACGAAACAAACCTGCGCAGAAAAAAAACTGTACAACCAAAACAAATCCGTACAACCAAAATCAAACCTGCTTTTTCCCCTCACACCCGTGGTGGTATTTTCGGTTTTAAAAAATAAAACCAACAC
The DNA here is from genome assembly GCF_019703855.1 of Desulfomarina profundi. Classification (GTDB taxonomy): domain Bacteria; phylum Desulfobacterota; class Desulfobulbia; order Desulfobulbales; family Desulfocapsaceae; genus Desulfomarina; species Desulfomarina profundi. Next base: position 3,972,281 of record NZ_AP024086.1, on the reverse strand, counting down.
AACCACTGTTCGTATTGTTCATGTTGTGCATTTTCTGATCAAATTAGCCTTTCTTTTTAAGTCTGTTTGCCACATTTTCACCAAAATCCTCGCCCAAACGCACCTTTTCCCTGAAAATCCCCTTGAATTCCCCAGTCCGAAGTGGTAATTTTACGTAATTCTTCCCAGTAATCTGCGTTTGCACAACGCTATACCCAATACGGGCCAGGCCCGACGCACTGTTTGCACAATGAACACAAATTTCTTACATTTGAACTTTTTTCATAGTTACTGCCCGTCCTCTCTTTTTATCCTTCAATACCTGGGTAGAAAACGTTCTGCTGCACTCTTTTATTGCTTATCCACCATTATCAATAATCAGCACTTTTTTTATTTTTCACATACAACTAGGTGTATTTATTCAAAAATAAATACACTTTACATTTTAACCGTTTTTTATTTTTCGACATTTCTGATGTCGTTGCAATCGCGCTATGCGCAAAATTGTTGTCACAGCAATAGGAGGTTGATATGGCAGACACGGTAAACAAAACTCTGGATCCGCAACTCGACAGACGCGGCTTCCTCAAGGGATGTACAATGGCTGCAGCAGCTTTAGGGCTATCTGAGACTATGATTCCAAAGCTTGTAGAAGCTGCAGCCACCGCAGAACGACCAAGGGTTATCTGGCTGCATTTCCAGGAGTGCACAGGATGTACAGAGAGTTTGCTCCGCGCTTCCCATCCGGATCTTGCTCGTCTCATACTCGATATTATTTCTCTGGATTACCACGAAACCGTTATGGCCGCCGCCGGCCACCAGGCTGAACATAACCTGCTTGAAACGGTTGAAAAACACCCTTTTATTCTTGTAGTTGAAGGTGCAATCCCCACAAAAGATGGTGGTATTTATTGTAAAATAGCAGGGAAAACCGCCATGGACATTCTCGCGGAGGTTGCGCCCAAGGCATCTGCCATTATCGCCATAGGAACCTGTGCTGCCTTCGGTGGTGTGCAGGCAGCAGCACCAAACCCGACCGGGGCAGTCGGCGTTCAGGATCTTGTCAGCGGCAAACCGATTGTCAATATTCCCGGATGCCCACCCAATCCAATTAACTTTCTCGGCACTGTATTACACTATCTGACTTTTAAACGGCTTCCTGCTCTTGACAGCCTGAACCGTCCGCTGTTTGGTTACGGTCGCAGAATTCATGACCATTGCGAGAGAAGAGCACATTTTGATGAAGGCCGTTTCGTGGAACAGTTTGGCGATGAATTCCATAAACTTGGCTACTGCCTCTACAAAGTAGGTTGCAAGGGCCCTGAAACTTTTGCCAATTGTCCAGCCGTCAGATTCAATGATGTTGATGTATGGCCTGTCAGTGTCGGCCATGGCTGTGCAGGTTGCACCGAGCCAGGATTCTGGGATTCCATGACTCCATTCTATGAGAGACTGCCAATGGTTAAAATTCCCGCTGCCGGCATCGTCAAAGATGCGGACAGAATCGGCAAGACAGTTCTGGGTGTCACAGCTGCAGCTGTAGGTGTACACGCCGCTGTCGGAATTGGAAAACGGTTGGTAAAAGGAAAAAACGGTGAAAAAGAATAACAGGTATCACTCTATTTCCTGAAAGTTATTCAATCATCATTTGCATTTCATATTTTACCAGCGCCTGGAAACACTTCCGGCACATGGTAGTTCAATAATTTATGGAGGTTTTACACATGGCTCAGCGAATAACCATTGATCCGATCACCCGGATTGAAGGTCACCTAAGAGTAGATGTTGAGGTAGATGGAGGCCAAATCACAAAGGCCTGGTCATCTGGGCAGATGTACCGCGGACTTGAAAATATCCTCAAAGGCAGGGACCCGAGAGACGCATGGCTCTTCACCCAGAGGATCTGTGGTGTTTGCACCACTGTTCATGCCCTGGCCTCGGTTCGCGCGGTTGAAAACGCATTGGGGCTCGAGATCCCCCTGAATGCCCAGCTGGTTCGAAACATGGTTCAGGCAATCCATTGCCTGCACGATCATATTGTTCATTTCTATGCCCTCTCCGCCTTGGACTGGGTTGATGTTGTTTCCGCTCTGGATGCGGATCCTGTCGCCACCGCAAAACTGGCCGACAGTCTTTCCGACTGGCACGGCAACAGCCCGAAGCGGTTTGCAGCGGTGAAAGACAAAGTGAAAGCGCTTGTGGCAAGTGGCCAGCTCGGACCCTTTGCCAACGCCTATTGGGGACATTCCGCCATGAAGTTACCGCCCGAAGCTAATCTCATGGCAGTATCCCACTACTTGGAAGCCCTTGATTACCAGAGAAAAGCGACCCAGGCCCTGGGTATTATCGGTGGTAAGAACCCGCATATCCAGAATCTTTCAGTTGGTGGTGTCACCACCAACCTCAATCCCGAAAACCAGACCGCCGTCACCATGGAACGCCTCTATTACATCAAGCAATTGATTACCGAGGTTCGTGACTTTGTGAAAATGGTCTATGTCACTGATGTCGTCGCTGTCGGCGCCCTTTACAAAGACTGGCTCCCGTATGGTGCCGGGGTAACCAATTATCTGGCCGCACCCGACATGTTCCTGGATGCCAGGGGTACCAAAGCTGATCTTCCCGGCGGTACAATATTCGGTGGAGATCTCGGCTCTGTCAAGCCGATTGTCGGTCTGGCTGACCCATACTTTAAAGAGAACGTGGAAGAATCCATCGCCCGCGCCTGGTACGACGGAGACTGGTCCAAGCATCCATGGGAATCCACCACCGATCCTAAATTCACTGATTTTGAGGATGAGGGCCGTTACAGCTGGCTCAAGGCTCCCCGCTTCCAGGGCAAACCGATGCAGGTCGGCCCCCTCGCTCAGATGGTTGTCGGATACGCCCAAGGTCATGAACTGACCGTGAAAAGTGTCAATGCAGTCCTTGGACGCATCAGTGCAGTTGCTGGAGTCAAGGTTGGCCCTGAGATTCTCCATTCCACCATTGGTCGCCACGCCGCCCGTGCAGTACGTGCCGGAATGATGGCTGATCTCGCCCTCAAGCACTGGGATCTGCTGATCAACAATATCTCTTCCGGTGATTACGAGATTTTCAACCCGCCCACCTTCCCCAAAGGGGAACAGCGAGGTGTCGGTGTCCACGAGGCACCCCGTGGAATCCTCTCCCACTGGATCGTTATCCAGGACGGCAAGATCAAGAATTACCAGTGTGTTGTACCGTCAACCTGGAATGCTGGCCCGCGTGATGCCGAAGGTCAGCTGGGACCGTACGAAGCATCTCTCATGGGAAATCCGATTGCCGACCCGGAAAGACCGCTGGAGGTTCTCCGTACCATCCATTCTTTTGATCCATGCATTGCCTGTGCAGTCCACATGCTGGACCCGGAAGGCAGGGAAGTTATGAAAGTGAAAGCTCTGTAGCCCGCGGCTCAGGCACGAAACCTTTTCTTTCCGGCTCAAAGCCTATGGAGGTAAACAGAATGGCAACCTACGAAAAACATTACTGCTGGAGCATACTGCTTCGGCTCTTCCACTGGATGTTTGCACTGTCCATCGTTTTCTTGGTAGTGACAGGGTTTTACATCGCAGGACCATGGACGAATACCATGGTTGAGGGAAGTGCCGCCTGGCCCATGGCCTATATGCGGTACATCCATTATATCGCTGCGTATACATTTTCATCCGCAGTGGCAATTCGACTGTTTCTTTATTTTTTCGGAAACGCCCAGGAAAGGATTTGGGACATCCTACCCATTTCCAAACGAAACATTAACAATCTGTTCAAAACGCTTCTGCTCTACAGCTATGTCAGCGATGAACATGATGAACGGCTCGGCCATAACATCATGGCGGGAACCTCTTACCTGATCACTTTCTTTGCGGCACTCTTCATGATTCTGAGCGGTTTTTTCATGCTCTATCCTGAAGCCGCGTTCTGGCAGGGTTGGGGAGTGACGGTTTTCGGTTCCCAGCAATGGGCCCGTTTCACCCATCATCTCATCATGTGGTGGTTCCTGATCTTTCCGGTAATCCATATCTACCTCTGTGTCTGGAACGACATCAAAGGTCCGGAGGGACTGATATCCTCCATTTTTACCGGTGTCAAATTCAAGCACAAGGCATAAACAGAAAGGGGTCGAAATCCTGGTCCGGGGCACTGTCCAGGGCGTAGGGTTTCGCCCCTTTGTCTATAATCTTGCGACCCGTCTCTCCCTTACAGGTACGGTCAGCAACACAGAACGTGGTGTAACTATCAACATAATCGGCGAAGACGCCGATATTAAAGAGTTTCTGCATACCCTTTCCCATAATCCTCCACCTCTCTCCACCATCACCGATATTTCCGAACAACCATGTTCACCTGATCCCATTCCAGGTACGTTCACAATTACCACAAGTTTATCCGGTGGTGAAGCAACCACGTCCATCCCTCCTGACGTCGCTCTCTGCCGTGACTGTCTGGCTGAACTGAACGACAGCAGGGACAGGCGCCACAATTATCCATTTATTAACTGCACCAACTGTGGTCCACGCTTCAGTATCATAGAAACAATCCCTTATGATCGGCCGAAAACATCCATGAAATCCTTCCCCATGTGTACACCCTGCAAGAACGAGTACCATGATCCGGCCGACCGACGATTTCACGCCCAACCCAACGCCTGCCACTCCTGCGGGCCCGGCATATCATGGCATGACAGGGACGGGAACTCCATTGCAACGGATAATATTCTCAACACAGCGGCCCGGGCTCTTGCGGCAGACCGGGTTGTTGCCCTGCGCGGACTCGGCGGTTTTCATCTGGTGGTCAACGGATATTCAACCAGAGCAGTTGATATTCTCCGACAGCGCAAGAAAAGACCGGACAAGCCCCTGGCGATCATGGTGTCTGATATCCGGGTTCTTAGCGATTTCTGTTACTGCAGTGAATCTGAAAAAAAACTCCTTCTCTCTCCCGCCCACCCTGTAGTTCTTCTCAGGAAAAAGAACAATGGAAAACTGGCGGAAAACCTGGCTCCAGGTATTGGCGAGATCGGTGTCATGCTGCCATATACGCCGCTCCATCACCTTCTTTTTAACGCCGAATCCTGCCCGCCGGTCCTTGTCATGACCTCGGGCAACGAGAGCGGCACTCCGATCTGCACTGCGAACAGGGACGCCCTCCATCGCCTGTCATCCATCGCTGATTATTTCCTCCTCCACAATCGAGACATCGTCACCAGGGTTGATGATTCAGTGGCTAAAATTATCGGGGGCAGACAAATGATCTTCAGAAGGGCTCGCGGTTATGTTCCGGAACCACTTCATATCCCCTGGCAACTACCGAAAATTCTCGCCTGCGGCGGTGGCCTGAAAAGCACTTTCTGCCTCGGACGCAATCACACCTGCTACCTGAGCCAACATATTGGAGATCTACACAACCTTGAATCCTATGAGTTTTTTCTCGAATCCATTGACCACTTCAAACGTCTCTTTCAGCTGGAACCTGAAGCAGTCGCCTGTGATCTTCACCCTGACTACATGAGCAGTCTTCATGCCGAAAAGCTCAAACTTCCCCTGTACCGCATTCAACATCACCATGCCCATGCCGTAGCCGTCATGGGAGAACACGGTCTTTCGAGTCCCGTGCTGGCTATTGTCATGGATGGAACAGGATATGGTCCTGATGGCACCATATGGGGAGGAGAGATACTCCAGGTCGAACTGACCTCATACAGACGTCTCGGCCATCTCGGCAGACTCCATCTCCCCGGTGGAGACAGGGCAGCAACCGAGCCTTGGAGAATGGGTCTTTCCGCTCTTTTTAATACCTACGGTGAAAAGGGTCTGACCTGTGAAAATCTTCCAGCACCATTAAAACATATCAATGACGCCAGTCTTGAGACATTACGCACAATGATGTGCAAAAACATCAATTCTCCACTCACATCCAGCTGCGGCCGACTCTTCGATGCCATAGCCTCAATTCTCGGCATCACCCAGTATATTTCCTACGAAGGACAGGCCGCAATGGAGCTTGAAGCTTTGGCTGAAAAAGCATTAACATCACCCATTAAAAAACTGTTTCCGCCTAACATGCACAATTTTATTTCACCATTTCTCTATGAAAAAGAGGGAAAATGGGAGATATGTTCCACGGAATTTGTTAAAATGCTTATTACAGGTCTGGCAGGGGGAAAAAGCAGGGCAGATCTGGCTCTGCAATTCCACCTTGAACTTGTGAAAGCCCTTGCCGGACTGACCCGGATTCTCTCCTCGAAGACCGGCATCAGGCAGGTCGTACTTGCGGGAGGATGCATGCAGAACAGTCTGCTTTTCGAGGGATTATCTTCTGCATTACACTCGTCTGGACTTGAAACTTACACCGGAGAAAAACTCCCCGTAAATGACGGGGCTATTTCTTTTGGTCAGATTATAACCGGAGGTCTGCAGCATGTGTCTAGCCATACCCATGAGGGTCACCAGGGTTGAAGGTGATCCCGATGATTTCACCATCAGTCAAGTGGCAACGGTCGATGCCGATGGAATAAGCAAAGAGGTCCGCCTGGATATTGTTGACCACTGGCCCAATGTCGGTGATTATGTCATTGTCCATGCAGGGTTTGCCATACATACCCTGGTGGAAGAAGAAGCAAAAAAAAATATAGCCCTGTTAAAAGAGCTTGCCGATTCCATGCCACAGGAACTTCTCACCTGAACCGGGGCTGCCCATGAAATACCTTGATGAATACCGTGATTCCTCCCTGGCCCGCCCTCTTGTGGAGGCCTTGAAAACATCGGTCACAAAACCCCTGCGGATCATGGAAGTCTGCGGTTCCCATACCATGGCGATCTTTCGTAACGGCATCCGCTCCATCCTGCCCCGGGGCATGGAACTGATATCGGGTCCCGGCTGCCCTGTCTGTGTCACCTCCTCTGCCCATATGGATGCCTTTATCTCCATGGCAGACGAACCCGGGGTGAGACTGGCGATCTTCGGAGATCTTTTCCGGGTGCCGGGCAGCAATGGCTCCCTGGCTGAAGCCAGTTCCAGAGGAGCAAAAGTAAATATTGTCTATTCTCCCATGGACGGCCTTGAAATTGCCAGGAAAAACCCTGATGAACATGTGGTCTTTCTCGGGGTCGGTTTTGAAACAACCACCCCGACCATCGCCGCCACTATTCTTGCCGCAAAAAACCAACAAATTACTAATTTTACAGTTTTTTCCACCCAGAAGACCATGCTTCCTCCCATGAGGGCACTGCTTGATGACCCGAACCTGAAAATCGACGGTCTCATCTGTCCCGGCCACGTTTCCTCGATAATCGGCTCCTCAGTGTGGGAACCCCTGGCGGATGAATATGGTCTCGCCTGTGTTGTAGGCGGTTTTGAAACCGCGGATCTCCTCAAGAGCCTTATCCTCCTTGCCCGCCAGGTGGGAGAAGGCAGACCAAGGGTCGAAAATGTATACCCCAGGGCGGTATCACCTGAAGGAAACCTCAGGGCCAGACAGATGGTGGAAGAGATTTTTGAACCTGCCGACATGGAATGGCGTGGCCTCGGAATACTTCCCGGCAGTGGCCTGAAAATCAGGGACAAATATTGTGAATTTGACGCGGAGTCACGTTTTGATATCCGGCTTCAGGCTGTAGAGGAGCCAAAGGGATGCAAATGCGGAGAAATATTAAAAGGAATATGCAGTCCCAGGGAGTGTCCTCTTTTTGACAGCCGCTGTACTCCGGCAAACCCGATCGGCCCCTGCATGGTCTCCAGCGAGGGGACATGTGCGGCCTATTATAAATATGGCAGAGAATAAAACCTGAAAGACAATGTCAGAAAAAACAATCCTTCTCGACCACGGAAGCGGCGGACTCGCCAGCCAGAAACTCATCAGCGACCTTTTCCTCAAACACCTGGATAACCCGATTCTGCGAAGTCTTGAAGACAGTGCGATCCTTGAGAATCAGCCCGGCAGGCTTGCCTTTACAACTGACAGTTACGTGGTTGATCCCATTTTTTTCCCGGGAGGAGACATCGGCAAACTGGCAGTCCACGGTACTATCAACGATCTGGCAATGCGGGGAGCCAAACCACTCTGCCTCAGCCTGGGTCTTATCCTTGAAGAGGGTTTTTCCCTGAATGATCTGGAATTGATCATCGTCTCAATCAGCAAAGCGTGTAATGAGGCCGACGTCCCCGTTGTGACCGGAGACACAAAGGTCGTGCCCAGGGGCAAAGGGGACAAGATATTCATAAACACTTCCGGTATCGGCTTTGTTGCCACCGATATCTCAATTTCTTCACAACATGCAAAAGAAGGTGACAAGGTAATCCTTTCCGGTACCATGGGAGATCACGGCATCACCATTATGACCCGCCAGGCCGGAATTTCCGTACAGGGCAACCTGCAGAGTGATACCATGCCCCTTCACCGGCTGGTGGAAAAGCTGCTGAAAGAACTCCCCCGTGACGTACATACTCTGCGGGACCCGACCCGTGGAGGAGTGGCTTCAACCCTCAACGAGATTGCCGAAAACAGCGGTCTCTGTATTGAATTGAGCGATGAAGCCCTGCCTGTACGCCCGGAAGTGGCTGCAGCCTGTGAACTCCTGGGACTGGAACCGCTTTACCTGGCAAATGAAGGGAAATGTCTGGCCATCGTCAGCCCTGAAAAAGCTGAGCAGGCACTTGAAATAATGCATGGAACTCCGGAAGGGGCTGATGCTGTCATCATAGGGACACTGACTGCAACAGGCAGCAGCCGTGTCATTATCAATACTCCGGTGGGTGGCACGAGGGTAGTGAGCCCGCTTCACGGTGAACCTTTGCCCAGAATCTGCTGATCAATATTTTCACGCAAAATCATACCATGACAACTCCTCAGAAAAAAAAGATCGGCATAGCAGGCATAGGTAACTATATACTGCGGGATGAAGGTTTCGGCGTCCATGTCGTCCACTATCTCCAGGAAAACTACGAGTTCCCCGACAATGTAGATATACAGGACATCGGGACTGCCGGAATTTACATGGCTCCCTTTCTTGAAGAATGCGATCCGGTCTTTGTCATCGATGTTGTTGATATAGAAGGGGAACCCGGATCCTTTCATTTCTTCACTCTCGATGATGTCCGGGCAGGAAGTTTTCAGATGCGTATGTCCCCGCACCAACTCGGTCTCCTTGAAATCCTGGAAGTGGCCAAACTGCGCGGAGCCGCACCGAAGGAAATCGAGTTTTATACCGTCATTCCCCTTGAACTGACTGAAAGCATAGAACTTTCAGAGATTGTAAACGCTCAGAAAACTGCAGTGGCGGAATTGATTTTAAATCGTCTTACCGACCTTGGAATCACAGTCAGCCGAAAATAAAGGGAAGAATCATGCATGAAATATCCCTTGTCCAAGCCCTTTTTTCCCAACTTGAAGAACTGGCGGCAGAAAACAAAGCGACAAAAATTCACAGGGTCACTATGGTAATCGGGCCTCAATCCGGAGTGGTTATAGACGCATTTCGATTCGGCTTTGAGACCCTGGCATCGGAAAATACCCTTATCAGGAATGCAGAGCTTATCATTGAAATCCCTCCTGTGAATTACTCATGCACTCAATGCGGTCATATGGAAGAAACGAAGGAGGACAGTCCGGAAGAATGCCCGAAATGCGGGGAACTCTTTCTGATACCCTCCGGTGGAGATGAGCTGATTCTGCGCCAGGTTGAAATGGAATAAAATTACAATACTTACAAAATTTAAATAAACGAGGAATATTATGTGTGATACATGCGGATGCCCAAGTCCATCTGACCACAGTCACGATCACGACCATTCCCACAGCCACAGCAAAACTATTGATGTGCATGCCAGTCTCTTTGCCGCCAACGATGCACTTGCCAGGGCCAACCGTGAACACTTTGACGACTGCGGTATCGTGACACTCAACCTTATCAGCAGCCCCGGATCTGGAAAAACAACCCTGCTTGAACACACCATTGATGCCCTGAAAGATGAAATAAACATTGGCGTCATTGAGGGTGATATCGAAACCGAAAGGGACGCGGAACGGATCCGGGCAAAAGGTGTGCCGGTCATTCAACTGACAACAGGAGGAGCCTGTCACCTGGACGCGGCCATGACACATAAAGGTTTTCACCGGCTACAGAAAGAGCAGGGCGGTGAAAAAATCGACCTTCTTTTTATCGAAAACGTGGGTAATCTTGTCTGCCCTTCAACCTTTGACCTGGGGGAACATGAACGGGTAGTTTTTGTTTCTGTCCCTGAAGGCCCGGACAAACCATCCAAATACCCAAAGGCGTTCCAGAGCTCCCAGACCTTCGTCATAACCAAGACCGATCTGCTCCCCTATTTTGATTTTCCCGTGCCGGAGGCCATCGCCGACGGACTGCACCTGAACCCCGGACTCCGTACAATGGCCCTATCCTCCACAAGTGGCGAAGGTATGGATAAATGGCTCGACTATCTCCGGGAGCTGGTGAATAGAGCAAAAAAAGGCTAAAGGAATACTGCCTGTGCCAATAGTGCCCAGGAATCTATCCGCTGACAATCCTGAAATATTTTCGCTCCGGACGCCCCAGTGTCCCGTAAAAAAGATCGGCCTTAATCACACCGTTTGAAACCAGGTATTCAAGGTATCGCCTGGAGGTTGTACGGCTCACGCCGATCTTTTCCCCGGCTTGATCCGCGTTGATTCCTGCTTCTCCGATAGTTTCTATAATATCTGTAATTTTCCGCAGGGTAATAGGGTCGATACCTTTCGGAAGATCTGTCTGCGCAACCTCTTTTTTTTCCTGGTGGAGCAGGATATCTACATCCTGCTGATTGATTGTAGTAATTTTCTGCAATTTTTTCCGATGGGTAAGATACCTGTTCAGCATATGCTGGAAACGGGTAAAATTAAGAGGTTTCAGAATATAGTCAAAAACCCCGCCTCGAAGTGCTTCCTGAAAAATATCCCTTTCCTTGGCTGCAGTGATAAGAACAATGTCGGTTTTCTTATGCTTTTTTCGTATTGACCACAGCAGCTCCAGACCATTGCCATCGGGAAAGAAAATATCCAGCAGAACAAGATCGGGCTGCAATACCTCCAGCATTTCTTCACCCTCCCGAACGGAATGGGCAATTCCCGTTACAGTAAAGCCAGCTATTTTCTCTGTGAAAATACGCTGAATTTCCGCTATCTTCTCATCATCTTCTATAATAACTGTCTGAATCTGCTCCATTCTACTCCCTGTGTTTCGGAATAATCACGGTAAATGCCGCACCTCCAAGTTCAGACGATCCCACGCTGATGGATCCATGAAGAGCCGACAGGGCCTTTTCAACAAGAAACAATCCCATACCATGTCCTGGTCTGTTCTTTGTTGTAAATCCTTTCGTGAATATTTTTTCCCAGTCTTCTTCGGGAACGCCATTGCCGGAATCATCAAACTCGAAGATAAGATCATTGCCGAGATCAGTCATGGCAAGTTTTACCTCCCGCTTTGCCCTTCCATTGTTCAACACAGCATCAAACCCATTATCCAGAATATTACTGATAATGGTGACAAGTCTCTCCCTTTTTATCCCGCCAGGAACATCGATCATACTGGAGTCCGGATCAATGCGCAAATCCACCTTTAACTCTTTTGCCTTGTTATATTTTCCAAGAAGAGTTCCGGCAAGAATGGGATCGGGGACAATATCCATCAGGGAATTGATAAGAGCCTGATACCCGGAGGTTTCACTGCCGATAAGATCCACCGCCTCCTGGTAGGCTCCGAGCTGAATCAGGCCGGAAATAGTATACAGTTTATTGGAATATTCATGGGTCTGCACCCGCAGCATTTCCGTATATTTTTTAATCTCGGAAAATTTTCTAGCCAGAATATCAAGTTCATCCTTGTTGCGAAAACTGGAGACCACACCTGTAATTCGACCGTTGCTGATAATCGGTATCCGATTGGCGATAATCTCCTTATCCCCTACCATGAATTCACTGTCCAGCTGACTCTCCCCGGTACGGAGAACTTCAGGGATTCTGGTTCCGGGCAGGATTTCAGTTATCAATCTCCCGAGTATACCCGCATCCTCATCAATCCCCAGGGTTTCGAACGCCGCCTGGTTGATGGTGGTAATTCGTCCCTCCGAATCCACAGCCAGAACCCCCTCTCGAATGGTCTCCAAAGTAGTTGTCCTCTCCTGCAGGAGTGAAGCAATCTCATCCGGTTCAAGGCCAAAGATCGCCTTTTTGAACTGATCGGTAATCTTGATGGTCACGGCAATACCGAAAAGAACTGCAGCCACCAGAAATGCAATTATTTTTATATGATAACCCCTGATTATGGAATTCACATTCTGAACCAGGTAACCAACAGAAACAATACCTATGATTTTACCCTCATCATTGAAAACCGGAACCTTTCCACGTATCGAGGGACCAAGTGTCCCGGTCGCTTTTGAAACATAGGATTTTCCCTCCTCAAGGGCCAGCCGGTTATCTCCACCCACCATGAACCTGCCTATCCGCTCAGGGACAGGATGGGAATACCTTCTTCCCTCCCTGTCCCCCACCACAATAAACTGGGCCCGGGTGGTGCGCCGTATTTTTTCTACAATATCCTGGATGGAAGAATGTGCCAGATCACCCTGTTCAAGGTCTCTTTTTATTTCCGGAATAAGAGATACCGTCTGGGAAACCTTCAGAGCCCGGCTCCCCATCTGTTCCTCCAGAATTGAAGATATCAGTTTCAGGGAGAAGAAACCTCCAACCCCGACAATGCAGAGAATCAGACAGAGAATCAACAGAACCATTTTGGTCTGCAGTTTTCTTGGTCGGAAACCGTTTGGAAACATCTTCATTATCAGGCTCCCCATGAACAAAATGAACAGAATGTTCAGAAAGGTTTATTTACTTTTAAGTTCCGTAAACTTTACTTTTGCTCTATTCCCGGCAAAATTGCAATCGTGGCATAACGCCATTTCCTGACTGCAAGGATCATTTCCAGACTACCCCAATTTCTATCACCCCGGGAGGTACCCATGAAACATCGCATCCGAAAGGCAACAGGTTTTACCACTATACTGTTTTCTCTTGCACTGGCAGTGACACTGCTGGTCTCACCCCTGTCCGCAACTGAAGTCAAAAAAATTCACTTCCTCATTCCCGGTGGAGCCGGGGGCGGATGGGACGGCACCGCCCGGGGCGTAGGAAAGGCCCTGCTTGATGCCGGCCTGATTGAACAGGCCTCTTTTGAAAACATGTCCGGCGGTGGCGGCGGCAAGGCGCTCAACCATCTCATCAGCACGGCAGAAAGACAGCAGGGAACCCTCCTGGTCAACTCAACTCCCATCATTATCCGCTCCCTGACCGGAGTCTTTCCCCAGTCATTCAGGGATCTGACTCCGATAGCCTCGGTTATTGCCGATTATGCTGCATTTGTTGTACCGAAAAACTCAAAATATACGAGCTTTACACAAATTGTCGCCGATTTCAAAAAAAACCCCAGATCCGTGAAAATCGCCGGAGGCTCAGTGAAGGGAAGTATGGACCATCTTGTTCCCGCCATGGTGTTTCAGGCTGCCGGTGGTGATCCGCTGAAAGTAAAATATATTCCATATGATGCAGGAGGGAAAGCAATGGCCGGGCTTCTTTCCGGAGATGTTCAGGTACTCTCCACCGGTTTTGGCGAAGCCCTTGGACTGGCCAAACAGGGTGAGGTGAAAATCCTGGCAGTAACTTCCAACAAACGACTGACCCAGGCTCCAGAAGTCCCGACGGTCAAAGAGCTCGGCTATGATGTGACCTTTGCCAACTGGCGTGGATTTTTTGCAGTCCCCAATCTACCGAAAGACAAGGCGGAAGCGTACAGGGCTGTCCTGAAAAAGATGTATGATACTCCCCAGTGGGAGGAAATTCGCAGCAAACGTGGCTGGCAGAACCTGTATCAGCCCGGAGATGAATTTTACACCTTCCTGGAAAACCAGGAAAAGGCACTGGGCAATATGATGCGCAAACTCGGATTTCTGAAATAAGCATCAACACTTCTCCAGAAAAAACCGGAAAATGTCTCTCAGTATTCATTTTCCGGCCCCTTCCCTTACAGGAGTTTACTGATGACACGGGAAAAAACAGGCGCACTGGTCATATTGCTCTTTTCGGTGGCTTATGGACTGCTTGCTACAAAAATCCCCCTTTCCTTTCTCTCGGAACAGGAGGTGTTCACAGCACGGACCATGCCCTACGCCCTGGCTGTTGCCGGTATTGTCCTGTCCCTTGCCATTATTATCCTGCCGACTGTTGATCCGGAAGGCAAGGCGAGTCTTGGCGAAGCCACAAAAGGGATGGACTGGTCCACCGCCATACTCCTTGTTGTCCTGATGCTTGTTTTCGGGCTGATCATGAAATGGCTGGGATTCATCCTTTCCTCCATTCTTTTCCTGCTCTGCGGTTTTCGAATTCTTGGAGAAACACGGATCAGGCTTATGCTCTTTTCAGCAATCCCCCTTGTTCTGGCTCTCTGGTGTATCATGTCTCTGCTGCTTGGAGTGTATATTGCTCCGGGTGAAATCTTCTACCAACTGGGGGTTCTCTGATGTGGGACGGCATGCTGACAGGAATGATGACAGGAATCACCACAACGCTGATTCCCATCAATATTGCCATGGTTCTCATGGGATGCTTTGCCGGCTCCTTTATCGGTATGTTGCCTGGGCTGGGCCCAATTACCGCAGTAGCCCTGATGATCCCGATAACCTATGGCCTTGATCCGACCACCGGAATGGTATTACTGGCCGGTGTTTATTACGGTGCGATCTTTGGTGGCTCCACCTCCTCCATCCTCATCAATGCACCGGGAGAAGCGGCAACCGTCGCCACAGCCCTTGACGGCTACCCCCTTGCCAGACAGGGATACCCGGGGAAAGCCCTGGCAATAGCGGCTTATGCCTCGTTCTCCGGAGGAACCATCGCCGTCATTCTCCTGATGTTCTTTGCCCCCATGCTTGCCAGTATTGCCACCAGCTTTCAGTCGGCAGACTATTTTGCCCTGATGCTGCTCGGTCTGACTGCGGTATCCGCCTTTGCGGGAAGGGGAGGTGTATTGAAAGCCCTGCTCATGGTGGTAGTTGGTCTGATGCTTTCCACCGTGGGAACCGACCAGACATCAGGTATCCAGCGTTTTACATTCGGCTCCCTGGAACTGCTGGACGGTATTGAATTTCTCCTCCTTGCCATGGCCACTTTCGCCCTTACGGAAGCGCTGTCGATTGTGCTGAAACGGGATGCCTCCTCAGACAGCCTCAATCCGAAGATGATCGGCTTCAAAAGCCTCAAAGTGACAAAAAAGGAGTTCAAATTTATCCTGCCCACAATTTTAAGGTCTTCTCTGCTCGGTTTTTTTGTGGGTGTCCTGCCGGGAGCCGGGGCAACACTGGGCTCCTTTATGGCCTATGGAATGGAAAGAAATCTTGCCCCCAAAGAAGAACAGAAAAAATTCGGTAAGGGGAGTCTCAGGGGACTCGCAGCCCCTGAAACGGGGAATAACGCAGCCAGTTCCGGATCATTCGTACCCCTCCTGACCCTGGGCATTCCCGGGTCAGGGACAACGGCAGTCATGCTCGGCGCCCTTATCGCTTATGGTATAGAACCGGGCCCTCGAATGTTTGTTGAACGCCCGGATGTTTTCTGGGGAGTGATCATGTCCATGTACCTGGGCAATGTCTTTCTCCTCATTCTCAACCTGCCCCTTATCCCCTATTTTGCCAGACTACTGGCAATTCCCCGAACGCTCATGGTGCCTATCATCCTCTTTTTCTCACTGATGGGCGTTTATCTGGTAACATTTAATGATTTTGATATCCAGATGATGGTCTTCTTCTGCATTGCCGCTATGGCTCTCAGGCTGATGAATTTTCCCATGGCACCCCTTCTGCTGGGGTTTATCCTGGGTGGATTGATGGAGGATAACCTAAGAAGATCACTTATGATTTATGACGACTCCATGGCTTTCATGTGGGAAAGACCCATTACACTCGGTATCAACCTGCTGACCCTTTTTATCCTGCTGCTGCCTGCTGCCCGTACTCTTTGGGAGAGATTCAGACGTTCTTCTCCGCCTGAGCCTGGATTGCCGTAATGGCAACGGTATTAACGATATCTGGTACCAGACAGCCACGACTCAGATCATTCACCGGCTTTCGCAACCCCTGGAGGATCGGGCCGATTACCACGGCACCTGCAGATCGCTGAACAGCTTTGTATGTATTGTTTCCTGTATTGAGATCAGGGAACACAAAAACCGTAGCCCTGCCCGCAACTTTGCTGTCAGGCATTTTTGTGCGGGCCACCTCCGGGTCGACGGCAGCATCATACTGAATCGGGCCCTCAATCTCCAGGCCGGGATAAAACTCCAGGGCCTTTTCCTGTGCCAGTTCAGTTGCCTTTCTGACCTTGTCGACCTGTCGTCCTTTTCCGGAACTTCCGGAGGAATATGAAAGCATTGCCACCCGGGGAACGATACCGAACAGTTCTGCTGTCTGAGCTGAACTGAGCGCTATTTCCGCCAGTTCCTCTGCGGTGGGATCAGGATTTATGGCGCAATCCCCATAGGCAAGTACCCGGTCATTGAGACACATCAAGAGAACACTGGAAACGATAGAGCATCCCGGACTGGTCTTGATAAACTGAAAGGCCGGTCGAATTGTTTCAGCCGTGGTATGGCTGGCACCGGAAACCATACCGTCAGCATGACCCTTGTAGATCATCATTGTTCCGAAATAATTGAGATTGTTCATGATGTCCCGGGAATTTTCCAGGGTAATCCCTTTATCTTTGCGAAGGTTATAGTAGGTTCGGGCATAATCTTCGAACCACAATGATTTTTTCGGCTCTATGACAGTCGCCTTCTCCAGGTGCAGACCCAGGCTGGCGATTCTCTTTTTCACCTTCTCTTCACGACCAAGGAGAGTAACATCCACAACATCCCGGCGAAGCAGAATCTCCGCGGCCTTCAGAATACGGTCATTTTCTCCTTCAGGCAGGACAATGTGCTGTTTTCGGATTTTAGCGCGCTGCAGCAGGCGGGATTCAAACATCTTGGGTGTTACCGTCGTAGTTCTGGTCTTGATGATCTTTTCGCCCAGCTCCTCCATATTCACATGACGCTCAAAGACGGCCAGGGCCTGAACTATTTTCCGCGTATTATCAGGGGTAATGGATGCATGAATATTTTCAACCCGAATGGCCGCCTGGTATGTATTTTCTCCCACCGCAATAATGGGCACCAAATCCTGAAACCCTTCTATAACTTTTTGTACAGGCGATTCAGGCACCAATCCTCCAGTAAGCATGATACCGGAGATATTGGGCATAGTCATGGACTGGACTGCCGCGAGACAGGCCAGGACCACGTCTGAACGATCTCCCGGAGTAATAATCAATGTTCCATATTCAATCCGTTCCAAGAGATTGCGCAGCTGCATGGCGGCAATGGTAAAACTGCGGACATGGCGTGTGAGGTTTTTCCCACCGTACAGTATCTCGGCCTTCAATAACCGGGCCACCTCTCCGACTGAAGGATTACCCAGGTTTTCGTTGTTGGGAATAACGTAAAGCAACTCATCCCGACCTGCTTTTCTTTCGACCAATCTTTTTTCAACCGTTTCCAGGTCATCAGGATTCACCCGATTAACGATCGTTGCGACAATATCACATTTTCTTTCCACAAGAGACTCGTGATATACCTTGATGGACCTGACCAGATCGTCCGGCCCCTTGGCCCGTCGCCCTCCGGCAACAAGCACCACTGGACAACCGAGATTGGTTATGATATCGACATTGATATCAAAATCAAAGGAAGCCGTCGCTCCTTCAAGCTCCACTCCTTCGCAGAGAACGAAATCAGCTTTTTCCCCAAGAGCCTGAAACTTTGCCATTACCCCTTCAATAAATTCAGTCTGTCTTCCCATGGCCAGCAACTGACTGGCCTCGGTTACAGTGAAGCCGTACATCTCCTCATACTCTGTCTCCAGACTGTACTGGCTCCTGATCAGGTTTATTGTGTTATCAAGCTCTCGGCGGGAATGATCCACATCAATAAGAGGTCTGAAAAAGGCAACTTTCTTGATATTGCGTGTTAAAAGTTCCATCAGCCCCAGGCTGACGGCCGATTTGCCGCTACGTGGCTCAGTTGCGGCCACATAAAGAGTATTCGACATGGTTTTACCGATAACGAGTTATAAATGATGGACTCGTAAAAACTCCGATCTACTGCGTTGTGGGGTGATCGTGTAATGCTCGACGTACTCTATGTACGCCTGCGCTTACACGACACCGCCACGCCTTGTATATCGAAGTTTTTCCAGAGTCCATCTGAGAACGTTGAACGACTTTTTACAAGATCATCATAAATAAGTATTGAAAGCAACAATAAAAGCGATTCGCACTCTAAAGTATATACACTGCTGCTCCCGACCGCAAAAAAACCGAATGATTCTTTATACAATCAAAGATTTTTTTAATAAAAAGAGCGGTAAGATACTGCAGAAGAAATAAATTGGAAAGGGTAAAAGTGGTAAGAAAAAAACACAATGACAGGTGCAGAACAGATGCGAAGACGCTTCCCATCTGTTCTACATGGTGTGGCACTGCAATACTTCAAAGCTATTGGGTAATAACCGCCTTGGCTACAACAATATGCTCGGAACCATTCTGGGAATTAATAGTTCCCAGAATAGCAACCTTTTTGCCGACAAAATCTTGCAGATCTTTTCCCTTCAACCGGAAAACCCCCTCATCGGTTTCCAGGAAAATAATCTTACCACTTTTCTTCACCAGCCCGGAAAAAGACTGCTGGGCCTGATCCTGCTTCTGGACAGCTGTTGTTCCTTTAACCGTCGCATTTTTGGCCTTTTGGGTGGCATTTGCCATCATCCCCGAATTCATGCAGATGAGTGCGGCAGCCATCGCCACCAAAATATACTTTCTCATTATTAACTCCTTAAAATGTTGATTCCATCGAACCCGGTTTTCTCCCGGATCCACCTTTTTAAAAAATTCTGCTTTGCATGCAAACGCACTCCTTTTACTGCAAACAACATGCCACAAGATATTTACACATATTTTCAATAAGTTATCTGAATATTTATTTAAGTTTCCGCCTGTTTTTTTCCCATGGAACACTGGGATGCGCAAATTTTATTCTGACTATTCATAAAATGCAGCCAACCTGGAGATGCGATATGTTACCAGGCTGAGTCTCGTGCGTAATTTGCAATTCTATTGCTCGCTTCAACTTGAACCTAAATCCTGCACTTCGGGAATAAAGAAAAAATATTTATACAGTATAAACAGATAGTTATCGTATCGCAGTAGGGGCTATACTACTCACTATTAGAGTGAGATTGTTTTTTCTTTATTCCCTTGCCCTGGGGGATTGGCAATTTTATCGAATCTGCTTCGTTATCAAGTGCTTGAAGTATGTTAATACGTCTGCGCCCTTGATGCCTCGCATCTCCGAAAACTTGCCAATTGCAGGATTTAGGTTGAAAAAGAATCTTGTCAAATCAGCATGAGAGGGGTAGGAATATACAAGAAGATATGATGATCCATGAAATTCAGTCGGATTGGAGCCGTTATAGAAAAATTAACATCTCACCCTGAAAAATAGAAAAACCATGTTTAATGCAGAAAAACTCCTTGGAAAACTCGTACAGGAAGTGATCGGTTCCGGCAGGGGTAAAGGATCAATGCTGGGAAATCTTGCCTCCAGTGGAGGACTGATGACAGCAATTGGTCTCGGGGTTGGCGCTTTTGAAATCTTGAAAGATCAAAACAGACAGCAAGAGGTTCCTCCCCCTCCTCCTCCACCTGGAAGTTCCCAGGCAACACCCCCTCCGCCTCCACCTGGCTCCGGCCCGCCACCTCCACCTGTTCCTCCCCGGGAATTGACAGTAAATCTTGATAACAGTGAGCTGGCAATACGAATGATCCAGGTAATAATCAGTGCCGCTTACGCCGATGGCTTTGTCGATGAAGATGAGAAAAAAGCGATACTCGATCAATTTGGAAAGGCGGAACTGAGCTGGGAAGAAAATGACTTTCTTCTGGAACAGATGCGCAACCCGAAATCCGTTGAAGAACTGGCAGAGAACATTGCAGACCCTGCCGTCTGCAAGGCCATGTATACCCTGGCAGTACAATCTGTACCCATTGACACTCCGGAAGAGAGACAATGGTTTGATCGGTTCGCACAGGCTTTGGCTCTTGACGTGGAAACCAGAAAAGGTATTGAGACAGGGGCGGAATAAAAAATCAGGAAGATATTCAGGTGTTGTTTTTTACCTGGCTGATATAAACACCGCCGATTATTACCAGAGCTGCAACACATTGAGTCAATGAAAAGGTTTCCCCGAGTATCATCCAGCTCAGTATGACGGTATACACAGGGATGAGATTGACATACAGTGTAGCCCTGCTGGCAGGAACATATTTCACGGCATAGTTATACAGACCGTATGCCCCGAGAGTGATGACCGCCCCCAAGTATACTATGGCCAGAGCCGAAGACAGATGAAAGGCACTCGGCATGACCGTTCCCGGCAGAAAAAGCAGTGGAAAATAAAAGAAACTGCCCACAAGTGCCTGAACTGCAGTGAGCAGAAAAGGAGAATAGCGGCTGGTCAGACGTTTCAGGGCAATGGTATAACCCGTGGCACAGACCATGGCCATGAACTCCAGAAAGTTGCCCAGGACAGGATTTGGTGCATCAGAGGACGGGGACGATTCCAGGGTCAGCCAGCAGACTCCCGTCACAGCAACCAGGGCTCCAAGCCATCCTCTCCAGCTCACTTTTTCCTTCAGGATGAGTGATGCTGCCACCATCACCAGAACAGGCAGCATGGCCGTAATCATGCCTGCCTGTGAGGCTGTAGTATTTTCGACAGCCTTTGCTTCAAAAATAAAATAGAGACATGGCTCACAGAATGCCATGAAGAGAATGAGCCTGTAATCCCCGGCACGATAATCCAGTGAACGTGCAAGACGTTTGCCCACCAGGAGAAAACAAAGTGTTGCCACCAGCATACGCCCGAAAATCACAACTACAGGATCATACTCCACAAAAGCAATCTTCAGAGCAATAAAAGAACTGGCCCAAAGCACCATGGCCAGTAACAGGGCCAGTACCGGAAGCAGTTCCTGTAATCGGGATTTTGTCACACGCCCTTGAGCTCCTTACCCTCGTTTTCCTCCCCCAACGGCAACCTGCCGGAGAGGTGGATGCAACAGTTTTCTGCAGTTTCTGATAATTGCCTGAAAAATATCCCAGTCTTTTGCAGACAGGGCGGCCTGTTTTGCATATGCCCATTCCTTCCTATCCATGATTTCCTCCAGAGTTGTATTTCCAGGACAAGGTCCGGAAAATAAAAATCCCCGAACCAGTTTCTGATCCGGGGGCCCTGATTTCACCACAGATACAAGACGATAACAAGTATTCCCAAACCCGGGGCACTTGTAAAATGATCAAGGCAGGTATTCTGACTTCCGGCTCTTCCTAATCATCGCGCCTTCCCGAAACAGATCCAGTGGCCTGTGCGATTTTCGTCCCCGGTTACAGCGGCGGGCCCGTCCCGGATTTTCACCGGGTTCCCTTTTGGTCGCAAACATAAGCGACACCCTGACTCAATTCAGATTATCGCTTTCTTATATTACAGTCAACAGAAAAGAGTTATCATCAGGACAGTATAAATACACAAATAACAGATAAATCATGCAAATACAGAATCATACAAAACAAACACTTGTTTTTTGTATCAGTCTTTTTGCTGTCTTCGAATCTCAGCCAGCATTTCCCGACCCCCATTTTTAAGTATATATTCTCCAGCTCTTTTTCCTATCTTTTCAGCATTTTCCCTGGCACCACTCTCTTTTCGGCGGATAATCTGCTGTCCATCGAGACTGGCAAGACCGGCATGAAGAATAATCTCATTACCCTCCAGAACCGCCAGACCAAAAGCCGGTATAGAGCAGCCCCCTCCAATTTTTTCAAAAAAGCCCGTTCAGTCAGAAGGCACACTTCACTGTCAACGTCATTGAGGCAGTCACGAACCCGACTCAGTTTCGCAGTATCCAGGGATGTTGATGCCTCGATGGCAATACATCCCTGACCGACGGGAGGGATGAATGTTTTTTCATCAAATTCCATAACAATCAGGTCATCATATTCCATGCGTTTCACGCCGGCATAAGCGAGCATCAGGGCATCACAGGCACCACTGTCCATTTTGCCGATCCTGGTCTGGAGATTTCCCCTCATCTCCACCGTCTTCACATGGGGATAGTAATGACGCAACAGGGCTTTTCTCCTCACCGAAGAAGTCCCGATTCTCACAGGGCGTGATGAATCCTCAAGATCAATAGTCCCATCTCTGCTCACCAGAACATCATTGACTTTTTCCCTCTTTGTAAAGGCTATAAGGGCAAATCCATCCGGCAGGCGGGACTGCATGTCCTTGGCACTATGGACAGCAATATCCGTTGTTCCCGATGCGAGCTGTTCCTCCAGCTCTTCAGTAAAAACCCCCTTACTGCCTATTTTTGCAATGGAAACATCGAGAATCCTGTCTCCCCGGGTTTCCATACTGTTAATCCGTGTTTCCATGCCGCTTTCATTCAGTGCCTCTGCCACTGTCAACGTCTGCCACATGGCAAGCTTACTTTTTCTTGATCCAATGGTTATCATGAGTCAGGTCCTGATTAAAATTCATATTACCAGTCGTTATTTTTCCCTGAAGTTGTCACTGTTTCAGGTTTCAGGCAACCTACCATATGGATTGCCGTGGGGAAATCTCATTTTAACCCAAATTCCTCATCAGTTCAGGCAAAGCTGTCTCATTAAATTCAGATTACCTGTAAAACTGAGCCATGGCGGAGATATACATGCTTAATCAGGCTGAATTTCGAACCTCATCAGGAATGAAATTGACAACATATTATTCAGGAAAATTTCGGGTTAATTACCTGCTGAATTTGCTAACTGCAATTGAAATCAGTATCATATCAATATGCGATTACTTCTCTACAATATACGTTACGCAACCGGACATAAAAACGGTTATCATCTGCCCCTGCCATTTTCCGGTTTCTTTAAAAAAACTGATGTCAATCTCCAGCGGATAATCAATTTTATCTCATCCGTCAATCCTGATATTGTCGCTCTGGTGGAGGTGGACTCCGGCTCCTACAGATCCGGGAAATTCTGCCAGGCCAGAACCATTGCCAGACAACTGGGGTTCGAGTACGTTGTGGAGAATAAATATCCAGGGGACTCCATCGCCCAGATCGTTCCCCTGCTCAACCGACAGTCAAACGCCCTGCTGACCCGGCAGGGAATAATCAGCCATACCTTTCATTACTTTGAACAGGGTGTGAAAAGGCTGGTTATCCAGACAGATCTGCAGGAAATCGCCATCTTTATCGTTCACCTTTCGCTCAAGTACAGACACAGGCAGAACCAGTTGGAATATCTGCATAATCTGACGCTGAAAACCGACAAGGAGCTGATCATTGCCGGAGACTTCAACACGTTCTGGGGCAGTGGCGAGTTAAGCCTTTTTCTGGCTGCAACCGGCCTGAAAAATGCCAACGTTGGCAATGCCCCCTCGCATCCCAGCCATGCTCCGCAACGGCAGATCGACTTTATTCTCCACAGCGAGGGAATACGAATTGACAATTTCTATATTCCCGATGTCAGGCTCTCTGATCACTCCCCGCTGGTCTGTGATTTTTCCTGTATTGCGAGCTGATCCAGGGGCAGTCGTACCTCAAAGTGGCTGCCTTCGTGCAGGACAGACCTGACCGTTACGCTTCCCCCGTGGGTCTCAACCACCGCTCGCACGTAATTCAATCCCAGACCCAGGCCTTTTTCCGAGCGACTGCGATCCCCCCGGTACAATCTCTCCCAGATACGTCCCTGTTCATTTTCGGAAATACCCATACCATTATCTTCAAAAACGACCAGACAGTATCTTCCCTCAACTCCGGCAGATATTTTCACCCATCCCCCTGCTTTTCCGTATTTAATTGCATTATCAAGCAGATTGGCCCAGACCTGAGAAATTCTTGTCCGATCAATGATCAGGTAAACTTTCTCCTCCATCTCAAAACTGACTTTCACCTTTTTTTCCTCGGCGACATACTCATAGAGAGTGACAATTTCCGCCAGAAGTTCACCGACTTCACATCGCTGCAGGTCAAGACGCATGGTTCCGGATTCCGCTTCCGCCACACTCATCATGATTTTCAACATGGCCAGCACCCGTTCCGATTCTTCCAGGCAGTCGGACAGGGCCTCCCTCAGCTTACCACTATCGTTATCGGCCTGCAGTCCATATTCGGCTACGGATCGCAACCTGGTCATAGGTGTACGCAGGTCATGGGCGACATTGTCAAGAGAATCCTGCATCTCCTTAACAAGCTGGCGATTTTGAACGAGCAGGGAATTGATCTGTTTATACAGCCTGTCCAGCTCCGGTCCGTTACCCTGTTCGGGGAGAAGAGTCGTTTTCGGCCGCTGAATAAGCTCACTGATTGATTTCTCTGTTGAAACAAGCGGTTCCAGGCTCAACCTGACATACAACAGTGCAAGTGGCAAAAGAACCAGAGAACTGAGAAGAACAGTCAGTACCGTCTGTTTTTCCAGCCTTCTGTAGATACTGTAAACCGTACGACTATCCATACCCGCCTGGACAAGAACATTATCCCCATATTTTCCTGAAACAATGGTCAATATTCTCTGTTCCCTGCCGCTGCCGATATGGAGCCAGACTCCCTCCTCTATGGGAGGCAGGTTAACCAGGGCCTTAATATCCAGATTCTCACCATGTTCATTGACCAGAATCACATGGTCAATGCCACGAACCATTCTTATAAACGCGAGCCCCCGCAACGGCTCCCGACTTCCCATGGGAATAAGACCGAGGTGAAAATCCACTGAATTACCAGCTGCCAGGTAATCGTTGAGCATTTTCCTGGTTGTCCCCCTCTCGATCTCCTGCAGACGCCCCCGAACAGTAAAAAGAAGCAGGGCAGCCAGCAATCCACAACCAAACCAGAGCAGGAGAAACAGGGGCAAGGCCCGTTTTATTCTTGACCAGGAAATATCCTCTCTACTCAGCTTTAAGGACATAGCCCACGCCCCTGACTGTATGGATCATCTTTTCGTTAAAATCCTTGTCCACCTTATTTCTCAACCGGCAGACAAGGACATCCACCACATTGGTCTGGGGATCGAAGGAGTAGTCATATACACGTTCCAGAATCGCCGTTTTGGAGAGAACCACCCCTGCATTGCGCATCATATATTCAAGAAGAGCATACTCCTTGGCCGGTAATTCTATTTTCTCTCCTCCCCGGTACACCTCATGCTTCAGCAGATCCATTTCCAAATCTCCAACACTGAGGGAGGTTGGCAGAGTGGATTTCCTGTCCCTGCGTATCAGGGCTTTTATCCTTGCCAGAAGCTCACTGAAAGAAAAAGGTTTGATCATATAATCATCGCCTCCCCTCTGCAATCCCTGGATTCGATCATCTACTGACTGTTTGGCACTGAGAATCAGGACAGGAGTATTCACTCCTTCCGTCCGCAGGGATTCGATCAAACTCAAGCCATCCAGGCGGGGAAGCATCAGGTCTATCACAGCGGCATCATATTCATTTGTCAGGGCCTGATTCAAACCAGACTCACCGTCCCCACAAACATCCACATTAAAACCTGACTCCTTGAAACCTTTTGCGATAAAGGAGCTTATTTTAGCATCATCTTCTACAATGAGTATGCGCATTTTTTCCTCAATCCATGATAATTACGGAACAGTTTCTACCAGTAATACCATCTCCCTGCCGTCTGGCTCTACGGTAGGAAAAAAAATCTTCAGAACAACTGGTACAGCTTCCATCCATTCTTACATTGGAATCCGATAACCCGGCATCGAGTAACTGCTGCCTGGAAATTTCCCGAAAATCAAAATAACTTGGACGAACCATAAAAGGGAGGAACGAGTCCGGCAGTTCCGTTCTATAATGGATAAATTCGGCACAACATGGCCCCAGGGAAGGACTGATAATCCCATATAGATTGCCGGGTAAAACACCAAAATCGGACTGCAGGCGGCTCACTGTCTTTCCCAGAATATTAATAACATTTCCCCGCCATCCACAATGAATGGCTGCAATAACCTTTTCCCGTGGATCATGAAGAAGAACCGCCTGGCAGTCTGCCTGCTGAATCATAAGACCAACACCCCTCTGATTCGTTATCAGGCTGTCCACACCGTCAACTTCCCTGTTTTCCTCCAGGGAAGTCTTCAGGGAAAAAATTGTATCTCCATGGACCTGGCGGGCCGAAAGAAGAACAGGACTTTCCATCTTCTCCTGAATTACCATCCGATTCTCCCGGACAGCCTCCTCCCTGTCCCCCACCCCAAAACTGCAATTCAGGGAATCGTACGGGGGAAAACTACCACCTCCATATCTGTTGAAAAAGCCATACCGGCAGGCACAACCGTCAACCGCCAGAATTTCCTCAATTTTCACCTCACACCTCACACCTCACACCTCACACCTCACACCTCACACCTCACACCTCACACCTCACACCTCACAGAGTAAAACAGTCATCCCAACCGGGCAAACAAAAAAACGGGAATATCCACAACAGTGGATATTCCCGTTAAGAATAACTGCTTCTAACTGAAATAGCAGAAAAATCTTAGAAAAAAGCCTCAAAGGTCAGATAAACCTGATCCGCTTTCTCAATTGGATCTATTCCCATCATCTGCAGTTTAGCACGATCTCCCGCATCACTCAGGTCATATGGTGCGAAATTCCAGTCTCCGGAACCGGAATAGTCATACTCGTAGTGCTGGTATCCCAAACGAACAAATGTTTTTGCATATTTGGAAATTGCCTCACCAGTGGGAAGATCCCAGATGGTATACACCTCATAAACCTGACCACGAGTCGCCAGTTTGGACTGATAAATTTCATCATGTCCCGGAGCCATAGCCAGCCAGTTTTCCGAACCGTAGTTAAATTCCGCACCGAATTTCAAACCGACCTGATCCAGATCGTACCTGATACCGGCATAGAAGGAATACCCATTTTCATTGTCGGTATTAGGTCCTGTCGGGCTGAAAGGATCATTAAGGAGACCATCATAATCGGGCCTCGTCTGTGACCAGCCACCGGCAATAAAATAGTTGAAATCAGCAATCTTATCCTGGAATACACCGGAAGTATGGAGGATATTGCCGAGACTTCTTCTATCACCCATACCACTCATGCTGCCAAAATTGGCATTGATAATCGGATCCTGGAAATTCGGATAGTTGAAAAGATTAAATGCCATAAAGCTCTGAATATAGGCAAACCTGTTACCTTTTTTCATGACATCCCAGCTGAGACCGGCAAAATCGGTATCGTCAAGATGATTGGACTCATCCTGAAGGCCAGCCTCAAATCCACGTCCATAGCAGAACCGCACCCGACTGGTTCCAAGACTCTCCACACCCCAACTCCAGGCATACCCCAGGGACACACCATCAAAGGGCCAGTCCATAAAGGCCATAGGGGTTGCCATCCGCTGGTCTGTTCCCATGCGAACCTGAGCAGGAGGTCCATCTGTAGTCGGCCGACGTCCAATGGAGAACCACATGGGAAGGCCGGCGATATTATTCCAGTTCACAAAAGCCCTGTCCACATAAAGAGCACTGGAACCAACTGGTGATCTTGTTACATTGCCGTCAAAAAGAGGATACATGGCTCCACTTGCATCAGTAAAAGCCGACTGATTCCCCCAGGTTTTGTACATCGCCAGTCTACCCTTGAATTCTACATTTTCAGTAGCCTTGACACGCATATTAAGACGGAATCTGTTGGTGAAAAGGGTATCATTGTCAACTGAGCGGCCAAAAACAGAATCGGCATTGTAAAAATCCATTCGGGCACGGAAATCACCATACAGCTTAAAGCGTGCAGCCAGATCCCAATCCTCTGAACGATCATCAAGATCTTCCAGACTTTCTCCCAGGTCCTCCACATTCCCGTCGAGCTTTTCCACGTTCTGCGCCAGGGCCTGGTTCTGTTCGGACTGCGCAGCCATGGCCGCCCGCAGCTCATCGAGCTGACGACTCAACTCTTCAATCTTTCTCTCCATATCAGCAACATTCGGCCCGGCACCAGCCATTGACAGGGCCGGCAGAGTCAACATCCCTGCCAGTGCAATTACGGAAATCTTCTTTACCATTGTATTTCCTCCCTCAATTTTCTCTTGTATCCCTTTACGGGGGTTAATAATTCCAACAAAAACTTTTCTCTGATGATTAAAGAAAAACAGTATTTAATATAATAGGGAATTACTATCCCACTCAGTCGCATTTGTCAACATTCTATCAAAAAAACAGATGACCTACAAATAAACACCATTAAAATAACAGGAAAAGAGGGAAAGAGTCAAAAAAACTTCTTTTTCTCTGAAATTTGAGTAAATTTTATGGATTGAAATGTCATATAACTGCCCATTGACCTTCCTCCAGCGAGCCTGAAAATGAAAAATCCTGTTGTAATGATTGCCTTCGGTACGACCTCAAAGACAATTTCAACTTACGAGAGTCTCCATGAGAAAATCTCAAAATACTTCCTTGATCGGGAAATATTATGGGCATTTTCATCGCGGATAATTACCCGCAGACTCAACCGCAAAACAGAAAAAAAGATTCGTCAACCGAAGGAATTGCTGCATCACCTTGCCAGAACAGGATATCGTTCAGTTACGGTACAATCCCTGCACCTTTTTCCCGGAACAGAATTCAGCAGTTTAAAAAAAATACTGTCCGGAATGGAATTACCCTGCTTCTCTGGTTCTCCCCTTCTCACCTCCCCATCCGATTACACTGAAATCTGCAACATTCTGAAGCCCCTTATTGCATCATCCTCTGATACAGCCACTGTTCTCATCGGTCACGGAACAAAACATCCGGCATGGACAGGTTATTTCTGTCTGGAAAAATATCTCAGGCGCCATTTTGGAAACAGCATCTACGTGGGGACAGTGGAAGATTTTCCGGATACAACCAGCCTGGTTGATGAGATCGCCTCAGAAGGGTTCAGAAAGGTACGGCTCATTCCCTTCTTTCTCGTTGCCGGTATGCATTATGAAAGGGATATTGCGGGAACAAACGATACATCCTGGCAGTCCCGATTCAGAAAAAAAGGAATAAAGACCGAAGCAATAGAGCAGGGTCTCGGCACATTGAAGGGGTTTGACAGACTGATAATCCGCCATATTGAGGAAGCCACCGAAATCCCTTTCGGAAATCAATCCTGACAGAATCGCTCACAACGTTTTCAGCTTCTCGGAAAACTTGCTTCCTGCTCCAGAAAAACCTCACGGTACTGTTCCAGACGAAAATCAAACACTGAATAAGAGGGGTCATGTCGCCTTCGGGTTTTATATGACCTGTTGGAACCTATCGCCCGATTTGCGGCATTTGACGGAGAGATCAGAGAAAATGTTGTTACTTCTCTGTTTTCAAAACGGAACACATGCTTTCTGGGAAGAATATCCCGGACAAGGGTCAACTGCAGGCCATGCTTTTTCAACTGTTTGCGAAAGAGGTATTCCGGGCCGTTTTGCGAATTACCCCCTGTAAAGAGAAGTGTTTTGATTGAAGGGTGTGCATGGAGTTGAGCAAGTATATTCCGCAGCCTGATTTCCCGCATGCCAAGATCGGACGCGTCCTTTTTTTCACGCTTACAGGAAGCTACAATATCACAGATCCCAATTCGCTGCCTGCAGAGAAATTCCTTTCTCTGCTGTACAGCTCTTTTGGAGTTGTCATAGAGGAGAGAAAGTGAGAAAATCTCATCCAGCAATGGCCAGAGAAGTCCATCACAACTGCCGTAACAGAAATCCACATCCTTTTCCTTCAGCTCACCAATGGAAAATCGCGGAGGTGGGAGGGTACCGACTATCAGTTTTTCCGCATCCGGCGGAATGAAAATTTCATAAGGATGCTGGTGGTAAAACACTACAAACCAAGGCCTCTCAGGTTACACCGTTTTTGGAAAATTCCTCGGCAAGATTATTGTCAATGACATAGATACAGATTTCCTTGGCTCCCTGACGGGAATAGAGATGTTTCTTCTGCAGGTTTTCCATCATATAGGTGACATCATCCTGGATCTTGCGGTCGTAAGTTTTAAATTCCTCCTGATTGAAATCTTTTACAGCCCGACGAAAATTTTCATTTTTCAGAAAAGGCTCCAGCACCCTGCCCTTCAGGTTGTGAACATATTTTTCATAAAGATGGGTATAGAGCGTCGTCTCGGTAATGGGCAGCCCGTCCCGGAGCATCTCCTGGGTCAGCGCTGTTGAAGTATAAGCCTTCTGGGTCGTTGCTCTGAATGTTGGTGCATCCCCGGCCTCTATCTGCAACTGGGTCTCCACCAGCCTGAAAAATTCTTCTGTAATTTCAAGCTTTTCCCCGGTAAACTCGCAGAATTCCACAGCCCCCACCTCAAAGTTCACTCCGAAGATATAGTTGATAAGATTTTTAGAAATCTGCTCCTCATTATAGTAATAAAGCGATTCTTTGACCTCCTGCAGCACTGTGTAATTGTACATCCTCAACAGTGAATCAAGAAAACCCATGGGAAGAATATCCCGATCCTGCTTACAGAATTTTCTGAAAAACCTGCCCAGCATAGACATATCTATAAGCTTGTCATCTTTGGCATAGGTTGTGTAAAACTCGTTAAACATCCTGATAGAATCCCTGCCAGACAATCCTTTCCAGCCGTCTTTTTCCGATTCCGCAATTATCTTCAGCCGCCTTTTGGCATTAAAATTTTCTATATCCTCTTCAGATAACCATTCTGGAATATGGCCGGTGAAAATTTCCATCTTCAACAGCTGCAGATGCCTGTCGCAGTACATCTCGTATTTTTCAGGACTGTCAATCCATTCCTCCATCGCCTCTGATTTTGTTCTCAGGCGGGTTGCTATAATGACCCTGGCAAAATTATGAAGAACCCGCGGCAGAAAACTCTCATCAATATGTTTACCGAAATTCTCCCTGTAAATGTCAACTTCTGTTTTCAGATCAAGAACATAGGGGATATTTATGTATTCAACCCTGTCTGCGAAGGCATGCAGGTCTTTCAACAGTTTCTTGTCCTCCGGATTCATCAGGGCAAAGAGCAGGGATTTGACCCGTTCTTCCATATCTTCAACCTTGTGTACCCCATCACTGATAATATTATGCAACTCCATCAATCTGTCAGTGTTGTGGGATTTGATATCCATCAGCGCATAAATGCCATTATTGGTTTTAGCATACCTGGAATAGAGATAACTGACCCGCATGGCGCCATCCATGGCACTGTTCAGCCTCCTCTGAATCATTTCATTACTCATCACATTGTGACGAAGCGGTTTGTCACCGGGATTAAAAACAGAAATTCCCTCGCCCAGTTTTCGGTTAAAGACATAGGGTCGGGCAAAAACACACTCCAGAACCTTTGTCGGATCCTGGAGCTTTTTCAACAGTTCATCATAAATGGAACTGCAGATAGTGCATGGTTCATCCTGAAAAATCCACTCATAACTCTTCTCTGTAAACAGGTGCCATTTTATCTCGTCATTTTCAAAGAGATCGTCAAAAAACCGGCGGCGGACATCTTTCGGGATCAGCAAAAGAGGATGATCATGACTGGGACAGGGTACATCAAATGTGCCGGCAAGATCTCTGCTGTCGTTACAGGCACATTTCAACTCATCCGCCAGTTCACTTTTGCCTTCACTCTCAAACACCCAGGCAAGTTTGTTGGTCAGGGAATTGAGGCTGTGCACTCCTCCCACCAGTCGGTCATGTTTCAGGCGCCAGACAACTTCGTACCGGGACCCTTCCGGGGAATTGGCATATTCTTCAAATTTTCTGAGGAGATTATTGAGAAAGGTCGATTTACCACTGCCGTGCGGTCCATCAAAAATAAATATCTTATTCTGTTTTCCGCCAACCTTGAAAGATTCCACATGCCGCATCAACCGATTGGCAAACAGTCTGTCCGCAAAAAAGGGTCTGTCTGACCCTTCCACAAAGAGACGGGTACAATCATATTTTAAAAATCCAATGGACTCCGTATCATCTCCACAGTCCTCTTCCTCGTCACACATGTAGGTGTTGATCATGTCCACGTAAACTTGAAAGACATCGCGGATAAGCTGCTCAGGTCGCGCTATCACTTCCTGAAGAAAACCTGCAAAGGAAAGTACAGGCCGGCTGTTGTTCTGCCCCTCATGTTTTGCAAGATTCTCCATGGCATTTGTCAGATCACGCATGTCATCACCATCCCTGTCAAATCTATAGAATTTCAGTCAACCCGGGTTCTTGTTAATTTCCGGTCCTTCATCGTATACCTGATTCGCTGCCATTTTATCTTCCCGGGTGCAGCCTCCTGACCCGCCGGGCGTGCCTGTCCTTCGCCTTCTTTAACCGGCTCCGGTTCAGCGGTATAAAGAGAAACCTTTCCATCCCAGAGAAATTCCACGCCCATCAGGGTCGCTTCGATATAGTCACGAACCAGTGGTTTCTGTTCAAAAACATGGTTCAGGACAAGAGTGTTATGTTCATCAACATTGATTATAATTGCAGGTGGATGATAAAGAGAGTCCATGACCATCTGTTTGTAATGTGTCGCCTTCCTGCTCTTAACGTAATATTCCCAGGTCATACGCTCCTTATTCAATCGTTTGTCAGCAACAAAAAGCTTATAGGTGTTGACGAAATCCTGATCAATAAAGGTATTAATGAACATGGAGTCAGAAAAATTTTCCCGCACTGCAAAAATAAATTCCTTACCCCTGCCTGTTTTCGCATCATATTTTTTGCGCAGGTGACTGTCGGAAATACGATCAAAATCAAAAGAGAGCCGTCCTTTCTCTGCCCTGGATTCCAGGTACTGGAAGAGACGCATTCCCAGGGCATACGGATTCAGCCCCACTCTGGGCATGGAAGTGACCTTTGCATTCACCCGGGCAAAATCAACCTCATGCCCCTGGATACGATCATCCCGCAGAAACAGTTCCTCATGCCAGTAACTGGCCCACCCTTCATTAAGAATCTTTGTTCGGATCTGTGGTTGAAAATAGAGGGATGTTGTCCGGATCACTTCCATAACCGTTTTCATCCATTTATTTTCCTCCCGGTTGAGAAATTCTGAATTCTCCATCAAAAACTTCAGCAGATCCGGATTGCGGAGTGATTTTTTTTCCTTGAGCTTTTTCCTGTAAAATGATTCAAATTCGGCGTGACGCTGCTTTACACTGTCAAGAAAATGTTCCTCCCCTTTGTCCCCGAACTCCCGCATGCAGTCATTGTACCGTTGAATCTCAGCAACATAACCGGCAATGGAACTGTCGGATTGATCCTGCAGAAAGATATCAAAATAAAAATCAACCATGGACAGCTCTTGCCCACTCTTTCGCCCTGAAAATCGGGAGAGCAGCTCGAAGTAACCAACCAGGTTATCGATGGACCTGGAAAACTCAATGATATAGTCCACCCACCTGCCCTTTTCTGAGCGCAGTTTTGCAATCAGTCGTTTATCGGAAAGGGCCTTTGAAGCAAAATCATAGTCCCAGGTATGGCGGAAAAACAAATTATTCTGAAAGAAATCAATATGGCCGATGACATGATAGAAGATCATAACATTCAGCCAGTCTGGATTATTGTCATTGTAGAACGATATGGGAGGCCTGGTGTTGATTACTGTTTCGTAGGGATTGCTTGGATAGAGCTCATACTGTCCCTGCTCCCGAAGCACCTCAACATCCTGAACCCAGTAATCATACAGAGTTGGAATCATGGTTTTCGGGGAAAGTTGCAGAAAGTCACGATTGGTTACGATATATTCAAGACTCTCATCCTGAAAGCTGAGCCCTTCATCCCGGGCACGTTCCTTACATCCCTCCATAATCCTCTTCGCATGCTGGCTGATCAGTTCCATATATTCACCCCTTTGCTTCCACCTCACTCAAAGAAATAAGATCCCGGATACCGCTGATCAACCTGGTTTCACTGGTATCTTTCGTTATAACATCCAGTCGCAGATACTCTTTTTTCTCTTCCAGCAATCCCGAACTCCGCAGATATTTTTCGACCTCTGTCTGGCCGGATATACCGTAACCATTTTCAGCAATAGTAATACCAACCCGGCTTGCGTAGGAAAGCATTTTTTCAAGTTGCGGCAGAGCCCTGTCTCCCTTTGTATCCCAGTCATCCCCATCTGTACCGTGAAAAATGTAAATATTGTTGTCACGCGCAAGATTCTCATTGGCCACGATTTCGTTCACCAACCTGTACGCGGTAAAGACCTGAGTGCCCCCGGCAACAGTCAGATTGTAATATTCCTGGAACGTTGCAACCTCTTTTGCTTCAGTATCGTGGAGAATAAAGCGTGTCTCCACCTGGTTCTGGTATTGATATGTCAACCAGGAATAAATCAACACATGTTGGTTCACTATCAGCTCGGTAGGTTTCCCACCCATGGAACCGGAATAGTCCCGGACGAAGAAAACAACGGCCTGGGATTCATAATCTTTTTCCCTTGAAAGAATGCGGTACACCCTGTCTTTCGGGGAAATCAGCAGATCACAGGGATCCACAACGTCACCGGTTTTGATTTTTTCCAGGGCGATATTGGTCTGGAGTATTCTTTTCAGGGTCGCCTTTTTATCAAGAATCTGGCCAAATCCACGATTTTTATCTGTTAGATCGTAGGTATAACGCGTCAGAGATCTCTTTTTTCCCTTATCCTTCAGGTTGGGAAGCTCAAACTGCTCAGTCAGAATCTTTCCCAGGTCATAGGCGTTTGATTCCACATCATGGGATCCCCCTTCACCCTGGCCGGCACCACCCTGTCCACCCTGCTCAGGTCTGACAGGCTGCTCGCCGATAACCTCACCTTCTTCCCCATCACCGGAACCACCTTCACCTGAACCGGGGTCATCACCTTCCCCTTCCCCTTCTTCGTTAATCCGCACTTTGTCATGGAGTAGTTTCTCTTCCACTGTTGTGGGTATGATCACAACCTTGTCATTGCCGCCTGCACCGGGCTTGACCATTTTTCCCACACGAATCTTCCTGGGAAAACCATCTTTTTCCCGCTGCTTATCCCTTTGCAGGAGATAGTCAAGAGACTGGACGGAAGTAATGGAAACAGCCTGCTTTTCGGGAGAATCAAGAAAAAGAGTGGAATCGGTCAGGGTATGGAATCCCGACCCTTTTTTTAAAGAAGACTCTGGGCCGGCCATATGACCTTCCAAATCACCCATCAGGCTGATTTCAAAGAGAATCTGATCCTCCTGTTCAGGAGACAGCCCCTTTATCTTCAAGGTGTGATAGAGAGTTTCCAGCTTTTTTCTCATGATATTTCACCCCTTTTAAACATGATGACCAGAACGTCAGTTTTCATCAACCTGGGTACAGAAATACTCAATGGTCTTCTGGGCACAGGTGGTGCAGTAGCCAAGTTTATTGAGCATGGTTTCAATCATGCGGTCGTAAAGCTTCTGATTTTCTTCGTTGGTACGATTGGCCAGGGCCCCGATCAGGCTACCTGAGCCGGCAATATCCGATTTCAGACGAACATCGGTCACCGCCTTGACCAGTTCCAGATTATCCATGAAATCATAGTCGGGATTAACAGAGATCTTCTGACCATAGATCTTGCGGATGGATGTCCTGAAAGAATCCTTCTGCTCCTTTGTCTTCAGGCCAAGACAATCTTCAACGGAGTTAATGTACCGCTCATCGATTTTCAAAGCCTGCAGCTCTCCTGTCTGCGGATTCTTGTATTTCCACATCTTATCCGAACCCAGGTTTTCCGCATCAATCCCGATAATCATATTAACGTAATTCATCACATCCTTACGGATGGCCAGGGGTTCATCCATATAGGCGTTGAACATTTCCGTCATAATTCGTTCACGGTACAGCCCCTTGGCAATCTTCAGATCATCGAGAAACTTGGCCCTGTCATTGGATTCAGAGACATAATCAAGAATGACCCGCTCGATTGCATGGAAAACATCATAGGCAAACATGCATTTGCCTTCATTGGTTTCCGTCCCCTCCAGCATCAGCTGAATGGCCCGACCGAGATTACGCTGACCAAGGCCCTTCTGACCAAAACGTTTGGTGATATCATGCTCCTGGCTGAGTGTATCAATCACTTCCGAAAGGGTTTTCAGGCTTTTTTCCCCTGCAACTTCTCCCGCCGCCAGCTTCATGGTCTCAATGGGGGTCAGTTTCTCGGACCTGGGCAGACGGGTCAGAACCACAGCCACCGAAGCGGCATAATTCAGGTTCGGGTCCTGATGCATGGCTTCCCCGGTAAGAGTTGTCTTCGTTTCATTCCCGATGGCATAGGCCGTCAATTCACTCTGCAACCCATAGTTTGTGTTATGGGAGACATAACAGATACGGCACCTGTCCACAATTGGCGCCTCTTCCTTTTCATCAAGAAAGCGGTTGAACTCGGAATTATTTGATGTGGCGACAATCAAAGTGTCAATGGGCCATTTATAGCCGTCAATCTCCACACAGCGGTTCTGGATTATCCCCAGATACACCTGGACAAGATCCTTCTTGTTTTTATAAATCTCATCACTGAAATGAATACCGCCTCCCGCCACCCTTGCAAGTGCTCCCCGCCGCAGGTCAAACCGGTAAGGATTATTGGTATCAGTGATATGGAGCAGGCGCTGGATCGATTCCTCACCAAGCAGATCCACAGCCGAAGAGGTTATTTTGTCCTTGGCAGGATATTTCCCTGTCACCGTCCCGAGACTTTCCACCAGGGGTACAGGCACGATTTCAATAAATTTCAGCATGTCTTCAAGCTTGCCCCCGGTATACTCTCTGATATTGTTCCAGATATAAGCGGAACACGCTCCCAGAGGCCGAAAATTTTCATACCATTCCTCCAGAAGTTCGTCAGAAAGCCTGTATCGTCTTGCCAGGTACTTTCTGGAGTCATCTTCCGTCTCGTGCAGGTTCATGGCAAGCACCATAGGATCTTCATAAGTCTGTGATTCTATAACTTTAATGTTGCCGTAGGACTCGAGTTTATCAAGATTTATAAAGCGAAAGGTGTATTTCCTGTTGGTGGGAACTGAAAGAAAGTCCCGGTACATTTTGCAGAGATATTCAACTAGAAACGTTTTACCGTTTCCCGGTTCTCCCACTAGAACAAAGGCCATTTCCTTGGAAGACCCACCTTCGGAGGCGTCTTTTACAAAGGAGACGAAAGAATTTATTTCGTCGTACATACCGACAATATGTTTCTTTCCTTCTCGAAAAATTGTGAAGTCAAAGGTATTTTTGCCATTAACCATGACCTTTTCGATATCTCTTTCCAGAATCATACGGCTGACACCCTGAAAAGCATTTTCAAAGACACGTTCACCTTTTTTTACAGATGTGATATGGCGGTGGAGTGAGTTGTTCTTTTGCGCGGCCATCGCTTCCCTCCCTGAAAGGTTGAGATAGAATTGGAGCAGATTCGTTATACCTAATTATCTTCACAAATCTTCTAAAAGATCAAGAAAATCTGATAAATAATTAGATAGATAGTTTTTCTTTCTTTCAATTATCAAGAGCAGGTTCGCTGTTTGTTTATTCCATATTCAATTTTTTTTGAACTATTCAACTTTTTTATATTGACACTTACTCCTGAAGTTAGCATATAATGTTTAGTGCATAATCACAAAACTATTACATGAAAATGATGGAAAAAGAACGCATATTCGAAAATCTCAGACAGGTGGGGAACGCTATCTGCGCACTTTTCGGACCTAACTGTGAAACCTGTATCCACGACCTGACTGATCTGCAGCGGTCCCTCGTCTACATTAATGGCACAGTGACAGGCAGAAAAATTGGGGCACCGGCCACAGATCTGCTGGTAAAACTGCTCCAGCAACCGGAATCCAAAAACCCTCACAGGCATAACTACAAAACAACGACCCGGGACGGCAAATGCCTGAAGTCCACAACCTCGATTATCTGCGACAGCAAAGGAAAACCTGTGGCTGCATTCTGTATTAACTTTGATACCACCGATTTCTTCAATGCTGCACAAGCCCTGCAACCATTAATTTTCAACAGGGAAAACGACAACGGACCCGGCCAGGAAACATTTGCCCACTCTGCCTCCGAGACCGTCGAGGCAATCTTTGACCAGGCAATCACGGAAATAGGTAGACAACCGGTAACGATGACCGTGGAGGAGAAAACACACCTTTTTGAAATCCTGGAAAACAATGGGACATTTCAGTTCAAGGGGGCCGTCGAACAAATCGCCGAACTGATGGGCATAACTAAATATACAGTCTATAATTACCTGAAAAAAATCAGAAACAACACACCAAAGGAGTAACACATGTCAAAAAAAATCATTGCAACCGACCAGGCCCCCTCAGCCATTGGCCCCTATTCCCAGGCAATTGCCACGAACAACCTGCTCTTCATCTCCGGTCAGCTTCCCATCAACCCTGCTGACGGCAGACTGATTGATGGAAACATTGCGGAAAAAACCCGGCAGATTCTGGAAAATATCAGAGCAATTGCCAGCGAGGCTGGAGCAAACCTGGAAAATATCGTAAAAACCACCATATTCCTCACCGACCTTGCCGATTTTCAGGCAGTCAACGAAGCATATGGTGAATTTTTTTCTGAAGCGCCCCCCGCCCGTTCCACAGTACAGGTAGCCGCTCTGCCGTTGGGATCAGACATTGAAATCGAGTCAGTTCTGGCCCTTTAAACCAACTGAACTGGACCTGATGGCTCAAAATGGCTCCGCCGTTTATGCCCTTTGGGTATATCCTGATAAACTGATGACATAAAAAACGGTCCAAAATCACCCGAAAAAAAATGAATTTTACCGTAAAAGATATTCTTGAAATGGAAGTCACCCTGGCCCTAGGATGCACTGAACCTGTTGCCATTGCGTTGGGTGCGGCTGCGGCAGTCTCAGTCCTGCCTGAGAAAACTGCTATTGACGCCATTGAAATAACAATTGATCCGAATATTTATAAAAATGGAATGGCGGTAACTATTCCAGGAAGTGACAATATGCAGGGCCTTGACACAGCTGCTGCCCTGGGAGCATTCGGGGGTAATCCCGTCAGGGGGCTGGAAGTTCTGGCCAACCTGGATGACGAAGCCATATCCAGGGCCCGACAGCTGCTCAATGAGGACAAGGTGACGGTAACTCTCCGGGAAGAGCCGGGACTCTATGTCCACACTACAATAACCGCCGGTGAAAACATGGCGGAATCCCTTATTATTGATCTGCATAACAATATCGCTTCCCTTAAATTCAATGGTACTGAAATAAAAGATTCTCCCCTCCTTTCCACCTCCACAAAGAAAGGTACAAAACACCCTCTGGTGGAGCTGGAAAACTGGCTGAGGGAATTAACCCTCGAAGATATTCTTGAACTGACAGCAGACCTGGACGACGACGACCTCAATTTTCTTGAAGAAGGGGTAAGGCACAATCTTGCCCTGGCAGAACATGGTCTGAAATACGGTACAGGACTTGGTATCGGCAAAGCTATTGACCGTCTGGTCAAACAGAAACTCCTGGTCAAAGACATGTCCACCTCAGCCAGACGCCTCACCTCGGCGGCGGCTGACGCCCGCATGGGAGGAGTAAACCTGCCGGCCATGAGTTCGGCCGGCAGTGGGAACCATGGCCTGACAGCAATTCTACCCATCTGGGCCGTAAAAGATTTTATTGACCACGACCGGGAAACCATTCTCCGGGCCATAGGCCTCAGCCATATTATTACAGCTTATGTCAAAGCCCACACTGGAAGATTGTCTGCAGTCTGTGGGTGTTCCGTCGCCGCAGGAGCCGGAGCAACGGCAGGAATCACCTATCTGGTCGGTGGAGATGTGCACCATATGGAGGGAGCCATAAAAAATATTCTCGAGGATCTGGCCGGAGTTATCTGCGACGGCGCCAAGGCGGGCTGTGCCATCAAGCTCAATACCGCAGCAGGTGCTGCCGTACAGGCTGCACTCTTCTCTCTCCAAGGTGTCAATGTCAAGGACACGGACGGGATTATCGGGGACTCCACCCGTAAAACCATCCAGAACATGGGTGAGCTCAGCCATGACGGTATGATCCAGACTGATAAAACCATCCTGAAAATCATGCTGGAAAAACAGATGACCAGAGAAAAAAGAAAGAAAAACTGAAAGGTCATTGGGAAATTATCCCTGGTGTACCATCTTTTTCGTGGGAACAAGCTCCCCGTCTCCGGTAATCTCAAGGTAGCCAAGCCGGAGCAGGAGAAGTGTTCCCGGGAAAATATCCTCCCCAAACGGTTTTCGGATTTTCCATTTTGCACTGAAAAGACTCTCGGGCAGAAGCGTTGAATCACTCTCACACTCCAGAATCATCGGATAAAAACTGCGCTGTTCAAGACGTTGTATAATAGCCTGTTCCACCTCACTTCGCTTCTGTGCTGTCTGCAGCAGCCAGTCCGGCAATTTCTCCGGCAGATTTCGGAAATGAAGATAACTGCTTAACAGGATATCATTTCTGCCACCCCAGCCGACAGCATTGCGAAGATCTTCAATCTTGTCTGGATTATACAGAAAACCGGAATCATTGCTGACAAGATAAGGGTAATGGGGAGCAAACAGATATTCCCTGCTCTCGTCGGACATGGGCAGACCAAGGTGGTGGTTGATAACTTCAAGCGTCTCTTCCCACGACTTCCTGATTTCACTGGAACTGTTCTGCCCGTTAAGACTGAGAGTCAAAAGGGACATATCCTGCCGGGTCACTTTCCTGCTTGACTGGATTACCTTGACTTTAAGCAGATCCTTCAACGTTTTTATATCTTTTATCTTCCTGAACTTGACCCTTTTCCCCAGTCCTTTTTCTGACTGAAAATATGCCAGTAAAGAAAAAGACTCCCGAACCCGCCTGTCCTGATAATATTTGCCCGCAAAACCGCTAAAACCATTCTTTTTTTCACTACGGGACGTCCTGTCCTTTTGGAACGCTGCAAAAATACCTGTTCTGCCGATCTCGGTGTGCAGCTTTTGAAGATACCACAGCCCATTGTCTGATCTGTTTGTAAATTCAGATGCAGGAAGCCCGGAAATTCCTGTCATGGCAGGGCCATCCAACTCCAGCAGTAACCTTGCAATAAGATTCCCGTTACCGACAATACGTTGTAACCGGGCCAGTTTTTCGCTGTAGCTTTTTTCCTGTATATTTTTCGTTTCCAACGAAAGCCGAACAACGGTTTGCAATTGGTCATCAATTGTCCGTTGCAACAGCTCTGCAAGAGCTTCACGGGAAAAAAGTCCGGACACAAGGGTCACCATACTGTTTCCCAGGGGATTGTGGCCTCCAAAAGTAATGAAATGTTCCAGAAAATTCGAGTCTGCCGGCATGAAAGTGCCGGCCTCGGCCAGCATGGCAAGAATGTATACCTTGCTTACAAGCAATCCATAATCACCGCCACCGGGGCCATCCCCTGAAGCCCGGCGAAAATCTCCTGCCAGACTCCCTTCCAGTTCTGTCCTGATGCTTTGCAGGAGTTCGCGGTCATGGAAAAAGGAAGCACTGCGAACCAGACCGGCAAGCTCCAGCAGGACGGCAACATCTTCATCGCGCCGATCTCCTGGAAACTGCGGTATTCTTGAGAATATTTTCTTTGACCATAACCGGCTGACACGAACCGCATCTTCTTCCCGCAGACCGAAAGCCATCAGCGTCAGAAGAGCCTCAAAGTCAAACTGCTTCCCCGTAACCAGTGCGGAAGCAAGGGCAGCGGAAAGCTCTGTTGTATCTTTACCGATAGAAAGAGCCCTGCCCCTGATTGCAGCCAGGCGCAGATTCTCTTTTTCTGATCCTTCCAACCTGATGAAAACTTCTTCCAGTTCCTTGTCTGCAACGGATGAAGTTCCGGACAGAAAGAGTGTGACGACTGTTTCCACAAAATTATTGGCCCGTGGAAAAGAAAGTGCCAGATCCTTTCTCATGCCATATGCCAGAACCATATCCATAAACTGTCGGCCATCAAAAAAATCAAAGCTGTCCCTGAGCAATTCTGGAGCTATGCCCGTTCGACCCTTTTCTCTCACCGTTTCCAAAACACTTGCCACTTCACGCGAACTCCGACCCGAAACTCTGGTACCAGCAAAAGTCGCATCCTCTATTTCGGCCCTGCCGGTAAAAAGTGTCCCCAGCTCTCTTTTCAGGGAGTCCTGCGGCAGGTTGCCGGAAAATGCCACAGGACTTCTCCCCACAACGCGATCATAGAGCATCCTCCGAAACGATATTCGTTGCGAAGCTGCCGTTTCTCCGAGGATTCTCAGTATATTCGCCGTATCATCCTCTGTCGTCACCATGAGACAATCATCAAGAATTGCCTTTGGCAAATTTTCCCAGTTCTCCATGTCTTTCACGGCAGGGAGAAAAAAGAAACCAGGTTTTTCAGGGGAGCTGAAAAGATAGGAAACCAGATCTCCGGAAAGAAATGCTCCCCGCCCGCACTGCCGCGCTCCCTTTCCAAAATAGTTTTCGTCTGCTCCTTTTTTCCTGGTCTCGCCGGTTAGGGCACCCAGAAACAGTCTGTGACTCTCCACCTGCTCTGCAGGCAATGCTGACCCGGAATCCAGAAGAATATATCCAGAATTGTTCCACTTTTTCTGTAAAAGAGTTGTGGCAAAATCATCATAACTGACCAGAAACCGCGGTTTCTTCCACTGGGGCATCACCTGGTTGTCCCAATATTGCAGTGATGCCAGGTAATGGCCGATCAGGTTCTTTCTCAATTTCTTATCTACTGCCACAAAATTACTGAAAATATTACTGGAGTTGCTGTGAAGCGGGTCAATACCCGGATCACAGGTACTCAACCTGCTTTTCACAAATTCATTTTCTATTTTTCTCCTTCTGATATTCTCAATGTCATACAGTCCGCCAAGAAGGGTAGAGGAAACAGTGTAACTCATTTTCAGAGGATGATTACTGGTCCCGACGATTTTCTGAAAACGGCCAGTTTCACTGCTGTTTTTTTCATTTTGAATCCAGC
Organism: Desulfomarina profundi; assembly: GCF_019703855.1. Lineage (GTDB taxonomy): Bacteria > Desulfobacterota > Desulfobulbia > Desulfobulbales > Desulfocapsaceae > Desulfomarina > Desulfomarina profundi. The sequence goes on along the minus strand of NZ_AP024086.1, from coordinate 3,929,142 downwards.
GACGTGAGTCGGCCAGCTCAGAAAGAGCGGGATAGAAACGAAAAACAAAATCCTCCAGTGGAAACACATCTCCAGCCTTCCAGGACCTTATGGAATCTGCCGCTACCCGGGTGGTTTCAAGCACGATTCCATTGCTGTTCTCCATAATTTTTCCGGCAACCTTGCCCGGTGCTATATAAACCTGCATATGACCTATGACATCCCCACTGGTGGTCCGCAACAACCCCCTGTTTGAACCGATTTCCAGTTGAGGATACAGATCGTCCAGGTAGGCAAGAACTTCCTTGGTTCCCCCCTCACAGTCATTAAGATTATGATACAACCCGTCAAGCAACAGCCCACTGCCATTACCGGGATAATATTTGTTCTCTGCGTAGGCCTGCAGAATTGTAATCAGGGAATAAATGTCCGGCTGCTTTGACAGTCGTTTCCGCATTTTCAGGAGTCGCTTTTCATAACGAACCAGTGCATCTTTCAGTGTAAAGGCCGGTGCCATTCCCTTTTCAATCAACGCTCTGCTGAGATAGTAATATTCCGCCGAAATAATGAAGGTGGAAAATCTCATATTCAGGTCAGCATCCTTGAGATCCTCCCTGAGGCCGTCCACAAAAAGTTTTTCCCTCTCCTGCAACTCTTCCCTGGAATAAGGTGCCGGTACGGAATCATTGAAAATATCACCCGTCAGCGCAGATGTTCTGGAATCCCTGATTTCCTCCCATACTTCAGTTGGTGGTTTCTCCGGAATGGTGTCATGGGAAAAAACGGGAGCCATAAGCTGTTCAGGCGGACTGATTCTCCCGAGAAAATGGACATTTTTCTCCCGTGAAAAAAGAGGGCTGAGTGGAGCGGAAGGGACAGAGACGACTTTCTGTATATTTCTCGAGACTGCCCTGCCACCACCCGCAAAACTGAAAGGAACAGATGTCTTTACAACTTTATTAACCGAGGTATCTCTTTTATTTCCCGATATTTTTAATTCAGGATCATGGCCTGAATTCCTGGTAACTAATTGATTTTTACGAATATGTTGGCCTGAAAACTTTTTCTGGAGCAGCAGGGAATCTCCCCCGAATAAAGAGCGACCAGCGTAGCCAGAGCATGGAGGATGATCGCGAAGAAGAATGAGAGAAATAATTCCTTAAACTGAAAAGATTTATCCACAACAACCCGGGTAAAAGAGTATTATTTGTTCCAACTCATAAAACCGTTACGGCGTCAGAATTCCTTACCTCCCTGAAAGATAATCATCGCCAGCGGCTTTGAGAATATTTCTCAAACAAAACCACCCATCAGTTTCGCCATTTCATCTTCACTCAGTCCATCCGGTTCAAAGCCGGCAGACAGGCATCGCAGGTAAATTGAAGCCCCCTTATTGGCCACATCTATACAATCAAATGCTTCATAAATATCCCTGCCTGTGGCAACAGCTCCATGTTTGCTCCAGAGAGCGACATCCCTGCTGCACAGAGCTGTCGCGGTCTGTGCTGCCAGCTCATCTGAACCAGGCAGGTAAAATGGGACAAGGGCCAGACCCCGGGGAATAAAAAGACGAACCTCCGGTAACATCGACCAGCAGGCACGATTCAATTTCTGCTCATCATGACCCAAAACAGGGTGATGACTCATGGCAATCAATTCCAGGGGATGGACATGAAGAACCGCCCGGTGTCCATCTTTAAGCCTCTTTTTTTCCAGATGAATCAAAAGATGAGGGATGAATTCGCTGCTGGGCTGAAAACTGTTTTTTCCTCCTCCCCAGAGAAGATGGCATCCCTTCTCCTCTTCATCGATCCTCAGAACACAGCCAATCTCTTCAATATGGTTCATTAGATCCCGCAATCGCGCGCCACCAGCCGTTATAAAAACAACCATACCGGCAGTACCGGCAGGAACCTGTCTTTCAATATATTGAAAACCATCCAGGGAATCCGGCAACCCGGTAATCATTTCCGTGAGGTTGAAAGAAATATTGCCCCCGTTTCGCTCGATCCACTGCCGCTCCCAAAGATAAGAAGCCACCATTGATATCTTCTCAAGTTCAGCCAGCACTGCCCCAGGTAAGTCTATTTTCTTCTCTGCCATCACCACTCCTGCCTATTCAGGCACATTTTTTGCTTAATATTTTTTTGTTGAACTGTTTATCGTCCAGTATTGTTACCATAGTTTATCTGAAAATCCCCCACACAGAAGGTATTTTGCTGTAGCAGGGTTTTCATTTGCTTTTGTGGCTGAACCATCTGGTTCGACCATGCCTTTATCCATTGGAACTGAATTGCAAAAAAAGTGAAAATGAAAAGATACATGCTGCCCACACTCCTCTTGCCACTGCTTCTCCTGTGCTGTGTACAGTGGAGCCATGGTGGAAGCAAAAAAAATATCCTCTATCTTAATTCCTACCACCACGGTTACCGCTGGTCAGACAAAATACTTGAAGGTATCCGATCAGTGTTAAGGGAAAGTGACAGTCACATCGGTCTGCAGATAGAATACATGGATACTAAAAAATACAACTACACCCATATAAAAAACAGCCTTTTCACCCTATACAGGGAAAAGTTCCGTGGGGAAAATTTTGACCTCATTCTGGTATCCGATAATAACGGCTTTAATTTTGTTTCACAGTACCATGAAACACTTTTCCGTAAAAAACCCATCGTGTTTTGTGGAATAAATAATTTTGAAGCCATCAATAATTCTCCGGAAAACATCACCGGAGTCATTGAAAACTTCGACCTTGTCAGCACCCTTGATCTTATCCGCAGCCTCCACCCGAGAGAAAAAAAATGGTCGTCATTGGCGATGAATCCGCCACAGGCAGGGGGATCCGCAGACAGATGGAAAAAATACTCTCCACCTATTCATTCCCTTTCCAGGTAGAATTCTGGGTCAAACTCACCCTGGAAGAGACCCAGAAAAGAGTTGAAAATCTGGGCGATGACACGTTTCTCTTTTTCTTTCCCTGGTACCAGACAATCAAAGGAAAATTTTATACGGCGGAAGAGGTAATGGAGGCAATCTATTCCCATTCTCCTGTTCCCATTTATACCACTTGGGAGTTTCTCCTGGGCCATGGTGCCGTCGGCGGCAGAATGCTCTCCGGCAGGCAGCATGGTAGAACCGCCGCTGAAATGGCACTTCGCATCCTTAACGGGGAAAAACCGCAGAACATCCCTGTTCAGACAGAAGCCACCGGCAGATATGAGTTTGATTATCGTGTCATGCAACGACTGAATATCAGACATGATCTGCTGCCTGAGGATTCACTGATCATCAACTCACCCAAGGCCTTCTACGAGCTGCCCAAGGAACTTTTCTGGACAATCATGACCAGTCTCCTGCTTCTCCTCATCGTCCTTGTCTTTCTTGTGACGGCAATGATCGGCCGAAGGCGGGTGGAGCGGAAAATAACGGAACAGCTCTCTTTCCAGGAAACACTCATGGATACCATCCCTCTCCTGGTCTCCTGGAAAAACAGAGAAAGGAAATATCTCGGGGCCAATCGAACATTTATTGATTTTTTCAATATCGAAACCCCGGATGACGTTGTTTCCAGAAAAACTGAAGATGTGGTCTTTGACCGGGAATATGTACGCTGGTCAGTCAATGCCGATGATGATGTGGCACGGGGAAAAACAATCATCAGAAAACGCCGCAAAAAACTGCAAAATCGCGACGGATCCACCGGATGGCTGGAAGTCAACAAAGTTCCCCTGAGGGACAGGAACGGCAGGATAGTCGGTATACTGACCACGGCTGAAAATGTTACCAAAGAACAGAATCTGGAAAAGCAGCTCCTCCAGTCCCAGAAAATGGAAGCACTGGGAACTCTTGCCGGAGGAATCGCTCATGATTTCAATAATATACTTACATCAATCATTAATTCCACAGAACTGGCCCTGGGGATCTTGATCCGAAGAGTATGACAGCGGAAGACCTGACCCGTGTCCTGAAGGCGGCCAGAAGAGGTAGTGGTGTCGTCAAACGTATTCTCTCCTTCAGTCGGCCGTCAAAGGAGGGCTTTCGGCCCACCGACCTTTCCGAAGTGGTTCACGAAGTGATCAGCCTGATGAATGGTTCCCTGCCATCCACTATCAGAATCAGTTCCAGAATTCATTCTGGTGGCAGTCTTGTGGAGGCGGATCCCACCCAGATCCACCAGGTTCTCATGAACCTGTGCACCAACAGTTACCACGCTCTTCGGGAAAACAGCGGGCTGATAAATGTGCAACTGGATGAGCTGAACGTGGAAAAAGAACTTGCCGCAACCATGAATATCTCCCCGGGTAACTACATCCGTATCAGGGTGGCAGACGACGGCCCGGGCATCCCGGCGGGAATCATTGATAATATTTTTGATCCCTTTTTCTCAACAAAAGATATCTCCGAAGGGACAGGTCTGGGACTGGCCGTGGTCCACGGGATTGTCAAGGGCCACCGGGGAGGGCTGCAGGTCAGCAGTGAACCGGGCCAAGGTACTGTTTTCTCCATTTACCTGCCCGTCACCAATGAAACAAGGTATCAACATACCGGTTTTACACCGGTCGTGGCAGTTGAGTCTCTTTCCATTCTTTTTGTGGAGGATGACAGGGATCAGCTTGACTCCATTCCCCGTATTTTAGAGGAAATGGGCCACAGCGTCACTGCCACCGATGACCCCGGGCAGGGACTGGCGATGATCAAATCCTCCCGGAACCGGTTTGACCTTGTAATAACTGATTTTGATATGCCAGTCATGAACGGTGTGGAAATGGCACTGAAACTCGGTGCAATACCGGTCATTCTTGTTTCCGGCAGGCAGGATGCCCTGGAGATGGCGACAAAGAGCAGGAATATTGTTACAGTATTGATTAAGCCCTACGACAGGAATGATCTGCAGTCGGCACTTGGCAGGGTAGCAAAAAAGGAGTGAACACCCCATGAAAAACAATGGTCATATGCTGATCATCGATGATGATATTGAGGCCTGTGAAACCATGAAAAGCCTGATCTCCCGGATGGGTCACAGCTGTGACATGGCCCATACCCTCACATCCGGTCTCAGGATGGCCACGGAAGCAGAATACGATGTGATTTTTCTTGATGTGCACCTTCCGGACGGAAACGGCCTTGAAATCCTACCGAATCTCATGGCGCAACCGGAACATCCTGAAGTCATTATCCTGACCGGCAAAGGGGATCCGAGCGGAGCCGAACTTGCCATCAAGGGCGGTGTCTGGGATTATCTGCTCAAGCCCTCTTCCGTCAAGGAAATCACTCTCACCCTTAACCGTGCCCTGAAATATCGACAGGAAAAAACCAGGAAGATTGGGGAAGAAATTATTCCTCTGAATCATGTCATTGGAACCAGCCAGGGGATCAGAGCCAGCCTGCGGTTGACGGCAAAGGCGGCACGGGCAGATACCAATGTCCTTATCACCGGAGAAACCGGGACAGGCAAGGAACTTTTCGCACGAACGATCCACAACAACAGCAAACGGGCCGATAGACGATTCGTCATTGTCGACTGTGCATCTCTGACTGAGACTCTTGTTGAATCAACTCTTTTTGGCCATAAAAAAGGTGCTTTTACAGGTGCCCTGGCCGACCACCAGGGACTCTTCAAGCTCGCCGACGGCGGGACCCTGTTTCTGGATGAAATAGGTGAAATGCCACTCTCTATCCAGAAAGCCTTCCTGCGGGTTCTTCAGGAAAAACATTTCCGACCGGTGGGTGCCACAAGAGAAGAGACCAGTGATTTCCGACTGATTGCCGCCACCAACAGGGATCTCGATGTCATGGTTGCAGAAAAACGGTTCCGCAGTGATTTGCTCTTTCGCATAAAAACCATGCATATCAGGCTGCCTCCCCTGAGAAGCCGCAAGGAAGATATCCTGCCTCTTATTAACAGCAGAATGGAGTACCTCTGCAATACATTCGGCTTTACAGAAAAAAAACTGGCGGAAGATTTCCTCACCACTCTCAACGGCTACACCTGGCCGGGAAATGTACGGGAACTGTTCAACATCCTGGAGCGGGCCATGGTCGATGCAGGTGAAGAAGAAACCCTCTACAGTGTACATCTGGCCCGTGACCTTCGAATAAGGGTGGCAAAATCCCAGATAAAAAACATAACCGGGTCAGAGGCGGTTCTGCCTGCGAATGAACCTGCCGGAGAAAATGTCCGAAAAATAGGACAGATTATTTTTGAAGATATTGTCGACAGCACCCTGCCTCCTCTCAAAGAATTCAAATCTGCAGTAGAACGGATTTATCTCAGTGAACTCATACGGCAGTGCAATGGAGAACTCAGTAAAATTCTGGGCATTTCCGGGCTTTCACGTTCTCACCTTTATGCTCTTCTGAAAAAAAACAACCTCAGACTTTAACCAGTGTTTCTCATGGAAATTCTCAAAAATCGGACTGGTCAATCCGATTTTTCAGACAAAACCATCTCCCCACCTTTGTTATTCCAACGGAATCCAACCAACACCTCAGCTATCAACTTGAAATAACATCATATATCAAATCTGCTCTCCTCTGGCACACATAGTGCTTTACCTGTGGCAGAAACAACGGGTGGCCACATCCCACCTAATCCATGATTTCCAAGGAGGAGATACAATGAAAAGATTTCTGGCCATTGCAGTGTGTGTAATCATGACCATCGGAGCAGCCGCAGGATCTGCCGATGCAGCAAAACGTGAAAAATTCGGTACGGACTCCCGGCATAAATCGGCAAAGAGGGTCAAATTCAAGCCATCGACCAAAAAAATCAGATGGAAAATGGTCATGCCGTGGTCCAAGGGACTGCTCTTCTATGATGTTGCTGTCCATTTCGCCGACAGCGTTCGCCTGGCTTCTGCCGGTCGTCTTGATATCAAACCCTTTTCCGCGGGAGAACTGGTACCTGCAATGCAGACCTTCGACGCCGTTTCCAAGGGCTCCGCCCAGGTCGGTCACGACTGGCCAGGATACTGGAAAGGCAAGAATGAAGCCTTTGTCGCCTTCGGTTCCGTACCTTTTGGTCTCGATGCGGAAGGATATAATATCTGGCTCTATGAAAAAGGTGGTCTGGAACAGATGCAGGCTCTTTATGGCCAATTTGGTCTCTATGCGCTGCCGGGTGGTCAGTTCGGTCAGGAAATGGGGCTTTTCTCAAACAAACGCGCCACCAAGATGGAGGATTTCAAGGGAATGCGTATGAGGACTGTGGGCTGGTTCATGGATATCATGAACAACCTTGGTGCCTCGGTCAGCCCGTTACCAGGCGGTGAAGTGTACCTTGCCCTGGAAAGAGGTGTTATCGATGCCGCGGAATTCTCTTCTCCGGCCATCAACTATCCCATGGGGTTTGATGAAATAACCAAGTATGCCATCCAACCCGGTGTGCACCAGCCTGCCATCCAGTGCGGCCTCATGTTTAACCAAAAAGCCTGGGGCGAACTGCCCCAGGATCTCAAAGAAATTGTCAAACTTGCGGCTGCTGAAACTCAGGCGTGGAGTTATAACTGGATCAACGCCCTGAACGCTGAAGCGATCAACCGTTTCAAGGAAAAAATTGAAATTGTCAAAATGGACAGAGACACTCTTGTTGAGTTCAGAAAAACCACCAAAAAATATCTGGATGACGTCAAAAGCAAACATCCCGATGTAAAAAAAGCTCTGGACAGCCAGGAGCAATTTATCAAAGAGTACTCAGTCTGGCGAAATGCCCGCAGCGGTGCCACCCCCTGGCCATATGAAACATATATTTCAGGCCAAATCACTGAATAACAACCTCGAAGCCGCTCCTTCCATCTGAACACGGAAAGGAGCGGTATAAAACCCAAGTCAAGGAACCAAGATGTTATCCAAAATTGCTCAAACCATCGATACCTTCATAACCAGGCAGGGTGAGCTGACTTCACTGCTCATTATTCCCCTGCTCGGTGTGGTGATATACGAGGTATTCATGCGTTACGGATTTAATTCGCCGACCATCTGGGGATTTGAAGCCACCGCCTTCATTTACGGCATGCACTACATGTTCGGTATTTCCTACACTGAAGTTAAAAAAGGCCATGTCCAGGTAGATATTTTCACATCCCTTGCTCCCAGAAAAATACGGGCATTTCTAAGTGTAATGACCACACTGGTCTTTTTCATGCCGGTCATGACCTGCATGACTATCTGGTCTGGTAAATTTGCCCTTACATCAGTTGCGGAACACGAACTGAATTCAACAAGCTGGGCACCACCCGTTTATCCCTTCAAGGTAATAATGGCGATCTGCTTTCTGTTTCTCCTCCTGCAGGGAATTTCAAACCTAATCCATGATCTGCAGATCCTGTTCGGAAAAGAAGAGAGGTAAAAATGAGTCCTGAACTATTAACCGTGGCCATGTTCGCCACCCTGATCGGTGCAATTACCCTCGGCCATCCCCTGGCCTATACCCTGGCGGCGGTCGCCACCCTTTTCGGCCTGATAGACAACGGCTGGGATGTTGCCGCTCTCTTTAACATGTTTGCCAATAATACCTGGGGTCTGATGAACAATTATGTTCTCGTCGCCATTCCTCTTTTTATTCTTATGGCCCAGCTCCTTGACCGTTCCAAAGTGGCCGATAAATTGTTTGAAACACTGTTTGTTGTCCTAGGTGGATTGAAAGGTGGTCTGGGGCTGGCAGTGGTTGTTGTCTGTACCGTTTTTGCCGCCACTACTGGTATCATCGGTGCGTCCGTTGTGGCAATGGGTCTGCTCGCCACTCCGGCCCTGATGAAAAGAGGATACCAGAAAGAGCTGTCCGCAGGCATTATCTGTGCGGCAGGTACACTTGGAATACTCATCCCCCCCTCTATCATGATGGTGGTCTACGGCGGGTTGACGGGCCTGAAAGAAACTTCGGTGGGAAATCTCTTCGCTGGTTCCATTTTCCCCGGACTTCTCCTGGCAGGCCTCTATTTCCTTTATATCTTCGTCCGCTGCACCATCAACCCCACTCTCGGCCCCCCAATCACCCGGGAGGAAGCCTCAAAATGGAGCACAAGTCAAAAATTCCTGCTGACCCTGAAATCACTCCTTCCCCCCATGGCCCTTATTCTCGCAGTTATGGGGACCATTCTGGCCGGTGTCGCAACACCCACTGAAGCCGCAGCACTCGGGGCCCTTGGGGCAATGATTCTTGCCATTTTCAGTGGTAATTTCAGCTGGCAGGTAATGAAGGAATCGGCCCATGCCACCATGAATACCACGGCAATGGTAATGATGCTTTTTATCGGTGGTAAATTCTTCAGTACCGTTTTTCTCTCCATGGGAGGCGGTGATGTGGTGGCCGATGTTCTTGTAGGCTCCGGCCTGAATCGCTGGATGGTCCTTCTCATCATGATGAGTATCGTTTTTATCATGGGGATGTTCATCGACTGGGCGGCTATCCTTCTTGTTACGGTACCTATTTTCATGCCAATTGCCATGGAGCTGGATTTCAACCCGCTCTGGTTTTCCATCCTGCTCTGTGTTAACCTGCAGACCTCTTTTCTGACCCCCCCTTTGGTTATGCTCTTTTTTATTTCAAAGGGGTCGCGCCGGAAGGTTACACCATGGGACATATCTACAGGGGAATCATTCCCTTTGTCCTGCTGCAGATACTCGGATTGCTGATCATTGCCGTTTTCCCGTCCATCGTTACCTTTCTGCCCACGCTCTTTTTCGGTGGATAACATTGAAACGGTGTACCTTTAATTTCTGATCTCCAGAGAAACAGACCATGCTGAACCAGGATACCCTAGAAACATTCATTACCGCCAGCCGAAAAATCGGTGCCAGTACCCGCCAGTTTGCCGGCATCAGGGAAGCTGTTGCCTATATCGGATCAAAGACAGACGGCACCACCCTCGTGCCATCAACCGCACTTGCCGCAGAGTTCAGACTCACTGAACTTCTTCATGAAGAGGGAGTCGATGTCTTTCGGGAGGATTTCCGTTACGCAGGTCAAATTCCCGCTGCAGGGGTTACCTTTTCGAACTTCGCCATGGCTGACACGGGCACGGTAGTGCTGGACAGTACCGATGAAAACATCCGACTGGCCACTACCCTGCCTGAAAAACATTTTATTTTTGTTGACCCTGCAACCATTCTACCGGATAATCTCACCGCGATTCAGCCAATGAACACTCTGCATTCGGGACATAAACCTGTTTTTATCGCCTATATCACCGGGCCAAGCAGGACCGCAGACATCGAGCGTGTACTGACCATCGGCTGCCATGGCCCAAGGGAACTGCACATCCTGATTGTCAACAACATTTCCGATGATTTGCTGAAAAATTGACGGAGGGAGGAATAAGGAAATATGACATCTTCATCACCTTTTAAAAAATCCGTGGAAACGGCAATCAGCAACCCGAAACTGAGCCAGGCTCTCCATCTTTTTGGGGATGCCTACCTGATCGCCCGTAAGCAGGCCTTTGCCGGACTCGATTTCGAGGCAATGCGTGAAGAACTGGCGACTATCAAAGACGAAGTGCGCATCCACCGAAAAAAACTGCTGGTTCAGTTTATCAGTAACGCTGAAAAAGCCGGTTCCAAAGTCTTTCTTGCCAGGGATACAAAAGAGGCAAATGACTATGTCATAGAACTTGCCCGGAAAAAAAAGGCAAAGCTCATTGCCAAATCAAAATCGATGGTTTCCGAGGAGGCTCATCTCAACAAAGCCCTGGAAGCTGCGGGTATCCGTGCCGCTGAAACAGATCTCGGTGAATGGATTGTCCAGCTTGCCGGACAGCGACCCAGCCATATGGTGATGCCGGCCATTCACATGTTCAAGGAAGATGTGGCCAGGTTGTTCAGCAGGGAAACCGGTGAAAACCTGGCCGCGGAGATCAAAACCCTTGTGGATGTCGCCCGCAACCGCCTGAGAAAAGAATATTTTGATGCGGATATTGGCCTGACCGGGGCCAATTTCCTCATTGCAGAAACTGGTGGTATCGGTCTTGTCACCAATGAAGGCAATGCAAGACTCTGTGCCACACTGCCAAAGACTCATGTCGTTTTCGCCGGAATCCATAAACTGGTCCGTTCCATGGAAGATGCCGTCAAAATCACCCGTCTGCTGCCACGCAACGCCACCGGACAACTGCTCACCTCCTATGTGACATGGATCCGGGGAGCCGTACCTGCAGGTGATGAACCCAAAGAACAGCATATAATCCTGATCGACGGCGGCCGGGAAGACCTTTACCAGTCCCAAGCTTGCCAAGACGCCCTGCGCTGCATCCAGTGCGGTGCCTGCGCCAATGTCTGCCCCGTCTATCAGACCGTGGGGGGACATGTATTCGGCTCCATCTATATCTCCGCCATCGGCATCATCCTCACCGCCTTTTACGAGGGACTGGACAAGGCAAAGGAACTGACCCGTGCCTGCATCGGCTGCCGATCCTGTTCCGCTGTCTGTCCAGCCGGCATTGACCTGGAAGAGATAATCCTTCATTTGCGTAACATGGTCACGGAAAAATACGGTATGGGTGTAATAAAAAATGTTGCCTTTAAGGCGATTATGAAAAATCGCACTCTTTTTCACTCGATGGTGAAAGCCGCATCAAAGCTGCAAAAACCGCTCACCGGAAAAGATGACGACTCATCCCCCCCTGTTATCCGCCATCTCCCCATGCACTTTATGTCCAGAGATTATACCGAGTGGCGGGATCTGCCCTCAATTGCCGAAAAATCTTTCCGGGAACAATTTGATTTAATTGAACAACAGGTTGAAAATCCGCGTTATACGGTTGGCATCTTCATCGGCTGCGGGGCTGATTTTGTTTACCCCGAAAGCGGTCTTGCACTTGTCCGGGTTCTCAATTATCTCAATGTCAAAGTGGTTTTTCCTGAAGGCCAGAACTGCTGCGGGATTCCAGCTCTCTACGCGGGAGACAATGAAACAGGCATCTACCTGGCCAAACAGAGCGTCCAGGCATTCTCAGAGGTCAGGGTCGATTATGTTCTCAGCCTCTGCCCCACCTGTACAATGGGAGTAAAAAGAGATTTCTTCAAACGGCTGAAAGACTATCCTGAATGGAGAGAAAAAGCTGCTGATCTCTCTGAAAAAACGATGGATGCAGCCAGATTTCTGGAAGAAATTCTTAACTCCACAGAAGAAATACGAAAAGCCCCCAGAGCCCGTGAGAAGATAACTTACCATGATTCCTGTCACCTCAAACGAGGAAACGGAGTCTGGAAAGAACCGAGAAACCTTCTGGAAGCAGCAGGGTATACGATTGACGAAATGAAAAACAGTGATCGCTGCTGCGGTTTCGGCGGCACCTACTCCTTTCTCAGCCACCCCCAGATATCAAAACAGATCACCCTGGATAAAGTTGCCGCCATCCGACAAACCGGTGTAAAGACCGTGGCCATGGATTGCCCCGGCTGTATGATCATGCTCAAGGGAGCCATGGGAAAAGCCGACAAAACAGTGCGTTGTGTTCACACTGTTGAACTGCTGGAGGAGATACTCAAAAAAAGAGTAAATAACCGGTAAATAATTATCCTTACCATTGTTTCTTTTTTCCTGGAGGTTATAATAATATGGCAGATGGATAATTTTCAGGAAAAAATTCTTTCAAAAACACATTTACACCATTTAAAGGATAATTATTATGAAACCTTTTTTTACCGCGGCATTTCTGACTGCCACTTTTTTCAGTTGTTCTCTTTCAGCTCTGGCGGATCCTATTGATCTCAGTGGCTGGAGCCCTGTAGTTATGTATGATGATTCTCACCATGCCTCACCAAGCTGGACAACCGTTGGCGGAACTTCTGTCACCCAGAGTGTCAACAGTGACCCTTCCGCCTTTCTCAGTGACCAGACCTGGACAAACACCGTTTTTAACGGCAATTTCAAAGTCAACACAACCGGTGATGATGATTTTATCGGTTTTGTCTTCGGGTATGCCAGTTCAGAGGACTATTATCTTTTTGACTGGAAACAGAACGATCAATACTGGGGTCCTGGAGGCCAGGGACGTGAAGGTTTTACTCTCTCCCATATCACCGGAAGTGACATCAATCTGTGGGATCACTCAGGAAACGACATTAATATCATAGCTGATGATTATTCCTCAACTAATGGATGGAAAGATAACATATCTTACCAGTTCACCCTGAGCTACACTGCAAACAATATCAATATAGCTATTGACGGCGATACAATTTTTGATATTGACGGTTCATATGCCGCAGGGAAATTCGGCTTTTATAACTACTCCCAGCCAAATGTTTCATACCAGGGATTTACCCAGACCGCAGCTGTTCCAGAACCGGCCACCATGCTGCTTTTTGGTGCCGGACTCGCTGCTTTTGCAGGCGGTACTCTTCGACGAAGAAATTCCCGCTGATTTTTTCGTAACCAAATTTGTTTATCCCAAAAGGACATCTGTTTTCAGATGTCCTTTTTTTCCAGCTCACATCCTTATCGTCTGTATCCTGCCGTTACTCCAACCTGTCCCCATCAAAAATAAATTGTATGTAATCTAAAAACACGCTAAAATAATACCTTCTTCCCCAATCCTGCAAGAGAAAGAAAATGAACAGTTATCTTTTCATTTTCCCAAGTGCAAAATTCAGGTTCTATTTCATTACCCTGAAAATTCATCCAGGAGCTGACAATGAAACTCAAAATCCTTCCCGTATTGTTGATCGCTGTTTTTCCCCTGATAATCGCTGTCCCGACGACCTACGCAAACAACAGCGAAATAGCAATCGGTTTCAACCTTCCCTTTTCTGGATGGCTTGAACAGGCGGGCCACCATGCAAAAAATGCCGCGGAACTGGTTCGCAAAGATCTTGAGGTTTCAGGGGGACTGAAAGTCGGGGATAAGACCTATCGGGTGAATTTTTTGTACGGAGATAACAAATCCGATCCATCGGCTGCCTCAAAACTGGTGCTTGACCAGGTGAGCAGAAATAATGTGATTGGAATAGTCGGTCCCTTGAGCAGTCGTCATGCCATACCCGTCGGCCAGATAGCCAATGCCTTTTCCACCCCCATGATCGCCTCCTGGTCCGCGTCACCGAAAACAACTGAAAATCGCCCCTTCGTTTTCAGAAGTAATTCAATTTTTACCAAACAGGGCCCGGTTATCACAACGTTTGTGGCTGATGAATTCGGGGCGACAAAAGCGGCAGTTCTTTATGATATTGTCAGCCCGGCCCCCGTGGAATGACAAAAAACTTCAAACAGGCTTTCGAAACTGCAAATGGTGCCGGATCGATAGTTGCCTTGGAAACATTCAGAACCGGTGACAAGGATTTCAGAGAACAGCTGAAACGAATCAAGAATTCCCCGGCCCAGTTTCTCTATCTGCCGCAACATGTGGACCAGGTGGCTCTTATTGTTAAACAGGCCAATGAAATAGAACTGAATATACCCATCGTCGGTGGTGGTTCATGGGCGGGAGGAGACCTTATCGGAACCTGCGGGCAAGACTGTGACGGCCTCTTCTATGCCGGAGACTATGCTCCGGGTGGCGCGACCGGCCTGAACAAACAGTTTGTTACAGCGTACCGTAAGGCGTATAACAGCTATCCAGATGCCCCTGCCGCACTTACTTGGGACGCTACCCGTGCACTCCTGCAGGCCATCAGGGATACGGGAGGACTCCAGGGAAAGCTTATTGCTGATCGGGTGGCCGTAAAAACAGCACTTGCAAAGCTGAAAAATTTTCCGGGAGCATCCGGCACGATGAGTTTTAATGCAACAGGAGACCCCGACAAATGTGTCATTATTGTCCGGATTGACTCAGACATGCTCACTCTGTACAAATCAGTATGTCAATGAGCGGCTCCTGAGCCCAGTTTTTCCTTCTGTCCCGAACTAAACGGTACAGTTTCACCTACAGGATAATGTTTCTCTTCTATTATCCTGTTCAGGCTGTTCAACCGATCTTCCGGATGGGGATGGGTGGCCAGGAAATAGGCTAAATGGCTTTTATTCTTCTGAGACAACCGCCTGAAAAAATCGGTTGCTCCACCCACATGACCATAGCGCCTGTAGAGCAGATCCAGTCCCCAGCTGTCTGCAGCAAGCTCCTGTTTCTGCGAGTATCGTCTCTCGAACTTACCCGCAAGCCAGAGAACCAGGTCAGGAGACTGGTCTCCGGGAAGTAATCTGGCAACAAGAAACAGAAGAAGATTACGTCCCATGGCCCGCAGGTGGTCCCGATGATAAAAGTGGCCAAGTTCGTGAGCCAGAACCATATCCAGTTCATTTTCAGACCGGACTGTATTCAACAGTCCTTGAAAAACCACAATACTGCCACCCGGCAGCGCAAAGGCATTAATCTTTTTCGAGTCATCAAGAAATATTTTGAAAGAATACTCATGGAGCGGGGAATCTGCAGGAAGCTCCCGTACGAGCCGATCAAGATGATCCTGGAGAAATGCGTCTGTATGAGCCTGATATTTTGCTTCAAGTTTACTGCCGATCCAGATTTCCGCCTTCACCGGTAGACGAACGGCCACAAACTGGGCGACAAATCCAAATACAAAATAGAGAAGTGCAAGAATAACCAGTAATTCAGCCACCAGCCAGACTGCCTCCCGCAAAGGATGTTTTCCCGAAAGATTTACATCACCATCGACAGGTTTTGGCGTAAATTTCATTGCTGCTCCAGAAAAACGGCTGTCCCGTAGGCTAGAGCTTCAACACTTCCTACCTGCCGTTTCCGGTTTGCGGAACGTCCAATAGCTGAAGTCTCCAAGCGAAAATTGACGATTAGGGCAGCGCCCTTTTTTTCCGCCTCCGCCTTCATCCGAAGGATGGCCTCCCTCCTGGCCCTGTCGATAAGGGACTCGTAGGATTTGACCCGGCCGCCAAACAGGTTTCTCAGGATTGCCAGAAAACGTTTGAAATAATCAATGGAAATAACCGCACTACCGGTCACAAGCTGAGAATGTGTCACTCTCGAGGCAGGATAGCCATCCACAAAAGTCACAACCGGCATGGACATCATTTCCCGCTCTCTTTTTCTGATGGAGGCATAATGACGTTTTTCAGCCAGAGATCCCGCTACATAGCCAAGGATAATAAGCAGTACGAAGAGAACAAGATCACCGTTATTTGTCAGAAACTGCATCTCTTCACTCCGATTCCAGTCTGACAGCCGTCCCATAGGCAAAGAGCTCGGATGCACCCTGGGCAACTGATGAAGTGGCAAACCGGACATTAACAACTGCATTGGCTCCCAGCCCTTCGGCCTGTTTCTGCATACGCTCCAGAGACTCCTGTCTCGCTTCGTTTAGCAGCTCCGTGTACCCTTTCAATTCTCCGCCGACCAGGTTTTTCAGACTGGCCATAAAATCACGACCTATATGTTTTGCCCGAACGGTACTGCCCTGAACAATTCCGAAATGTTCCACGATTCTTTTTCCGGGAACATTCTCCACGTTGGTAATAATCATTTCTCTTTCCTTTTCATGACTTCATACGAAACAATTCAGAAACCCGATGTGCACCAGTCATAGCTGTTTCTGAACATCTGAAACCAGGGGGAGACCTTGAGTTCTTTCATCTCCTCTGGCAGATAATGGGCCTGCCAGGGCAGAAATACCCTTTCCGGATGAGGCATGAGCGCCAGGTGCCTACCGTCAGCCGAACAGAGTGCCGCCAACCCTTCCGGGGAGCCGTTGGGATTGAAGGGATATTTTTCCGTACTTCTACCCTCATCGTCCACATAGACCAACGGAGTAAGATTGTTCTGTTTCACCTTCTCCAGAATTCCCGTATCCGGGAAATGAAGTCTTCCCTCACCATGATCCACATGGATACCAAAAACCAATCCATCCATGCCCTTCAACATGATGGCCGGACTTCTCCTGACCTTCACCGTTGACCAGCGGGACTCAAATCGGCCGGATCTGTTTTTGACAAAACGGGGCTGCACTTCAGATGCAAGTCCTGGCTCCGGTACCCAACCGAGCAAACCAAAAAGCTGGCACCCGTTACAGACCCCCAGAGTAAAAGTATCAGGACGCTTATAAAATTCCCTGAACATCTCTTTCAGCCGGTCATTGAACAAAATGGTTGCAGCCCATCCTTTAGCGGATTCCGGCACATCAGCATAAGAAAAGCCACCAACCGCAGCAAGTCCTCTGAATCCGTCCAATGTCATATTTCCGGAGAGCAGATCCTGCATACAGACATCCCATACTTCAAAACCGGCGGCAAAGAAGGCGGAACTCATCTCCCGATCCGAATTGGATCCTTCGTCTCTCAGGATTGCAACCTTTGGCTTATTCTCCTTCTTCAGCAGGGCTGCCGGGGCCGGTTCCGGCGTAAAGGGGATAATATATTCCGGCCCCCTGCGGTCATGGATCGATTCTTTTTCCTCCTTCACACAACCCGGATCAGCCTGAAGCAGGTCAAGACGGTGACTGGTTTCCTCCCACCAGCTGCGTAATTCAACCATGTTCTTATCAAGAACCACCTCCTCGTTATAGCGCAGGAGAATCCGTTTCTCTTTCGTAGTCCTGCCGATTTCCCGGCACTCAACATCCGCCCTGTCAAACAGCGCCTTCACCTCCTGCAGCTTCTCTTCGACACATTCCACGACAAAACCGAGTTCCTCGGAAAAAAGTGCGCTGAAAACAGAGTCTTTTCCACCCAGATCCAGATCCAGTCCACAATTGCCACTAAAGGCCATCTCCAGCAGGGTGGTAATCAGTCCCCCGTCGCTTCTGTCATGTCCAGCTGAAATCAATTCTTGAGCGATCACTTCCTGCACTGCGGCAAAACCCCTTTTCAACAGACCCGGATCCTCCACGTCAGGACTTTCATCCCCCAGTTGCCCCAGCACCTGTGCAAGACTACTGCCTCCCAGGCGATTACGACCCGAAAGATCAATAAAAAGCAGCCTTGAACCGACGTTCTTAATATCCGGAGTAACGCTTTTTCTGATATCAGGTACGGCTGCATAGGCGGAAATAACCAGTTCCCTTGGGGATTTCACCGTTTCATCACCAACCATGGTGGCCATGGAAAGACTGTCCTTGCCACCATCCACCGCCATGCCCACCTCAATCATCAGGTCTCTCATACCCCTGGCGGCATCATAGATTGCCGCTCCTTCTCCAGGCAGTTTCGGCGCCCACATCCAGTTGGCGGAACACTTAATCTGCAGGGGATCTTCAATTTTTACCCAGACCAGGTTTGTCAACGCCTCTCCCACCGCCATCCGGGCACCGGCGGCAGGATCAACCAGCATCTTGATAGACTGCTCTCCAATAGCTGTCGCTATCCCTGTCAGACCAAAATGGGACTGGGCAACTACGGCAACGTTTCCCACGGTCAACTGCAGGGGACCGCAACACTGCTGTCTGGCGATAAGACCGGTAACGGCCCGGTCAACCTTGCTGGTGAGAAACCTTTTGGATCCCACCGACACCAGGCGAAGCACGTCATGCAGCACCCCTTCAACCGTTGCTCCATCGGGAAGCTCAACCGGTTGACCGGCAAGACTTTTTCTTTTGTCCTCAAAGGTTTTCTGGGGAATATCTCCGAGCAGTACGTCAAGCTCAATATCCACGGGTGTAGAGTCATCATGGGAATCGTGGAGGACAAAACGAAGATCCCCGGTAACCCTGCCCAGGACCTCGCAGTTGACTTTTTCCCTTTCACAGATTGCCAAAAACCTCTCAATATTTTCCGGTCTGATCAAAAACCCGTTACGCTCCTGGTATTCGGCAACATATATTTCAAGCACAGACATGGTGGGATCGCCCACTCTGATATTGCGAACCTCTACCCAACCGCCCGAGTTTTCCACCAGTTCCTTCAATACATTGGCAGGACCTCCGGCACCCTGGTCGTGAATCACATCAACCAGGGTCCGCTCACCCATCTCGTTGCAGGCTCTGATAACACGATTCATCTTCTGCTCCATTTCCGCGTCACCACGCTGCACCGCATTAAAATCAAGGCTCGATTCATTCTCGCCCTGCAACATGCTTGAAGCCGCCCCGCCGCCGAAACCGACTCGATACGCTGGACCACCCACCTGAACGATGAGCATACCTTTTTCTTCCCTTGCCTTATCCGTCAACCGGGAATCAATCTGGCCTACTCCGGCGGTAAACATGATGGGTTTTACAAATCCCCACCTCTCACCATTTTCCAGACGCATATCAAAGGAACGGGTAAAACCCTGGATCAGGGGCTCTCCAAACTTGTTGCCGTAATCTGACGCACCGTTACTGGCCTCAATTTCAATCTCAAGGGGGGAGGCCAGGTTGTCAGGACGGGGATAATCATTTTCCCAGGGAAGCGCATATCCGGGAATATTCAGATTTCCAACGCAATATCCGGCTGTTCCGGCGATAACAAAGCCACCCTTTCCCGTACCCTGCACGTCACGAATCCGCCCGCCTGTTCCAGTCTCTGCCCCGGGAAAAGGAGCCACACCTGTAGGGAAATTATGTGTTTCCGCGGTCAACAGAGGATGGTACAGTACTGACCGAAGAGAAAATAACGACGGGATACCCGGTTGATCAGGAATAATGGTATCTATTCCATAGCCACTGATAACACTCGAATTATCCTTGAAAGCAATAAGCGACCCTTTCGGGTTCGCATCAAGAGTTGCGGTCACCAGGTCAAAAAGCGTTCCCTCCATTTCCTGACCATCTATTATCTGTTTCCCCTTAAAAAAACCGTGGCGGGAATGCTCGGAATTGGCATTATTGAGATCCATAATCTCCACAATCGTCGGATTTCTTTTCTGCCTGTTGACAAAATAATCGTAATAGAGATTGCGATCCCATTCATCCATGGAGATACCGGGAATATCATCAAAAGCCTCAGCCCCCCTGCCCAGAAGATCCACTTCGTATACCGGCTCGGGCACAACCCCCGTCTCGAAACTGCTCAACGGTTCCGGGTAGTGACACTCGGTCATCCGGTCATGGTGACTGTCAATAAATTCCTGGAGATTACTCCCCTCCGGCACACGATATCGCCTTGATCTTTCCACACGGGTAACTATCCCGAGTCCTGTCGCCTGGCAGATGGACACCATATTTGAAGACCAGGCTGTAGCGAAATTCAGGCGGGGCCCCACCTCTACGACCCGGTTTCCGGTGAGAACCGGCTCTGTGGTAACGGTATCAATAAGAAAACCGTCTGCCAGAATCATTCGCAGGCAATTCATTTCTTCTGCGGTGAGTGTTCTTGTCGATTCTATATTGAAACAGTATGCCTGTTCCCCGTCAATTTTTCGATACAGTCGTGTGATTGTCACACCCATGGCAAACTTCCTTCAGTGATAAGAATTGGATATTTACAGAATTTTTAATGAAATAAAGAACAGTGAAATTCCTGAAACGTTCGGAATACTCGAGTATCTGTCCAGAAATGAGCTTTTTTATTCTGAATCGGGCGCAAGAAAATTTTACCACAGACATCTATCTGATATTCCAAGGATAAAATTTCCACAACAACGAAGAATCAGGGGAAAAAGGCTGTTTATGGACAGATACTACACTAGCATTATTCGTAAAAAATTTCTTCATGATTTTCCTCATCTGCTTCCAGGGAGACCATTTATTTTTTTTTCAGGAAATGCTATTGTTTCAGCCATAAACTGTTTTCAGAGGTAATAATTCGACCTTTTTCTGCAGTCTCCATGCCACCCGGGCTGCTTCTCTGCATTTTGCCGACATCATTTCAAGGAGGACATATGGCAACCACCACGGGAAACCTGTTGAATCAGAAGGAAAGAGAATCCTGCGAATACATCACAAAACTCAACATCGGTCTGTTCAGCCGGAGGGCCAAAGCCCTTCTCCTCCTGGATGACGGCCACACTCAGGTAAAAAGTGCTGAATTAAGTAAACTGACCATCGGCCAGCTCCGTTATCTCCTTGTCCTCTTCAAGGAAAAACGCATGGACCTTTTCCCCGGTCACACGCTTCCCGCCACATCTACAGAAGAGCCTTCCTCTCAAACCTCTCAACCTGAAAACACAACTGTAAAAAAGAAAAAAAAGAAAAAAAAGGACGGGAAGAAAAACAAGAAAAAGAAAAAAGAGAAAGAGGAAAAAAAGAAAAAAAAGAAGGGAAAAAAGAAAAACAAAAAGAAGAAAAAAGAAAAAAAGGGGAAAAAGAAAAAATAGTCTCAGTCTGACTGGCAGTCACGACATAAACCGGTAAAGTAAAGAACGTGCGACTGGATCTTATGCTGGTATTTCTCCTCGATTTCAGTGCGAGACTGCCTGCTGAAGATACAGTCATGAAATGGCGTAAACGATTGACATCGCCCGCAGAAAAAGAAATGGAGATGTGGCCTTCTTTTCCGAAAATAGAACCGCACTGTCCCCTTTGACTCGGAGAAAAGAGAAAAACCCTCTATCAGGTTCTGTTTTTCCAGGTAGTTGACACTCCTGTAAACAGTCGCCAGATTAATCTCCCCTTTTCTCATGGCAAAGATCTCCTGAGAGGAGAGAGGACGATCCGAAGACTCGATAATTTCCAGCACCAGCTGTCTTTTTGGCGTAAATCCTGACATATAATCACATTATCCTGAAACGGCTCAACCCATACGCCAACAGAAAAAAAACAAAATTCACAAGGACTATTGTTGCCCCCGCCGGTAAATTAAAAAGATATGCCGCTACAATTCCCACGAAAACAGAAAAAGATGCTGAAAACACAGCAAAAAAAATAGCTGTCCTGAACCCTCTGGATAACTGTAGAGCTGTTACTGCGGGAAAAATAATAAAGCTTGAGACAAGCATGATACCTACGACTTTGATACCCAGAATGACAGTAAAGGTTGTCAGAACAACCAGTATCCGGTTCATCCGTTCGGTATTCAATCCGATAACCTTGGCAAACTCTTCATCAAACGCTATGGCAAAAAGATCCTGATAATTCAGGAAAACAAGGAGGAGTACAACAAAGGAAAGTGCCATGGTCAGAACGGACTCCACCCGACTCACGGCCAGGATATCCCCGAACAGGTAACCAAAAAGATCCACATTAAACCCAGATCCCAGACTTGCCAGGATAACACCGGTTGCGACACCGATGGCAGAAACAAGACCGATGGCAGCATCTCCGTACATATTTGCCCTGCCCGCAAGGTGCAGTATCCAGAAGGATGCCAGCAACCCCAGGGGAAGTGCCACATAAAGTGGATAAATCCCGAGCATAAGGGCCAGACCGATGGGCGCCAGGGAAAAATGGGCAAGCCCTTCACCAATCAGAGACAATCTCCGCAGAACAAGAAACAGTCCAAGCACGGCACAGCAGACACCGATGAAACAGCCGGCAAAGAGGGCACGCTGTATGAACCCGTAATGGAGAGCCTGGATAATCTGGGTAAAAACCGTATCCATTTTCAATGTTGATGACAGATGAGATGCTGGGTAAATTCCCCAAAATAGTTTGACATGTCACTGGACATGCAGAATTCCTTGAAGTTTCCGAAAAAAACAAGACGCCTATCCAGGTAAAGCATTTTATCGGCATAACGACCGATGATGGAACTGTCATGGGTTACCAGAAGAACTGTTTTACCATGATCCCGGTTGAGGGAAGCGATTATTTCATAAAAGGATTCGCGGGTTACCGGGTCGAGGGCAGCGGTCGGTTCATCAAGTACCAGGATGTCCGGATCGGAAACCATGGCTCTTGCCAGAAAGACCCGTTGGCTCTGCCCGCCGGAAAGTTTTCCTATCTGCTCCAGGTGAAGATCGGCAATACCCAGCATGGAAAGTGTTTCCATAACCTTTTCCCTGTCTTTTCTTCTCACCTTCCGTGGAAATTTTTTACTGCCCAGCAGACCGGTTGCCACAACTTCGGCCACGGATGCCGGAAAAGATTTGTTGGCAACAACGGTTGACTGGGGCAGGTAGCCGATCCGATACCATTGTGCAAAATGGCGAAGAGGTTGCCCCATGATTTGAACTTTGCCCACGTGAATGTCCGCAAGCCCCAGAATGGCACGGACAAGAGTCGATTTTCCCGACCCGTTAGGACCGACGATGCCGATATACTCACCCTCTGCCACCTTAAAGGAAACATCCGACAGTACGACAACACCATGCAATTTGACGGAGAGATTTTCCACCGAGATTATTGACATTGCAGGCCCTGCTTCAAATTTTCCACATTTTTTTTCATCAGAGACAACCAGGTCTCACCGCGTTCCAGCTCGTCCCGCGAAACATTATGAATCCCATGGAGAAGAAGCAGTTTTGCTCCGGTTTCCTCCGCTATGACCCGGGCAATTTTCGGCTGCACAAGTTCCTCATGGAAAATCACCCTACTCCCCGTATTCTGTATATTATCGACAAGCGCGGCAATGGCACGGGGACTGGGTTGTCCATTTGGCGAGTAGCCCTTGAACGGTGAAACAGCCTTGAGACCGTATCTTTCAGCAAACGGACCGAAGGCAAAATGACCACCACTGACAATGGTTTTCAGACGGCAGTTCCGGAGACTTTTCCCGGTCTCACGATCAAACTCATACAGTTTCTCCACATAAGCTTTTCTGTTTTGCCGATAAAACCCGCCATTGTCCGGATCCATCTTGATCAGTATGTTGCTGATCACATTCACCATTTCAACCGCATTCAGAGGGTCAAGCCAGATATGAGGATCAATACCGCCATGCCCTGAATGATCTCTGTCGGCCTTATGATTTTTCACCTGCTGTGCAATAATTTCCCTGCCAACCTCAACAACCCTGCCCTGTTCCCTGCCCATGGCCGAAACAACAGCTTCCGCCCAAGGCTCCAGAAAACGGCTGGTATAAAAAAACAGATCCGCCTGGCTTACTGTCACCAGATCCCGCGGGGTCGGAGAAAACCCGTGAGCCTCTATTCCCGGTGGCAGAAGCAGCTTGACCTCAACCCTTTCTCCACCAACCTGCCTGGTAAAATCATACAGGGGAAAAATAGAAGTAACAACGTGAAGTTTTTCGGCAGCTTCACCCGGCTGACTGCCAAACAACAGCATCACCCAGAGAAAACAACATAGAATTTTCCAATATCTCATTGAATTCATTTACGCTCTTCATAATCAACTCAAGATTCCAAACCCGACATCACCCGATCCTGTAAGAAATCTAAAACAACATTCGTGTTCACCACCTTACCCATGTTGCAAATGATTCGCAAACAGAAATCATACAATCGGCTGAGATTCAGTCGATTGAAGTTTTACCGGGGCTCTCCTGATGAACGGTCTTTCAATATAGGTATATGTCATAACACTTGCGGGAATAACCAGGACAAGAGTAAACAGGAACTTAACGACACCATTTGGTTGAATATTTAAATAGACCAAAAAAATATATTTCACCAGATCCAGAAAAACAGGATGGAGCAGATAGACGCTATAGCTTATCAAACCAACGGCTCTGAGCCATGAATGTGAAAAAAATTTCTGAACCCTGTTCCGTTCAGTTATCGAAAGGCCCAGAATCAAACAACCTGTCAAGTAAGGATAGATTCCTTCAAGAACCCACGACTCGACAACTCTATGGCCGACAATAAAATTTCGAAGTTCGGGGAGAGAAACAGCCAGGACAAACATTATGAGAATAACGCCGGGATGACCGAGCAGGGAAAGAATATCCTTATATTTTATCCGGTCCCATTTCTGATAGAAATATCCCATCATGATTCCCACCAGAAACACTCCCAGGTAAAGAGGCATGGTATGCTCCATTCCGTACATGGTGTGAATCGGCAACCAATTGTGATTATAAGCAAACCCAACCCCTCCCAGGAAGATCAGAATCCCTGTCAACCGACCGCGAAAAATAAAATGATGGATCATAAAAATAAGCGGTAGCAAGGTATAAAAATGAATTTCCTGCAGAACGGTCCAGAGTATGGAATTTCCCTGGAGAAAAAGCAGTGATCTGAAATAATCCTCATAACGCTGTGAATAAAAATATCCAGCCGTAAGGACGAAATAATACATGGGAAGAATTCTGCAGAAACGTCTTGCGAAATAATTTTTCATATATTCGGCGGAAACAATACGGGAGCCTTCACCAGCAAAAGGCAGGCAGAGCAGATAACCGCTCAGGCAGAAAAAAAGAGCCACTCCGACCATACCTGTTCCCCTGAACCCCGGAAGTCCTGTATGGTCCAGCAGAACCAGAAGTGCAGCTACCCCCTTAACCCGTCAAGGGGAGCCAGGTTTTTTCCGGTTGACGGAGTTTTATGGAGAAGATCATTATAAAATGCTGAAGCAGAAAAACGGAGCGAACAAAACAGAAAAAAAGAGAAGATCCCTGCCAGTACCGGCACAATATACTGAACTACCGGATTGTTTACCTGTAACTCACGATGGAGGATGATGTAAGGATCATCGGTATCGCTTTTGACCCTCAGAAATCCACCCTGGTCGAATTTCAATTCGGTCTGAGGAGATGCCGTGAGTTCAGGCTGTTGCTGACCAAAATCTATTTCAATTTCCGGGCCGAAAAAGCTTAACAGCCGCACGTTGTATATTCGATACGTCCCGTGCCCCTTGCCCGGATCAATCCTCAATGTTCTGAAAGATCTGTTATTGGTTTGAAATTGTAACTGACACCGTTTTTTTGCCGGCAGATCCTGCATAACAGTTGAATCTTTTTCCCGAAAAGCTACCCGGCTTCCCGTGGCAAAAGAATAATAGAGCTGAACCTTGCTGTTATATTCGCTTTCAATATCAACCACAACTCTGGCAAAAGCAGACAAAACTACAAACTGAATACTCCAGTAGACAAGACAGGTGACGACCAGTGCGCCACATAGTGCAAAGATTTTTTTTTGAGTTGTTTTTGTACCATTCACGCTTCCCTTCATCCCCCCGCAATGCACACCCACAAAAAGATCAAAATTGAATCTAACAACCAGTAAAACACATCCTCCGGTTCAGCCCATATTCAAACACATATGCTCCACCTGAGGACCGACAACCTTCCAGTCCACACAGGGAGCAGCAAACCCCCTAGGTTGCACAAGAGGGCAACCAAAAGCCGAATCATCTATATATACATGGGCATATACCTTTGGACTTGTTGTCCATTCTGCCTGGTCCGGATTCATATTGACGCCATAAAGCTGTATGCCGTTTTCTTCAAGATACCTGACTGCATCTCTCAGATAACTTCCCTCTTCACTGTTTGACCGCATTGTAAACAGAATAATTTTCGCCCCACACTGCTGCAGTCGCTTCAACCATTTTACGGCACCGGGAACTGGTTCGCCGATATCGGGATAGCGATGATCAACAACCGTTCCGTCAAAGTCCAGACCAATATACATTTTCCCTCCATGAACAATCACGACTCCCCTTCAAACTCAGGTTGAGATCAATGCAGGTCTATTTTTATCATGCTGAGTTCCATGGGCAATCAAATACTATTTTATTTTCGAGTTTAAAATTAGTGTAACACTCCTCCGGGACATTACAACAGGATATTTCATGATGTGCTTTCTCTTCTTCTGTCGTTTAAAATGGTGTATATTCATCATAGCCTGCATTTCTCATCAGTCCAGGCGACGTCAGGTTCAAAGTTCCCGGAGTCTTCGCTTACCTGGCAGTGAATCATAGTGATCTATATTTACTGCCGAAATACTGCAGAAGATGGCGTCTCCTGGACTGACCTTGGGTGAACATTGTGTAAATTTTGTTCTATTACTGATAGTTGTCTAATTATTTGTAATCTACAGCTATTCTCAAAATTACCACAATGTTCATGAGAAATGCGGGATAGAGTTGTTTTCACTTTATTCAGCAGACATCATGAAAAAATACCGCTTCAACAGAATGGAAATAGCAGGATCTCTTGGAGACCTGGGAACTCTGCTGCCACTGATCGTTGGCATGGTAACGATTAATCATGTTTCACCAACAGGCATTTTTTATTCCATCGGCCTTTTTTATATCCTGTCGGGCTGCTACTTTGGACTACCAGTCCCCATTCAGCCGATGAAAGTCATCGCCGCCTACGCCATTTCAACCGGCATGACATACTCCCAGATCAGTGCCTCCACAGGACTTGTCTGCATCTTTCTCCTTATTATTGGCGCGACCGACACTATTTCCATGATAGGCAAACTTGTCCCGAAATCGGTGGTGAGGGGTGTGCAGCTGTCCACGGGAATACTGCTTATGACCAAAGGTGTTTCATTCGTAATTGATGGTGCCCCCGGCAGCCAACTGCTGGAACCATATCTTTCTATCCAGAGTGCCGGTCCCCTGCCCATAACCATTATTATCGGTATTGCCGGAACTGTATTAACCTTTTATTTCTTAAACAGCAGGAAATATCCTGCTGGTATCGTTGTCACCCTGTTCGGCCTGCTTGTCGGTCTTTTTCTAGGAACATATGATGGTATGAGCCGCTTTACGCCCGGATTCTATCCACCTCCGTTACTCCCCGCAGGACTGCCCGCCACTACTGATCTCACCGTGGCCCTCTTTGTCCTGGTCATCCCCCAGCTGCCCATGACCATCGGTAATGCCATCATTGCAAACGCTGATCTCTCAAAAGAATATTTCGGAGAAGATTCAGACCGGGTTACATACAGGGCCACAACGCTTTCCATGGCAGCGGCAAACGGTCTCAGCTTTTTCCTGGGCGGAATCCCCCTCTGCCACGGGGCGGGAGGTCTGGCCGCCCATTATCGGTTTGGAGCCCGTACTGCCGGTTCAAATATTATTATTGGTGCTGTTTTCCTGGCCCTGGCTGTTTTTACCGGTCCACATGTTATTCTTCTCATTCATTTCCTGCCCTTTTCCATCCTGGGAATTCTCTTGCTTTTTGCAGGTTCTCAGCTCAGTCTCACCATTCTGGACATGTTCGCTAGAAAGGACATGTTCGTGGTTCTCACCATCCTCGCCATCACCCTTGCCTCAAGCTTGACCTGGGGCTTTCTTGCGGGAATTATTCTCGCATTTACACTTCGTTCTGAGAAATTCGATATTTGACAGACTCATATCAATAAAGAGAAAAATTTGAACAACACGCCTGACACATGTATACTGTAAAATATACACAGTTACAGGAAATCCAACTTATGGTCGGGTGATATGAAAACTCAATTCCTTTCTTTATGCCGTATAAATTTCCTTGCCTGGGTTACAGCAATGTTCCTTATTTTTCTACCCCTTTCTCAAAAAGTCATGGCCGCCGATACTTCTGTCAGAATCGGCATCCTCGCAAAACGAGGGAAAAAACAGGCGCTGAAAAAATGGACCCCGACAGCAGAGTATCTTTCCAGAACCATAGATAATTTCAAATTCACTGTGATACCACTGGATTTCAACGAAATCTATCCGGCAGTAGAAAAGAATCAAATTGATTTCATCCTGACAAATCCCGCCTACTATGTACAGTTGGAACACAATTTCGGTGTCGAAAGAATCGCGACCATGAAAAACCTGAAATTCCGAAAAACCACAACCCGTTTCGGAGGAGTAATTTTTTCAAGAAAAGACCGCAATGATATCACAGATTGCGAAGACCTCCGTGGGAAACGGTTCATGGCGGTAGACAAACATTCTTTCGGAGGATGGATAGCTGCCTGGTACCATTTCCTGTCCCATGGGCTGAAACCGTCCAGGGATTTCAGTTCCCTTCAGTTTGGAGGAACCCACGATGCTGTGGTCTACGCGGTCCGGGATGGACTTGTCGATGGCGGCACAATCCGGTCCGACACCCTGGAACGCATGGCGGCAGAAGGAAAAATCAATCTTAAAACCTACAAAATCCTGGAAGAAAAAAGTGATACAGCACACTTTCCTTTTCTGCTGACCACCGCCCTCTATCCGGAGTGGCCAATGGCTACCCTCCGCCATGTCGACAAAAATCTGGCAGAACAGGTAACTATTGCCCTGCTGCAGCTTTCTCCGCAACACAGGGCTGCCAGTGCTGCTTCCATTGGCGGTTGGACAATTGCCCACAATTACCAGTCAGTCCATACCTGCCTGAAAACTCTCCACATTGCCCCCTATGAACACTACGGTATCATTACCTGGAAGGCATCATTTCGCCAACACTGGATTGAATTTACCCTTATCGGAATAACCCTCACCGGGGCAATCGTTGCCATGATATCTGTTCTGCTGCTCAATCGACGCCTGAAAACAACCATGATTTCCCTTGACCGTGAACTCGAGAACAACAAAACAATGAGCGAAAAACTGCAGCAGTTTAAACTCAGCCTGGACCAGATCCTTGACTGTGTTTTCATGTTTGAGCCGGATACCCTGCGATTCATCTATGTTAACCGGGGTGCTATAAACCAGGTTAAGTACACGCTTGGAGAGCTACTGAACATGACCCCCCTGGATATCAAACCTGATTTTTCAAAAGAAAATTTCAGAAAATTTATAGCGCCACTGCTCAGGGGGAAAAAGATTCAATTACCTTCACCACAAATCACAAGGCCAAAGATGGACAACTCATTCCTGTGGAAGTTTTTCTTCAGTATGTTTCTTCACAAAACCTTGGTGGGCGATTTGTGGCCATTGTCCGCGATATTACACAACGAATTGAAGAAACACGGAAGAAGGAGAGCCTGCAGTCCCAGCTCCTCCATGCCCAGAAACTGGAATCGGTTGGACAGCTTGCCGCAGGTATTGCCCATGAAATCAATACACCGACCCAGTTCATTGGAACAAACATCAACTTCCTGGATGAGGTTTTTGATGATCTGGCAGTCTTCGTTGAACAGATGCAGCAACTCGCCGGCAACAGCTCAAAAAACGTCAGGGAGACAATTGACCAAGCACTTGAAACCATGGACTGGAAATACCTGGCCGAGGAAATCCCCCAGGCAATCAGGCAATCCAGGGAGGGTGTCAAACGTGTCAGTTCCATCGTTCTCGCCATGAAGGAATTTTCCCACCCCGGGAGCAGGGAAAAAGAACCCAAGGATTTGAATAAGATAATCGAAACAACAGTGACTGTCGCCCGTAATGAATGGAAATACGTAGCCGAGGTTGAATTTGATCTCGACCCGGACCTGCCTCTACTGCCACTCCTGTCCGATGAAATGGGCCAGGTTATCCTCAATATGATTATCAACGCGGCCCATGCCATTGGTGAAAAACTGGGAGAAACCCCGGAAGGCGGTAAGGGAACCATAACCATTGCCACCCGGAAAAAGGACAACCATGTGGAACTGCGTATCCGTGACACGGGGACCGGCATCCCGGAAGAGGCACAGCCAAGGATCTTCGATCCCTTCTATACCACAAAAATGGTAGGAAAGGGCACAGGGCAGGGACTGGCGATCAGCCATGATGTCATTACTGAAAAACATGGCGGTACCATTGATTTTACTACGGAATTCGGCAGAGGGACAGAGTTTATCATCAAACTTCCTGTCACCTGAATCCCGGCCTTTTTTAAAAGTGAATGAATTCCATCAATCCATCAAAAGATCTGCCAGGCCGGTCTGTCTTCTGCTGCTGTCCTGCTGCCGGACTGCCATAGCCAGTGCCCTTCTCGTCCCCACAAAGGCGGCCATGGATTTCGCCCTGGTCAATCCCGTATAGATAAGATTACGAAACAGCATCTTGAAATGTTGGGTCAACACGGGAAGAATTACCGCCTGGAATTCACTTCCCTGGGATTTATGGATAGTTATGGCATAGGCCAGGTCGAGTTCCAGGACATCATCCCGCTGGTAGAGCACTCGACGATCATCCTGGGCAAAAGCAACCATGCAGGTTAGAGCCGAGTTATCGATGGAAACGATCCTGCCGATATCACCATTGAAGACGGCCAGGTCATAGTTGTTTCGGCGGTGAATCACCCGGTCTCCCTCCCTGAAAATTCTTTCCCCCACCTGGAGCTGAGCCTTTCCCTTCGTCGCAGGATTGACAGCCTCCTGGATCACCCTGTTGAGATTTGCCGTACCCAGGCTTCCACGGGTCATGGGTGAGAGGATCTGGATTTCGGTATCTTTTCCCATATATTTCGGAATCCAGTCAATATAGAGACGAACCACCGTGTCAACCCCGCCCAGACCATAGTGCAGGCTGGACCAGGGGTGAATTTTTGCCAGCACCGCTTTCAGCTCCTCCACTGCACCCTCAGCCTGCCTGATTTTCTGCAGATCCACATGTCTGAATTTTTCGGGAATCACAAAATCCTTCTCCCAGGCGGAAGTGATCATCTCATTTGTTCTGAAAACAAACCCGTCTCCTCCACTGCTCAAACCTTCGAACTCCTCTGTTTTTATCTGGAAATTCCTTTTCACCCTGGCAATAAATCCAAGCTGTTCACGAGTGGCCTCATCGGAATCCAGGAAGATACAGTCCGTTTCTCCATGCCATACATCCGGCCTTTTAAAGGGGAAGTAATCCGGGGAATCTCACCCTTGTTGATCTGATGGGCATACTCAATAATTTTTGACTTGCGCGCCTGTCGAAACACCCGGGTGAGATGACATGAGGCCACTACTCCTGAAGAGAGAATATCCCGCAGAACGTTTCCCGGTCCCACCGAGGGAAGCTGGTCGGCATCACCGATAAAGAGTACCTGGCAACCATCGGGTACAGCCCTGAGCAGGGAGGCGGTGAGGGAAATATCCAGCATTGAACATTCGTCCACAATAAGAAAATCCCCCCGCAGGGGCTGCTCTTCACTGCGTTTGAAACCACCACCCTGGAATTCAAGAAGACGATGCAGGGTCTTTGCCTCCCGGCCGATGACCTCACTCATCCGCTTGGCCGCCAGCCCGGTGGGCGCCGCCAGCAGCACCCTTTTTCCCAGCGCCTCAAGCAGACGGACAATGACCAGCGTTGTCGTTGTCTTTCCACATCCAGGTCCTCCGGTGAGAACAGCAAAATGACTGCAGGCTACAGAACGGACAGCAGCCACCTGCTCATCACTGAGGGCCAGCTTCGCTTCACGGCAATATTTCTCGATCCAGGGAGAAAGCGTTCCCGGCAACAACATGGGCCGGACAGCCATTGAGCGTATCCTGCGGGCCACATATTCCTCATCATAGTAAAGGGTTTTTGAATAATAACAACGCTGTTCTTCCCCTTTGTCAGCAGGAAAAATCCGCACACGCAACTGATTATCACGCTCCATCTCATTCAATATTCCCAGAAGCCTTTCACCAAGAGAGAAATCAAGGAGCTTTTCCACGTCAAGGCTGATCTGGCCAATGGTGAGATAACAATGCCCCTGCTCCCGGCTCGCAGCCAGGATATGTCTTATGGCCGCCACAATCCGCCTGTGACTGTCCGGGGCAAAACCAATACTGAGGGCCACTTTGTCTGCCGAAAAAAAACCGATGCCGTAAAAATCCGCTGCCAGCCGATAGGGATCTTCACTGACAAGCTGGATTGCCCTGTCCCCGTATTTTTTATAGATCCTCACCGCAAATAACGTGGAGATCCCGTGACCCTGGAGAAACATCATCACCTCACGGACCATGCGATGCTCCCGCCAGGCTTCCTTTATCATTGCCAGTTTCTTTTTTGCAATTCCCGGAACCTCGGTAAGTCTGTCAATATCATTCTCAAATATGTCGAGAGTCTTTTCACGGAAGTAGCTGACAATCCTGCCGGCCGTCTTGGGACCAACTCCTTTAATCAGGCCGGAACTGAGATATTTCTCAAGGGCGGCGGCAGAAGCCGGCTTTTTCTCGACAGCCTCGTCCGCCTGAAACTGTCTCCCAAAACGGGAATGGATTATCCAGCTTCCCCGAAACTCCATGGTAGCACCGGCAAACACCCGGGTCTGATGCACGGTTACGGTCTCCAACCGACCCGGACTGTTAAATGGAGAAACCCGCAAAACCGACCAGCCGCTGTCGGGGTTATGATAGGTCACCCGCTGAACAATTCCGCTTATCTTTTCGGTTATCTTCTCCATTCTCCCATTCTTCCCTCTTCCCCTGTCTTTGACAAGTACTATCGAGAAAGGTTATTGACAAATTTCTTCTTTTACTCTATTTTGTACCGAACGGTCAGTATAGGAACTATCGAGGTACGGGATTGAATAAAGGTAAAGAAACCCGAAAACGAATTTTAAAAGAGAGCCGAAAACTATTTACCGTAAGGGGTTTTCAAAATACCAGTGTCAGCGAAATAATTGCCGTCACGGGGGTAAAGAAGGGAAACCTCTACTATCATTTTCCCTCCAAGGAGGAACTTGGCATTGCCGTGCTCCTTGATGCCGCTCAAGAATTTTCCGTCATTCTCGACCGATCCCTGAGTGGTGATGATCCCATGGAAAAAATCATCACTTCCTGCCAGGCCATTATGGAACTTATGCAACAGACTCATTTTGTCGGAGGCTGTCTGTTTGGCAACACCGCCCTGGAAATGAGCGGTATCAACCCCCGTTTCGGCGAGATTCTGCAGGATGTATTCGGCCTCTGGACGAAAAAACTGCGAACCGAACTGCAGAAGGCAGAAGAATCCGGTCAACTGAGTGGAAAACTAACGGTTGATGCCCTTGCCACCTCAATTGTTGCCATACTCGAAGGCGGAATCATGCTCTCCAGGGTTTATGAAAACAGACAGGCCCTGGAACAGTGTATTCGCACGATCAAAACCCTGCTTGAACCGGAGTAAACATGACTGAACGCAGACAATCAACCTTTCTGAACCTCAACAGAAATCATCTTTTCATCGGGATACTCTTCCTTTTCCTCCTCAATGGGTGTGCCGGACATACAGATCAGAAAAGCCGCAGGGCGAGTGACAGACTCATTACACTGGACAATGGTATTTGCCAGGATACCAGAACCGGAAAAATGTGGCAGATGGACACCAGCAGGACAATCAGATCCCTGGAAGAAGCCGAGAAATATACTGACGCTCTGGAGAAAGGGGGCTATACTGACTGGAGGCTACCGACAGTTTCAGAACTCTATGGTCTGTACATCATCTTTGACCTGCATAACAATGGCAATTGCCAAATGAAGGTAGAAGGAAACTACTGGTCCGACGAACCGGACATGGATGGACGGGTTGGCACCTGGGAGCTGGATGACAACTGTGATCCCGAACGACAGTATATTCCCAAGAAAAAAGGACTGGTACGGGCAGTACGCCCTTAACCAAAATTGTCTATGAACTATATGAAAATTATCACCCCGCTGAGAGGTCCTGAATACACCTGCCCGATCTCCCTCAAGTGGTTTCACATCTGTCTTGTTAGAACCAGAATTCGGGATATCTTCGATTCTTTGGAATATTGTTGACCAGAAGAGCAACAATAAGCATTACAATTGCCCCCAGAGCTGCCGGCATCAGAACGTAGAGATAGCCAAGATTGTGGACGCTGTCACCACCGATAACAGCGATCAGGGCGGTGGCTCCCCCCGGAGGATGGAGCGTTTTTGTGAGGTGCATTACAGCAATGGACGTGGAGACAGCCACGGCAGCAGCCAACCAGGGTTGCCACCCCAGCCACTGGAAGGCTGTGACTCCAATCACAGCAGAAAGAATATGGCCGCCAAGAAGATTCCTCGGCTGGGCCAGAGGACTGCGAATAGCGCCGTAAATCAGGACAGCGGAAGCACCGAATGAACCAATGATAAATATCAGGCCGGTATGGTCGAGTATTTTATAGTTGGCAAAGGCAACAGCGGAGATTCCCAGAAAACTGCCGATCCAGGACCAGAGAACTTCAAACACACCAACTTTCGGAGGACTTTCTCCACCACCTCTCATTTTCTGAAAGTAGTTCATGATTTTTCCCTCTCCCCAAGGGTATGATAGGAATGTGCCAGGTCAGTACGGGTTACCATGCCAATCGGCCGTCCATTATTATCGACAATCGGCAACCGATTGATTTGATGTTTGGCAAAAAGAGTGGAGATGGCCCCGATGGTCATTGTTGAATCGGCAGTTATCGGTGGCTTTGTCATGATATCACCAACGGTTTTATTATGTAGTCTTCGTATCATACAGCTTTTACTGTTCAGGCAATGGGTGGCTAACTGCATAAAGGAGGGTGTAGTGCCAAATCCCATCTCTTTAAGGAAATCTTTTTCGGAAACAACCCCAACGATTTTTTCTTCGCTACCGACGACGGGACAGCCGGAAATCTTTTTTTCCGCCAACAGGTCTGATGCCTCGACAAGAGCCATTTCCTGATCAACAAAAATCACTGTCCTGGTCATGATTTTATCAGCAGTTATGCTGTCCAGAAGCCGTTTTATTGCCAGAGCATAGGCCGACTGATACACTTCCTTGAAATCACCCGGAGTTATATCGATATAGCCGGAGATAGATTTCATTGCCTCGACCACATCCTTCTCAGAAATATCCACTGATCTAAATTCCCCACCAGGTATTTCTTTCATGTTTTTCTCCTCCTTTTATGATGCCTGAATACATGGTACCATACACTTACAGGTAGCATAAACTTTTGTACCATGTAATTGACTTATGTCATATAACTGTAAATTATCTCGGTCTCTTTAATTCTATACGGTTATTGTCTTATATCAATGGCTGCAACACAACAAAGAGGGAAACACCCCATGCCCATACCCGGAAATCTCTTGACCACTGCAATGGCCGTAATGCCGCAGACAGATGTACAGCAGGCCCTTGATCTCGCCCTCTCTCTTGATGTTCCCTTCTGGCCGCAACTGCCAAATTTCAGCTATTACGAAGATATGTATGTGCAGGCAGCCGAGCATTTTCCGGGCATTGTCCTGGACATGGAAAAAAAGACGCTGGGTTTTTCAATGACCAAATTCATTGATGAGTTTGAAGAGGCCATGGGCAGGTTTGATGACCCGACGTATTTTGATATCAGCGAACAATATTCTGTCGTCTATCATGACTTTTTAGCAAGAGATCTTGCCGATCGACCGGCTATCCGCGGTCAGCTGGAAGGTCCCATCAGCTTTGGATTCAATGTTCTTGATCAGGACGATCGACCTATCCTTTTTGATGATACAATCAGGCCCTTTTTAATGGAATTCATGGCCAGGAGAATTAATATACAGCTCACCAGATTGAAAGAGCGCAATCCCAACGCTTTTATGTTCATTGATGAACCCGGACTGCAGTTTATTTTTTCAGCAATGTCCGGTTACGGGGAACGAAAAGCCAAAACGGACTTGGATAATTTTTTCGCAATGGTTGACGCTCCACGTGGTATTCATTTGTGTGGCAATCCGGACTGGGATTTTCTCCTCAACCTGGACATGGATATTCTCTCGCTGGATATTTATACCAACGCAGAAATATTTGCAGCTTGTGCTGGTTCAATTAAGAAATTTCTCGATCGGGGCGGCATACTGGTCTGGGGTATCGTCCCAACCGGTTATGAAATTTTTGCCAAGGAAAGCCTTGGGTTTCTCATCATGAAGCTGAAAGGAATATGGGAGCACTTAGGCAAAAAAGGCATTGATATTGAGCAGATAATCGCCCAAAGCATGTTGTCACCTGCAACATGCTGCCTGGTCAACCCAGACAAAGGGCAAACTGTCAAAAATGCCTTTTCAATGACCAACCAACTGTCACATATGCTTCGGGAAACATATAAAATTCTTTAAAAATTAAAAAAAAACTGTTGGTGTGTTATGATTGGGCTCACTCTTCTCCTGCCCTCCCTGGAGAAATCATAAAAGAAGACTTCCTGAAGGCTGAACGTGTCAATGGGACCAAGCCTGCCCGACAACTTGGGATATCCCGCGTCCCCCTGTCCAGGTTATTAAATGACAAAACCAGTATTTCTGTAGATATAGCCCTTCGTCTTTCCCAATGCCTTGATACGAATCCGGTAGTTTGGCTGCGCATACAGGATGCCTGCGATCTATGGCAGGCAGCTGCTGATGGCAGATCTTACTCCTATTTCGTCACAAAACCTTCAAATAATTCAAAAGCTTTTTTCCTTGAAGCTGCCAACCAGCCTATCATCCCATTAAATCATCAATGAACTCAGAAGCAGGATCAACACCTGTTACCAGCAAACGATCTCTGGCACGGGTACAGGCAACATACAGCAAATGTCGCTCCGTATTATAAACCTCTTCAAGATCCGCATCATCAGCAACAGTTTCTATGCGCTCCTGCGAGGGAAGGACTTCATCGTCACAGGCCATGACAACAACAACTCGGAATTCAAGGCCCTTGGCCAGATGCATTGTACTGATAGAGATATCGTCGCCCCTGATATCAAGTTTTTCATCAAGTATTTTGCAGGGCAAGTCTGCCGCTTCAACCGCTGCACTTGCTCTCTCCAATTCTCTTTCCGAACGGACAAAAATCCCGATTTCACCGGGGAGAATGCCATCGCTTTTCAAATCCCGCAACCAGTCGGCGACTGTCTTTATTTCATCTTTTTCAGTATCGAGTATTCTCAAAATCGGGTTTGGTCCATTAAATACGGAAACGGTTCCACCCCTTCTTTCCAAATTTCCATCCACATCTGATAATTCAGGCGCCAACAAGCGGTCAGCCTGCATTCTGATCTGGTGAGATGTCCGATAGTTGACTCGTAATGTTCTGGAACGACCACGAATATCTACCCCCAATGCTTTCCAGGAAAAAGGCTGCTGAAAGATTCGCTGGCCAAGATCTCCGGCAAAAAAAAGAGCATTGAGGCGATCACTACCCAATGCCGCCATAAAAAGCAACTGAGCCACACTGATATCCTGGGCCTCATCAACCACCACAAAATCAAATGGAGGGTTGTTATTCCCCTTAAGTTTCTTGGCCACACGGTTGAACATCCCGGCATATGTTATCCAGCCGTGCTTCTTCAATTCAGAACGAACATGTGAAAAAATTTCCCAAAGGACACACCGCTGCTTTTCCGGCAGCCTGGTTTTTCGGCCCAACCGTTTAACATCACGATAATCCTCCCAGCTTCCAAGTTGCCAGGCATCCACAACATCCCGCCATTCACTCAATAAGAATTGATTACTGAATTTATGCCCGGTCACCGTACTTCCAGCCTGCTCAATTAGCTCCTGCATCATTTCTTCCGATACCAGGTTGACAGGCCCACAGTGCATCCCGTAAAGCCGCTTGCCGATAGTGGCTATGTCCCGGACATCTATCCTTTCAGCCAGCTTGGGTTCATGGCTGATGAGACGGCGCAGTTTTGTCTCCAAGGCATTGGCCAATGGGTTTGAAAATGTGGTGAGCAACACCCTGGCATCCGGATGATTACGAGCCAGAAAAACGGCTCTGTGCAGGGCAACAATTGTTTTGCCGGTACCAGCAGAACCGGAAACTCGAGCCGGCCCGTTATACTCCTTTTCAACAATCTGTCGCTGATCAGGATGAAGGAAGACCGTCCATTTCTCCCATGGGTATTCAAGGGCACGTTCCAGTTCATCGACGTTGCTCATCACCCGGAAACGCCGCCTGGCATCCGGGTGATTGAAGGGATCAACATGACTGGTGGCCAGTTCCGGAATAGCCGGTGTCTCCCCCACTGCAAGTTCCAATAGTGCCTCAGCCGCTTCAGCCGGCAAATGCTCCACCAGGTTAAGAAGAGAGTCCTCAGTTGCCAGCCGAACATCATTCAGCCATTCCTCCGGCACACCATAGCTCAATAATTCTTCATCAGAGACATTGCTGAAAAGTGGCGGCGAGACAGGTGCAGTCTGTTCTTCTTCCACAAATTTCGGAACTATAATTTCTTTAACCAATTCCCTGACTTCAACCAGTTGAGCAGCACCAGTTTTAGGATGGGTTTCCAGCTTACGACGCTCAGCCCAAGAGTAGGCTTTATCATGGTGCCCCACGTAACAGAGCATCAGGCTGGAATAGGTTTTGTGGACAATGAGACGAATATCAGCATTAACCCGTACTGACCAGAAGTTGGGGTCTTTGACCCTATCCAGTCTATGAAATTTCAGGCCGGGATTGGCCGGATTCATCTGTAAATCAAAGGCCGTGGTTTTCACCGCTTTCTGCTCCCGTCCTGTCAGTTTTGCCAGGCTGTCGGTAAATGTGTCGGCTATACGAAATTCCATGTGTTTTTCCCTCTGTTCAGCTAAATGAGACATGCCACACTGAGCAGGCCTGTTTTGCCATCCAGCTTTGCCGTGAACGGATAGTGGCGGGTGTCCATTCATCAAAATGTTTGCTGATTCCCTGGGTGATAAGAAATTCGCTTAGCGAATAAATTGTCCTTTTTTCCTGATAAGATTGATTTCCCAGATTCCGATTCTCTCCAGTGGCAAGCAGGGTCATGTTGCCAAGAAGATAAACGCAGCGGGAATGGAGTTGGTCATCAAATGTCTCCCAGCCATTCTCTGGATGTTCCGGCAAAATGTGTTCAAGGCTATACGTTGCACTTTCAAAGTCAAAGGTGCTGCCAGAACAATGACGCTCAATGGCAAAAAGAATATAGCGGACAACTTTTTTGTTTCGACTGTTGGTCGTTCGCAATTCCTTTTCACTAAAAGCTGTTCGAAAAATCCGGTCTTCAGGATATACCGGCTGTAAAGCCGGAATAATGTTCCCTGCCGAATCAAAGGTTCCGGAAAATATCTTCTGCGCAATGGCATTGTATATCTTTTCCTGTTCATTGCTTGGATGATTACAGATGACATTATAGCGGAAGGATATAACAGCTATTGTTCTGAGAATTTTTGTAAACCCTTCACGGTTCTCTTCCCCCAGGCGATTATAGGCGGCAAGCAACAAAGCAAGAGGTTGTCTGACATTAAACATTTGTAACTGCCTGAGATAATCACGCTCTTTTCTGCTCCAGGAGCTTTCCTGAGGATTTCGAAGTGCCGCATAAATTCGGGCATGGGTATCCAGTTCCCGAATCAATGAAAAGGCATCACCTTTTTTAACAATAGCCCTGCGGATAGTTTTAAACAGGTGTGATTTGCGTACCAGTTTATGCCTACTATTCCAGAATATTCTTAAGAACTCCGGAAAACTTTCACTGCCCAGCAGCCCGACAATACCTTCCCAGCGTTCTTCAAGATTTTGCAATTCTGTTGTATGGGCCCCTTCCTTGCTCACAACGGAAAAAAGATAATTTTTCAGAAGGTCGGTGGCAGAAAGGCGAACTCCCCTGGCGTTTAATGTTTCAAAGACGGTAAAGGCATTCAATTCATCCGTGACAGTGATGACTGTAAAAAAAATCAGATCAACAATGGAGTCAATAAATCTGACTATTTCTTCACCTTTTGTCCCTATATCCGCTTTGAGACGATCACGGAACCAGTTGAAAGCTTTGCGCAAAAGATGTTCTGACCTGTTCAATCCACGTTGCGGTAACCGTTCAAGGGGAACGAGATAGTTTTGATAAAAACGGTCGTTATGCCGGTTGAGACTGAGCTTTGCCTGGGGAATCAGAGTGACCGGATCCAGATAACCGATATAACTGGAACGTAATTGTTCTGCCCGTTTTTGATCATCCAGATTTGTCTCATCAGCCTGTGCCAATTCCTGCAAAAGAGCAATTGCGGCAAGGACCAATATGCTGAGAGTGGTGATACGCTGTTGGCCGTCAATAATATTAAACCGTTTACTGTCCGAAGACTGCAAAACCAGGTATCCCATATAATGGGAGGATTCCGCATCACCAGTTCCAAGAGAAGTGATATCCTGCCAGAGATCATCCCATTCATCGTTTGACCATGAATAATCACGTTGAAAAGGGGGCACCCTGTATAAAAGGCCATTTCCCATGAGCTGACGAAAAGTATTGTTCGTGGTATTAAAATTCATTCCAGGCATGGTTTTTTCTCCTGTTAAACAGAATACACTTTCATCACCTCATCCCCGAGGTGGTTGATGACCTTGACGGCGATGCGGCTTGATTCCGGTCTGTCAAAGGGACGGGAGATGTCGCTGTGCAGGGTGTCCCAGGCCTCTTTGTCAATTTCCGCCTTGAGGGTTGTTTTCAATGCCTTGTATGGGTCATTGGCGCCAAGAAAATAGGCGTGGCGGACGAAAAAGGATTCCTCATTATAGTCGGTATCAATAAACCAGCAGGCAATACCGTCGGCAGAATCACTGCGGACTTCGCCGGTGTTGGGGTGAAAAACATCCACTCCGTTGATCCTGACCTGGATTTTATTGTCTTCAATTTCCTGAATATCAATATCCGGCTCACCGAAGATGACAAAGAGGTTGCCCTTGCCTGTGTTTTTCAGGTCATCGGCCATGTGCAGGTCGGCATTCATCCGGGCTTTCAGAACCGGGATGCGCCCCAGTTTGTTGAACTCCGAGGAATGGGCGTCGTAGTTGAAGGCGCAGGCGATGAGGGCGTCAAAACCCGCGTCCCCTGCTTCCCGGGCCGCGGCCACCAGGTCGGGACGGGAGACGGTGCCGAATTCCGGGCCGATGAAGATGGCGGCCCGCTTTTCCGGGCCTGATTCTTCTTCACCCTCAAGATAACGGCCTTCGGCACAGATATAATCGCCGGGCCAGGGGGTAATGGAGCTGAAATTTATTTTATCTTCCTTATGGGCCTGCTGTACACCGGCGGTTTTGAGGTTATCCAGGATCATCCGGACAAAACCCTGCTGATCGGTGTCTTGTTGATCGGATTTGAGAGGATCTATCAGTTCATCATTTTCGTCCACCCCAAGTACCCGATGGGGGGACAGGGATTCCACAGTAAACGGGCCTGCCACCCTGACCTTTTTCCTGTCTTCGTAGGGCTTGTCATAGAGGTATTCAAAGTCGGCTTTGGCGGCAATGGAGGCGTCGATCTCCTGCTGCCGTTTAATGCGCAAATGCCAGAATTTTTTATGGAGTTGTTTCGCTTTGCTTGACCACTCTTCTTCAGCCTCTCGGGGGATTTCCCATTCCTGCCAGTCCTGATCCAGTTCCTTGTTGAGTTGTTTTCGCAGGGGTTCCAGAGTTTCCTGAAAATTATCCCAGATCACGTCGATCTCGGCGTTATTGGCAATGGCCTTCAGGGTGATGTGCGGTACCCGCTGGTAGACAAAGCCCTGTCGAATATTGCCGAAGGTGGGGGATTCGGACGGGATGGTACGGGTTATTTCCGCCTCTTTCTTCTGCCCTTCCGGGCTGTCGGCCAGCAAATAATAGGGATAGCGGGCGCCCATGATCCTGGCCCGTGCCAGGGCTAGGGCAACCCGCGAAGTATCAATGGTGATCCAGCGGCGCCCCCATTGTTCAGCAACATAGGCGGTGGTGCCGGAACCGCAGGTGGGGTCGAGAATGAGGTCGCCGGGGTCGGTGGACATGAGGATGCAACGCTTAACTACTTCCGTTGCCGTTTCTACAACATAGTTAGGGTGTGCCGGACCTTTTAATTGAACCCATAAATTATTACGTGGAACAATAGCTGAGTCTGTCCAGTACTCTCTGGCATATAACCTAGTTCCTGTTCCACGTAGACGATTAGCAATTGCAAGTCGTTGCATTCCTTCTGGCCATTTTTGTGACCAATGTCTACCTGGTGGTGGATTATAGGTAACACCACAATAATCAAAAGGCTGAGGCTTTTTCGGGGGATCTTGACTAACAACAGGGTAATCTTCTCGAAATAGACGCCAACCTTTATCTAAAAGAGAGCTAATTTCTCCTGTGTTTTTGTTGTTTGATTTATCAATTATTAAGTCTTGTGATTCAATCCGAGTATACTTTCCTACATGACCCTCAAATGGTGTTGGAATATAAAGCGGTCGATATTTTAATAATTGTTTGGATTTTGCAACCCACAATATATAGTCGTTGACCGGTGCTAATGAAAGTGCTTCCTGGTACGCTTTTTTCTGGAATGGGATAGAAATTACAAAATTATCCTCTCCGAAAATCTCGTCTAATATACTTCTCACTTTCGCAAGATTCTCATCACCAATCTGAACAAAAATCGATCCACTATCCGTCAATAAATCCCGAGCCACAGTCAACCGATCCCGGAGATAGGTCAAATATGAATGAATTCCATCTCGCCAGGTATCTCGAAATGCCTTAACCTGCTCCGGCTCACGGGTGATATGCTTTTTATTGCCGTCCTTGACATCCCGACTGGTAGTTGACCACTGAAAATTAGAGTTAAATTTAATCCCATAGGGCGGATCAAGATAGATACACTGCACCTTGCCCCGCAATCCTTCCCGTTCAGCCAGCGAGGCCATGACCTGTAACGAATCACCCAAAATCATCCGATTCGTCCAGTTGGCATCATGCTGATAAAATTCTGTCTTAGCGGCCTCATCCGGGATACCATTGAAGTCGCCAAAAAGATCCAGCTGCCGAGGCTGACCTTCCCCTTCCCGGTTTTCCGTCTGACTGCGCAGATCATCAATCAAAATCTTGGGATGCACCTTCTCTTGAATATAGAGAGGCGGGGCCTGCACCACCAGATCAGACCAGTCCTGCTCATCCTTGCCCCGCCAGACAAGCTGCGGATCAAGATCACGATTACGCCGCTCATAGGCTACCCGGATTGGATTTTTTTCCTCATCCCGCAGCACGGACTGGTATTCGGCAGTGGGGATATTCTTCCGCTTGTCCTCTCTATGGGTCAGGGCATCGATCTGTTTTTTTATCTTTGGTTTCCGTTTTGCCATATTTATGGTTCCTGATTTGATCGTGCTGTCACACAACAGTCAAACAAATTAAATATTTATTTTTTATGTATTTTCATCATGTTATTTGAAGTATGTATTATTTGAGCACCATTATAATCAAACAACAGTCAAACAAATTCCGCAGTGCTGTTCAAGCCCACCAAGGCAGGTATTTCTTTGCCTTGCTGCCCACAGTATCATCGTAACAACGAATACGTTCTGCCAGCAGGGCATCTTTTATGATCCGTGAGGCCATGGCGCTGTTTTTACTTTCAATGCCGAATCGTTCACGCAGGGTCGCATTGGTCAAAAAATCCCGCTGCACATACCTGAGGCAGGCATGAAGATAGCAGGCTCTTACCCTGTCCGCCTTATCCATTTCTTTCAGTTCTCTATGGGAAAATAACACCGTGCGGGTGTGCTCAGCCGTTGTTTCAAATATCGGCGCCGGGAGCTGATAGAATTCTGTCTCAAAAACAACCTTGTCAATACCACTGCCGCGCTCTTCACAAACACCGATGCGGCGCATAAGTGAGGCCATGGCTTCATTACGTGATTTGGGCGGGCTGTCTAAAAAACGTTCTGTGGTAACAAGGGGAAGACCGGGGTTGGTAATTTCCATACGGCTGCTGAATATTTCCACCATTGGCCCGGTACCGGTAATATGAAAGTCCTGATGGATGACAGCGTTGGCGACCAGCTCTCGAATGGCGAGTTCCGGGAACATGGGGACTTCCCGGCGCAGAGCCTGGCCAATGACCTCGTTGACAGGTAAAAGGGCAAGAATAAACTCGATTAAGCCTTCAAAACCTGCGGCATATCCTCTGCTTCCTTCCTGTTCCCGCAGAGTTTCCACCCGGTTCTCTCCTTTATAGACAATGACCCGCACGGCCTTACGTTTCAGACCGAAAAAATCAGCGAGTTTTTTGGCAAAGAGGATTGCACCAAGGTTGAAGATATTCCATTGAGCGGAA
Source organism: Desulfomarina profundi (assembly GCF_019703855.1). Taxonomy (GTDB): domain Bacteria; phylum Desulfobacterota; class Desulfobulbia; order Desulfobulbales; family Desulfocapsaceae; genus Desulfomarina; species Desulfomarina profundi. The sequence goes on along the minus strand of NZ_AP024086.1, from coordinate 3,884,699 downwards.
TTGGTGCACGGCTCTATAAGGTCATCGGCTTGCAGTGCTGCCAGAATACCGTCCCGTGATTCCGGCAGAGGCAGCTGGAACAGATCAAAATAGGCTGGATAATCAAGCAGACGCAGAACATTTTCTGCAGTGACATTTTCTGCTGCAATTTCACGTTCAAAAGGGGTCTGGTCAAAGACACGCCATAATTCCCTTTCTTTTTCAGGATGATCTTTCAGTTTCTTTTTATATGAACCAATCCGAATAAATTCCGTGGATTGAAATCGAACTGGATGCCGAAAGGCAGAGCCTATTTCAAGGAGAACAACAGGCAAGTCATCTATGGTTACTTCATAAAACCTGAAATTTATTTTCGGAGAAAGCAGACGAAGGAGCCAGTTTTCCAGTTCTTCATTGCTAATTTTGCAGTTTCCGGGTTTAAAACTGGTGCCAAGCAAATCGTGACTGATATTATCGACACCCCAGACCACATAGGCGTTGACTTTACCCAACAGTGCTGCTGAATTGGCAAGAGCGGAAATATATTCGCCTATTTCTTCCGGGTTATCATTGTTATGTTTAAATTCAACCCACTCGGTTTCATGTGGCAGATTACACAGTTCCCGGATGATACTGCGCAGGTATTCTTCCGGTCGGTCAACGATCATGAAGACATCCTTTTCATTTGTATAGCCATATTTATGGTTTCCGCTCTGATATTTTTTCTATCATTTTATTAAACTCAGTCTCGACCTTTGCCTCAAAATCCACCTCGATCTGATACACTTCCGTAAACTCGGCAAAACTCCATCTGCCATATTTTTTCAGGTTATTAACTCCCGGTATCCAGTAGGTCTCCATGGTCATTTTTTTGTCCTTGGCATCTTCCCGGCGATAGCCTTTGATCTCCACAATCAGCTGCAGCGGGTCTTTATGGCCGTCATCCACATGGACGATAAAGTCCGGAATATATGTACGGGTCTCGGAACCGTACCGATAGGGGACTTCCAAGCCGAGATTATGGTTTTTGACGTAAGTAATCACCTTGGGATGGGCCTCGGCAACCCGGCAGAATTCCGCCTCCCAGTCGCTGTCCAGAATGATCCAGTTGATATGGCATTTCTCGGAACTGGTCTCCCAGCGATCCTTTTTTGAAGTATTGAAATTCACATGGCTGGTGCTTCCTGTGGGGTTATACGGGTCAAGCACAGCCTTGACCGGGTTATCTCCAATCTGAGACAGGGTAATGGCTGCGGTGATTCGTTCACAGGCCATATCCGCCAGTTCCTGATACATCAGCTGGGCCGGATACGTTGCTCCCTTGCAGATGAGACAGGTATCAAGCCATTGTCTGGTTATGCGTTTGAGTTGACCAAAGAGGTGCATCTTCGGTTCTTCACCAGGATCTCGCCACTTGGTGTACAAAAGGCGTTTGGTCACCTGAAAAATGAGACTGGAGCGTCGCATATCTTCCAGGTGTTTCAGGCTGAGCTCCACACCTTCGCCGATAATACCCTGATTCCTGGTAATGGATGGACCTACCAGATCCGGGGTCAGCTCTAAAATTGAATCGTCGGTAAATTTTGCGCTCAGACGTTCTTCAGACAGCTCAACCCTATATCCCTGAACCCTGGGAAAGCGGATTTCCAGATGATCACGCTGGGGTTTTACTGCTTTGACTTGAATGGTTTCCCTGGGCGGTTGGGGCGGCGCCACCACTGGTTTTGCGGTAAAATCAAAAGGGATGCCCAATACATCGGCATATTCCACGTTAAACAACCCTTGCTCATTCAAATCATAGGACTGCCGGCGCAGAGCGCGACCAATGACCTGTTCACAGAGAAGCTGGGTGCCAAAAGCCCGCACTCCAAGGACATGGGTGACAGTGTTGGCGTCCCAGCCTTCGGTCAGCATGGAGACGGAGACCACACAGCGGATGGAACCACCCAGGCTGTCCGGCTTGCCAACTGTATTCATGACTTCCCGCAGCAGGTCCTGGTCTGTTATGTTTTCTGCCTGCTTATGATCTCCACGTTGACGCATCTCATAACGAAAGCGTTCAATTTCAGCAGCAGCCATGGCCCTGAAATTTTTATCCAGGGCGTCACCGGATTCAAGCTGTTCGCTGTCAATGAGCAGAGTGCGGGGTCGGGCCAGCTGGTTGCCATGCTCATCATAGTTACGGAATAATTCCATTCGGCCCGGAACAAACGAGCTGCTGCCGTCTTCATTCAACCGATGAAAACCGGCAATATAATCATAGGCAAGTTTTGAGGTGGACGTGTTGTTACAGACCACAATAAAACAGGGCGGGACTTTCACTCCGGCAGTCTGCCATAAGGCAAACGTCTCCTTGTAATGTCCATAAAGAGCTTCAAGAGCTGTCTGCAGGCGAACAGGCAGGCTTAACGGATCAAGATCCTTGGCCTTGCCGCGCCCCTTTTTGGGCATATCTTTTTTGATATGTTCCCACAGGTTGCGGAACATGGGCATTTCATCACCGGGCAGGTTTTGCGCCACAGGCACCCTGGGTAACTTGACAATGCCGCATTCAATGGCATCCATGAGGGCAAAGTCACTCATGGCCCAAGGGAAAAGCGTTCCTTCCGCATAACCTGAGCCGCTGAGAAAAAACGGAGTGGCCGACAGGTCAATGACCCGGTGAATGCCAATTTTCCGGCCCACTATCTCAAGGCCTGTAATCCACAGCCTGGCCGCTTCGTTGTTCTTTTGTGCCTCTTTCCTGTCATCCCCTTTCAAGACAGCAACATCATCTTCGTCAGGCTTTTCCCGGTAACAGTGATGGGCCTCATCATTGATGACCATGATGTTTTTCATACCCATCAGGTCGGGCATAACCCTCTGCAGCATCTGACCTTCAGTTTCCTGAGTATTGAGTTCCTCTCCGCGCCCCTGCAGCAAAGAACGATTACCTTTAGCCAGTTTGACCCGTTCTCGCAGTTTGAACGCGTGATAATTGGTGACCACAATCTTGGCTCTTTCCAGATCAGCCAGCATATCTCCGGGAACCAGTTCCCTGCTGGCGTAGTAACTGCCTGGATCATTGGGCTGGAGGACACGAAGACGATCACGAATAGTGAGCCCGGGAGCCACCACAAGAAAACCACGGGTGAATTTTTTGGCTCTCCGCCTGCGTACGGCATTGATAGTCTGCCAGGCAATAAGCATTGCCATGACCGTGGTTTTTCCGGCACCGGTGGCCAGCTTTAATGCCAGCCGCATTAATTCCGGATTGGCATCGTTATTGGCGCTCTCCAGATGATCAAGGAAGAACTTTCCCCTCTTGCCAAGTTGAGGGGCTACTTCGATGAGCCATATTGCAACTTCTATGGCTTCTACCTGGCAAAAAAACGGACGAATACCACTGAATTTGTGATGCCGCCAATGTTTCAAAAGACGTACCGTCTCCGGAGTTACTTTCCAGTCATTTGAATTTGGAAGAGCGCGCCATGCATCAACTTCCTGACGAAGTTTGTTGATGATGGACGTGGGATCATATTGCTGCCCATCACTGGTAAGAGTATGATCTGCAAAAAGTTTTTGCTGTGTCCCTTTGCCTTTCCGCTTTTTAGGTTTGGGAATGGGGGTTATAAATTCGGCTTTACGTCGCTGGTTGATAATTTGCTGGGTTGGTTGTCCCTGTTCATCCAGCTCCCAATGCCTGGAGGGATAATCGTAAGGCGAGTTGAGAATGGGGTGTTCGAAGAATAGATTGCTCATAACTTCCTTTCCAATCCGGATAATCCAGCTGTAACCCGAGTCAGCATAGTGGTAGTGGGAAAAAACAACATAAAATCAATGAAACATATACCATAAAAAAGCATAAAGCGGCTTCCATGTTTTATCGATTTTGAAAAAATGTTGCCAGGCATATTACCGAACTGGAAGCTTAATTAAACTCCCAGAGGATTGTATCTGACAGAATAAAATGCTAGAAGCCTTCTTTAATGAAGAAATCTCTCATTTTCTGATCTTCCCGCACGATTGTCTGGAAAGATGCTGTTCCCAGCTGATCTATATCCAGCAGCAAAACACCTTCTCCTTGCCGAGTTGCCCTACCCTGTACCACCTTTTTCACCGCTGAATAATATGAGACTCTTCTATCTATTTCGTATTAAATTACAATGTTACAGTTTAATTTATACTGAATGAACTAACTGACCTTGGGTGAACATTGTGTAAATTTTGCTCAAACACTGAGAGTTGGCCAATTGTTTGTATTATACAGTTATTCTCAAAATTGACACAATGTTCATGAGAAATGTGGGTTAATATACTGCACTTTTTATTTTTCTTTGCGACTTGAATTCGAACGTATTCCCCGTAGATTCGTTGATTATTTCCGCAGCACCTAATCACCCGTGCACAGAAGACCTGCAGGACGGGTAAAATATCCCTGATCTTACCATCATTACCCATTTACGGTCTGAAACAAAAAAGGCTTTACCCCACTATTACGGGGATAAAGCCTTGTATTTTACTGGTGCCGGAGGTCGGAGTCGAACCGACACGGAGTTGCCCCCGCTGGATTTTGAGTCCAGTGCGTCTACCAGTTTCACCACTCCGGCGTGGAGTTGTTTATACCGTATTTTTTACCGCACCGTCAAGGAGAATTAAAAACGGGGGAGGCAATCACTTCTATTTTGCGGTTTCCAGGAAAACATCCCGGAGATGCCAGGCGTAAACCCCTCCGGACCAGAGGGCCAGGACGAGGGAAATATAGATAAGAACCGTACCTGTCTGGTGCTGGTATGGCACCGGAAGTACGCCGAGGGGAAAGATCAGAAAACCCAGGCCGAAATACTGAAAGTTGCTCTTCAATTTACCAATTGATCCGGCAGCAACAACCTTGCCGGTGGTAGCAGCAAGACCACGGAATCCCGTTACGACAATCTCCCTACAGATAATCAGCAAGGAGACCCAGGCGGCAATTTTCCCCAGGGGAATAAGCATGACCAGAGCAGTTGTCACCAGAACCTTATCGGCGAGGGGATCCATCAGTTTGCCAAGCACGGTTTCAATATGATACCTTCTGGCCACCCAACCATCGACAAAATCGGTCAGGGCTGCCACAGTAAACACCACAAAACTTGCAAGTTCAATACCGGTCGTCTGGTGCATGGAAAAGAGAAGTATCAGCACCGGAATAAGGGCAAATCGAAAGCCGGTGAGAATATTGGGAACTGAAAGGAGTTGTTTCATCCTGTAACCTGAGGTTCCTGCCTACCTGGAAATTTTATATATTCTGTATTGATCGAGTACCTTCTTCACGTACCGTACCGTTTCCGGAAAAGGCGGAACATCGTTTAACTCCTGAACGAGTCTCGGACCGGCGTTATAGGCCGCAAGGGAAAGCCGCACATTACCTTTGAACATATCAAGAAGTCGTTTAAAATAGCGGGTTCCGGCATCAATATTCTGCCGGGCATTAAAGGAGTCTCTCACCTGTAATTCCCTGGCTGTATCCGGCATAAGCTGCATCAGTCCCCGGGCACCCCGTTTGGATACAGCCCTGTGATCAAAATCCGATTCCGTATGAATTATAGCCTTGATCAGAAAAGGATCCACCTTGTATTTTCTGGAGACCCTGGAAATCTCTCTGTCATAGCGCTCCGGATTATACCCTTTACCACCGCTAAATGACACACGACCCATGGTGCCGCCCTTCAACACAATTTCATTGCAGCCGGGCATGGAAGGGACATTGGTGAATTGTGTCTCACCCCGCCCGTTTTTGCAGATAAACATTGCAGTCCAACCTTCCGTGCAGACCAGAAGAGTCATAGCACCTGCAATAATAACACAGATAAGGAGATCAATCTTTCTGGTCATCTTTATATTTCCCACAACACTCTTCGCTGCAAAAATAAACCGCCTTCTCTCCCTGCAGGTACCGAACTGCCTGCTTCCGGGGAACAAGTTTTCCACAGACCGGATCTTCCTCCAGTACATCGTCTACCGGCATTTCTTTTCTTTCCGGTTTTTCCGGTTCCCGGCCACCTCCTGCAATGGTCTTGCCCCCAAAAACCAGACGGTAGGCGATATAGACCAGGATGGCCAGGATAAGTATCCGTATCGGGCTCAAGATTCACCCCACTTTCCACGAATAATTTCTTGATTTTTCATCACTTTCTCAGCAATTTTCCTTTTCAGCTCAGCCTCCATGGCCGCAGCTGTTTCCCCGGAAACAGGGTCTCTGAAATCGGGGTCCAGTTCCGCAAGCGGGCTGAGGACAAAGAGGCGTTCCCTGATTCTCGGGTGGGGCAGAATCAACTCAGGTTCATCCAGAATTATTTCGCCATAGTAAAGAATATCAAGATCAAGCGGTCGATCCTGGTAACCAAAGGAACCCGATTTTCTCTTTCTGCCGAACGCCGCCTCAATGCGAAACAACTCCTGCAACAACGCTGGAGGCGGCAGCAGAGTTTCAATTTTGCCCACCCCGTTGGTGAACCAGTGCTGACTGGACATCTCCACGGGAGCGCTCTTATAGGGGCTGGAGAGAGCCAGCAGATCCACACCCGCCACTTCACCAAGCATCCGCCAGGCATCCTGCACTATTGACGGACCGTCACCAAGATTGGAACCCAAGCCTATAAAGGCCCTGATTTTGTCCATTTCCGTCTCGTTCTCCATTTACAGATCATCCAGCCCCAGAACATCAAACATGGAATAAACACCGTTTTCCCTGTCTACTATCCAGGCGGCTGCCGTGGCGGCACCCCGGGCAAAATGATCCCGGCTGTGGGCCCTGTGCACAAGCTCTATCCGCTCACCCTGGCCGGCAAAATAGACGGTATGTTCACCCACTATATCAGCAGCCCTGATCGTCTGAATACCGATTTCTTCAGACCGGCGCTCACCTATGATACCGTTGCGCTCGCAGACAGCCACTTCAGAAAGCTTTCTTCCCACACCTTCCGCCGCCATCTCGGCAAGTTTCAGTGCCGTACCGCTGGGCGCATCCTTTTTCTTGTTATGATGAGCCTCGATAATTTCTATATCATAGTCATCACCGAGAATGGCCGCAGTCTTTTTCGCCAGTTTAAAAAGAACATTGACACAGACCGACATATTAGGTGCCTGCACACAGGGAAAATTTTTCGCCAGCCCACCCAGCTCGGCCAGATCTTCAGCCGACAATCCGGTGGTGCCGATAACCATTGCCCTGTTATGTTGAGCGGCCAGGCGTGCAAACTCCATGGTCGCCTTATGGAAGGTGAAATCAATAATCACATCCCCCTGGTCAATGACCGATTCCAGACCTTCGCCGATAATTACCCCGTTTTCCTCCCCGGCAGAGAGAAACCCCGCATCCTTTCCGATTGCGGGACTGCCAGGAGCCTCAAAGGCGGCGGCAAATTCCAGCCTCGGATGGCGATTAACCATCAGGGCAACCCGTCGCCCCATCCTGCCGGCCGCACCGGCTATTATCACTTTTATCATCGATTTTCCCTCCGGTTCAAAGAAGTCCCAGGTCCTTCATGGTTGCCTGCAGCCTGGCCAGGGTAGCATCGTCAATGGGTGCCATAGGCAACCGCGGTGTTCCATCCTTGATTTTGCCAAGGAGTTCCGCCCCTTTTTTGGCCGGAGCCGGGCTTGGTGCCGCAAACATCAGCTTCATCAGGGGAAAGAGTCTGCGATTCAGTTCATTGGCTTTGACCAGGTCTCCCTCGAGAGCCGTTTCCATCAATGCCGCCATCGCCTGGGGATACACATTTGATACAACAGAAATAACACCTTTTGTACCGACACAGATACTGGGCATTGCCGTAAAATCATCCCCGGAAAGAACAATAAAGTCATCGGGGCAGCTTCTCAGTACATCGGTTACCTGTTCCAGGCTGCCGCTCGCCTCCTTGATACCAATCACATTGTCCAGTTCGGCCAACCGCGCCACAGTCTCCGGCAGCATATTGACCACCGTTCTGCCGGGAACATTATAGAGAAACATCGGAATATCCACTTGTTCAGCAATTTCTTTGAAGTGGAGATAGATTCCTTCCTGGTTCGGCTTGTTGTAGTAGGGAACAACGGAAAGAACGGCGTCTGCACCACTTTCCCTGGCACTTTCAGTCAATTCAATAGCCTCAAGTGTGCTGTTGGCACCGGTTCCGGCCACGACAGGTACACGGCCGTTTACGGTTTTGACAGTGATATCAACCACCATTTTATGCTCATCGAAACTGAGCGTTGCCGACTCTCCCGTTGTTCCCACCGGGACAATACCGTGGGTGCCGTTTTTTATCTGAAACTCTATCAGGTCTTTCAGACCCTGCTCATCCAGTTTACCGTCAATAAAAGGGGTTACCAGTGCAACAAGCGCTCCGTGAAATTTTTTCATAACTCCTCCCTTATGTTACAAATGGAAACCTGCAGTTTCTTAACAATTTTTCGCTGCAATTCAGCTTCCATTGGATTGTACCCAACAAAGGGTATTAATAGCCGAACCGGAGGGTCCGACCGTTGCCGGTTCTACCACCTTATGTTCTAAAGCAGAGCTTCAGCCGTCAATTTTCCTGTAAATATACATCGAGCGGGCCCCTGCAGAAATACATTTTCGGCTACAGGCCCGTCAAGCAGATCGAAAATAACCGTCAATTCCTCACCACCGGAAGTCACCACCTCCACGGGAGATTCCATTCCCTTCTGCATGGTAGCAAAAAGGGCGGCAGCAACAGCTCCTGTGCCGCAAGCCATGGTTTCGTCCTCCACACCCCGCTCGTAAGTACGCACCTCCAGTCGACCATCATCGAGAATCCTGGCAAAATTGGCATTGGCCCCTTTGGGTTCAAACAGCTCATGAAACCGAACCTTGCGCCCCAGTTTCTTCACAGCAATCTCTTCATCTTCAACAAATATCACGGCATGGGGTACGCCGGTATTCACAAAAGCCACCGGACGTTCCTCACCCCCAAGGTTCATGGAAAGGCCCAGCCTGAAATCAAAGGGTTGAGTCATCTGCAACCGGACAACCTCATCGTCCAGGATTTCCGCTTCAACTATTCCGGCACTCGTTGCAAACCGCATCTTCGCCTCCGCAATCCCGTGGCGAAAAGCAAATCTGGCAGCGCACCGTGCACCATTGCCGCACATGTCGGCCAAAGAACCATCTGCATTATAAAAAGACCAGCCAAAATCGGTTTTATCGGAATTCTCTATCAGAATCAGACCGTCCGCACCAACTGAAAACATCCGCCTGCATATTTTCCCGGCAAACTCACTCTGCTCTTCCACCGGAACAACATTGTTTCTATTATCTATAATAACAAAATCATTGCCGGTCCCACTCATTTTCTCAAATTCGAGGGGAAAGGAAATGGACATAACCGCACTCCTTCTTCTTTCTTATTTTTTGTTTCTTGTTTTTCCTGCATCCTGCTACCAGACAACAAGGCCCTCAAACCGAGTTCTTTCCGATTAGAGGGCCTGTATAATCCACCTGCTCAAGCAGAACTCATTAATACCGTATGGTCGCCTCCCGCGATTTATCGCTTTCGTTCACGGGTTTTGCCTTGTCAATGGCAGTGACAGCCCAGTAGTACCTTATAGTATCTTGCGCACTTGCGTCAACAAATAGAGTGTACACGGGGTCCACATCCCCCAGCAGCTCGTAGGAATCACTGTCCGCTGTGCGACGATAGACCCTGTAACCGCCGAGATCACTGTCCTCGTTCTTATCCCAGAATATCTTGACACCACCCGAAGTCCAGACAGCAGTCACACCAGAAGGCGGTAGAGGCGGCGTTCTGTCCACGGGTACAGCGGCTATTTCCCGGCTTATCTCACCTTCGACCAACTCTTTTCCATGGACCAGCAGACTCTGCACCTTGTAAAAATATTTCTGTCCGTTACGGACCTGGCGGTCGACATAACGGGTTGTCCCCACCGGATCACCCAGTTTTTCAAACCCTTTGCCGCCCACGGAACGAAGAACCTGATATTGTACAGCCATTGTCAGGGATTGTCCGTCTGCGCGGGTTTTCACCTGTTGCCAGTTAAGAGTAATTTCTCGATCCCCCGGAATCACAGCCAGATTCTGTGGGGAGGCTGCCGGTTCAAACCAGGTGAAAGAAACAATATTCGAATCATCACTTGAGGCCCACCAGTTGGTACGGGTTCGAATCTTGTAAAAATATTTATAGCCCGACTTCAACATGGAATCAGTATAGGAACCGCTTCGTCTTACCTTCCCATCGATGGGCGGACCACCGGGAAGTTCAAGAGGTTCGGCAAAAGGCACCGGACAATTACCACAATAATCGTCCAGGGGAATTTCGGCCCGGAACAGCTCAAAGGAATCGATGGTATCAATTGTCGAACCTTTTATCGTCTCAACGGGATAGGACCAGTTCAGTACAACTCCCTGTCCACCAACCGTGTAACGCAGATCTCCAATCGGCTGTGGTACAACACTCTCCGGTGGAACCGGGTTATTCTTGTAACCACACCCGGCCGTTAACAAAAGAACCGCCATACCCAGGAATCCCGCAATCTTCAGCCTGAATCTACTTGTCATTGTGCTATCCCTAATTGTTTTTCGGCTTGGGCAACAGCCTCTTCCACCCGTACCCGGGCTGTTCCACCCGTTGATATCCGACTGTCCACGGATCCTCTCACACTGAGCACTTCAAAAACATCTTTTGCAATAACATCAGAAAAACGGGTCAGCTCATCTACGCTCAGATCTTCCAGTTCACAGCCTTTATCCAGGCAGTAGGCAACAGCCCTGCCAACAATGCCATGAGCCTCCCTAAAGGGAACATCTTTCAACACCAGATAATCAGCAAGATCCGTTGCCGTAATAAAGCCGGTTTTCGTTGCCTCTTCCATGGTGGCTGTATTGAATTCGAGATTTTCCAACAGTTCAGCCATGATGGATAGGGAAGCAGACACCGTATCCACCACATCAAAAACAGGTTCCTTATCCTCCTGCAGATCCCGGTTGTAGGTGAGGGGCAACCCCTTGACCAGGGTCAGCAGGCTCATGAGGCTGCCGACAACCCTGCCACTCTTGCCGCGGATCAGCTCCGGGATGTCCGGATTTTTCTTCTGCGGCATGATTGATGAACCTGTACAGAACTTATCAGATATTTCCACAAAGGAAAACTCCTGACTTGACCAGAGGACAAGTTCTTCTGACAGCCTGGAGAGATGGAGCTGAATCATGGCACAGCATGAGGTAAACTCTATGGCAAAATCCCTGTCACCGGAACTGTCCATGGAATTGGCGGTAACCCCGTCAAATCCCAGATTCTCCGCCACCTGCTCCCGGTCAATTGGCAGACCGGTTCCGGCCATGGCCGCGCACCCCAGGGGAGAGAGATTCAGCCGCCTGCGGCAATCCTCTAATCGGGAATGATCCCGGGAGAACATCTCGAAATAGGCAAGCATATGATGGGAAACCAGAACGGGCTGGGCCCGCTGCATATGCGTGTAACCGGGCATGACCGCACCAAGGTAGCCGCGGGCCAGCCTGACAAAGCCCCTGTTGACTCCCTTCAGAAGCTCCATGAGCAGATCACACTGATCACGGAGATAGAGTTTGAAATCAAGGGCGATCTGGTCATTTCTGCTGCGACCACTGTGCAGTTTTGCCCCGGCCGGACCGATGCGGTCAACCAGAGCTTTTTCGATATTCATATGAATATCTTCCAACTCTGCCTTAAATCGGAATGTTCCCGCCTCTATTTCCCGACCAATCTCCACCAGGCCGGAATCAATGGCTTCCAATTCATCCCTTGAGAGAATTCCCTGGCTTGCCAGCATGGCGGCATGGGCCCTTGAACCGGCAATATCATATTTATACAGCCGGGAATCGTACTGGATCGAGGCGGTAAAATCCTCCACCGAAGCGGCGGTTTTTTCCGCAAAACGCCCGCCCCATAATTTTTCTGAAGATCCTGGCTGCTTTTTTGAATCAGTCATAATAGTTGGCAATTCTTCCTTCCAGACCGCTCTTCTGCAAAGCGTTGATTTTCAGGCGCAGTCCGTTCAGACGGATAAATCCGGTCGCATCGGACTGATCGTAAACATCATCCTCTTCAAAGGTGGCAAAGTTCTCCTGGTAGAGGGATTGAACTGATTTTCTACCCACCGCCGTACAATTACCCTTGTAGAGTTTCATCCGGACAACGCCGTTCACCGTTTTCTGGCTGGCATCCATTGTGGTCTGCAGCAGCTCCCTTTCCGGAGAGAACCAGAAACCATTGTAGACCAGGTCCGCGTAACGCTGTACCAGGGAATCACGGATGCGCATAACCTCGCGATCCATGGTGATTGTTTCCAGGGCCATATGTGCAGCACGCAGCAGGGTGCCGCCGGGAGTTTCATACACCCCACGGGACTTCATGCCGACAAAGCGGTTTTCCACCAGGTCAAGACGCCCGATGCCATTGGTTCCCGCCAGCTCATTGAGACGCAGAAAGAGTGGCAGAGGATCCATTTTTTCTCCGTCCAGACCGATGGGATCACCATTGCTGAATTCAATCTCCACGTAGGTCGGTTTATCCGGAGCCGCCTCCGGGGAAACGGTCAGCTGGTACATTCCCTCGTCGGGCTCTGTCCAGGGATCTTCCAGCATCCCACCTTCAAAACTGATATGGAGCAGGTTTTCATCGGAACTGTATGGCTTTTCCTTGGTGACCGGTACCGGGATTTCGTGGTTTTTGGCGAATTCCACCAGCTTCTGCCGGGAATTGAGATCCCAGGTCCGCCACGGTGCAATAATCTTCAGGGTAGGATCAATACCGATATAAGCCAACTCAAAGCGAACCTGATCATTTCCCTTTCCGGTAGCCCCATGGCTGACGGCATCAGCGCCCTCCTCCTTTGCTATTCTGATCTGTTCTTTGGCGATAATTGGACGGGCCAGGGATGTGCCGAGAAGGTAGGTCCCCTCGTAGATTGCGTTGGCGCGAAAGGCAGGAAAAATATAATCCTCCACGAACTCTTTCTGCAGATCGGAGATAATAACCTTCTCCGCACCGGTAGCTATTCCCTTTTCCCGAACAGCATCCCAGTCCTCTTTCTGACCGATATCGGCGGCATAGGCTATGACAGGGCAGTTATATTCCTCGGCCAGCCATTTTAATATTACCGATGTATCCAGACCGCCTGAATAGGCAAGCACTATTTTTTTAACACCCATTTATATCCTCTGATTTTCTCATTCTTGTCATTATAGTTTTGTTCAACGGGACCGGTTGCCTGTTGATCAGGCAAGAAATTTCTCCAGAATCGCCTTATGTATGTGCATTTTGTTTTCCGCCTGGTCAAAGGCGACACAACGGCTTGACTCCAGAACTTCGTCCGTTATTTCCTCTTCCCTGTGGGCGGGCAGACAGTGAAGCACAATGGCCCCGGCCGGTGCCCTGTCAAGAAGGGCTGTATTCAACTGGTAGGGGGAAAAAACCTTCAACCTCTCCTCCTGCTCATTCTCCATTCCCATCGACGCCCAGACATCCACATTGATCACATCCGCTGTCTGTACCGCCTCCACAGGATCATTTATCAGGGTAATCGGTTTTGTCGCCTCGGTCTGGCCCAGCGCCAGGATGTTATCATCCGGCCCGTATTTATCCGGACAGGCAAGAGTCAGCCTGAAACCGATCTTCGCCGCCGCCTGGATCCAGGAATTGGCCATATTGTTGCCGTCTCCCAGCCAGACGATATGGAGGTCTTCAATTCTACCCTTCTCTTCAACAACCGTCATGATATCACTCAGAATCTGACAGGGGTGATGCAGGTCTGTGAGCGCGTTTATCACCGGAACGGACGCATAATCCGCCAGCTCATCCACCACGTTCTGGCCAAAGGTTCTGACCACCATGCCGTCCACATAACGGGACATGACCCTGGACATATCCTTCAACGGTTCTGACCTGGCAAGCTGGGTATCCCGGCCTGAAAGAAAAATCACCTGACCGCCCAGACCGTACATGGCAGATTCGAAGGAGACGCGGGTTCTGGTTGAGGGTTTTTCAAAAATAAGACCAACCGTCTTTCCGGCCAGCTGGTTATGGGCAACACCTTCACTCCGCTCCTGCTTCATTTCAATGGCCCGCCGGACCAGACTGAGCAGCTCGTCTCCTGTAAATTCCTGTAATGATCGTAAATGCTTTGGCACGTTTCTCACCTGGCTGAATTACCTCCCCGCCCTTTCACGATCCACCCTGACGGCCATCCAGAGGCCAACTGAACCTATACAGCGGGGAGAAAAGAAATATCATTACCTAAAAAAAAGACGATTTGCAAAGCATTTTCCGGCAATGTCAGTCAGTGTCTGTCCAGAAATGAGATTTTTTATCGGTTTTACACGTTTACTTCTGCCAAAACCCCATCGAGTGCCGAAATCAGTTCATCAATTTCCGCCATTGTGACGACCAGAGGCGGGACAAACCGTAAAGCGACATTGCCGGCAAAATTCATCAGAAATCCTTTTTCAAACATGGCGTTAACAATATCCGTTCCCATGGCAACAGCCGTATCAGTCAGAACAGCCCCGAGAATCATACCAAGCCCCCGGATCCTGCTGATAATGGTGGGATAACGTTCTGCCAGCTTTTCCAGTTCCCCTCTGAAATAAAGACTTCTCTCCCTGACACCCGGAAGAAACCCATCCTCCAGCATCACGCCCAACACCGCAACTGCAGCCGCGCTGGCAACAGGATTACCGCCAAAGGTGGAAGCATGGGTTCCCGGGACAAAAGCAGCGGCAAGCTGAGTCGAAGTCAACATGGCCCCGATGGGCAGCCCGTTACCCAGCCCCTTGGCCAGGGTCATGATATCTGGAATCACTCCCAGTTGCTCATAGGCAAACAGCGTTCCGGTCCGGCCCATACCGGTCTGGATTTCATCAAAGATGAGCAGGAGGTTCTTTTCATCACACAATTTTCTGATTCCCTGCAGATACTCCTTTTCAAGAGGTCTCACCCCACCTTCTCCCTGCAGTGGTTCACAGAGAATAGCACAGGTCCTGTCTGTTACCAACTTCTCAATGGCCTCCAAGTCCCCAAAAGGAGCATGGAGAAATCCTGCGGGCATGGGTTCAAACCCTTCATGGAATTTAGGCTGCCCCGTGGCAGCCACCGTCGCCAGGGTTCGGCCGTGAAAGGAACCGGTAAGGCTGATAATCTCAAATTTCCCCTGACCACCGTTGATCCGGGCAAGCTTGATGGCTGCCTCATTTGCTTCGGCGCCACTGTTGGCCATAAAGACTTTTTCAGCAAAGGAATTGGCAACAAGAAGCTCCGCCAGACGGGTCATGGGCTCTGTATAATAAAGGTTGGAGACATGGACAAGGAGTCCGGCCTGTTCGCGAACCGCTTCAGTCACTTTTGGATGACAATGGCCCAGGGAACAGACTGCAATGCCAGCCAGAAAATCAAGATATTCCCGCCCGTCGCCATCAACAAGTCGACACCCTTCTCCACGTACCATGGCCGCAGGATACCTGGCATAATTGCCGATAAAAACAGCATCCGCTCTTTTCTTCAGTTCCGCATTACCAATCTCTGTCATTTTCATCAGTATATCTCCGTACCGACGCCTTCCGGCGTAAACATCTCCAGCAGAATCGAATGCTCCACCCTGCCATCAACAATATATGTTTTTGAAACTCCGTGGCTGAGTGCGTCCACGCAACAGCGGACCTTGGGAATCATCCCCCCCGCTACCGTCCCGTCATCAATCAACTGTTCCAGTTCGCCATGGGGCAGGGTTGTAATCAGTCGGCCATCACGATCATTCACACCGGGCACATCGGTGAGCAGGATCAGTTTTTCCGCGGCCAGTTCTCCGGCAATGGCCCCGGCAACCAGGTCAGCGTTGATATTAAAGGCACGGCCGTCCTCCCCCACCCCAACCGGGGCAATCACAGGAATAAAATCATTGCTGCTGAGACTTGCCAAAACGCCCGGATTCACGGCAGTCACCTCACCTACCCGACCAAGATCGATCAATTCCGGAGGATTAACACCTGTTTCCGCACTTTCCGGCCTGGAGCTCACCCGCAGTTTGCGGGCACAGACAAGATCCCCATCCCTACCGGAGAGCCCCACGGCCTTGCCGCCGCAATGGTTAATCAAACCGACAATTTCCTTGTTCACCTTGCCCACAAGCACCATCTCCACCACATCCATCACCTCTCCATCGGTGACACGCATTCCCTGCACATAACTGGGTTTTATCCCCAGCCGGTCCAGTAACCTGTTGATCTGGGGACCGCCCCCATGGACAATAATCGGATTAATACCTACCTGTTTGAGAAGAATAACATCAAGGGCAAACTGTTTCTTCAGGTGCTCGTCAACCATGGCATGACCACCATATTTGATGACGATGGTCTTATGCCTGAACTCCTGCATGTAAGGTAAGGAATCAATCAGTACCTTGGCTTTTTCAATATTTTTTTCTACAATTTTCATGATATCGTTGTGGCAAAGTCGTTTCTCTTGATCCGCATCCCCCTGTTTGGGGAAAAAGTGAAAATATTGTACTGACTTATAAAAGTTAAGTAAAGCACTCTTTGAAGCATAACTGGTCACAGGATTTGTAACTTTGTGTTTTCATCTACACTTACTTTGAAGCGGTTTTTTTTCGTTGTCAGTAGCGGCGGGAATTACCAACTCTTTACAATTATCGGTCAGTAAGCTACCATGCGCCCGATACTGAAACCGGCACAAGCCAGGGACTGAACCCCTTCTCCTGCCGGACAACCACCTGAAAGGGAGCAATACAATGAAGATCTTTTTTCATTCCCATATCGCAGTTTCACTGCTTGCAGCACTTATCCTGCTTTTTCCGGTCACCGTTTTTTCGGCAAAATCACCCATTCATATCGAAGCCGACCATATGACCTCAACGGAAAAAAGTAACTCCGTAGTCTTTACCGGCGATGTCGACGCAAAACAGGGTGATGTGCGCATCCGTGCGGACAAAATGACCGTCTATTACACCAGGGCGGACAAGAAAAAGAAAAAAAATGGCCCGAAAATGGCCCAGCAGGTTGAGAAACTGATCTGTACCGGAAATGTGGAGGTCACCAGGGGCGACTGGCTGGGTACCGGGAAAAAAATGATCTATCTTTCAAAGGAAAGACAGGTTATCCTTGTTGATAATGCCAAGGCCTGGCAGGGACAGAACATGGTCAGCGGCAGCAAGATCATTTACTATCTGGACGAAGGTCGCTCCGAGGTTATAGGCAGGGTGGGAACAACTGTTTCCAAGTCCGGCAGAAAGAAAAAGAAATCACGGGTCAATATGACCATTATTCAAAAATAAATTTTTTATCTTCTGAATCAGCTCAGTTAAATAATTTTTAATAAATTTTCATCATATTACTTAAAATAAAGCCACAAAATCTTCATGGCTTCAGGGAGTTGAAAACTCAGCTTACCTGAAACCGCAACTGCTTTTCCGGATTGAGTTTTGTGCGCAGTCAGAAAATATCATGTCATTGCTGGAAACCAGAAATATTGTAAAACGCTACGGTCCCCGCACGGTTGTAGACGGCGTCAGCCTCCAGGTCACAACAGGTGTGGTGGTCGGCCTGCTCGGTCCCAACGGTGCCGGAAAAACAACATCTTTTTATTCCATTGCCGGATTCATCCGCCCGAACAAGGGGAATATTCTTTTTGACGGTGAGGTGATCACCAATCTTCCCATCTATAAACGGGCTTTGAAAGGTATTTCCTATCTTGCCCAGGAGCCTTCTGTCTTTAAAAAGCTGACGGTGGAAGAAAATGTGCGGATAATTCTGGAGCCGCTGGGGCTGTCCAAACAGGAAATCAACGCAAGGATTGACGAGTTGATGGATGATCTCGGTATTGAATATCTCCGCCACAACAAGGGCCATGCCCTTTCCGGTGGAGAAAGAAGACGGGTGGAAATCATGCGGGCCCTGTCCAC
Organism: Desulfomarina profundi; assembly: GCF_019703855.1. GTDB lineage: Bacteria > Desulfobacterota > Desulfobulbia > Desulfobulbales > Desulfocapsaceae > Desulfomarina > Desulfomarina profundi. The sequence continues at coordinate 3,866,789 of NZ_AP024086.1, read as the reverse complement.
AAGGCCCAAATTCATCCTCCTGGACGAGCCCTTTGCCGGGATTGACCCCCTGGCCGTTAACGACCTGCAGAAACTGATTTACAACCTTAAGAACAAGGGACTTGGAATTCTTATCTCCGATCATAATGTCAGAGAAACTTTGCAGGTTTGTGACTTTGCCTATATTATGAATGAAGGACAGATACTCACCTCCGGTGTGGCGGACGATATTATTGAAAGTGAAGTCGCCCGCAAGATGTACCTGGGTGAAAATTTTCATATGTAACTGATATTCCATGGCCCTCGAACTCAGACTCCAGCTCAAGCTGGCCCAGAAACTCGTAATGACGCCCCAGCTGCGTCAGGCCATCAAGCTCCTTCAGCTCAACAGGCTGGAACTCTCCGATGCTCTCCAGGCGGAAATTGAACAGAATCCGGCCCTGGAAGAGGATCTGTCCACCCCTGAAACCATCGAAAATCCATTGTCCCTCTCCTCAACCGTTGAACAGACCGGCGAAGAAGGCAGGGAGCTGGATGTCACGGAAAAAGTGGAAATATCCGATAAGATGGGTGAGGTAAATTGGGAAGATTACGCTAATAATTTTGATTCAAACTTCTCCTTTGCCCACGAAACACCCCCCGCCGATACCCCATCCCAATTCGAATTTATTTCCGAAAAACCGGGATTGATGTCCTACCTGCAATGGCAGCTTGCCCATTGCGAACTGGACGAAAAGGAGATGGAAATTGCCCTGTTCATCATCGGCAACCTCAACCGCTACGGTTTTCTGGAAGTCGACCTGGACCAGATACAGGCTGAAACCGGCTGCGACAGGGATGATGCTGAATATGTTCTTGAAGTGATTCAGGACCTTGATCCTCCGGGCATTGCAGCCAGGGACGTCAGTGAGTCACTCTACCTGCAGCTTGAGAGGATGGGTAAGGAAAACAGCCTGGCTGCCGAAATAGTAAAAAACCACCTGCCCCTTCTTGTTACCCGCAACTTCAAGGCAATTGCCAGAGCTACCGGAAAGAAGAAACCTGAAATCAGTCGGGCAATTGATTTTATTACTTCTGAACTCTCTCCTTTTCCGGGACTGCCCTACACCAACGAAAATACCAATTATATTGTCCCTGATGTCTACGTCCGCAAGATAGACGGCGAATATGTCATCCGCCTTAATGATGATGACCTGCCGAGACTGAAGCTCTCCTCCCATTACCAGGAGTTGCTGGAAAACTGCAAGGATCTGGAAAAAAAATCAAAGAACTATATCAGCGACAAGCTTAAAAATGCCGACTGGTTTATCAAGTCCCTGCACCAGCGGCAGCGCACCATATACAAGGTCGTGGAAAGCCTGTTGAAATTTCAGCGTGATTTTTTCGAACACGGCCCCCATTACCTGCGTCCCCTGATTTTAAAAGATGTGGCCGATGATATTGAAATGCACGAATCCACCATCAGCCGGGTCACCTCCAACAAATATGTCCATACACCCCAGGGCATTTACGAGCTGAAATACTTCTTCTCCACGGCCATTCCCCGCACTGGAGGAGATGCACTGGCCGCTGAATCGATCAAGGCGCGGATCAAGAAAATGATCAGGGAAGAGGACAAGGCCAAACCGCTCAGCGATAATGCCATTGCAAAAAAACTGGCTGAACAGAATATAAAAATTGCCAGAAGGACAGTCGCCAAGTACAGGGACCAGTTGAAAATCCTTCCGGTCAAACATCGCAGACACGCCAAATAACCCATGAGCCTGCTTGAACGGGTCTTCTATTTCCACCAGGAAGTGGTGAAGGGAAATTTCCCCAACTCAAAGAGTCTTTCGGCACAATTTGAAACTTCCCCGGCAACTTCCAAAAGAGATATTGCCTACCTGCGGGACCGCCTTCTGGCGCCCCTGGTCTTTGACCGGGAAAAAAACGGTTACAGATACGGGGATGAATCCTTTGCCCTCCCCTTTGAAAACGGCCCCCGCATTGTTTTTCTGCTCACTATGCTCAACAGGTTCGCCGGCGAAGCCGGGCTGGCAGAGCTGCCGGAAGTACAACAGCTCGAAAAAAAACTGTCCACCATGGTCCTGCCGGACTACCGGAAACTCCTGAAAAAAATTTCCTGCGAGTGGATAGAAGTGGAAACTGTTGACCACCATATTTTTACCGTAATTTCTGACGGATTGGCCAGGGAGAAATTCCTGAACATCTCCTATCAGGCTCTTGATAAAAAAAACAGCACCAGGAAAATCGCCCCCCTGCTCATTCACAACTACCAGGGACGCTGGTACCTGCTGGCCTACTGCAACCTGCGAGAGGCTGTTCGCCTCTTTCATATGGCCAGAATCACTACCGTGGAAATCACCGACAGTCCGATTCCACCAGGACTGAGCATTGACAGACAAAGCCTGCAGGAATCCTTTGGCATTTTCAAAGGTAGTCTCCGCTGTACTGCCGAAATTCTCTTCACGGGAACGGCGGCGGAACTGGTTCGCAACCAGTTCTGGCACAGAGATCAGGAAACAAAAGAGACCGACGAGGGATTACTGCTCCGACTTCCCGTCAGTGATTTCAGAGAGATCACCATGAAAATTCTGCAATACGGAAGCCATGCAAAAGTGGTCTCTCCACCAGAACTGCAAAGAATAATTATTTCTGAAATCAATGGAATGGCAGGTATATACAGTTCCAGAAACCCCGGCAGCCTCACAAAATAACAGTTCAAAACTCCCGGGATATATGATATTGTTCGACTTGCATTTTTCTTGGAAACCCACAAAACCTACTGTTCTATCTTGAACTTAATGTATAAAGGAGCAAAAAATGAAATATGGAATAATCATTCTCGTCCTGTGCTATCTCTTTGTATCCGGCTGTATTCCTGATAAAAATGAAAAAAAACAGGCCAAACACAAGAAAACTGAAATCCAGGCAACAGTGGAGCAGGCAACCACCCCGCACGTGGTAATAAAAGAAGAAAAGAGTGAAGAAACTCAAGTTGTCGTGGAAAAAACAGTCGAATCGGCACCGGCGGATAACCACGGTCAGCAGAAGCAGGTCACCGAACAACCACAGGAAACAACGGTTGCTGAAGAAACAAAAACAGAGGAAGTATCTCCTGTAAACAAACCCTGTGATCTTCAGAAAAGATACCCGTCGGCAGCCGAACAACCCGCTCCCCACCTCGATGCCCGAGGTCAAGAAATTGCTGCAGCAGTCGAAAAACTTGTCGTCGCCACTAATAATATGGTTTACATGACCAGGCAAATGGTCACCGCCACAGAGCAAATGCTGAAAGCAACCAGGGGAGTGGCGGTTGAGGTAGTGGAAACGGGAAAGGAAATTGTCAAAAATGAGACCACCCAGCAGACCGCCGCGGCCGAAACAGGTGTCAAGGAAGCGATGAACAATATGGTTGAAGCCACCAAGGAAGTGGTCAAGGCCACCCAGGATGCCCTCTCCACAGCCACAGGAGAGCAGCCACAGCAGCAATAATGCAATAAAGCCATATATCCCCTCTTTTGTCGGTCCGGTTCGATGCGAGGGAGGGGATTCTTCTGTATTCTTTCCCGGAGCCCTGTCATGTCCATCCGCATTATCTGGACAATAACTGTTCTTCTCTTCACTGTAGCAGCCTTTTCCTCATGCTCATCCCTGCTTACTTCAACCTTTGTGGAACCGGCTGCCGGTAACCTCAGGAAACAGACCGACCCCGAACTGGTCTGCGAAGGTGCACCAGCCTTCCTGCTGATGATAGACAGCATGATCGCCGGTTCCCCGGACAGCGAAAACCTGCTGCGAACCGGCGCCCAGTCCTACAGCGCCTATGCTGCGACCCTCCCTGAATGCGGCGCTTCTGAAGAACGTATCGCTGCAATTACGGAAAAAGCGCATGGATACGGATTGAAGCTCCTGAGCCATTTTCTGCCCATGGACCAGATGGAGGGCCCGGAATTTGACAAAAGCCTTGCCGGACTTGGCAAGGGTGACGTCCCTTCCGTATTCTGGGGAACATTTGGCTGGATAAGCTGGGTACAGGCCCAGCACGGTTCTCCCGGTGCCATGGCAGACCTTGTTGTCATAGAAAAAATCATGGCCAGACTCCTTGAACTGGACGAAACTTTTGAGGCAGGCTCCATCCACCTCTTTTTTGCAGGATATTATGCTGCCAAACCTGCTCTTTTCGGTGGAAAACCGGAACTCAGCAGATACCATTTCAAGCGGGCCCTGGAACTCTCAAAAAGAAAATTCCTGCTTGTCCAGGCAACCTATGCCGCCACCTTGGCCAGGCAGACCCAGGACAAAAAGCTGTATAATGCCCTGCTCAAGGAGATCCTTGACTTCCCCATTGACAGTGCGCCGGAATTTGCATTGAGTAATGTACTGGCAGTAAGAAAAGCCAGGCGACTCCTGGAGGAAGATTATTTTGCTGAATGATCAGTCCCTCCTCCCTCTACTTCACGAAACCTTATGAAACAACGACTCTTTACTCTTTTTTCCGTAACTCTCATTCTCCTGTCGACTGCACACTTGGTGGAAGCCAGATCAAAATACCTGTTCAAAATCGGCAGCCTTGCCCCCGCTGGATCCGTATGGGTGCAGCAGTTTAAAAAATTCGGTGCGGAGGTGAAGAAGAAAACGGGTGGGGAAGTCAGTTTCCGGGTCTACCCGGGCGGGGTCATGGGAGATGATCAGGCCATGTACAGAAAAATGCGGGTGGGACAACTCCATGGCGGTGGTTTCACCATGACTGGAATCGCCAGAATCGTGCCAGATTTCAGAGTGATGGCTATCCCCTTCCTCTTCAATTCCTACGAGGAGATAGACTATACCCTGGCAGGACTGCTGCCCACTTTCAAGGAGAAATTTCAGAAAAAACGACTGGAACTTGTGGCCATGACTGAAGTCGGTTTTATCTATGCCATGTCCACAAAACCTGTGGCAACCCTCAGCGACCTGCAAAATTCCTCCAACTGGAGTCCCTCAGGCGACCCCGTCTCTGAAAGCTTCCTGGCCGCACTTGGTATCAGCCCTGTACAGCTCTCCATTCCTGATGTTCTTTCATCCCTGCAGTCAGGTCTTGTGGATACCGTCTATAATTCCCTCTACGGTTCCATTGTCCTGCAGTGGTTCACCAAGGCGAAATACATTACAGATGTCCCCTACGGGTATGCCTATGGCGTATTTCTTCTTGATGGCAGAGCGTATGGAAAACTACCCGAAAAATATAAGAAAATTATCCACACGGCGGCCGCGAAGCATTTTCCCGTCCTCCTTGAAAACACCCGTGCCAGTAACCTTGATTCCAGGCAGGTCCTGATAAAGAGAGGGGTTACATTCGTCAAGGCAGACAAGGGAACAATCCGCAGGCTTCGAGAAAAACGGGATGAGGCCGTACAGCAGCTTGTGAAAAAATCCCTCTCTCCGGAAATCTATTCCCAGGCCACAGCACTGCTGAGTGAGTTCAGGAAAAACCAGGAAAACGGGAAGGATAATTGAGTACACCAACCCATCCGTTACAAAAACTGGCCCGACTGACAGGCAGGGGAGAGGATCTTCTTCTCTGCCTCCTGCTCTCTCTCATGCTCCTGCTCGCCTGTCTGCAGATTGTCATGCGCTGGACATCCGGGGGACTGATCTGGGCCGACCCACTCCTCAGGCACCTTGTTCTCTGGTGCGGCCTCCTCGGGGGCCTGAAGGCAACGGGTGCAGGAAAGCATATTGCTCTTGATTTCACGGGGTTTCTTGTCCCTTCCTTTCTGCGGCCCTGGGTCGCTTTGGCCACTGATCTTTTCTGTACAGCCGCCGCCGGGGGGCTGGCCTTTGCCTCCTGGCTCTTTCTTCAGAGTGAAATGGAGTTTGGCGGGACTGCCCTGTTCGGTCTTCCCTCGTGGGTGCCAAACAGTATTTTTCTCCTCACCTTTGCCCTGATGACCTTCAAATACCTGATAGGTTCGATCCTTGCAGCAATCCGCTGTTTCTCCCCTGACCGAAAAATTGCGGGAGGCAGACGGTGAATATTCTAAAAATTCTGGTTCTGGTTCTGGCCCTGCTGCGCACTCCGCTTTTTCTGATTATATCAGCGCTGGCCCTGCTTTCCTTTTCCTCCGCCGATATCGATATCTCGGTAGTAATTATCGAAATGTCACGGTTGGCTGACACCCCGCTGCTGGTTTCCCTGCCTCTCTTTATCTTTGCCGGTATTCTTCTTTCTGAAAGCAAGGCCCCTCGACGGATGTTGAAATTCTCACAGCTCTTTCTCGGTTGGCTGCCCGGCGGACTGGCTGTTATCACCCTGCTGGTCTGCGCCGTTTTTACCGCTTTTACCGGTGCATCCGGGGTGACGATCTTCGCCCTTGGCGGACTGCTGTTGCCTGCGCTGTTAAAAGACGGGTACTCCGAGCGTTTTTCCATGGGACTTATCACCTCCTCAGGCAGCCTTGGTCTGCTCTTTCCCCCCAGTCTGCCCCTGATCCTCTACGGAGTTATCGCCGAATCGAGAATCGACCAGCTCTTTCTCGCCGGAATCCTGCCGGGCATCCTGATGCTCATTCTCCTGATGGGCTATTCCATTCTTCAGCGTCCGAAAAGGGAGATTGATACCCCCGAAACTACCCTGGAAGAAAAAATAACCACCCTTCGTGAAATCGGCTGGGAGCTGCCATTGCCCGTCATCCTGCTGGGGGGAATATACGGCGGTATCTTTGTACCCGGAGAAGCCGCGGCGGTAACAGCTCTTTATGTCCTTGTTGTGGAACTGTTCATCCACAGGGATATTCCTTTTTCCGCTCTTGCCTCCATCATGAGCAAATCCATGATCCTTTTCGGTGGTATACTTGTTATTCTTGCGGCCTCCATGGCCTCAACAAATTACCTGATTGACCAGGAGGTCCCGACACGCCTCTTTACCTTTATCCAGACCTATATAGACTCCAGGTATACCTTTCTCCTGCTGTTAAATATCTTCCTGCTTATCGTTGGGGCCATGCTCGATATTTTTTCGGCCCTGGTTCTGATCGTCCCGCTGATCCTGCCCATTGCCACAGGCTACGGAGTCGATCCTGTCCATCTCGGTATTATTTTTCTCACAAACCTGCAGATCGGTTACTGCACTCCACCTGTCGGCCTGAATCTCTTTCTCGCCTCCTATCGCTTTGAAAAACCGATCACCGAACTCTATCGATCCACACTCCCCTTTCTGGCCCTGCTCCTCGTCACCTTGATTATCATCACCTATTTCCCCTGGCTCAGCCTCGCTCTGATCCGTTTTGCCGGCTGACTCTGTGTCACCCCAGCATGGCCCAGACCGTGGCTCCGACCATCAGAACGACCATGATACAATTAATAAAAAAAAGAGTCCTCCGCGACTGAACCAATCTCGGGATAAAAGCCCCTGCCGCACACCAGGAACTGTGAAAAACCAGAAGGCCCATGAGAAAAGTTGCTACAAAAACTGCAACCTGGGGCAGAAGAGCCTGTTCCGGTATCATAAACTGGCTGAAGGCGACAACCGCCATGGCCCAGCTTTTCGGGCTCAGGGGATGGATCAGAAACCCTTCAAAAAAAGAAAACTTTTTCGTTACCTTTTTCCCTTCCAGTTGAAGAAACAAAACCTTTCCTGCAAGGTAAAAAATATAGACAAGCCCTGTAACCTTTAGAGCCAAAGCCGCTGCGGGTGATGCAAGCAAAAGTTCACCCAGGCCACAGGCAACCAGGGTATCCAGGAGAATACAGCCAACCGCAGTACCCAGCAGAAACGGTATGGCACTGGAAAACCCTGTTGTCTGACCGATCGCCATCATCGTAAGATTTCCCGGCCCCGGTGTCCCTGTCATGGCAATGACAAACAGTATAAAGGGCACTATATTGTCCAGCATTTTATTACTCCTGAAAATACTACCTGAATCCTGCACTTTTGCTGCCTTGCATCTCCGGTAAACTTGCAAATTGCAGGACTTAGGTAGTATGTTTTTGTTACTTTTATTTCTTCCAGCTCCCGTCAATGACATCATTCTCTTGTAAAAGGAACTGGCATTGGGGACAATGTATTCATTTCTTATACAACAGCACAAACACCGCCGGGAAACCATGCCGGATCCAGAATGCACAATATGAAAAACATTACCTGCTCAAACAGCCTTCGGGAATTGGTAGAGAGCAATCTCACAAAATTCAAGAGAAAACCTCTCAATAACAGAGGGTTGCGACGGGCTGCTGTGGCAATTACAATTGTTGATTACCGTAACTCTGGAAATATTGGAGGACTCCTGCCCGAAACAGACGAGGGGGCAGCCCTGATCCTGACCCGGCGATCAGCCAGGTTGAAAAACCATGCAGGCCAGTGGGCATTGCCCGGAGGCAGCATTGATACAGGAGAATCAGAGGAAGAAACGGCCCTGCGGGAACTGGCGGAAGAGGTTGGACTGCACCTGAAAAAAGACCGGATACTGGGTTGTCTTGATGATTTCATCACCAGGTCCGGGTTTCATATCACTCCAGTCATACTCTGGGGCGGGCAAACACCGTACCTGCATGCCAACCCGGAAGAGGTGGCGTCAATTCACAGAATTTCCTGCCGGGAACTTCTCAGAAAAGATGCTCCGGTTTTAGACAACTCCCCTGAATCCGAAGATCCAATTCTCTTCATGCCGGTGGGAAACTCCTGGATTGCCACCCCCACTGCGGCCATACTCTACCAGTTCCGTGAAGTTGCCCTCCTGGGAAAACAGACACGGGTTGCCCATTTTGAGCAACCATATTTTGCCTGGCGATAATTTCAACACAGTCTGTCAAGTCTCTGCTCCAGTTCATGGGCGGGAACTGCACCAACCACCTGATCCACCTGCTTCCCCCCTTTGAAAAAGAGTAGAGTGGGAACACCACGAATCTTGAACTTTGCCGCACTCATCTGATGACGACTGGTGTCAAGTTTACAGATCAGGGCCCTCCCTGCATACTGACGTGCCAGCTGATCAATAACAGGGGCCAGTGCATGACAGGGACCGCAGGTCGGTGAATAAAAATCAACCAGAACCGGGAGGGAAGACGTCATAACGACTCGTTGAAAACCACTGTCATCCAGTTCAATTACCCCACCCTGCGCTGGAAGTTTACTTCCGCATTTTCCACATTTTGCAACGAGATGCTGTTTCTCCGCTGCAATCCTGTTTTTTGCCCCACATCCAGGGCATCTAACCAGATCACTCATGTTATTCCTCCAGAATTTCCGGGTCAAGGACCCCCACATAGGGAAGATTTCTATATTTCTGGGCATAATCCAGCCCGTATCCCACAGCGAATTCATTGGGGATATCAACGCCGCAAAAATCTATCTTCACATCAACAATCCTGCATTCCGGTTTATTAAGAAAAGTACAGACCTTGAGAGATCGGGGCTTTCTGTTTTTCAGCATTCTGATGACCTTGCTGAAGGTGTTCCCGGTATCGACAATATCCTCGACAATGAGAACATCCCTTCCCTCAATAGAAGTGTCAAGATCCATCACCACTTTGACATCCCCACTGCTGACTGTGCCGTCACCGTAGCTGGAAAGCGACATGAAATCTACCATAAGAGGCAGTTTTATCTCCCGCACAAGATCTGCCAGAAAAACAAACGATCCCCGCAGTAACCCTACCAGCAGCAGGTCGGTCTCTTTTTCATCATAATACCGGGTTATTTCCGACCCAAGCCGCTTTACTGTTTTCTCCACCTCTTCCCGGGTCACCAGGACTTTAACAATACCATTTTCCACGTTTTCACTCTTCTCTCTGTTTTTCATATCAGTTGCACGTAACGACAGACATGCACATTTAGCACAACTTGGACACCCACCTTAAATAGCCAACTGCTGTATTAAATCCATAAATTTTTACTCGACAATTTTATTTTCCCTGTGATACAACAAATAAACAACTATCCCATACGCCTTAACCTTCCATATAATTTTTAGCATACTGCACAACAATTTCTGCACAATACGCACGCTATCGGCTTTCAATATCTATTTTTATGAGGAGAAGTATACCATGTTAAGTAAACTTACAGTCAGAGGCAGGATGTATCTGATCCTGGCCATGACCCTTTTCATGTTCATTGTCAACGCCCAGTTCGCCTGGATGAATCTCAACAAAATTAAAGATATAGGCCTTGAAAGGACAAAAACAGTACTCATCGATGCACACAAAATCAAGATCAAAGTGGCAACTGAAATTCTGGCATCATCAATAGCCGGCTTTATAAACCATGGGAAAAACAGTGACATGGATGTCATCACCATGCGCTCCATCCTCAAATCTATTCGCTCTGGAGAAAATGATTCCGGCTATTTCTTTATTTACCGAAATACCACTAATATAATCGATCCGGCCAATCCGGCAAACGAGGGCAGAGACCTCGGTGACCTACAGGATAAAAACGGAATATATGTCATCAGGGCTCTGAAGAAAAATGCTGAAAATGGCGGTGGTTTTCTTGAATATCACTGGTCAGAACCTGATGGGACCACAAGGCCGAAAATCAGTTTTGCAAAAGAAATTCCCGGTACGGACTACTGGATCGGGACAGGAGTCTATACCGATAAACTGGAAACACAAATTGAGAAAATAGACAGGGAACTGACCGCCATTACCGAACGTCGGTCCTACTATATGCTGGCCACTGTGGGTATTATTTATATCGGTCTGACCCTTCTCAGTCTTTTTATTATTTCCGGAATCGTAAAAAGTCTGAAAATGCTGATTGCCAATTTTCAGGACATTGCCGAGGGAGAAGGCGATCTCACAAAACGTCTGAAAATAAATGGAAAAGATGAACTTAATGAACTGGCTGAATGGTTCAACACTTTTATTGAAAAACTGCAGAGTATTATCATCAACATTTCCTCCAATTCAAATTCCGTGGAGCGATCTTCCGGTGAACTGCTCTCCATATCTGGAAAAATGGCGGAAAATTGCCGTATTACATCCATTCAGGCCGACAATGTGACCCAGTCGGCGGAAGAGATGAGCAGTAACCTGAACAGTGTTGCCGCCACCATGGAGGAATCGAGCGACAATGTCAATATGGTGGCAGCAGCAGGAGAAGAGATGACTGCGACAATTCACGATATAGCCAGAAATTCTGAAAAGGCCAGATCCATTTCAGATACCGCGGTGAAGCAGGCAAAATCTGCTTCAGAAAAAATGGGTGAACTGGGAGAGGCGGCCGGAAAAATCGGTAAGGTGACTGAGGCCATTACTGAAATTTCAGAACAGACCAACCTGCTGGCACTCAATGCGACTATCGAGGCTGCAAGAGCGGGAGAAGCAGGAAAGGGGTTCGGTGTTGTTGCTAATGAAATCAAGGAGCTGGCTCAGCAGACGGCAAGTGCAACCCTGGAGATAAAATCGAATATCGAGGGTGTCCAGCAAACAACCGGCTCAACAGTACACGAAATCAATGAAATATCTAAAATTATCAATGAAATCAACGCAATTGTCACAGAAATAGCCTCAGCAGTAGAAGAACAGTCCTCTGCCACGGCTGAAATTGCCGATTCCATCAACCGCACCTCCAGTGGTATCAGGGAAGTTAATGAACATGTCACCCACAGTTCAACTGTTGCCGGAACCATCTCCGGAGACATAGGTAAGGTCAATGAAGCGGCTGCTGACCTTTCCGAAAGCTCTATACAGATCCAGAACCGGGCAAAGAAACTGAGTAGCATGTCTCATCAGGTTACTGAAATAATAAACAGTTTCAAGTTTTAGCCCGCATTTCTCATGGGAAATTCGCGTTTTTCGGTCAGAGAACAGCACCTGAGGGAATACCTTCTGCAAAAACCAGGTAGCGTAAATTTCCTCCCGGAACAACAGCAGAGAACGGATAACAGGTAATGAGGGTCAACCTGTTATCCGCCTCGCTGTCAAAATAAAGTTCATTCGATCTTTTGACCAGAAAGGATTGCACAGAATAATATTTAACAGGACCGTTCAATCCACGGAGGAGCAATACATCATTTTTTTTGAGATGTTGAAGAAAGGAAAAACTGGTATCTCTGTGACCTGCCAAAACGCAATGCCCGCTACCGGCAACCCTGTCACTGCCGCTGACATGACCCGGCCCGAAGGCCAGTACTTCACCGCTGTCTCCTTCAAGAATCACCAGATCAATTTTCCCGTCCGCGGTCCTGAGTCGCCCCACCGGCCAGGTGTCAGCCCATGGCCAAGGTTTGACCGGCCTGCCGCTTTCAAGACTCATTTCCCAGGATCTGCTCAGCAGATATCCGGCCACCACAGCCTTGATACGAATCCAACCACCCAGCGAAAGCAACAGCAGGCCCGCAACACAACAACCAAGAGAAACAATATAAAGAACAAGAAATCGCTTTTTCATCAGACAAACCCATATAATTCATTATCCTGGGAAAAATTGTTTGATATCAGTAAAATCAAAGAGAATGACGATTCACCACATCGAATATGACAGTTCGCAAAACAAATCTGACAGACAATGATTTTACCGGAGAAGACATCATGACAACATCACGGGAGCAGAAACGTATTTGGGTTGACACAGATATTTCCATAGGACACAAAAGTGGAATATTCCACTACTGCGATGTTGATGACGGCTATGCCGCATTTCTCATGAACATTGTGTCAATTTTGAGAATAATTATAGAACACAAACAATGAGACAATTATCAGTGACCCAGAAAAATTTACACAATGTTCACCAGAGGTCAGTTCAGGCACATTTTGAATCATTTTTTATGATAATTACACAAAACAACAGTCCGACAAAAAGAAAAACAACTCCAAGCAGCAAGAAAAGTGCTGAAGAGGTCGCAGTCTGTGACCCACCACCGAACACGGCAGCCGCCTGCCAGCCATGGGCAAGAGGGGTCTTCACCATGGACTGTTCACTGGCAGTTCCCGCAGGTCGGCTGACCATGGTATCAGTAGCCACAAGACTGGTATACCTGCTTACAAGATGGTGTTCCAACGCTGTTCTCAGAACAACATCCTTCACTTTCTGTTCATCCTCCCCCAGGGCCAGTGCTTCCATGAAAGCACGGACTTTCCGCCTGGCCCAGAGTGTCCCCACTCCTTTTCGTTTGCCAAATTTTGTGGCATCACCAATCATTTCCCATAAATTGCCCGCCTCCCTGCCGGTAATATGCAGAGATTCATTTTCCCACCCGGTTTTCAATGCGACAACAAGAGGTTCACCATAGTAAAGATCAGGAATAGGATTGGGATAATATTCGATTTTCCTTGCATTGCCTCCAAGATCAATACGAATATCAGAGATGACCGGATGTTCAAGTTTATTAAACAACATCCCCACTTTTTCCCCTACCTCTGAAACCCTGCCGATATAAGTAAAGGTACCCCGGCCCACCCGTGCCGCCCTGGTCATAAAATAAGAGTTAGGGGCCGAACCGATACCTACGGTAAACAGGCGGGAATCTCCGAGCCTTTTTTCAATAATCGCAAAAAGTGCATCCTCATTGCCGACGGCACCGTCGGTTACAAAAACGACCTGGCGAATCCTCCTGTGATGATGTTTCCCATCCAGGGCCAGCAGAAGAGCATCCTTCATTTCTGTCCCCCCATCTGCCTGTAATGTACTGATATACTCAAGCGCTTTTTGGATATTTTTTCTGTCAGCTGATTTTGAATCCGTAAAGAGTGATCTTGCCTCCTGATTAAAAACAATGAGATTAAAAGAATCCACCGGCTGCAACCTGGAAAGAGCAAGTACCATCGCCTTTTTCGCCTGAACTATGGAAGATCCGGCCATGGATCCGGAGATATCGAGAATAAAAACAACTTCTCTCGCCACTGGTCCATTCTGTACAGTATCCGGTGGCATAAGCATAAGAAGCATATACTGGTTTTCTCCCATGGTTTCAGCAAATAGGGCTCCTGTGGTCTCTTTACCCTCCTCTGCCTCCCATTCGAGAACAAAATCACGATCCGCCTTCACCACCCCGTTCAACGTTATGGAATAGTGCCCTTCCTCCAGCTCCTCCACCTTGATTCCATGGTAAAGAGATTCAATTCTTTTTAAGGGAAAACCGCTGGCAAGATCAATCTTCATTCTGATCGGAACCGTCGTTTCTCCAGCCAGGTCGACGGGTGGTGAGATTTCTGAGCCATCCGTCACCTGGTCCGTGTCCGGCGCCCACCCGGTTGCAGAAAACCGAACCGCTTTTCCCGGAATATACCGGGGTGCCACAACCATGGGAAAACGAAGTGAAAAAATGGAATCCACCGGAACCACTTCCTGCTGATATTCAATACTGACAGAAATTTTTTCACCGGGAGCAATATTGGCGATATCAGTTGTAAAAATATTAGGCCTGTTCTGCTCCACTAAAGAAGATTTCCTCCCCTCTCTACGGGCCGCCTCATGGAGTTGTCTGGCCTTCTGCTTTTCCTGTATTACTCCCTCTATCTCTCTTTCCCCTATACGCATGAGCAAATGATCAACACTGCATGCATCAGGAAGAGGGAAGACATAGCGGGCATCCAGCCACACCTGCTCCAGATTGATAAATTCCTGCTTCACCGTAACCCGTGCGGTAATCCCGCTTATTTCTATATCTATGTCCTGGGAGAGTAGAGGCGCAGAAACAGCACGACCATTTTCACGTGTAAAAAGAAGTTCTCCCTGGTGCGGCTCCGGGATCTGCGCATAACCTATTCCTGCAAAAAGAAAAAATAACAGAAAAAGAACAGGTACACCCTTCTGCATGTTGCTGTGTTTTAAAAGATTCTCTGCTGCTTTTTGCCACAAATGAAACGGTAATATATTCATACATAACCTCCGGAATAAAAATAACCTCTTCAGGGTGCCTTAAAAAAATAGAATTTTCGTTTGAGGAAATCTGACTTTGGCAGAATTACTATCTGCAGTGGAATTTTCTGAAAAACGCCCCAATCTGCAACGCAGGCCGCTGCTGTCCGGGAAGTCTTTTATGTAAACAGAATAGAGAAGAGTGATCTTTGCCTGAAGAAAACATGACAAGTTACAGAAAAAAGATGATGGAAAATGATGGAAAAGCATACTGTTTCGCAGAAGCACCATATCATATAGTTCCACCTTGACAACGATTCTCAGATTAAGGATAATTCTTTATAACTGTAGAAAAATACGTTATTTCCATTTTCCCGCTTTCCTTTCTCAACCGAGAATGATTATGAAAAATAGTGACTTGATCGTTAAAGGTATTGTTATCTCCTTCTGCTGTATGCTGATCGGGACCTCGACACCGGTTTCTGCTGAAGAGTCCATAGCGGATTACCTTGACCTCCCCCTTGAAGACCTCCTGTCAATAAAGGTTACGACTGTCTCCAAAAAACAGCAGCCGCTCAATGAGGTTGCCTCCGCTGTCTATGTCATAACCAGTGAAGATATAAGGCGCTCAGGGGTGACCAGCATTGCGGAAGCGCTGCGGATGGCACCAGGCATCCATGTGGCTCATATCGATGCCGGAAAATGGGTGATTACCAGTCGTGGTTTTGGAAGTCAGTTTTCCAACAAACTCCTGGTGATGCTTGACGGTAGAACAGTTTACAGCCCTACATTCTCTGGGGTCTATTGGGATGTACAGGATACGTTACTCGAAGATATTGACCGCATTGAAGTTATCCGCGGACCCGGAGCAACAGTATGGGGTGCCAATGCTGTTAACGGTGTTATCAATATAATAACCAAAAATACCGGTTCAACACAGGGTGGTCTGATGACTGCCGGTACGGGAAACAAAGAAAAAGGATTTGCATCTTTACGCTATGGAACTGATCTTTCATCTGATATTACTGGAAGATTCTATTTAAAGTACAACAACAGGGATGATTCTTATGCCCCGGCACTGGGAGGAGATGCTGGTGACGGCTGGGAAAAAACCCAGGGTGGATTCCGAGTTGACGGACATTATAAGGGAAAATACAGCTGGACCCTGCAGGGTGATGCTTACAGTGCCGATGAAAACCAGCGCATCAATATATGGAAAGATCCTTCAAATCCTGAAAACGGGGTATACGCCCCTTTCTACATTGCACCGGCTACTCACGACACAATCGAATCATCAGGCTATAATCTGCTCGCCAAATGGAATTACCGAATCTCCGATCAGGCCAGCACAACCCTGCAGGTTTATTTTGACCATACAGATCGTTCTGAAATTTTCCTTGATCAGACCCATGACACCCTTGACATTGACTTCCAGCATCAATTGAAAATAGTGGAGAACCATGATGTAATATGGGGAATTGGCTATCGATCCATCAGAGACGACTTCAAAAACTCATTTATGGTGCAGTTTCTGCCTGACAGCCAGGAAGTAAATCTTTACAGTGGCTTCATCCAGGATGAAATTGAGCTCGTGCCGCATCTTGTACGTTTTACCCTGGGATCCAAGTTCGAACATAATGACTATACTGGGGTGGAAATCCAACCCAGTGCTCGAATAGTCTGGCTGGCAAATGAAAAAAACACCTTGTGGGGTGCAGTTTCCCGGGCTGTTAGAACTCCTTCCCGTTTAGAAGCAAGTTCGAATATTATCAGCAGAATTCTTCCCCTCCCCCCTAAATTTGATCCTGTGATACTCCGCGTAAAGGGAAATAAAAATTTTGAATCGGAAACAGTTATTGCCTATGAACTCGGATACCGTGTTCAACCAAAAGAAAATTACTCTGTTGACCTGGCCTTTTTTTACCACGATTATGACAAACTTCAGACTTTTGAACAGACAGCAGGTACATCACCTCTCTCGAATTCTGTTTTCGGAAACAAAATGTCGGCAAACAGTTATGGTCTCGAAATAAGTCTTGACTGGCGTCCACTTGACTGGTGGCGAATTCAGGCAAACTACAGTTTTCTTGAAATCTCAAGCTCTTTTGATAATTCGAGCAGCGATATGAGCAACACCAATACAGTTACCAAAGGATCGAGTCCTGCAAACCAGTTTTCCCTGCGCTCCCTCATGGATCTCAGCCACGAAGTGAATTTTGATTTCTGGTTTTACTATGTCGACAGTCTGGACAAAACAAGTTTCTTCTACGAAGATTCCGTCCGGAATTATACAAGCTTTAATGCACGCCTAGCTTGGCACCCTGTTGAACAGGTTGAGCTTTCCCTGACAGGACAGAATCTATTTGATTCCCGTCATCCTGAATTTGTCGGAGAGAACCTGTTTTTAACAACAGAAGTTGAGCGTGCAGTATATGCACAGGTCCGTCTCTTTTTTTGACAGTATCATTGCAAACGCCTCAGACAATTCAATACATGAAACGGATGATCTGCAACTGGAAATCACGCACCACCAGGAATACAATTCGACTAATTATATTCCTGATGGTAATCTCCGTCCAGATAGTCGCAGCCGGATCTGTATCCCCTGAATACAAGCTGAAGGCTGCCCTGCTGTACAAATTAACACGATTTATCGAATGGCCGGAACAATACAGTCAGGGTGATGATGGCAGTTTTGGCATCTGTATCCTTGGACAAGATGATTTTGGTTCTCTGCTGGATACATTGCAAAAAAGATATGTCAACAATGCTCGTATTTCCATCCATCGATTTATGCAATCCGAAGGAATCAATGAAAACTGTCAACTGGTTTTTATCAGTGACTCAAAACGTTCTTATCTCAATTCCATTATAAACACCCTCGCGAACAAACCTATTCTGACCATTGGCGAAAGCAAGAAATTTGCCGACCAGGGAGGAATGATTCAATTTGTCCTTAATGATGGCCAAATCGGATTCAAAATTAATATCGGCCATGTACATACCTCCGGTTTGAAAATTGCCGCACCGCTACTGGAACTTGCAACCATTGTTGACGATAATCCTAAGGGAACATCAAAATGAAAGGGCTGACTGAAACTATTGCCCATAAAATCAAAAACATGATTTTACTGACCAGCGGACTTGCTCTGCTTGCCACAGCTCTTGCTTTTCTGGGTATTGAATTCTTCAGCTATCGTGAGATGCTGCTGGAACGGGCAGAGGTGTTGACAGATTTCGTGGTCACCAATTCAACGGCAGCCTTGACTTTTGATGACCAGAAAACGGCAAATAAGCTCCTCAGCTCACTGAGTACAGAACCCAGCGTCAAGGGTGCTGTACTCTATCAGATGGACCACAGTCAATTCGCTATCTACAAGCGTCCTGGGGAAGAAAACTGGACAGTCCATGACGGCCATAGCCAGGGGATTCCCACCCCGGAAAGCTCTGGCCAACAATTTAATAGCAGCAGAATCACCTGGAGTACCATACATATTTATCGCCCCATATTCTTTAAAGGAGAGTTCCTGGGGTCTATCCGGATGGACACCAGCCTCCAACCTCTTTATGACAGAATTCTACGTTTCCTTGGAATTACATCATTACTCTGGTCGTTAATCATGGGAGGAGTGTCACTTCTGTCAAACCGCCTGCAGCAACGTATATCCACTCCCATTTCCGATTTATTAAGTGGCATGCAGAAAGTCTCCGACACTCAGGATTTCAGCCTCAGGCTGACACCGGAAAATAACGATGAAATTGCTACTATCATAGAAAATTTCAATGATATGCTCGGACAGATTCAGGAAAGAGATGACATCCTGGCATCTTACCGACAGGAACTTGAAGAAAAAGTCAGGGAGCGTACCCGTAACCTGGTGCAGGCAAAAGAAGCAGCAGAGCAGGCCCGGGAAGCAGCCGAAGCAGCAAGTCAGGCCAAAAGTGATTTTCTGGCAACAATGAGTCACGAAATCAGAACTCCCATGAACGGTGTACTTGGTATGACTGAGCTGCTCCTGGACAGTGATTTGGACGCTCGTGCCCGACGACTGGCTGATACGGCATACCGTTCCGCGAAAAGCCTGCTTGATGTCATAAATGACATTCTGGATTTCTCTAAAATTGAAGCAAACAAACTGCAGTTGAACCTTGAAGATTTTAATCTACGCTCTCTTCTGGAAAATACAGTGGAACTTGTTGCCGGACAGGCACATCATAAAGGTCTGGATCTGGAGCTTGATCTTCCCCGGAAACTTCCGGCACAGGTTACGGGTGACCCGGTCAAACTGAGACAGATCCTGGTCAATCTACTTGGTAATGCAGTTAAATTTACTGAACAGGGAAAAGTAAAACTTCGGGTTACAGTACAATCTGTTCAAGAAAAAAGACAGACGATATTCTTTGAAGTATCTGACACCGGCCCTGGAGTACCGTTTGAACAGCAGCTCCATATTTTCAATGCCTTCAGCCAGGGCGACGGCACCATAACCCGAAAACACGGGGGAACAGGCCTTGGACTTGCAATCGCAAAACGGCTGGTGGAAATGATGGATGGCAATATCGACCTCGTTAATACACCTGGAAAAGGAGCTTGTTTCCGTTTCACTGTCGAACTTCCTGTTGTTTCACTGCAAAATGCCCAACCCCTCAGCCATACTGTATCAGTAAACGAAAAAACTCCAAAAGTTCAACCTCTTTCCCGGGGAAGAATCCTTCTTGCAGAAGACAATGAGGTCAATCAGGATGTTACCATAGGAATGCTGTCAGCATTAGGCTGCAAGGCTGACCTGGTTGAAAACGGACTACAGGTACTGAATGCATGGAGCGGCCACCACTATGATCTCATCCTGATGGATTGCCATATGCCTGAAATGGATGGTTTCAGTGCAACAGAAAAAATTCGCAGAATCGAACAGGAAGAAAAAAGAGACCCTGTACCCATTATTGCTTTGACAGCAGACGTCCAGAAAGGAATTGTTCAACAGTGCCTCTCTTCGGGAATGAATGCTTATCTGAGTAAACCATTCAGTCGTCAGCAGCTTGCGGAAGAACTGCGCCGATGGATTATTTCTTTTCCTGATGAAACACCGGAGGAGAACATCTCTTATTCCGTTTCAAAAAGCCCCCGCAACCTGCTGGATACGTCTGCATTGCAACAATTGCATGATCTGAGCAAGGAAACAGGTCATGATATTCTCACAAATGCAATAAATAATTTTCATAAACATTCTCCAATAGATATAGCTGCAATCAAAGAAGCAGTGAAAAACAACAGAAGAAGCGAACTCAAAAGAATTGCCCATCGGCTGAAATCCAGTTGCGCAACCCTGGGTGCTGTTGAACTGTCAAAATATTGTGCAGAGCTGGAAGCCATTCCTGAACATACTGGTTCCTCCCGTGCACTGACTCTCGTATCTCAGATTGAAGACCTGCTGCCACAGGTAGCTGACGCATTACAGAAAGAATATATAGCTGTTTCAGAAAACAAAAAAATTATGGCTGCTCCTTCATCCCTCTCACAGGATGGACAAATTCTTCTTGTGGATGATGACCCTTTTTTCCGTCTGACAACATCCAAAGCGTTGACTGCCGCAGGGTATACTGTCTTTGAAGCGGAAAAAGGTGAAGATGCGCTGGTAATGGCCAAACGTTTTCTTCCGGATATCGTATTGCTTGATGCTTTAATGGAAGGGATGAGTGGTTTTGAGGTGTGTCGCAGGCTGCACGAAATGGAAGAGATACACCCCCTCAGATATTGATGATTACCGGACTTGAAGACAGCAAATCTGTCGATATGGCCTTTGAATCAGGTGCATCAGGCTTCGTTGTAAAACCGGTGAATTATCCCATTCTCCTTCAACAGATCAAATTCCAGCTTCGTGCGAGCAACAATGCCAGAAACCTGTTGGAAAACCAGGAACAGCTTTCAAGTGCCCAGCGTATTGCAGGTTTTGGCTTCTGGCGTTGGGATGCTCTGTCGGATCGACTGACAGTTTCAGACAATCTGGCTGAAATGATGGGCAATCCCAAAAATATTCACCAGTTAACCCTGAAAGACTTTTTCGAACAGATTCACCCTGATGACCGGGAATTTGTGTACAGCCTCGTCATATCAACGACCGAGGGTGCTCCGCCACAACCTGCCGAGTACAGGCTTATTGTAAATAACCGGCCCGCCATGACTGTACACCAGGAAATAGGATGTGCTCCAAACAACAGACAGATTATCCTGGGGACAGTACAGGACATCACCCAACAGATTGCAACGCAGAAGCGAATCAGACAGTTGGCCTACACCGACGAACTGACCGGACTGGCAAGCCGTGCCTATTTTTATAAACACATGGAGGATATTATAAAAGCGGCAAAACGGCGGGATGAGCGTTTTGCTCTAGTCTACCTCGATCTGGATGGCTTCAAAGATGTAAACGACAGCCTCGGCCATGATACCGGTGATGAACTGCTGAAAAAAATTGCTGAAAGACTGGAAATGATTTTAAGAGATACTGATTTTGTCGCCCGCCTTTCCGGAGACGAATTCTGTATACTGGTTGATCATGTTAATGATCAATATGTCGCCGCGGATGTAGCCAATCGCTGCCTGGAAGAAATAAACAAACCATTGATGTTGAATGCGAGGGAACTACGTCCCCGGTGCAGCATCGGCATTGCCCACTTTCCCGAGGACGGGGAAAACCTGCAGACACTGCTGAAAGCTGCAGACAGTGCCATGTACTCGGCCAAGGCCCAAGGTAGACATCGTTATGCTTTTTATCAACCGGAACTGACAATTCAGGCGGAAAAACGTTTATGGCTCGAACAGGAACTTCGGGCTGCCATTGACAGGGACCAGTTTGAACTGCATTACCAGCCCCAGATAGATATTGTCCGGGGACGCCTGGCGGGAGTGGAAGCCCTTGTCCGCTGGCGACATCCTGATCTGGGCCTGGTTTCACCTAACGATTTCATCAAAGTTGCCGAGAGAATAGGCGTGATTAAATCTCTGGAAAACTGGATACTGGAAACGGCATGCTACCAACTTTCACAGTGGAGACAAGAGAAAATTTCTGATTTCAAAATGGCAGTGAATATCTCACCTATCCATTTCCACGAACCGGAACTTTATAATACTGTTCAGCAGATTCTGCAAAAAACCAATGTTCCGCCTGAATTGCTTGAACTTGAGATCACAGAAAGTGTCGTTCAGAATCTGGATGGAAACATAACAATGTTTGAGCAATTGAGAGAAATGGGAATAAAAATTGCTATCGATGATTTTGGAACTGGTTATTCATCCCTCGCCTCTCTGAAAAATTTACCGATAGACTGCCTGAAAATTGACCGTCTGTTTATCATTGATATGATGGAAGATGCGGACTCATCAATTCTTCTCGGTACTATTATCGGGGCTGCCCAGGCCCTTGGAAATTCAGTTATTGCAGAAGGTGTTGAAAACAGGGAACAACTCCTTGTATTAAGGGGAATCGGTTGTGAAATTGTCCAGGGTTTTTACTTCAGTAAGCCTTTGTTTCCAGAAGAAATTCCGAACATGGCAAAAAAAGACTTCAGAAATGCTGTCACGGGAAATGTTACCAATGCTCCAATCATCGGGAAAACGTCATGAAAACTACCGGGGAAAATCCAGTTTTCCAAACTCTCAACAGTGCACAACTTCCTGTTCTGCCATCTTCCGTATCAACTCTTCTGACTGCATTTGAAGATGAAACTCTGGATTATGGTGAGATTGCGGAAATACTGCATAACTTTCCCACGATTGTTATCCGGCTTATCTCCCTTGCAAATTCAGCCTGGTCAGCACCAATCAGAAAGATTGCTGAACTCGATGAAGCATGTGCCAGACTTGGTTTTGGTGTTGTCAAAAGTATCAGCATTTCTCTTGCTATTTCAGCCCCTTTTGATCCTGGTCGTTGCCCGCCTTTTGATGTTCATAAATATTGGGTTCGTGCAATGGCAGTGGCTGAAACAACCTTCAACCTGACTGCCGCAACCTCCGGCAAAGACTTACTCAGAAGTGCCAGAACTGCCGGAATTCTACATAATCTCGGGTTGCTGTGGATGGCCCACCAGCTCCCGCAAGCTACTGCCCATGCGCTTCGTTTGCATCAGTCGGATCAGAATATATCAATAGATCAAACCCTGAAAGAACAGACAGGTGCAGGATACAGGGAAGCAGGTGGTTATCTCGGAAAACTGTGGTGTCTGCCTGATCCTCTGCCCCAGACAATGGAATTTCATGAAAATAAAGACTACAGAAACAAGGGATGGGAAATGTCTCTCCTGGTGGGCGTTGCAATCTCCATGATAGCAGCTGCTGAATTCCATCTCAAATGGTCTCCTCCATTTGAGACATTGGAAGTTCTGGAAATTAAATCAGTTGAAGCAGAAAATATTTTTAACAATTTATGGAAACAATTTGAACGAATTCAGCAATCAGCTGTTGCCCTTATCGGTCACTGATCCCTTGTCCCAAGTATTCCTCTGATCAATAACTCAAATACAATTTAAAATCACAGTACATTATCAATTATTTTCTGTACTGTCACAGGTAATACCGAAAGCAACTTAACTTGCCGGGAAGGGTCCATGTCTTCAGCCTTTACATGACTCAGCCCGCCGAAAAGAAGAAAAAACAGCACGACTGTTACATAGATAAGCAACATAAGATTGCCGGGATCAAATCGGTTTTTATTTTTTTTATTATTAGCATGAAAAAACAAACGTCTCAAAGTCAACCTCCATGAAAACAGCGCTGTTCCCTTAAAAATCCCATGGAAAATATGTTATTCTGTTAATCAACATATTATTAAATTTCCCGCCACTTCAACCATTCTAAAAAGACAGGAAAAGAATGACCATCAACTGAGCACTTTATGACAAGATACAAAAAGAATATGACAAAATATGACAAAAAATATAACGGCCGGGGAAGCAGTGGATAAATGCAGATTTGTCAGGTATGGTCCATTGAAGAGCATACTTTAAACTGAAATACCTGAATTAACTCAACACACTGAAAAAACAATGATTTATACAGTCGCCCTTGTTGAAGACGATGATTCTCTCCGTGCCAACTATTCCCAGGCCCTTGAGCGTGAGGGGTACAGGGTGCAGAGTTATCCCGACCGCCCGAGAGCACTGGCCGCCTTTAAAAACAGTCTCCCTGATCTTGCCATCCTGGACGTGATGCTGCAGGACGAAATGGAAGGCGGGTTTGACCTGTGCCGGGAGCTCCGCCAGCTTTCCCCGACAATTCCCATTATCTTTCTGACGGCAAGAGACTCCGATCTGGACCGGGTTTCCGGGCTGCGCCTCGGTGCCTGGGACTACCTGACCAAGGACACAACAACCCTTGATTTCCTGCCGATTCGAATTTCCGCTCTCTTTAAAATCGTGGAATCTTTGAAAGGGGAACTGCATTCTGAAAAAAATGACCATATTACCCATGTGGGCAGCCTGCAAATCAACGAGGAAAGAAAACAGGTATTCTGGCAGGAACATCTCATTCCCCTGACACTCACCGAGTTCTGGATTCTGCATTCTCTTGTCAGGATTCCCGGCCATGTCAAATCCCATGAACAGCTGATGGAAGCTGCCAACGCCGTTGTTACCAACAATGCGATTACTGCCCATATCAGGAGGATCAGGGATAAATTCCGGGAAATGGATGCCGATTTTGACAGTATCAGAACCGAATACGGTATGGGATACCGCTGGCTTACCGATTGATCAATGCGATTTTCTCTGCGACTGAAGCTGACCCTTGTCTCCCTGCTGCTCCTGCTGATTCCTCTTATCGGCTTCCGGTTCAGCGATATCATCAAAAAAGACCTGGTTGAAAGCCGGAAAAAAACACTGCTCTTTGCGGCACGTGCTGTTTCCTCAGCTCTCGGTGGAAGGACAGGCCTGTTTGACAGAGAAATTTTCCATTCCCTGGATCCGGCCAAGGACCTTTATATTTACAAACTGACCAACCCCATGCGACTGAACGGCAAGACTGATGACTGGCAGCCGTTTCTATCTGAAGCAAGGACATTTGGCAGGGAACATATTCTTTTTATTGAAAAAAACTACAATTATACAGCTGGCTCCCTTCACTTCAAGCACCTGGTGGGAGTACGGGGCAAATATCTCTATGCTCTTTTCCTTGTGACAGACGATAAAATCGTCTACCGGAATCCCAACTCACTCCGCCTGAACCGTTCTGACCATCTGCAGATAGGTATTGAAGATAAAAACGGCAGGATGCACCGCTATCTTGTAACCACGACAAAACCAGGCTGGATAAACGGCTTTCTCATGCCCCGATACCGGTTCGCTGCCATCCCCCTGCGAATGGAACCGGCCATCCAGGGCATGTGGGAAGAGACTGATGGCGGATACATCATCGAGCTGAGAATTCCCATGAAATTTATCGGTCAGAAACTCGCCTTTGCCATCGGTGATGTGGATGACGAAAAGGAAAGGACAATGACCTGCCTGATCGGCACCGCAGCCACGGAGAGTGCCGATAAACTTGGCTGGCTCCTGTCGGAATCCACAACCATAGAAAAACTGCTCAAGTCCTTTGACCGCCCCCATTCAAGGGTACTGATAGTCGACACCAACCAGAGAATACGAGCCAGTTATGGTTCTCTTGCCGCGGAAAGCAACAATAAAAAGAAAGACAAGACATTGCTCGAAAACCTCCATGCAAAGATCTATGCCATCCTCTCCCCCCTGTACCGCCTGTTTACCCAGCCTTTTTCAGTCAACATCGTCACTCCGCGTCCCCAACCCACCACCCTTGACCTGAAAGGTATAAAAGAGGGTCTGGAGGGAAAGAGTTCCGTCACCAGCTATTTTCCAAAAGAACAGCAGGTGGAAATAATGGCAGCCATCGTACCCCTTCTGGAACAGAACAAAATTGTAGGAGCCGTGGTGGTTGAGCAGACAACGAACTCCATTCTCGCCCTGCAGAATAAAGTCATAGAAGAATCCCTCACCTTTACCGTCCTTGCCTTTGTTATCGGGGGTTCGGCCTGCTCTTCTTTGCCTCACGCCTCTCATCCCGGATCCGAAAACTGGGCAACCAGGCATCACGAGCCATCAGCAGCAACGGTCAGATCATCACAACCATTGCCCCCTCTTCTGCCAGCGATGAAATCGGCGATCTTTCCCGTACCCTCTCATCCATGCTTGACCAACTGAAAAGTCAGATTGAATACCGTGAGAAAATGGCGGACAACCTGGAACATGAAATCAGAACACCCCTGGCGGGCATCTCTGCTTCATTAAAAAATATGGCCCAGGAGATGAGTGACCCATCCCCAAGAATTCGGGACTATCTCGACTGGGCCCTGGAAGATATTGAACGTCTGGAAACCTTGCTGACAGCTGTTCGCGATGCCACAAACCTCAGCGAGGCCCTGACCCACGACTTCAAGGAAGATTTTGACCTGAGCCGGGCAATCGAAATGTGGCTGAATCACGGCTGGAAGCAGGCCTTTCCCGGTATCAATTTTGTGTACAATTCCCCGGAGCTCCCCCATATGCTCCATGGAGATCCGGCACGTATCCGCCAGATGCTCGACAAACTCATTGAAAACGCCATTAGTTTTCACACTGAAGAGACACCCATAGAAATCAACCTTCGGCAAGAGTATGATTTTCTGGAACTCAGGGTTATAAATGAGGGAACACCCATCCCGCAGGAATTTGAAACACAGATATTCTCTTCCATGGTCTCTTTCAGACAGCAGAAGGGTACGAGGCCTCACCTTGGCCTGGGCCTGTATATCGTTCAGACCATAGTTGCCCACCACCAGGGCAGTGTAAGGGCGTCATCCCTCCAGAATGATCGAACGGGGGCCGTATTCACTGTTCGGTTGCCGATAAGCACCACTTCGAATTGAGGCAGCGAATAGCACCAAGTATTAAATTTGATGATCTCGTAAAAAGTCGTTCAACGTTCTCAGATGGACTCTGGAAAAACTTCGATATACAAGGCGTGGTGGTGTCGTGTAAGCGCAGGCGTACATAGAGTACGTCGAGCATTACACGATCACCCCACAACGCAGTAGATCGGAGTTTTTACGAGTCCATCAAATTTTACCCTGTCACCTGATATGGTAAATATCATCAAATCCTGTTCAACAGTCATCAGTTGATCCATTTTCTGAATAAACGTGCTGACACATTCTTTTTTTCTCCACGTCTCATATCACCTGAATCCTGCAATTGGCAATCCCGGAGGGTGGGAAAATGCTGGATTCAGGTATCATTACAACATTGTAATATTAATGAAAGGAATACGTAATTATTCCATGGTATAGTCAATACTATTCAACAGTCATACAGTAGCCACCCGCATTTCATCAGATTGAAGGAACAGTTATGCAAACACCACCACCAACCATCAGCAAAAACAACAGTGGCGACATCTACAGTTCCGTCCAGGAAATCAATGAAGCCGTCAGACTCGGCTCCGCCTGGGTCGCCCCCTGCGTCGTGAAATGGCCAAGGTGATCATCGGCCAGGAACATCTGCTGGACAGGTTGCTGATCGGCCTGCTGACCGGCGGACAT
This sequence comes from Desulfomarina profundi, assembly GCF_019703855.1. Lineage (GTDB taxonomy): Bacteria > Desulfobacterota > Desulfobulbia > Desulfobulbales > Desulfocapsaceae > Desulfomarina > Desulfomarina profundi. The sequence continues at coordinate 3,839,438 of NZ_AP024086.1, read as the reverse complement.
ATTCTCCTGGAAGGTCTACCCGGCCTTGCCAAGACCTTGGCCGTCAAGACCCTGGCAAAGGCGGTACAGACAGATTTCCGTCGTCTCCAGTTTACTCCAGACATGCTGCCCGCCGATATTATCGGTACGGAAATCTACAATCCGCGCCAGACAAGTTTCGAGGTCAAACAGGGACCGATCTTCGCCTCCCTCATCCTGGCGGACGAAATCAACCGGGCTCCTGCCAAGGTGCAGTCTGCCCTGCTAGAAGCCATGCAGGAGAAACAGGTGACAATAGGTGAGAAAAGTTTCCCGCTGCCTGAGCTGTTTCTGGTTCTCGCCACCCAGAATCCCATTGAACAGGAAGGCACCTATCCCTTGCCGGAAGCGCAGGTGGACCGGTTTATGCTCAAGGTGGTAATCAACTATCCGACCATGGAGGAAGAGCGCCGTATCCTGGATGCCTTTGACGGAACCGACAATGAAATCGACATCCTGCCCATTGTCACTCCGGACGATATTCTTGCCTCAAGAAAAACAGTCAACACGATCTACATGGACGACAAGATCAAGGATTATATCGTCTCCCTTGTCTATGCCACACGTGATCCTGGAAATTTTCAGCTTGACCTGAAAGATTATATCGAAACAGGAGCCTCCCCCGTGCGACAATCAACCTCAAGGCGGTGGCCCGCAGCCTTGCCTTTCTGGCGGGACGAGGTTACGTAACCCCGGATGATGTGAAAAGCAGTGCCGTGGATGTCATGCGCCATCGACTTCGCATCAGCTACGAGGCAGAGGCGGAAGGAATCAACAGCGAGGATATCATCAGAAAAATCCTGGACACTGTGCCGGTACCATAGAACGGAAGAATGGACAGTCAGCTCACCAGAAAAATCCTGAAACAGGTCAGGAGGATAGAAGTCCGCACCAAAAGACTTGTCAACGACAGTCTGGCGGGAAGCTACCAGTCTGTTTTCAAGGGACGGGGGATGAACTTTGACGAGGTGCGCGAATATGTTCCAGGAGACGATATCCGCTCCATCGACTGGAACGTAACTGCCCGCACCGGGATTCCCCACGTGAAGAAGTTCACAGAAGAACGGGAGCTGACCATCATGCTGCTCATTGATATCAGCGGCTCCGGAGATTTCGGTTCAAAAGAGATATCCAAGCGTGAGCTAATGGCGGAGGTAGGTTCTATTCTTGCCTTTTCCGCAGTGAAAAATAATGACAAAGTGGGGCTGCTGCTCTTTACCGACTTCACGGAACTCTATATTCCACCCCAGAAGGGAAGAACTCATATTCTCAGAATTATACGTGAAATCCTCTTCTTTTCACCAAAAGGAAAAAAAACTGATCTCAAGCTCCCCCTGGATTTCATCAATCGGGTCATCAAGAGAAAATGTGTCACCTTTCTCCTTTCTGATTTCTGTTTCAGCGACGATTTCGAAACATCACTCCAGAGCCTGCACCCCAAGCTGCGGGTTACCGCCAGGCGCCATGACCTTATCGCTGTTGTGGTCAGCGATCCCCGTGAATTCATCCTTCCCGATGTGGGGTGGCTGGCCCTGGAAGATGCGGAAAGCGGAGAGCAGATCGAACTTGACACATCCGACCCCCGTATTCGCAAACAGTACGCGGAACTGGCTGAAACCAGGAGAATAAAACTGAAAAAAACACTACGTTCCGCGGGAATAGACATAATGGATCTCAGCACAGATGCTCCCTGCCTTCCTGTTCTCACAGGTTTTTTCGGTAAACGGAAAGGGAGGGTCGCTCCATGAAAAGGCTGCTTTTTCTCACTCTCTTTTTTGCGGGTATCACCCTGTCCTTTTCCGTCTCTTCGGTTTCGGCTGACAGCCAGTCCCTGCGACTGCTCCCGGGACCGGGACAGCACCAGACCGGCCAAAAGAACCAGGCAGCAACCGAACTGCGGGACATCCGGGGCCCTGTTCCCCTCCCCGTTAAAAGGCCATGGGCGCTTTACAGCGGCGCAGCTCTTCTCCTGCTTGCGCTCTCTTTTATTCTTATCACTTTTTTGAAAAACCGAAAAAAACATGAAGCACCAGGGATTACTCCCTGGGACCGTGCCCTGGCGGACCTGAGAAACGCATCGGGATTAAAAGCCACCCGGCCGCTGCAGTACACACAGCAGGTTTCTGCCGTTTTACGGGAATATGTGGAGTCCCGTTTCGGATTTAAAACAACCAGACAGACCAGTAATGAATTCCTGCGGGCCCTGGGAGAGGAGGAAAACAACAGCATCCCTTCAACCTGGTATAATTCCCTGAAAACCTGTTTCCATCTCTGTGATCTGGCCAAATTTGCTCACCGGATACCTGATCTGGAAGATATCGAGAGCATGGAACAATCCATCGTCTCCTTTATCGAACAGACCCGACCGACAAAGGGAAAAGAGGAGGGACAGCAATGAGATTCCTCCACCCCGAATTTCTCTGGCTTCTACTCCTGCTTCCCCTTCTTGCCGTCCTTTACGGCAGGAAAGGAAAGGCACCCGCGTTGAAATTCTCTTCTACGACCCTCGCTGCGGTCCTGGCAACAACACCCAAGGCACGACCGGGTACTCTCCTCCTGCTCTTTCGCCTGCTCGTGCTCTCTCTCCTGATCCTCGCCCTTGCCAGGCCGCAGCAGGGAAGTAGTACCACTGAAATAGAAGCATCAGGCATTGATATTATTCTGGCAGTTGATGTCTCAGGCTCCATGGAAGCTATGGATTTTACTCTCAATTCAAAACCAGCTAATCGACTTGAAGTTGTAAAGAAAGTAATGGATGAATTTATTTCAGAACGTCCCAATGACCGTATCGGTCTGCTGGCATTTGCCGGCCGTCCCTACCTGGTCAGCCCACTTACACTTGACCATGACTGGCTGCGCAGAAGACTGGAATCACTGCAGACCGGTATGCTGGAAGATGGTACCGCCATCGGATCTGCCATTGGCAGTGGGACAAACAGACTGAGGGAAAATAAATCCAAATCACGAATTCTGATCCTGTTGACGGACGGAATGAATAATGCCGGCCGCATTCCGCCCCTGATTGCCGCGGAAGCCGCAAATACCCTGAAAATAAAAGTCTACACAATTGGAGCGGGTACGCGGGGAGAGGCCCCCATGCCGGTCATTGACTCCTTTGGGCGCCAGAGACTTGTCCGGGCAAGGGTAGATATAGACGAAGAAACCCTCACAAAGGTTGCTGAACTGACCGGTGCCCGATATTTTCGTGCCACTGACACAGAATCATTAAAAAAAATCTATAATGAAATAAATAAAATGGAGACAACGACACGGAAAATAAAAAAATTTGAGCACTACCGGGAACTCTATCCTTTTCTTGTTCTGGCAGCCCTCCTCCTGCTGGCTGTTGAAATATATATTGCCCGCAAAAAACTGCCGTAGGAGGAATTGAAATATGCATTTCGCACAACCTCTGTGGCTTGCCACCGGATTCTTTTTCTGCCTGCTGCTCTTTTTCTCCCTTCGCTTTCTCTGTGTACGCAGACAGGTGACTCTTGAGAAATTTGCAGGAAACAGGCTGCTCGACCAACTGACAGTAAACCTTTCCAACCGAAAACGAACGATAAAAAACACTCTTCTTGTCCTCTCTGTCTTCTGTTGCTTTATCGCCCTGGCCCGCCCTCAATATGGTTCCAGGTGGATCGAAATAAAAAGAAAGGGAATCGATATCCTCTTTGCACTCGATACTTCAAAATCCATGCTCACGGAAGATATCAAACCCAATCGTCTGAAAAAGGCGAAATATGGTATTCTTGATTTTGTCCACCAGCTGGATGGAGACCGGGTGGGGCTGATGCCCTTTGCCGGTTCCTCCTTTCTAATGTGTCCCCTTACCCTGGACTATAATGCCTTTGAACACTCCCTGAACGCCGTGACTACAGATATAATTCCCAAAGGCGGCACCAATATCGGTGAGGTCATAAACGCTGCCGTCACAACACTGACCAATAGTGCCAATCATAAAATTCTTATCCTTGTAACCGATGGTGAAAATCTTCAGGGTGACGCCTTGGCAAGTGCGAAAAAAGCCGCAGAAAAAGGATTGATCATCTATACGGTCGGTGTCGGTACTCCCGGAGGAGAATTGATTCCAAACCCGAAAGGCGGCTTTATCAAGGGACCTGACGGAAAATTTGTCACATCAAAACTGGATGATACAACACTCCGGCAGATTGCTGAAAAATGCAGTGGTATGTATGTCGCTCTTGGACCAAGCGGTGAGGGGCTTCAGACAATCTACCAGAAGAAACTGGCAATGGTCCCCAAGGATGAACTGATGGAAAGACGTCAAAAGGTCCCCGTGGAACGGTTCCAGTTTCCCCTGGCTGCCGCGTTGCTTCTCCTTATCTGCGAATTTCTGATCTCTGAGAGAAAAACGGAACACCTCCCCGGAAAAATTTTTCTGGACAGATTTCGCACCGGTCTGCAAAAGAAAAAAGGACCGTTTATTTTTCTGTTTTTTTCACTCCTTCTCTTTTATGGATCTCCCAGAAACAGTTATGGATCCACCGGGGAAACCGCCTATAAGAAAGGTGATTATGTTACCGCTTCGGAGTATTATCGTAAAGAACTGCAAAAAAATCCCAATAATAAAAAACTCCACTATAACTTTGCCACTGCTGCCTATAAAAACAATATGTTTGACGATGCCATCCACTCATTTTCAAAAAGCCTGGAAGGCAGTGATATCAAGTTACAGCAAAATGCCTACTACAATCTTGGCAATGCCTATTACCAAAAAGGGCTGCAACAGCAGAAAACTGATAAAAAACAGACAATTGCACTGTGGAAACACGCTCTGGAATCCCTGGACAGCGCCCTGAAACTCAATCCGGATGATGAAAACGCCCGATACAACAGAGACCAGATAAAAAAACAACTGGACAAATTACAGCAACAACAGCAACAGCAACAGCAACAGCAACAGCAACAGCAACAGCAACAGCAACAGCAACAGCAACAGCAACAGCAAAAAAATAAACAACCCCGGGAAAAGCCGAAAGAAAAAAATAAAAAAAAGGTAAAAAAACCCAACACTCCCAAAACAAAAAAACAATCCGGAAACAATAAAAACAACCAGCCCCTGCAAAATAAAAAAAGTACTTCGCAGGTAGCCGGAAAAAAAACTGATTCAACTGAAAAATCTGCTGCTGAAAAAAAGGCGATGGAAAAAGAAAACAGGGAAAGAAGACGCCTTGGCAAGATGACCCGGGAGGAGGCTGAAAGGCTGCTCAACAGCCTGAAAAACAGGGAAGGGGAGCTGAATTTTGTCCCCTCCGGTCGACATATGAATAACGACAGTATAAAAAGGAACTGGTAATGCACTTGGGAAAACTGATCATTTTTTTACAACTGACGGTTCTGCTGGCAATTGTGCCCACCCCTGTATTTGCCAAAATTACGGCAAAAGCGTTTCTTGACAGCAATACTTTTCCCGTCACCGGGGCAGCACGTCTGACTGTCACCGTAAACGGCGCCCGTTCCGCTGATATAGACCTGCCCGAGGTCAAGGGAGTACGCTTCCACAGTCGAGGACAGTCCTCACAAATCAGTATAATCAATGGCAGCTACACCTCCTCCATCACCAACACCTACCTGGTGGAACCGCTCAGCCCTGGACAATACAGCATACCGCCGATTTCCGTCACCGCCGGAAATACGACTGTCCACACAAACCGGCTCGAATTTGAAGTGACAGCGAGTACCGGTACTGCTTCGCCATCTTCCTCTCCGTCATCCATGCAGCAGCAGGTTGCCTTCATCCGGCTGACACCTCCGGGCAGGCACTATACCGGTGAAATCATACCAATTGAAATAGAAGTCTGCTTTAACAGCGAGTATCGAATAAATATCAACTCCCTGCCTGTCCTTCATGGTGATGGGGTCGTCATGGCACCCCTGGACGATAAACCTGAAAGACACCGTGAAAATATCGGCGGAAAAACCTATAACGTCCTCAGTTGGAACGCGGCTGTCACAGGGATCAAGGCCGGTAAACATTTCATCAGCTTTTCTCTTGATGCGACACAGATGCTTCCCGGAACACGTCGTCCCATGGCTTCCTTTGGAGATATTTTCAATGACCCGTTTTTCAACAATTTTTTCGGAGGAATGGAGGAAAAGCCCATCAAGGTCAGCAGTAAAAGAGTTAATCTTGAGATCATCGATCTTCCCGAGAAAGGTAAACCGGAAATTTTCACTGGGGCTATCGGTAATTTTGAGATGGGTGTCACTGCTGCCCCCTTGAAGGCTGAAGTGGGAGAACCCATTACACTCACCATTGAAATCAAGGGAAATGGGAATTTTGACAGAGTGGAACCTCCTGTTTTTCCCAAAAACTCTGACTGGAAAACCTATACCCCCACCACTGATTTTATTTCGGGAGAGGACGCGTTGTCCGGAAAAAAAAGATACGAGCTGGCCATCGTTGCCAAAAACAGTGGTATCAAGGAAATTCCCTCACTTTCTTTCTGCTTTTTCAATCCGGAAAAGCAACAGTATGAAACCGTCACCAGTCCTCCCCTGGCTGTGAATATAGCCCCTCCTCCCGACAGGCCGATAACATCACAACCAGTAGAAAAAAAACCTGGCCAACCAACAAAATCGAAAAAGAAAAAAGTCGGGATGTCTCTTCTTCACCTGGAAAAAGGTACGTTTCACCAGACTATTGAACCACTCTACAAAAAACTCTGGTTCATTGTCGTTGGTGGGTGTTGCATTATCCTGCTTTTCATGGTTGCGATCTTGCGAATCATTCAGCAGAATAGAAAAAACAACCCCCAACGACAGAAAAAGAAAGAAAATCGTGAACGGTTCTCACGCAATTTCAAGAAACTGGAACAAGCCCGGAAAGATGAGGATGACATCCTCTTTCTTTCCCTCTGCCGCCAGACTATACAGGAGCAACTGGGCCCCACCTGGGGAATAGCTCCATCTGCGCTGACCCTGGCTGATATTCAAAAAAGAATAAACCGGACAAGCCCGTTGACAGAAATATTTGCAGTAGCAGAAGAAGCCGGTTATGGAGGAAAGGGCATCAGTAGCCAACAAATGGATGAGTATCTTGAGCAACTCCGGCATGAACTGGAGGACCTGCTATGAAACACCGATTTTCAGCTGGAATACTTGTTGTTGTCCTTGCAACATTCTCCCTTGCTGCCATTTCAACAGCGGACAACAGGAGTCTTTTTACCAGGGCCAATGAGGCCATGGGAAAAGGTGAATATGGAACTGCTGCTGAACTATATGAAAAACTGGTCCAGAAATCGGGTTACAGTGCTGATGTTCTCTTTAACCTGGCAGTCAGTTATGAGCATTCGGGACAACCTGGTAAAGCCATCCTCAATTATGAGCGTGCTCTCCGCCTGGATCCTTCCGATTCGGATATCAAAGGTAACCTGCATTTGCTCAGAAAGAAAAACGGTCTCTATGCGAGAGAATTTTCCTGGTCTGAAAAATTTTTCCAATTACTGAATATGGACCAGTGGCTCCTCACCAGCCTGGTTTTCCTGGTCATCTTTACCCTGCTGCAGCTTGCCACCCTGCGACTCCCCTGTCCACTGCACTGAAACGAACTGTTTCAGTTGCCTGCCTGTTCCTCATTGCCCTTTCAGCGGCCGGTGCGTTTTACAGATATCCAGCCTACCATGCCTGGGTAGTGACCACCGAGGGAAGCCGCCTGCTTCTCTCTCCGTTTGATTCTTCCAAATCAAACGGTTCCATCCAGGCGGGGCGTCTTGTCTTTCCCGAAAAAAAACATCATGAATTCGTATACATAAAAGATGACACAGGAAGGTCAGGATGGATACGCGCCAGGGATATTGAACCAATAGTCCCCCGTATGCGGTAAAAACCTTGCTGCCCTGAAATCACCAGCTCACCCAAACCAAAGCCCTTTTGCCTGAACTGATGAAAAATACATAAACCGGACAATTATGAAAAACAATCAATCCAGCTCCAGCATGGAACTTTCTACCGGCCCTCACCATGTAAAACTTGACAGCTGGTTGAGCTGCGCACCTTTCGAAGAACTTCTTCACATGAAAATTGAACAGATCAGTAATGGCAAAGCAGTACTCTCCATGCCCTTTTTCCACCACTTTTCCCAAGGGGCCGGACTGCTCCACGGCGGGGCACTGACCGGTCTTGCTGATACTGCCGTGGCCATGGCCTGCAAATCTCTTTTGCCACCGGGAACCCATTTTGCGACGCTCTCGCTCAATTCCACTTTCCTTGCCGCAGTCAGGCAGGGCCGGGTCACGGCCCATGCAACCGTTACCAGGGAAGGAGAGAGGATCCTGCGGGGAGAAGCCGTGGTAATGGATGAAAAGAAACGTGAAGTTATGCGTTTCAACTCCCTGTTCAAAATAGCCCGCAGACAGAAATCCCAAACAGGGCAGTAGCATCAATTGTTCTGATCTTCTTTTCAAGGTAGCTGAAAACGCCGGGGTAATGTATAGAGTAAACAGACGGAGAAAAATCGGGTTGTGTGTTAGTGTCTGTTCAGAAATGAGATTTTTTGTTCGAGTTCAGGTAAGCGTAGACTCCGAGGAGCATAGAATAATAAAAAGCGCAGCATATTAGACATATGTGAGCATTTTTATTTTTCGTAGCGACGCAGAAATCGAGCAAAAAGGCCATTTATGGACAGGCACGTGTCAACTGCCCCGATATTCTGGTAAAACAGAAGGAGACACCGTATCAATATGGCTTTTGTAGCTGACTGCTGCAGAAAAAGCCCGAACAGCTATACTTCCTGGAGAATTCATATTTCGTATCCAGGTACAATATGAGTGCCATGTCTTCTGAAAAAACGAGTAAAGAAAGTCAATGGGTATTTCTTACCGGCAAGGAAATCTACCAGTTCCTCAACCGGGTGAAAGGACGACTGAAAGGAATGACAGTCTATGCCCTGGTGGGAAAAAGTGGAACCGGAAAAAGTTTTCGAGCAAAACTACTGGCTGAAAAAATCGGAATTCCTTATATCATAGACGACGGACTCCTTATCTATGGTGATACAATTCTGGCAGGACGATCCGCCAAGCAGGAAAAACACTATCTCAGTGCCATAAAAACTGCTCTTTTCAACGATACTGTTCAACGAAAAAATGTCATCAAGGTTATCGAGGATAGAAAAATTAAAAAAGTTCTGATCCTGGGCACCTCCGACAAAATGGTGGAAAGAATTGCTGAACGCCTTGATCTGCCACCCATCAGTGAGATTATTCGTATCGAGGAGATTGCCAGTAAAAAGGATATTGAAGATGCCATCCGTTCCCGCTCGGAAGAAGGAAAACATGTTATCCCTGTACCGGCAATTGAAGTAAAGAGGGACTATGCCAGAATCCTTTCCGATTCCATCCGGATTTTTTTCCGCGGTGAAAAACGACAGAACGGAGAAAAGAAGTCCCGTTTTTTTGAAAAATCCATCGTCCAACCTGATTTTCAGGACCAGAGAAACCAGAAGGGAAAAGTAACCATTTCTGAAGCTGCCCTGACCCAGATGATTTTCCATTGTATTGATGAATATGATGACGACGTTCAGGTCAACAAGGTCAAGGTAGTTATCGGGCGCTCAGGGTATGATATTGAGCTGTTTATCTCCGTACCCTTCGGAAAGACGCTGAACAGCGACCTTGAGGAACTGCGAAAATATATTCAGGACACTATCCAGAGATATACCGGCATCATTCTGAAAACACTGGAAATATCTATAAATGAAATTTCAAGCAGACCACAGGAGATATCAGGTACGGGGGATAAAAAGTAAGCCGTCCACCACCCCATGACATCTGCAGGCGGTAGCGACAAGGATCGGTTCTGCCGGTAATCCAGCAATCCTGTCATAAAGGACCCATAAATCTTTCGGATAAATCCCACCCACCCCCGGATAGAGCTGATGGCTCCGTATAACCAGGGCCCCTGCACTCTCCAGGAGACTAAACATATCTTCACTTCTCGGTTTTCCCGTCACAGTGCAGAACTTTTCAGGCTCTCCACAGTTGTCCGGGCAAAGAAAATCAGCATGACTGACATAAACGGTGCTGTCACCACCCACCATTACATTGGGTAATTCTGCCACAAACGATTCCGGGACTGTTGCAGAAGAGACCTTATATTTTCTGGTTGCCACCAGTTTCAGCCACCCGGCCACCACATGAACGGGAATGGCCGGAATAATCAGGTCAACATCACTGTCCCTGCTCAGGTGCTGAACAAGCCAGCTGACCCCATCCCCGCGAACAGCCTCAACACCGGAAAACTTTTCCAGCTTCTCGCTTTTATCAATGACCGTTATTTCTGCCCGGGGAAGGTGACGTGCAGTATGCTTGAGGGCTAGACGACCAAATCTACCACCCCCCAAGATCCATATTTTTTTCATTTTTTTAAAATAAAAATTCGCAGTGGGGCAGGTATTCCTGCCCCACTGCGAAACTTTCACCTCGGTGGTAGCGGGTACAATATGCTCCTACCATGTTTCAGCAGCAGATTACACCTTGAATGTTGTTACAAGGTCATTGAGCTCCTCTGCCAGCTTACGCATATCTCTGCCGTTTTTATTCACTTCATCACTGTTATCGGCCATTTTATGTGCTGCGACATTCACCTCACCAATGTCACTGGCGATCGATGACACTACAGTTGCACTCTGGGCAACATTCTCATTTACTTCCACGATGCCGGTTGATGCCTGGGAAATATTTTCTGAAATTTCATTGGTAGTGGCCAGTTGTTCCTCCACTGAAGTTGAAATCACGGCAACTATTTCATGGACACGGTTAATAGTTGAAGAAATAGATTCAATACCTTTAACTGTCCCCTGGGTTGACTGCTGAATACCCTCAACCTTTGTCTTAATCTCCATGGTGGCATCTGAAGTCTGCTTGGCAAGCTCTTTGATTTCGTTGGCTACAACAGCAAATCCCTTGCCAGCCTCTCCCGCCCTTGCAGCTTCAATTGTTGCATTTAATGCCAGAAGATTGACCTGTTCGGAAATTTCTGTAATTGTTTCAAGTACATTACCGATTTCGTCGGCAGCGTCTCCCAGGGTTAAAACCTGCTCAGAACATGCGGCTGTCTGCGTAACAGCTTCATTTGTAATACTGTTTGCACTTTCAGTATTTTTTGCAATTTCATTGATGGATGTCGTCATTTCATCGGTTGCTGTTGCCACAAGGGAAACATTTGTTGAGGCCTCTTCCATGGCAGCGGCCACTGATCCCATATTGGCACTGACTTCCTCACTGGCAACCGCTACTGTTTCCGCCTTGCCGGAAGTCTGCTCTACTCCCTGTGCCAGTTGACCCGCGATAGTAGTCAAGGTACCTGAAGACTGATGCAGCCTTGCTGCAGTTCCGGTAACATCTGTGATGGTTTTTTGAATTTTTTCGACAAAAGTATTAAATGCGGTTGCAAGGGCGCCAAGCTCGTCCCGGCTGACAGCATCAAGTCTTTTGGTCAGATCACCATCACCTTCCGCGATTTCCTTCAATCTGGAGACGACATTCTTAATTGGACCAATTGTCGTTCTCACAATGACAATACTCAGACCAACCAGCAAGACGAGTACCGCAAAAACAGTCACAAGAACTGTAAAATTTGCCGTTTTTGTATTCTCTGCAATATTTCCTTTCACGAGGGTCAAAATCCCCTGTGCCGCCTGTTGCGCTTCACTGCTTATGGTAAGCAGATCACCGTTAAGCGCCTGATTCTTCTGCCATTCTACAAAAACAGCATCCTCCATCTTTTTTATTTTTTTAAAAGATTCCACTATCTGCGTCCATATCTTTTGATAATCCGCGTTTATTTTTGCCGAAATGACTGTTTCAACATTTTTTGAAAATCTTGTGGTTTTTTCGCGTGACTTCCTGATATCTTCTTTAAATTTCTTTCCGTCATTGACCAGGAAAAGGCTCTGAATGGCAATAGTTCTCTCATTAACTGTATTCAATACATTTTTAACTTCATCACGTAGAACCATAGTGGCCGGTAACAGTAAATCACCCTCCATGGCCAGCTCTGTCTCTTTTTCATTGATGGAGCCAAGAATTTTCAGTACAGCCTCAGCAACAGTAGAAACTTCCTGGAGAATATGGTTTTTATGATTGGCAATTATCTTATTAGTCTCTATAAACGCCTTATCGACTGCAGCAAGTTTCTTTTCCGCGGTTTCCATACGCCGCAGGATTGCATCTATTTTCTCTCCTTTTGACAGCGCCCGTATTTCCGCTATCAGTTCGCCGGCATGGCTGTGCTCTTTTTGAAACGCGTCCACCTTCGGGTCAGTCGTGCTGGAGGTATTGATAATCAGAACTTCATTTAGAATAACCTGAACAATTTCACGACTTAGATCCATCACCCTGTAATCACGAACCTTCGCAGTATCTATGATGTAATTTATTACTGAAATAAACAGCAGACCAAATATTCCGACTGCCGCCAACAGTATTATTTTACTTTTAATAGTCAATATAGTCTTTTTCATTAATATTCCATCTACTCTGTTCAATAACTGCCATTGCCCGTAAGGGAGGATTCTCTCCTCCCTTACCAGCGATTCCTGCTGACATCAATCGTAATATCCTGCTCCAAAGGCCAGATTTGTTCCCGGAACCTTTTCGATATATGTATGTTTCTGAGATGGCTTTTTCTCTCCAGGTTTCGGCCACATATAGTCTACCCAGCCCTTTCCTGAAGCTGAGCTGGCAACACGGGAAATCTCGGAAAATATCAGGACACCATTGACATCCTTCACATGGAGAAGGTTTTTTCCAACCAGTTTGGGTTTAATCGGATGGGCTCTGGTAACAGCTTGGTCAGCCGAGGTAGCAAATACATACGAATCTTTCCAGACAAACGGGCCATTTGGATCTGCAACCTGTGCCAGTGCAGCCTCTTCCCCCTTCTCCTGTGCCAGTTTGACAGCAGCCTGAACTTTAGCCACACACTCTTCTCTGGTTGCATTTGCGGCAAAAGCAACTGAAAAATTCAATGTGGAAATCAACCCGAAAAGAATAAAAAACAAAAATAATTTTCTGAACATTGCAGCCTCCGTTAATTGTAATGAGGATTTATCATCTGATGAAACTATCTGACCACTTCAATACGATTTCAAAATCGTATCACCAAAAATGAAGGAATGTCAAATTGAGTGATCATTTATTTTAGACCTGTGTTCACTATTCTTTTTCTGATTACCCATGAAACCCGGTCCCTCTGGAGATGTGGTGATTTTATCAGACCAGGCCGCGGTCAAAAATCACTGATATTCTTTTGGGTGATTGAACTCTATTAAGACCCGTGCCCATATTTTCCTCCTGTCCAATTACACGATCTATCCTTTCCTCACTTCATTGATTTTAAAGAATTTATATTTTGCTTTGCACTACAATATGCTACAATGTGGCAAACTCTTTGACTTAAGTCAAAGAAACTGACCCTTCATATGCTATCATGGGAAGTACACTATTACATTGTAGTATATACTCAACATACCAGAAGGAGTAAGAATGCCGATATTCAGCTATCTTGCCATTCCCGCAAATGGTGCAAAGGAGATGCTTTGTGCCGATCTTGCCTCCCTGTCCCACTGTGAAGTCATTCCATCCGACAACCGGGAAGTTGTCGTTCTCGTAACCGATACACCGGATAAAGCTACCGAAGAAAAGCTCCAGGAAAAACTGAAGCAGCTGCAGACTCTTCAGTCCCTGAGCCTGACCTTTGGCTATGATGACGAAAAAATTAAGGAGAAATTAAGGTGAAACTCAACAGACGAAGGTTTTTGAAGTATGCGGCCGCAAGCAGCGCGGTTGCCACAGCCGGAGCACTTTTTCCCGGCGCCAGTTTCGGCAGCTGGCAGAAGTTGAAAAACAATTCCGGTATAATCTCCTGGCAGAAAGCACCCTGTCGCTTCTGCGGTACCGGTTGCGGTGTCCTGATAGGTGTCTCGGACGGCAGGGCCGTCGCCGTGAAAGGCGACCCCAACTGCAGTGTCAATAAAGGCCTGTGCTGCATGAAAGGATACCATTCCGTTCAGGCACTCTACGCCAAAGATCGTATCACCACTGCCAAGATTCGAAAAAATGGAGAGATGGTCGAAGTTCCCATCAAGGAGGCCCTTGATCTCATCGCAGATAAGATCAAGAAAACCATGGAGAAACATGGCAAGGATTCGGTTGCCATTTACGGTTCAGGTCAGTGGACTATTCCCGATGGTTATGTTGCCTCAAAACTGTTCAAAGGCTGTCTCGGTACCAATAATGTGGAGGCCAACGCCAGATTATGTATGGCCAGTGCCGTTACCGGTTTCATGACTTCTTTCGGTATCGATGAACCCATGGGCTGCTACGAGGATATGGATCATGCCAATGTTTTCATCACCTGGGGCAACAACATGGCCGAGATGCACCCGGTGCTCTTCTCCCGTATGCTGGCAAACCGAAAACGAAGAAACAATGTAACCATTATTGACTTTGCCACCCGCTCGACACGAACCAGCCAGGCAGCCGATAAATCAATTCTCTTCCGGCCCCAGACCGACTTGGCCGTTGCCAACGCCATCTGTTACGAAATTATTAAAAATGACTGGGTAAACTGGGATTTCGTAAACGAGCATGTCTCCTTTCATAAGGGTAAAACCAATATCGGTTATGGAACCCAGGATCATTTCGCGTTCAAGGACAAAGCCGAATCAATTGATTTTGAAGAGTATAAACGTTTCCTGGAAGATTACACTCCTGAAAAGGTGGAAAAAATATCAGGCGTTTCCGCAAAAAATATCAAGTACATGGCAGCCCTTTACGGGGATCCAGACCTGAAAGTCACCTCTTTCTGGTGCATGGGAATGAACCAGCATACCAGGGGAACATGGATCAATAACCTGGTCTACAATATCCACCTGCTGGTCGGGAAAATATCTACTCCCGGTAACAGCCCATTCTCTCTCACCGGACAGCCAAGTGCCTGCGGTACCGTCCGTGAAGTTGGAACCCTGACCCATAAATTACCCCACGGGGTAGTTATGAATGAACATCACCGCAAAATGGCGGCGGAAATATGGGATGTTCCCCTTGAAAACATCGATCCCAAACCCACTTATCACACTGTGGAGATGTTCCGTGCTCTTGATCGGGGCGATATAAAGTTTATCTGGATCCAGGTGACAAACCCAATGGTCACCATGCCAAACCTGCGCCGCTACCGTGACGGTGCCCTGAAAGATGACCGCTTTGTCGTCGTCTCGGATGTATACCCGACCCCCACCACTGATGTGGCCGATGTCATCCTGCCGGCCGCCATGTGGGTGGAACAGGAAGGAATGTTTGGGAACTCGGAGCGCCGAACCCAGCATTTTGCCGAAATCGTCAAACCTCCTGGAGAAGCCATGTCCGATACCTGGCAGATCATCGAGGTGGCAAGGCGACTCGGTTTTGAAAAACAGTTCCCCTGGAGCCAGGATGAATACATCGGTAAAATCTGGGAAGAATACAGAAAATTTCATGCCGGACCAAAACATGAAATGGCCCCGTATACCGTCCTGAAAAAACGCTCCGGTGTCCAGTGGCCATTTGTCGACGGCAAGGAAACCCGATGGCGCTTTAACGCGAAATATGATCCTGCCTGCACCAACGGCAAGGATTTCGATTTTTACGGCAAGAAAAACCACAGGGCCTGGATCTGGGCCCGTCCTTATGAGCCGGCTGCTGAATTTCCGGACGGTGAATATAATTTCTGGCTCAATACCGGACGAGTCATCGAGCATTGGCATACGGGATCCATGACCAGGAGAATCCCCGTCCTCCACAATGCTGTTCCCCATTCCTATGTGGAAATCAACCCGGAAGATGCCGCCGAACTTGGAGTTGTCAATGGTGAAATGGTAAAAATTATCTCCCGCAGAGGTGAAGTTACAATGCCCGCATCCATCCGGGGTCGTGGGGTTCCTCCCCGGGGTATGGTGTTTGTACCGTTCTTTGATGAAAGTTATCTGATCAACGAAGTAACACTTGATGCCTTCTGCCCGATTTCCAAGCAGCCAGACTATAAAAAATGTGCGGTAAGACTGGAGAAAGCATGATGAAACTCTCAATACAAAGCAATAAACTTGTAACCATACTCTCTTTAGCTGGAGCACTGGTTTTTACGAGTTTTCAGGCTCTTTCCGCAACAATCGACCGGGGTGTGGACCTTAACAAATTTGATCATCAGGGTAAAAAAATTTATGATGCCCATGACCAGACCCCGCAACCCTACATGTCTGCGGATTCAGGCGACCGAAACCTGGCGACTTACTACGACAGGCGCCAGTATCCCGGTTCCCCCCCACCCATCCCCCACCCGGTAGACCTGACCTTCAGTGGAAATGAGACTGACTGCCTTTCCTGTCACGGGGAGGGTGGTTACAGTCAGGAATTTGGCAAATTCATTCCGGTTACCCCCCACCCGGAAAACAGTCTCTGCTACCAGTGTCACGCCCAGGTGAATACAACTGAAAAGTTTGTGGAAACCAACTGGAAATCCATCGTCCCACCACGTCTGGGCAGATCGTTTCTGTCCAGTTCACCTCCACCCATACCCCATGCTCTGCAACTGCGGGAAAACTGTATCGCCTGCCATACCGGGCCGGGGGCTGTGGTTGAAATCCGGGTTGATCATTCCGCGCGTGGCAACTGCCGACAATGCCATGTCCCAGCCCCACAGACGGCACCTCTGCAGGAATTCGCACGTAAACCTTAAGGGGGAGACAGGTCTTTATGAAGAAACAAATTATTCCATTCGCCATACCGGGTCTCTCTCTCCTGCTCATGCTGCTTTTAACCTCTTTTGCCCTGGCAAACGAAAAATCGTTTCTGGACACTATTAAAAAAACGGTCAAACCGTTTGACGCCAGGTCGGTAAAAAAGGTTCGACCTGTCACCCGAAAAACGGTCCTTGCCCTGGAAGAATACAGGGGTGGATCATTCAGGGTTCTCGCTCGCAAACAGGAGATCAAAAGGTATAAATGCAGCAACTGCCATGGAGAAAAACCGGTTCTCGTCAAACAGGGCTTTGAACTGACCCATGGCAATGTAATCATTAACCATGGCCGTGCAGGTAATGAACTGAGCTGTATCGACTGCCACAGTGAGGATGACCGGGATTTTCTAGAAGATAAAAAAGGCAGAAAAATTGATTTTGACCACAGCTATAAACTCTGTGGTCAGTGCCATTTCCGCCAGAAACGTGACTGGCTCGGCGGGGCCCATGGCAAACGGGTCTCAAACTGGGCAGGAGAACGGGTAATCTATAATTGTGCCAGTTGCCATAATCCGCATTCCCCACGATTCTCAAAACGATTTCCGGCCACCTATTCGGTACCGCTGAACTGACAGGACTAACCATGAGTTCACCCAAAAAAAATGAAAAACAGACAGTAATTCAAGATGTTCTGGAAAAACCGAGCAGCAGGCGATCTTTTCTGAAAGGTGCTTCCATCGCCATGGCTGCGGGCAGCGCTGCTCTGGCTACCGGCTGCATGGCTACCGGAGACACCACCACCTCGGAAGAAATGAAACTGCGCTGGCAGGAGTATTTTAAAAAACATTACCGGCTGATGACCGCAGAGGAGAAAAAGGAGACGGTAAAACGACTGGAGAGGTTGGCAAAAATCCAGAACGATCTGGATGTCCAGATCGGCACTGACCCACCGATAGAAAACGTTCTCTACGGTTACGCTTTCAATATCTCCCGCTGTGAAGGATTTATGGAATGTGTCGCCGCCTGTGTAAAAGAAAACAACCTGGATCGAAAGACCAATACCCAGTATATCCGGATCTTTGAAATGGAACCGGGCAAGCTAGACCCCAGTACCGGAGATGGGCAGTTCTACCATAAGGTACCGGTGGAAAACAAATTCTACATGGGAGTTCAGTGTTTCCATTGTGAAAATGCGCCATGTATCAAGGCCTGCCCCACCAAGGCAACCTGGAGGGAACCTGACGGTATTGTTGTGGTGGATTATAACTGGTGTATAGGCTGCCGTTACTGCCAGGCCGCCTGCCCTTACTTCGGACGACGTTTCAACTGGAGCCAGGGAGAAGTACCGAAAGAAGAACTCACCACGAAACAGCACTACCTCGGCAACCGCAGAAGACCAAAGGGAAAGATGGAAAAATGTACCTTCTGCATCCAGCGAACCCGCAAAGGCCGCCTTCCGGCCTGCGTGGAAGCCTGCCCCACCGGATCACGGGTGTTCGGCAACCTGCTTGACCCGGAGAGCGAGATCCGTTTCGTCCTTGAACACAAAAAGGTTTTCAGGATGAAAGAGAACATCGGAACTGAACCGAAATTCTGGTATTTCATTGATTAACAGCCATAACTATTTAGTTTTTATTAAATAACAATCGCCGAGTTATCTCACAAGAGGAACGATATGAATGCAGTCCCCCATAAAAATCTTAAATCCTTTTTAACCGATGCCGTTCGCTGGAATCTCAGGGGTGGAATTGCCTTCCAGATTTTCAGAATTTTCCTGCTCTTCGGCATGGGATTCGGTATCTATGCCTACTCGTTTCAGGCAAGATTTGGTCTTTCGGTAACGGGAATGAACGACATTGTCAGCTGGGGACTCTACATTTCCAATTTTACCTTTCTGGTGGGAGTTGCGGCAGCAGCCGTTATGCTGATCCTGCCCGCTTACATGTTTCATGATCCCGGTTTTCACAGGGTGGTCATCATCGGTGAAGGTGTTGCCGTGGGAGCACTGGTTATGTGCCTGTCCTTTATTGCAGTGGATTTGGGTGGACCTCTTCAGGCATGGCATCTTATTCCGGGAATAGGCCTCTTTAATTTCCCTTCGTCGATTCTGGCCTGGGATGTCCTGGTGCTCAACGGCTATCTTCTTTTAAACGGTCTTGTACCCGCCTATATTCTTTACAGCCATTACATGGGACGCAAGGCAGATGAACGAAAATACCGCCCCTTTGTTTTTCTCTCAATCTTCTGGGCCTTTTCCATTCATATGGTCACAGCCTTTCTCTACCAGGGTCTTCCTGCACGACCATTCTGGAATAATCCCCTTATGGGACCACGCTTTCTCGCCTCCGCCTTTGCGGCCGGTCCTGCCCTGATAGCCCTGATACTTGCCATCATTCACAGCACCACTGACTACAAAATAGACCGAAAGGTTTTCCGTAAACTGCGCCTGATCATCACCATTTCAGCAATCGTTAACCTGATCATGCTCTTTTCCGAGATATTCAAGGAATTTTACTTTCCAACTCACCATTCAAGCTCCGCCGTCTACCTCTTCTTCGGCATGGACGGTCATAATTCTCTTGTTCCATGGATATGGACCTCGGTCATTATTAATCTCCTGGCTACTCTGGTGATTGCCTTCAACCCCGGCAAAGACAACCCGAAGGTGCTCCTGCCCGCCTGTGGCTTTCTTTTTATAGCGGTGTGGATGGAAAAGGGCATCGGTTTAATTGTCCCCGGACTTATTCCCTCCCCCCTTGGAGAAGTTG
Source organism: Desulfomarina profundi (assembly GCF_019703855.1). Classification (GTDB taxonomy): domain Bacteria; phylum Desulfobacterota; class Desulfobulbia; order Desulfobulbales; family Desulfocapsaceae; genus Desulfomarina; species Desulfomarina profundi. Next base: position 3,819,918 of record NZ_AP024086.1, on the reverse strand, counting down.
TCGATTACCTGCCCACCTGGGTTGAACTGGGAGTAACCCTTGGTATTCTCTGCCTGGGAATTACGGTAGTGACCTGGTTGATCCGAACCGCGCTGATTATTGAACAGCGATATGAAGGTGCCGACTGACAAGCAATCCAGCTTCCGTTACGCCCTGAATCTGTCATGGATTCAGGGCATTTTTATTTCCTGATTTTCTCCGGCAGCCATAAAAGTTTTCCGCGCAGGGCAGGATTCTTCATCAGAGTAAAGACCTTTCCAGGATCAGGATGCGCACCATATATATATTTGATCTGCTGCTGCCTGTAGAGATAACCGGGATCATTGAGTTGCAGAGCCATCACCAGATTCATTTTAATACGATCCATATCTGTTTTATATTGAACACATCTCTGAAATTCCTGTAATCCCTCCCTGGCCCAACCTGCAACAAGCAGGATATAGAGTATCAGCAGAATCCCGGACTGCCGTTTTTTAAATTTGAGCTGTGCGCTGTCAAAAAACAACAGATACAGCAGAAACGGTGTATAAAGCATAAAACCATATATATTCATATATCTGGAGACAAAGAGAGCGTAATTTCCCCTTGCAAAAGCTATTGAACCGATCGAAAGAACAAGCCAGAGCAGAAAACCGAAAAGTGCAAGATTTGCCCTATCCCGAATAATACAGGATACCAGCCTCTTCATCCCTTCCGGACTCCATACCCTGTACCGAAAGACAATAACGGCTACAGGAATAAGCCAGAGACAGAGGATACCAAGGTATTCAACCGGCCAGCTGAAAGCCTGAAGGGATAACCAGACCAGGTCCAGAAAACCGTGGGCTCCCAACTGTTGCTGATTTGCGGGAAACACCAGTAATTTCATATTGAAAACAAGAAGAAACACCGTTATTCCCAACATCAGGTAAGAAACCTGCCGCTTCTGTTCAAAACCGATCAGGGAAACCAGCTGAATCACCAGACACACCAGCAGAGGTACCAGGCTGGACGCTGAAGTAAAGCTGTTCACCATACCGATCAGGAAAAACCAGAAGAGTATTTTCATTTCCGGAGGACGGGATGCGAGCAGGATGAGCAGCAGTCCCCAAATGACAGACAGGTAAAAATGACTTTGAAAGCCAAGGAGGATCACCTCCCAGTAGAGGGGGGCTAAAAATACCGCCACGGAAATAGAATAAAAAACAAAGCGTTTCCATTTTTCCCTCAGTTTATCCCGGACAAAAATGAAAAATACCAGGAAAATCAAAGGCACCAGGAAACTCTGGAAAATCATATTGCCCCTGGGTGACCAGCCCCCAAGCAATTCATACAGGGCTATTCTCAGGAGTCGGGAAACGGCAAAACGGTGCTGGACATGGGGTTTGATCAGATCCTGCGGGGTGAGAGAATGTTCCTCCCATTTAATATAGAGCTCCGCCTCGGAATCCCACTGGTCCCAGAATGGGACATCAGTCCCGTACAGGTTAATCATCAACAGGTTGACAGCTAAAATAAGGACACTGAAAAAACATGCTGTTTTCATGGTGTTATCTGAGTACTATTAAGTTTCAAAATGATAAAATATGCTCATAACCCTCACCCGCATTTCTCATGACACAATCTGGACCGATGAGAAACCGGACTATCCCCGGGAGAATTGATCTACAGTGAAAATAGACCGCCTGCTATCCATTGTTATCATGCTGCTGAACAGGGACAGAGTCCAAGCCAGAGAACTTGCCGATTACTTCGAAGTTTCCACCCGGACAATCTACCGTGATATCGATGCCATTAACAGGGCAGGTATTCCGGTGGTCACCCACCAGGGAAATAAAGGTGGTGTTGGTATAGTCGAAGGCTACAGACTGGACCGCCAGGTTTTGACCCTTGATGATATGGTTTCCATGCTTTCAATACTGAAAGGGGTCAACGCCACCTTCCAGAACCGTCAGGTAGACCGTTCCATTGAAAAACTGCACGCCCTTATCCCTGCAGACAGGCAGGGTGAAGTCCAAAAACAGATCAGTAGCCTCGTCATAGATATCATGCCATGGGGGATTCGTCACCAGGAAGAGAAAATAGAACTTCTTCAAGGTGCCATAGGTGACCGTTTTCTCATTGAATTCTCCTATCGTGATGGAAACGGCGCCAGGTCCCGAAGAACCGTTGAACCGATGACCTTGATTTTTAAAAGTACAGCCTGGTATCTTTTTGCTTATTGCAGGCTCCGAAATGATTTCAGACTGTTTCGCCTGACAAGAATGACGGAACTGACCCTGACTGGAATAAAATTCAACCGCAGACCCGGCCAATACCAACATTATGACCACCAGTGTACCGGCAATACGCGGATGATCAAACTGAAGGTCAAATTTTCGGCGGAGATACGGCATACTATCGAGGATTATTTTGAGGAATCTTTTCTCAAATACCAGGAAAACGGCGATATACTCGCCCACTTCGAGGTACCGGACAATGACTGGGTTCTCTCCTGGTTATTGAGCCTGGGGAATAAGGCAGAACTCATTGAACCGGCAGAAATGCGGGTCCAGTTACAGGAAAAAGCCAGAAAAATAGAAAAACTTTATCAAACATGACATACGGGTGTCATACCAACCGGGTAAGATAAGGTCAAATTCAATCAAAGGAGAACAGCAATGATACAATTTGTCCTGATCGTACTTGCAGCACTTTTGGCCTGTGGTGGAATCTTTCTCTTTCTGCTGATCAAGGGACCCGACCTCTCCGGTTATCAGCATCTGCGCAATCCACGGGTAACGACTCCTGGCGACACCACGGTCCTGGTCGTCCCCTTTACGGCAACCACTGATGAGTTAAAAGGTGTTTTCGGCTTTCTGATGAAAAATTATTTTAAATTGAAGGGAGTAGTTAAAATCCCCTGGAAAATTCCACCCACTTCAGCGCGCTATGAAAATGCTCTGGACTTTGATATGCCTGCCGAAAAACGTCAGCATGTCTTTGCCAACATGATCTGGCGGGGAGAAGCGGCAATTCCCCTGCCATCTGCCGTTACTGAGCTGCCAAAACTCAAACATGATACACTGAGTGCCGTAATTGATCACCGGCACTATGGAAAAATGGCGGAAATCCTCCATCTTGGCCCTTATGAAAATGAAGCACCAACAGTGAACAGGCTGAAAAAATATATCACGGAGAAGGGTTACGAAATCTCCGGCCCCCATGAAGAGGTCTACCTGCGGAGTCCGGGAACCCCTTTCTGTAAACCGGAACGTTATGTCACTCTGATCCGCTACCCGGTTCGCAAAACCTGATCATTTATCTGAAAATTCCATAGTGAAGGGTTTTTATGCCGCAATCGGATCACCTGAAAATGCGAAATTCCTGCAGGCGGCGGGCCGCCTGTGAAATATTTTCTGATGAAATTTCAAGTGAATAGCTGTAGTCACTCATGCAGTTTCCGTACCGTCTGTCATAATAATCAACCAGCAATTGCCGAACCAGCTCTTCAAGGCGCCCCTGCCTGAGGTTTGAACACATCGTATTAACAGCCTGGTTCCCCATCTTCTGTCGCAGGGAGTTGAGAATTGTTTCTATCTGCTCCAGTGTTTTTTCGTCTTCAACCGGATAATCTGCAATAATTCTTTTGACCCGGGTTTCAAGTGAGCATTTTACCAGGACTAATACTCCGTGCTTCATGGCCATGGCAAGGGGGCCCGGGATAAAAACCCGCCCTATTTTCCGACTCTCTCCTTCAATAAAATACGGTTCGGGACCAAGGGATTCAAGGGCCTGCACCAGGTGGCTTTCAAACGCCCGCTGGTTCCGTGGTTCCCGGTCAATCGCTCCGAAAAGTGAAGAACGGTGACGGGCAAGATCTTCCAGGTCGATACTGTTGTCCAGCTCCTGGAGGATTCTGGTCTTGCCACAACCGGTCAGGCCATGGAGAACGATCAGCTTTGGCGCAAAGCTCTCCAGGCGTGCCAGTATTTCATGACGATATTTTTTATACCCCCCTTCCAGTTGAAACACCGAATACCCATACCGTTCCAGAAGATTGACCACTGATCGTGAGCGCATACCGCCCCGTGCACAGAAAATGACAATTGTCTCTCCCCTGTAGGGCTGAAAGGACTCAACCAGGGTGGCAAGATTACTCTCCACCAGCTCAAATCCCTTTGAAACAGCCTCACCATGGCCGGCATGACGATACAGGGTACCGATAACACCCCGCTCATCATCATCAAAAAGCGGAATATTCACCGCTCCCGGAATCGTTCCCTGTTGAAACTCTCCCGGAGAACGAACGTCAATAATCCGAAACCCTTTGTTTCTGGCAAAGTCCAGTGAAACCGGCCTGGAAGGAGCAAGAATTGCCTCCTGAAAATTTTTCTTTAAATCTGCCATCTGTTACATATTTCCAAGATAATGCTGAATAATGGAGAGTGCTGCCAGGGTGGCCGTTTCCGCTCTCAGAATCCGGCAGCCAAGCCCAACGGTCAGCCAGCCCCGTTCCCGTGCCAGAGCTACCTCCTCCTCGCTGATTCCACCTTCAGGTCCGAGAAAAATAACAACAGATCCCGCCTGCTCCAGGTTTTGCAGATCTTTCAGGCCCCTCTCCTTTTCCTCCTCCCAGAAGAGGAGTTTCAACTGATCTCGATTCCCTTCAGTTTCAACCAGCCGCACCATTTCGGAAAAAGAGAGCGTTTTCTCCACGAGCGGAACTGCAGCGCGTTTACATTGTTTACAGGCGGCAAGAGAAATTCGCTGCCACCTCTGCCTCCGCTTGTTATCCTGTTTTGTATCGGCTCTGCCCTGGCTGCGTGCACTTGCCACGGGAATAATATGACCGGCACCAAGCTCAGTACACTTCTGCACCAGGGTATCCATTTTCCTGCCCTTCAACACTCCCTGGGCTACCCACACAGGTTTTTCCACCCGCTGACTGTCGAGCGGCGGCAGTATGGGGCCGCATCGAACCCTGACCCGCCTCCCCAGTTCCAGAATCTCGCCCCTGTACACCGAACCTCGACCATCAAACAACTCCACCATTGTTGAAGGTTTCAACCGCAACACCTTGACAATATGGCGGGATTCTTCTTCAGAAAGAAAAAACTCTTTCCCGCTTTCATCGGCAGGATCAAATAAAAATCGATGCATCGTACCCCAAATTCAAATTGACAACGTTTCCATGTTACCGTACAAATGGATAAAACTCCTTTTTTTACAGCCTAAACACAGAAAAATCTATGGTTACCGACAAACGCGAGCAGGAACGTTTTTCCCTGAACCTCAAGGCCAGAATGTCTTGCCGACATACTGAAGAGTCAACCGTCGTTGAAACTGTTGCGGCAAATATCAGTCCCGGGGGTGCCTTTCTGAAAACCGCCCATCCCTTTGACATGGCTGCCAAAGTACAGATTGAATTTCAACTGCAGTACGACGACCTGAAAAAGTTGAAATTCATCCTCTCCATGGAAACATTAAAACAACTTAACAAAAATAAGAAAAAATATATATGGGTCACCGCCACCGGTGTTGTCATCCGCAAGGAGGATGATGGTATCGCCATTATATTTGACACCGATTACCAGATCACTCCCCTGCGAACCGGACAGTAATCGAAAAATACGGGTTATCCCGTACCGTTCTTCAGCATCAGTCCACCCCATTCCCCCTTCACCACTTCCTGCTCACAGTACATCCCCTTATTCTCCAGGATCATACGAATATTATTAAGTTGCCTGCCCACCTGAAGACCTGAAAGTACAAGGCGTCCGTCCGCTGAAGTCAACCGTACCAGATCATCCGCCAGGTCCACAAGAACATCATGCACGATATTGGCAACAACCAGATAATATGTATCAGTCAATCCGGCGGGCGGAAGGTCCGAAATTTCAATTTTCCCCATCATCCTGTTAGCAAAAACATTTTCCCGGGCCACTGACACCGCGTCAGGGTCATTATCGATACCCAGAACCCTTTCACAGCCAAACAACACGGCAGCCATACTGAGAATTCCCGTGCCGGTTCCCACATCCAGCAGAGTAAGGTCTTTCTCCTTGTTTTTGAGACCCTCCCGCACCAGCTCCAGGGCTATCGCCGTAGTTTCATGATGACCGGTCCCAAAAGCCATGCCTGGATCTATCTCAATCACCTGTTCTCCGGCCGCAGGCCTGTATTTTTCCCAGCTCGGCGCAATCACAAGCCCCGGAAGAATGGCAAAGGGTTTAAAATGTTCCTTCCAGTTCCTGCCCCAGTCTTCCTCCTCAATCATGGTCCAGCTGATACGGGGGCAGGGACATCAAACACATTGGCAAGCTCTGGAAGATAGCGGGAAACACGCTCAAGGAGAATCCTCACTTCATCAACATTGGGGTCGGGGGTCTCCAGGTAGGCAATAACAGTGCCGAACCCCTTTTCGCCTTCAGCACCACTTTCCACACCCATGCCGGGAAAACCAAGAAGAAAATCCTCAACGGATTCCACAAGCACCGGATTGGTTTTAATGGTAAGTTTCAACCATCTTTTTTTTACTTTTATCATTGTTTTTCCAATGGTATCATTTACAGGTTCACTGAAAATCAAGGTTATGTTATGAAGCATATCAGCAGAAAGGAGCGTTTTTTGAAACCTGATGCGGACATACTGGAGAAGATAACAGCCTGCAGCGGCTGTGACATGCTGTTGCCTGCCATCGATCCGGCCCCCGGCCATACTGTCCTGTGCCCACGTTGTGGCACAACCATAAAAAAACGATCCTCACATTCCATCCTCAAGGTGCTGGCCCTCAGCATCACCGGGCTGCTCCTCTATTTTCCGTCGATTTTTCTACCACTCATGACCTTTGAAAGTTTCGGATTCCATGACAGTGCAAGTATAGTGGACTCCATTATTATTTTTTTCCAGAACGACTATTTCATCGTCTCATCCATGGTGCTCCTTTCCGCTCTTGTTCTCCCTGCTCTTCTTCTCATTCTTATTTTTACTGTCAGTTTTAACCTGTATCGCGAAAATTACCCTTCTTTTCTCCCTCTGGCGTTCAAAGCCTATATCAAACTGGAAGAATGGGCAATGGTTGAAGTCTATCTACTCGGTGTCATGATAACCGTGATCAAAATGAAAGACAGCGCAGATATCCAGTACCATATCGGTCTGTTCTGCTTCTCCGCCCTTGTCCTTATCAGTATGGCAATCACGACCATGATCGACCGGGAAATATTCTGGCAGACCATTGAGCGGGGAGAGAAAAAACAGTTTTATTCCAGAACCAGAGAAACCCCCCTGACTCTCTGCAAAGAACCCCAGGTATCCGCCAACCGCAACGGTCTGGCACTCTGTCATACCTGCCATAAGCTGTCACCCTCACACTTGGTTACCTGTCCTCGATGTGGAGACAGGCTGCACAGCCGCAAAAATCAGTCCATCCCCCGGACCTGGGCGCTGGTGCTGACTTCAGCCCTCTTCCTTGTTCCGGCAAATCTTCTCCCGATCATGCGGGTTGACCTCTTCGGTATCCCTGACCGTTCCACCATCCTTGATGGAATCATTTATTTTTTTCACAATGGTTCATGGTTTATTGGAATGATCATTTTCACTGCCAGTATCCTGGTACCCGTTTTTAAAATCGTGGGACTCCTGATCCTCCTGCTTTCAACACGTCCATGCTCCCGAAGATTCCTGAGAAAAAAAACGAAAATGTTTCATTTTATAGCTTTTATAGGCCGCTGGTCCATGCTCGATATTTTTGTAATCGCCCTGTTATCAGCCCTGGTTGATTTCGGATTTTTCAGCTCCGTTCAGGCCGCTCCTGCCGCAACTTATTTCTGTCTTGTCGTCGCCGCAACCATGGGGGCTGCGATTACCTTTGACCCTCGCATAATGTGGGATCGCTGTTTTTCGTGCACGAAGAAAAAAGAGGACTGATCCTGCCTAATATTGCAGGTAATTAAAAATCAACAAGTCAGGAAAATCAATGTCGGAACAACCTGTTATTCAAAAGCAACGTGGTATTTCAGCCGTCTGGATCCTGCCCATTCTCGCACTCTGCCTCTGCGGATGGCTGCTGTATACCAGCTACCAGAACCGTGGTATAGAAATTGTTATCTCTTTCAATGATGCCACGGGTATCACTCCCGGTAAAACAAGGGTAATGGCCAAGGGTATCCCAATCGGCATGGTCAAAAAACTAGTGCCTGATCTTGGGAACCAGCAGGTCAAAGCCATTGTCAAAATGGAAAAACCGGCCATCGACTACCTGGTAGAAGATACCCTCTTCTGGGTAGTTCGTCCGGAACTGTCCGCCTCCTCCATCCAGGGACTGGATACCATTCTTTCAGGCAGTTACATAGGAATCCAGGTCGGTTCCTCAAAAAATCCCAGGCGCGAATTCAAAGGCCTTTCATCCAGCCCCCCCGTCTCCCGTGATACTCCCGGCCTGCATATCCGGCTCCGTGCTGAGAAACTCGGTTCAATCCAGACAGGAACCGGTGTGTACTACAGAAATATTGAAATTGGTGATGTGGAAAAATATGAACTGGAAGGCGACAAAAATATCCTCATTGATCTTTTCATCAAGCCTGAATACAGTCATCTTGTCCGGACAAAAAGCCGTTTCTGCAATGTCAGTGGTGTCCAGATCAGCGGTAAACTGCCCAGTCTGAAAATTCAGGTGGAATCCCTGGCCTCACTCCTGCGTGGAGGTATTCTTCTCCACACCCCCGATCAGCTCAAGAAAAGTCCTGCTGCCCGAAATGGCCACATTTTCCCGCTTTATCCCGACTATGAATCGGCTAATTATGGGCTGCCCATGACCCTGAAACTTGCCTCCGGTGAAAATATAGTTGAAGGGGCAACCAAAATTATGTACCGGGGGCTGGAAGCAGGGTTCGTCAAGGAAATCCAGTTCAATGACGATGAACAACGGAGCGTGACCGCTCATATCCTCCTTGACCCGAGAGCAGAACTGATTCTACGGGAAAACACCGTTTTCTGGCTGGTGAAACCAAAAATCAGTCCCGGAGGTATTGAAAACCTGCGCCTGCTTATTTCCGGCCCTCACATCACCTTTCAGCCCGGGGGAGGTGCCTTTAAAAATGACTTTGAAATTCTACCGGAACCACCTCCACAGAAACCACTTCGACCAGGTAAAAGCTTTCTTCTCACCTCGAAGGACCCGGTAACCCTGTCCGTGAATTCTCCAGTTTATTTCCGCAACATTGTGGTTGGAGAAATCATTGATGTGGACCTCGACCGATCGGGAACAACTGCAAAAACAACTATTTTCATCTACGATCGCTACCTTCATTTCCTCAGCCGACAGAGTATCTTCTGGAAGCAGGAGGGCATTGAGCTCGCAGCTGATGTTTCCGGAATCAAATTGAAAACAGGCCCTCTTACCCGATTGCTCTATGGAGGAATAAGCTTTACAACCCCGGACAAGCTGAAAAAGAAAAAGAACTTTGCTCCAGCTGAAGGTGAAAAATTTATTCTCTACTCAAGCCTCGAAGAGGCCAGAAAACTTGTCCCTGAACTACAGCCAAAAGGCAGACGTTTCCAGATTATGGCGGACAATGCCAGCTCCCTTTCAGTGGGCGCTCCTATTCTTCATAAAAATGTAAAAATTGGACAGATAGAACAATTCAACCTGACGAAAGATCGACAAAAGGTTCTTATTGACTGCATTGTCGCAGACCAATACAGAAACCTGGTGAATGGATCGACCCGCTTCTACAATATAAGCGGTATCGAGGTCACAGGTGACCTGGAAGGTATCACGGTTCAAACCGGTTCACTCCAGTCGGTTTTCTCCGGTGGCCTGGGGTGCATCTCCAAACCGGGAACAACTGCGCCCAGGCAGCCCTTTGTTCTCTACAAAAACCTTGAAGAAGCCCGGAAAAGTGACTATCTGGAACTATCAGTTCACCTTGAAAACAGCCTTGACCTGGACGAAGGCTCCCCGGTTAAATACAAAAATATGACAATCGGCAAGGTGTCAAAATTGTCAATGGCGGCCAATCTTAAAACAATTATTGCCCGGATCAGGGTGGATAAAAAGTATACTCCACTGTTTCGCAGTGAAACCCGGTTCTGGGTGGAACAGATGAAGATTGATTTTTCCGGAGTCAGCAATGTCAAGAGCCTGGTCTTTGGTCCTTTTCTTACGTTTCTGCCGGGAGCAGGCTCGCCCAAGCGAACCTTTATGGCCCTGAACTCCCCTCCTTACACAGAAATTGCCAACAGCACCGGCCTTGGTCTTGTCCTGGAAACACGCCACCTGGGATCACTGGACACTGGTTCTCCGGTGTATTACAGGCAGGTGCAGGTTGGCCACGTCACCGGTGCGGAGCTGGACCCGTCTTTTCGAAAGGTCCTGGTATTTATAACCATCGACTCACGCTATATGGCCATAGTTCGGAAAAACACCAAATTCTGGAACGTCAGTGGAATAAAAGTTGAAGGTGGACTGTTTTCCGGACTCACTGTTGCCACAGAATCCCTGCAGTCGATCCTGAAAGGGGGAATCGCTCTGGCTACACCGGAAAATGAAGAAAACGGAGGCCCTGTTGAACCCGGAGAACGCTTCACTCTCCATGATAAAGCCGAAAAAAAATGGCTTGACTGGAATCCTGATCTTGTCCTCATGACAGAAAAAAAGAAATCTGATTCCCCATGAAACCCTGTCCAGCTTGAGATGTGGTATGTTTCCCGGGCTGAATTTTGTATGTCATTGAGAAAAAGAAACAGGTTTCGCTGTATATTTTTGCTCTTATACCTTGACTCCGTAGTATACTACAGAGATTATAGTAAAGATGAGGAAAACAACAACGTGAGGTCATAAATGAAAGCACTTACCATTGGCAAGGTTGCTAAACAGGCTGGACTTGGGGTCGAGACCATTCGTTTCTATGAACGGGTGGGATTGCTGGAAGAACCGCCACGCACTGATTCCGGTTACAGGCAATACCCGCCTGAGGCAATAGATAAATTACGGTTTATTAAAAGAGCCAAACAGCTGGGATTTTCTCTGCAGGAAGTGGGTGAGCTTTTTTCCCTGCGTTTGAATCAGGATGCAACATGCAGCGATGTGAAGATAAAAGCAGAGGTAAAAATCCGGGACATTGAAAAAAAAATATACGACCTGAACAGAATGAAAGAAGCACTGGCTCAACTGACTCTTCAGTGCAGCGGCAGTGGCCCCATTCACCAATGCCCTATTCTTGCTGCCCTTGAACCGGAAGGAGAAGATCCATGAATACAATTATTCAGTTTTCCAAGACGCTTCCCGGAATCGGTGTAGCGCTTTTACCAAGGCTGCTCTGACCATCCTGCTGGCCGGCATATGCCGGCCTTGCCAGTTCGGTCGGATTGGGATTTTTAATTAATGATACTGTCATGCTGTGGATAACCATTGCTGCATTGATTGTGTCTGTCGGATTTCTGGCATTCAGAGCAAAACGACGAAGAGGATATAAACCTTTCTGGACAGGACTTACAGGATCACTGCTCATTATAACAGGAAAATTTATTATCGATATACCATTCCTTTTTTACAGCGGGCTGGCTTTGCTCATAGCAGCCTCATTGTGGAACAGTTGGCCGCGGAAGAATTCCAAGACAACTGTTTCAACCCCATACTCAAAGATGGAGGAAGAAAAATGACAACTCGAAAAATCGAAATATTCAGTGCGGGATGTCCCCTGTGCAAAGAAACAGAAGAACTGGTAAACGCACTTGCCTGTTCCTCCTGCAATATCAATGTGGTTGACATGCATGGTGCACCAGGAATCAGCCGTGCAAAAGAACTGGGTGTTCATTCTGTTCCCGCTGTCGCCGTAGACGGAAAACTTGCTGACTGCTGCACCGGTCGTGGACCCGAAAAGACCAGGTTGATGGCCGCAGGAATAGGCCAACCTCTCAGTTAAACTGAAAAAAGAGTACTGCAAGGTAAATGAAAACACATAGTTACAAATCATGTGACCAGTTACATGTCAATCAGAATAAAAATTGAGATCCTCGTTGCCCCCGGTTGTTCATCAAGACAGCAGACAGAAACACTGGTAGCTGATCTCCTGACCGGGGCAAAGATTGAAGCTGGGGTTGAAACCATGGTCATTGAAAATGCCGACCAGGCTGAAGAGGCCGGATTTCTCGGTTCTCCATCTGTTCGGATAAACGGTATTGATGTGGAAGTAGCCGCCAGGGACCGCAGGGAATTCGGCCTGGGCTGACGGGTCTATAGTCAAGAAGCAGGTGGCTTCACAAAAAAAGTACCGGCAGAATTCATTATCAATGAACTGAAAAGATTGCACCTGAAGCCTGCAGAATTGAGGTTACACACTACCGAGTAATATTTTCAGACCGATAGCAATCAGCACAAACCCACCGAGGATCTCGATTCGATCTCCCCACAGAGTTCCAATTCTGCTGCCGAGAAGCATACCGATCACTGTCAGTGCTGCAGTTATAATCCCTATGGTTATGGCCGGTGTCCAGATAGAAACCCCGAGGAGCGACAGGGAAAAACCCACAGCCAGCGCATCAATTGAAGTGGCCACGGACAGCATGACCATGGTCATGCCCCGCGTGGGATCGGTTCGTTTTACCGGCTTATCATTTCCTGTTAACGCCTCATGGATCATTTTTCCTCCTGTAAAACAGAGCAGGATAAACGCAATCCATGGGGCAAAAACGGTTACAAACTTCCTGAGACTGATACCGGCCAGCCAGCCGATAATCGGCATCAGCCCCTGAAAAAGACCAAAATGGAATCCAAGCCGAAACAACTGCCTGAAGGTAAGAGGATTAAGCATTACTCCGGCACTCAGGGCCACGGCAAAAGCATCCATGGCCAGGCCTGCGGCAATGCCGGTAAGGGTTAATATGTCCATCGGAATTATACGTAATGATGGTTTGTTTTCATATGAACCTGGACTGCTGGGAAGGACGGGCCAGTTGAGCGATTTCCCGATATCTGAAACAGTCTGTCTGATGGTCATTAACCATTCCCGTTGCCTGCATATGTGCGTAACAGATAGTAGCACCGACGAACTGAAACCCGCGTTGTTTCAACTCCCTGCAGATAGTTCCGGCAAGAGGAGTTGTCGCAGGAACATCCTTCTGTGACTTCCAACTGTTCTGAATCGGTTTACCATCAACAAATTTCCAGAAAAAGGAATCGAGAGTTTCTCCTTTATCCGCCATGTCAAGATAGCAGCGGGCATTGTTGATAAACGCATTTATTTTTAATCTGTTACGCACAATCCCCTTGTTCTGTAACAGACTTTTAATTTTATTTTCATCATATCCTGCCATTTTTTCCACATCAAAATGATCAAAAGCCTCCAGGTAATTAGCCCTTTTCCTCAATATTGTCAGCCAACTCAAACCTGCCTGGGCACCCTCAAGACAGAGAAACTCAAACAGCTTCTTTTCATCATGCAGGGGGACTCCCCATTCCCTGTCGTGATATTCCCGGTAAAGTGGATCATCTCCACACCAGCTGCATCTGTTTTTCTTCATCACATGTCCTCGTGAAGATGTGCAAATATCTGATCAAGTACAGCCCGCACAGTTTTTCTTTCCGGGTTTGTTTTTGCGAGGACCTGAAGACCCCAGATATTTACCATTATAAATTTGGCAAGTGTCTCCGGGTTCTTATCCTGGGAAAGTTCACCCCTTTTCCGGGCTGAAGAAAGAGCACCATGGATGCGGGATTCAATGGCGCCAAGATACCGGGCCACCTCCCTGGTGACTGTATGATTTTCGGGTGGATGTTCAAGGATAGTATTCACCAGAAAACAACCATACTGTCTTTCACCTTTTTCGATTGAATTGCCCATCATTTCTAAGAATAATCGAATACCTTCCAGTGGGGTGCCGGCCTTTTCCAGACAGGAGTCCAGTTTTTGGGTACTCTGACTGCCGTAATATTTCAATGCTTCGAGAAAAAGCCCCTCTTTGGAACGAAATGCGGCATAAATGCTGCCCGGCTTGAGCCTGGTGGCCTCCACCAGACAGGTCATGGAGCATTTGCAGTAGCCTTTCTGCCAGAAAAGCTCCATTGCCTTCTGCAGTACCTCTTCCCTGTCAAATTCAGCTGTTCTTGCCATAATATTACCCGCGCTTACTGTGATTTCTTGAATGTTTATTCAAAATTAATTTGAATAAACATTCAAGAATGACTATACTTGAACAAACATTCAAGTATAGGAGGATTGTAGCATGGATGGATTAAAAGCACAAATCGCAAAATTTAATGAGGAAAAAGCCAAAGCAATACCACAGGATATCCTGGAAACAATGGAACGTTCTGTACGGGATCTGAAGGAACGTGGAGCTGGCAAGAAGAGCCTGAAAAAAGGGGACAGGGCACCTGAATTCACATTACCTGACCATAATGGCATGGAAAGAACCGTTACATATTATCCGGACAACTCCCCCATTGTTCTCAGTTTTTACCGTGGAGGCTGGTGACCATACTGCAACCTGGAGCTGTACGCTCTACAAAAATCTCTTCCGGAAATATACGAGGCAGGGGCAAAGCTTGTGGCCATCTCTCCCGAAATGCCGGATTTTTCTCTTTCCACGAGGAAAAAAAACGAACTGACCTTTGATGTTCTTTCCGACCAGGGAAACAAGGTTGCCGAACAGTTCGGTCTTGTTCTGGAACTCCCTGAAATACTGCGCCCCATCTATATGAAAATGGGCATCGATATTCCAAAACACAATGGTGACGATCAGTTCAGGATCCCCATACCAGCGACCTACATCATCGATACTGAAGGCAAAATAGTCTACCATTTTGTCGATATTGATCACACACAAAGACTGGAGCCGGCTGATATAGTGGAAGTTTTAAAAACTATTTGAGTACAGCAAATGAAACTCAGCCAGACATTTTGCGGTTGTCTGGATTGATCCGGCCAATACAGACCAGATGAAATCAAACCTAAATCCTGCACTTTTCTTTATTCCCTTGCCCTGCGGGATTGGAAATTTTACCGAATCTGCTTCGTTATCAAGGGCTTGAAGTATAATAATACGTCTGCGCCCTTGATGCCTCGCATCTCTGGGTAAACTTGCCAATTGCAGGATTTAGGTCAAAGGAGAACCAATATGGAAAGTGATAAAATTTTTTCACCGTTTAAGATAAAAAATTTCACCTTGAAAAACCGTACAGGAGTGGCCCCCATGACAAGAATGTCTGCTTCCACAGACGGGATTCCCAGGCAGGATGTTTTTGAGTTTCTGGTGCGAAGGGCAAAAAATGGGGCTGCCATTATCTATACGGAAGCTATTCTCACTGATTACGAAAGTGCCCAGGGGTACCCCGGGCAAGCCAGAATTGTGACACAGAAACAGATTGATGCATGGAAACCGGTTGTCCGTAAAATTCAGCAGGAAGGTGCAATCGCAATTCTACAGATGTTTCATTGTGGCCGTATGTCATGGCCCGAAGTGAATCCGGCTGGTCGCACTGTTGCCCCGAGTGGGATAGCGCCCACCCAGGATAATCCACTGACCCAATCTCCCTATCCTGTACCGGAAATGATGAGCAGATTTGATATCAGTCATGTTATTTCGGGTTTCGTGGAAACGGCCAGAGGAGCAATCGAGGCTGGATTTGATGGTGTGGAAATCCACGGTGCCCACGGCTACCTGATCAGTCAGTTCCTGTCATGGTATTCCAACGGGCGGGACGATGAATATGGGGGGTCAACAGAGAACCGGTTTCGTTTTTTCCATGAAGTCATACAGGCTGTCAGCAAAGTTATACCGAAGAACCGGTTACTGATGGTCAGGGTTTCCAACTGGGGAATTGCGGACATGGATGTTTCTCTCTTTGAATCAAAGGAAGATTACCAGAAAACCATCAGTCTGCTCTCCCTGGAACCTGTTGACGCCATCTCCGTTTCCACGTATGAATATAATCAGCCTGCTTTCGGCACCGACCGAAACATGGCCCGACTGACAAGGGAAATGACTGATCTGCCCCTGTTGATCTGCGGTGGTATCCATGACAGAGCAAGTGCTGAAAACGCCCTCGACGATGCCGATATAATTCTCGTAGGAAAATCACTGCTTTTAAATCCAGACTGGATTGACGATGTGCGTGCAGACAGGGATCTGAAGAGATACACGTCGGAAGAGGCTGCTGTTGCCTATACTCCGGAACCCCTGCCATAGGAGTTATCTGAAGGATAATGGTTTGATGGACTCGTAAAAACTCCGATCTACTGCGTTGTGGGGTGATCGTGTAATGCTCGACGTACTCTATGTACGCCTGCGCTTACACGACACCACCACGCCTTGTATATCGAAGTTTTTCCAGAGTCCATCTGAGAACGTTGAACGACTTTTTACGAGATCATCATGGTATTGTATTCAAATTATTACACAGAGCACTTTCAGGAATACCATGATCGAACCTTTATGATCGATCCTTCTTCTTTTCTCTCCCATTTAACCGAACATCTGCCTGAAAGAGCGACTATTCTGGATGTTGGTTGCGGCTCTGGCCGTGATCTGTGCTGGCTCAGCCGCAGGGGGTATTCTGTAACAGGGTTTGAACGATCTCCAGGTCTTGCCCGGCTGGCCCGGGAGAATTCCGGATGTCCCGTTATTGAGGGGGATTTTCATGATCATGATTTTTCCCGGTTGGCTTTTGATGCCATGCTTCTTATTGCATCCCTGGTCCACCTGCACCCCCATGAACTCCCAAAGGTTCTTGATAAGTTACAAAAGGGATTGAAACCCGATGGCCTCCTGTTGATTACCCTGAAGGAAGGTTGTGGACGGAGTACAGCCCGGGATGGTCGGGTTTTCACTCTCTGGGAATCGCATAATCTTGAAACTGTTTTCACCCGGCTTGGTATGAAAACAGTAGAATTCAGCCGGGATATATCGCCTGTCTGTACCAATGATATCTGGTTGACTTATCTTACGAGACCAACAAAACAAGACGTAAGTGTCAGGGGCACCGCATATTCGCACGGTCGCGACTGCCCGCATAGTGGGCTATAGCAGCCAGTCGCGCCTGCATGAATCTACGGCACCCCTGATCATTTACAAGGTTAAGATAAAGGAAAACACAGGGTTACAAATCCTGTGACCAGATACAACAAGACGGATAATTCCATTCCTGTATTTGACAAATTTACTGATTTACATTTTCTCAAGTGGAAGTTTGAGGTAAAATGAAGAATAATTCATAACACTTCTCGGTAGAGTGATTATAATATTGCCTCGGGTTGTACCCGCTCTGCAAGAGTTTCTTGAACAGCTGGTGTTTTCCCGTTATTGTATGCTACACACCGAACAGTAACAAATTCTATCGAGAGGTGTTGTTATGGCCAGATCAAAATGTCCTGCTTGTGAGCATCATGAGTTTGAGGCTGTCCATGTCACAACTCCAAAAGGCCATAAGTTTTGCCTGATCCAATGTGTTAACTGTGGGACAGTCGTCGGTGCTCTGGATGATGTTAAAATTACAAATGTAATTAAGAGTGCGGAAAAGAAACTTTCAAAATTTCTTGAAAACCTTAACAGGAAAGTGCTTACCGTCTGCAGTCGAAAAAATAACAGCTGAAAATTGAATAAATTATGCCGGATGATATAGGAAAAAAGCTGGTTGCCGCCATGAAAGACCCCAATAACCTGGAAAGTCAGGAATCCATAGCCAAGGCCATGGAGCTGACAAGAGCCTATGCCTCTTCGGGATCAACAACTCACTTCAGCACTGTCACCAAGTTGTTTTACGATCTGTTTGAAATGTTCGAGACAGGAAAAGATCCACGGACAAAATAAGATTCTTCACCTGAATCCATAGTATGATGATCTCGTAAAAAGTCGTTCAACGTTCTCAGATGGACTCTGGAAAAACTTCGATATACAAGGCGTGGCGGTGTCGTGTAAGCGCAGGCGTACATATGGTACGTCGAGCATTACACGATCACCCCACAACGCAGTAGATCGGAGTTTTTACGAGTCCATCATAGTATCAATTGTACAGTTATCTGATCAGCCAGCCGGTGGCTTTCTTCTGAGATACTGCTCAATACAGCCGGTATCAGCTTGACAATACTGCAATATCTTATTGAGATATTGCATATTTTTATTGACATACTCTGTATAGAGGTTGCGGTCGATGGAGTATCTTTCACGAAAATGCACCTGCATCGATCTTGAAGTGTCAGCAAAGGTGATCTGCAATCGTTTCAGGGCAATATTGTGGTAAAAATTCATTGTATGCTGCATCAGATCCAGCGCTGACACAAAATTGCCGGTTCCTCCTTTTTTAATTTCACGATAAAGGATCGGCAGCGCCTCAAGGTAATAACGATCGGCCATCTGGGCCAGTATGTCAGCTGTTCCGACAACCCGTCCTGCAAGGTTTACTTCCTCAGAATGGTGTGAAAAGGCTCCTGGATCGACCGAGAGATCAGTGTACTGAATAATGGCCGCACAATCTTTCACGATCTTTCTGTCCAGATTTTTCAGTATGCTGTACTGTTCAAGAAAATAGACAGAACGCCGTTCGTGGTTGGCCATATACTCCGCTCCGGACTTTGCCTTCTCCCCCTCCTGCAGTAACATACCTGTATCATGAAAATAGGCACTGAGCAGCCCTTTTGTCAGCGTATCATTGTTGACAGGTATGTTATTGCAGTGCAGGCCATGAAACAGCCGGATCGTAGCCAGGACCACCATCTTGCTATGACGAAGATCGTGATATTTCAGTGTGTTTTTCTTGAACAGGGGGTGTGTTCCTGAAAAGAACGAGGACAGATCCCTGTCCATGTCCCGGATAAGAGCATTATCGACGGCAGGAGAAATTATTGACGCGAGGAAGAGTATTTCATTAAGTGGATTTCCGCTGTATCCCCCTCAAAAATCTTTGTGATATATTTATTATTCATTACCGGCTGACCATATACCGAATCTGTTATATCCTCTTCTGAAGACCCATGAAACACGTTCGGATTGAAAATACACCTGATAACCCGCATTTCTCCAGGTTCATAAAAACCAGGTTGAGTTTCGTGCGTAATCAAGTATCCTTTTTCCATTCTATCATTCTTATCGTGCAGATACTAACAAATTGAAAAATTATTTCAGTTATTAAGGGCTCTCTGGCAATTTTTTCCTGAACATGTCATGAAAAAAAAGTGTGATCTGGACTTTCTTGACATTTGCAGTTAGAGTTTTATTTGAAAATTCAGCTGCCAAAGGTCGTTTGCCGCAATCAGATTTCCATTACTTTGTTGCAGCTGAGCCATTAAATTCAGCCATACTGGTTCAGCTGAGATTATTCAATGTGTACAATTGATATTCAGTATTTTTAATGAAAATATATGGAAGAAAAGAAAGAAAAAATCGTAATTCTCATCGTCGACGATGACGAACTGGTCCGAATGACCCTCAGTGTGCTCGTCGGAAGCATGGGTTACCATTGTCTCGTTGCCGGTGATGGTATTGAAGCACTAGAAGTCCTGAAATCAACAGCGATTGATCTGGTTCTGTCCGACGTAGTCATGCCCGGAATGGATGGTCTCGAACTGCTGGCATATATAAAGAAACACCATAAGGATACTGATGTTATTATCTCCACGGGATTTTCGGAAAAGGCGAGCTACGCGAAGGTTATCCAGGCGGGGGCGATTGATTTCATAAAAAAACCGATCGACCAGGCAGAGTTGGAGGCCAAACTGGCAAGAGCGGTACGTGAAAGAAATCTGATCCGTAAACTGGAAAGATTGTCCAGACACGACGACCTGACAGGACTGCAGAACCGAAGATCCTTTAACGAGCGCTTCTCTTATGAGGTTGAGCGGGCACATCGTCAGAATTATCCCCTGATACTCGCCCTTCTTGATATCGATAATTTTAAGGAATATAACGATAAATATGGACACCAGGCGGGAGATGAGGTGCTCATTGGACTGGGGAAAATATTGATGGAATGTACCCGGGATAAGGTTGATATGTGTTTCAGGCTTGGGGGAGATGAGTTTGCCCTGCTCCTGCCCCAGGCAAGCCCTGACCAGGGAACAGAAATTGTCCAACGTATCCTGCTCAGTTTTGTGGAGAAGAGTTACGGAAAAACAACACTGTCAATCGGCCTGGTCGCCTGCAGACGCAACATGCATCTGGACCGGACACAGGATGAAAAAGAAATGATCCAGCGGGCGGATAGAGCCATGTACGAGGCGAAAGACAGCGGAAAAAACTGCGTCGTCACCAAGATCTGATTTCCTTTTTTTAAAACAGCCTGGCGCATCATATTAGTCATACATAAGTCAGGCTGATCGTGGAAAAATCCGGTACCCTGTAACCTGTTACCCTTTTTCTACCCTTCAAGTGCATCCTTATGAAAGGATTTGTCCGGTTCAACCGGATATATGCCGTCAAAACAGGCCAGGCAGAATCCCTTTTTTTCCATTCCCGTCGCTTCCACCAGTCCCTCCAGACTCAGATAATGCAGAGAATCGAGTCCCAGGTACCCGGCAATTTCCTCCACCTCTTTCTTGTTGGCAATGAGCTGAGTGGAAGAAGGAAAATCAATTCCGTAATAACAGGCATGGCGCGTTGGCGGGCAACTCACAACCATATGCACTTCCTTTGCCCCCGCTTTCCTGAGAGCCCTGACACGGCTTTTCCCTGTTGTCCCCCTGATAATGGAATCTTCAACAATAATTACGCGTTTTCCTTTTAAGAAGGAACGCACCGGGTTGAGCTTCACCTTGACATTAAAATCCCGCATGGACTGTGTCGGCTGGATAAAAGTTCGCCCGACATAATGATTTCTAATAACCCCCATTTCCAGTGGAATGCCGGAGGCCTGGGAGTAACCGATAGCTGCATAGTTGCCCGAATCGGGAAACGGCATGACAAAATCTGCATCAATATGCGCCTCTCTGGCCAGAATCTCACCCATCCGTTTTCGTGATTTGTAGACATTTATCCCGAAAATATCGGAATCGGGGCGGGCAAAATAGACCTGTTCGAAAATACAGAAATGACTGTCCTGCCCGGGCCAGGGAAAAATGGAATGCATCTTGTCCTTATGGAAGATAAGAACTTCTCCCGGCTCAATTTCCCGGACGTAATCCGCCTCGATGAGATCAAGAGCGCAGGTTTCGGAAGCAACAACCCAGCCGCCGTTATTTAATTTACCCAGGCAGAGTGGCCTGAAACCATCCGGATCACGGACCGCTATCATCGTGTCCTGGGTCATCATCAGCAGGGAATAGGCACCTTTCAGCGAGGAAAATGTTTCGGTCAGAGCTTTTTCCAGGCCGAACTGACTTGCCTTGGCCATGAGATGGAGAATAACCTCGCTGTCCATGGTAGTCTGAAAAATTGATCCCTGCTCCTCCAGTCTTGAGCGCAGTTGAATGGAGTTGACCAGATTGCCATTATGGGCCACGGCAAGAGTCGTACCCTTATGCATCACCATGAGTGGCTGAGTATTGATGACATTTGACGCTCCCGTGGTTGAATAGCGGACATGACCGATGGAGATATGCCCCTTCAGCCCCTGGAGAATCTCTTCTGAAAATACTTCGGGGACAAGCCCCATATCCTTGTGGATGTTGACATCTTTGCCATCAGAGGTAACAATACCCGCACTTTCCTGCCCCTGTGCTGCAGGGCGTAGAGGCCGAAATAAGTCAGTTTTGAAGAATCTTTATGGTTAAAAATACCACACACTCCACATTCGTGGGTGGGGCGCTCAGGACGGAATTGTAAACTGTTGTGATCTGCCATCATGGCCTCTGCCTGCTGTTGTCTGGCGTAAAATGGTAAAGGCACAAAGAGTTGCATCTTTGTGCCTTGGATTCCGATACGATGAAATTTATATTAAGTTCGGGCGAAATTCAACAGGAAAGAAGTAAAAGTGCAGTACAACCCATTATTTCCCCCAAAATGAGTAAAACCTTCACGAATTCAGTGTAGCCAGTGTCTGTCAAGAAATGAGATTTTTTGTTCGAGTTCAAAGAGCATAGAAAAATAAAAAGCGCAGCATATTAGACATATGTGAGCATTTTTATTTTTCGTAGCGACGCAGAAATCGGGCAAAAAGGCCATTTATGGACAGACACTAGCCAGGGAACAGATAAGCTCAGTGAGACTGACACAGTCGTTCAGGTCAAGCTGTTCATCAACTGTATGGACCCTGTCCATTCCTGTTGCGACAATGGCAGTCGGCAAACCATGGCCACAGTAGATATTGGCGTCACTGCCACCCCCGGCAATAAGAAATTCCATCTTTTTACCTATCTTTTCTGCAGCCTGTTCAATTCTTTTTATCACAGGTGCATTTCGATCAAGGGCAAGAACCGGGTATTCTTCCTCAACACTCCATTCAACCGATGGACGCAAAAAACCATCCTGCTGCTTTTTCGGTGTACTGTCAACGACCTCATTAAACAGGGTAATAACTTCTTTCGTATATTTCTCCAGTTTTTCCAGAGAATGGCTACGTACTTCCCCGTAAATTGTGATACACTCGGGTACAATATTTGTTGCAACCCCACCGCTAATCAGACCAAAATTCCTGGTGGACTCCTCATCTAGCCTGCCGACCTTTATTCTGTCGAGGGCCTGTGCTGCAAGGGCAAGGGCGTTTATCCCTGTTTCCGGATCAAGACCAGCATGGGCCGCTATTCCTCTGACCTTAATGCTGAACCGGTTTGCCGCGGGAGCACCGTATATGACACGGTCGATACCGGTTGAATCCAGGGCATAACCATAAGTGGACTGTAACTTGCCAAACTCAAGGTTTTTAGCCCCACGCAGACCGATCTCTTCACAGGTTGTAATAATAATTTCGATGGTCGGATGAGGAATATCCTGCTCCCTGAGCAGGGTTATCATCTCAATGATGGCGGCAATACCGGACTTATCATCACTCCCAAGTACAGTATCACCCGCACTGGTAAAGATATCACCCGTGCGGATAACCTTTACATTTTCTCCAGGCTGTACAGTATCCATATGGCAGGAGAAAAAAAACGGTTCCCCATCCCCATGACCATCAAAACGGATAATAAGATTACCACAGTCGGCTCCTGTTTTTGCTGCCGAACCGTCTTCATAAATATAATCGGCACCCAGTTCCGTGAACTTTTCCTTGAGCCAGGCGGCAACTGCAGCTTCATTTTTTGAAGGACTGCTGATTTCACAGAGGGTAGTAAAGGTTGCAGCGAGGCGCTCTTTGTTTATTTCAAATTTCATAATTTTCTTTGGGTTATTTTTTCTTATTATCAGGCAATCTCAACCCCGTGTGACGTAACTGGTCACAGGATTTGTAAATATGCGGTGCCTCTGATCACTTGCCGTGTGACGAGAGAAGGACAACAGCATGACAGCTGATCCCCTCCTTTCTTCCAGTAAATCCCATTTTTTCTGTGGTTGTTGCCTTGATATTGATTGCTTCCTTTTCGACTTTACAACTGTCGGCTATCATTTGCTTTATTTTCTCGATATAGGGTGCCAGTTTCGGTGCCTGGCAGACAACAGTAATATCAGCATTGACTAGAGAAAATGAGCGCCTGGCGGCTAGCTCCATTACTTTTTCCAGGAGAACAATGGAATAAATATCTTTAAACTCCTCATCGGAATCGGGGAAATGGCGACCGATATCCCCCGCCCCAAGTGCACCGAGAACGGCATCGCAAAGAGCGTGAGTCAGAACATCCGCATCAGAATGTCCGGCCAGTCCCTGTTCATGGAGAATCTTTATACCGCCGAGTACCAGTTGTCTGTTGTCGGCAAATCGGTGAGCATCAAAGCCGTGACCTATCCGCATGGTTGTCCTGTCTGATGTGTCCATTATCTTTTCTGCAAGAAAGAGATCTTCCGGTCTGGTGATTTTCAGGTTGTTTTCTGCACCCTCCACAATGGTAACAGGAATTCCTGCCAGTTCGAGCAGGGCAGACTCATCGGTAACTTCACGGTCCCCAAGTAATGTAAATGCTTTTTGAAAAAGGGAAAGCCTTGCACCCTGCGGGGTCTGAGCGTGGAAAACATTCCGTCTGTCCAGGGTTGCGACAACCTTTCTGCTTCCGTCACTTTTCTTCAAAGTATCCTTTACGGGGACCGCGACAATGGCAGCACCATCTTTAAGAACAGCCTTGCAGCAGTTTTTAATGATAGTCTCTGAAACCAGGGGACGCGCGCCATCATGGACGAGGACAATATCCATTGCCGGGTCTATGGCTTCAAGTCCTGCCCGAACAGAATCCTGTCGCCGCTTTCCTCCTTCAACCACATTGATTTTTTCTCTCTGCCTCCTGCTGAAATGATCGACCAGCAGAGTTTGCACTCCGGAAATCATGTCGGCGGCTGCAACAACTACAACCTGGCAGATATGATCATTGTTGAGAAAAGGACGAAGAGTATGGATAAGAATGGGAATACCGGCCAGTGGATAAAACTGTTTCGGCTGATTCAATTTCATCCTGGAACCGATCCCTGCGGCGGGAATTATGGCGGCTGCGGAATATGTCATGGGACATTGGGAGAAAACCTGAA
Source organism: Desulfomarina profundi (assembly GCF_019703855.1). Classification (GTDB taxonomy): domain Bacteria; phylum Desulfobacterota; class Desulfobulbia; order Desulfobulbales; family Desulfocapsaceae; genus Desulfomarina; species Desulfomarina profundi. Next base: position 3,795,417 of record NZ_AP024086.1, on the reverse strand, counting down.
ACCTGCAGTTGATAAAGCGCAGGTTTCAGAAAAAAGTAAAAGGAGCGGGTTATAAGCCGAATTCTGTACCCTGAAAGGGCCATGATCATTTCACTGGGATGTTGATTGCTCAACACCTCTTGCAACCTACCCGGAGATATCGGGCGGGCCGCCCTCAAACATCTCCCTATTTGGTCTTGCTCCGGATGGGGTTTACCCTGCCTTCCATGTCACCATGGAAGCGGTGAGCTCTTACCTCGCCGTTTCACCCTTACCCGGTATTCACCGGGCGGTCTGTTTTCTGTGGCACTTTCCCCCGGTCACCCGGCGTTCGCGTTACGAACCATCCTGCCCTGCGGAGTTCGGACTTTCCTCTCCGGCCCGAAAAGACCGGAGCGATCATGCACCCGCTCCAATTTCTTACTGTAGCTGGAAACCTTGACAAATTAAAGAAAAAAACGGGTGTTATTCTTCTTCAACAGGCGGTGTATAATACATGATTCGCTGACATGTGGGACAGTCAAACATGAGATCTCCCCGAAGCAGCATATTAAATTTCTGTGGCGGGATGGCCATATAGCAGCCCTGGCATACTCCATCCACCACGTTGACCACGGCCAGACCATTTCTACGCTCACGAAGGGTGTCATATTTTCGCAGGAGATTTTCCTTTATCTGTTTGGCCTGCTTTCTGCGCTCATTGTCCTTTGATTTCTTACCCTTATTAATCGACTCAATATTTGTGCGAACCTTCTCAGTCTCTTCAGCCACAAGCTGTTTTTCACCCTTGAGAAGATTCTTCTCCTCCTCGGCTTCTACCTTCAGCTTCTCGACCTCTTCCATCAGACTGATAATTTTTTCTTCATTTTCCTTGGCGCTTTTCTTGGCGTCTTCTATTTCTTTCAATAATGCGGTCTGTTCCCGGCCGGTCTGCACCTGCATCATCTTTGACTGACGCTCCCGGACATGGTTCATTTTCTCTGCCACCTCGTCTTCGAGGGTACGAACTTCCTTTTCGCAGGCGCTGATTTTTTCCTGCAGGTCATTAATGACAGCCTCCCTCTTTGCCAGAGCGGAAATCTGTTCGTCAAGTCCGTTCTGCTCGGACTTGATTTTACCTTCTATCAGATCAATTTCCCGGTCAATCGCCTGAAGTGCCACGAGTTGAGCAATATGTTCGTTCAAGATGATTCTCCTGTGTTGGTATTATCGTAATTTTTATCAATGAGGACGAAAGGGTGGTGTTCCGTCTCTGATTGTAGAATTGATATGTTCCGGTTCTGTCGCCTGCAGCTGCTCTCCAGTTTTTCGACAAGAAGCGCAACTGCCGGCTGTTCCGTCGCAAAATGAGTACCGTCAATAATGCAGAAATTGTTTTCCCTGGCCCAGATTGCTGTACTGTGTTTGATTTCGGCTGAAAGATAGACATCTGCTCCCAGGCTCCAGGCTCGATTTGCCAGATCGGAACCACTGCCACCGCAAAGGGCTACAGTCCGGATCACCCCGGGGAGGTTTCCAGCCATCTGAATCGACTGCAGATTAAGGGTATTCAGAACTGTCTGTATAAATTGCCGGGCAGATAGAGGGTTTTTATATTGTCCTATTCGGCCAAGCCCTGTTCCGACAGCACCATCTCCTCCCGTGGGAAGCAACGGAGTAAGTCCGGAGAGACCGATGCGCCGGGCAAGAATATCACTGACACCGTCACGGGCGGAGTCAAGGTTTGTGTGACAGCAGATAATGGAGATTTTCCCCGCCAGTGCCTTTTCAAGCAGTCTGCCGGCGGGATCCGCTGTATTGATATGCGTCAGGGGCTTAAAAATGACGGGGTGATGGGTAACAACAGTATCGGCACCTACGGTCAGGGCTTCATCAAGGAGGATGTTGGTGGGATCAAGGGCCACCAGAACTGAGCTGACTTCCCGCTCCGGATCGCCCACTAGAAGCCCCACGTTGTCCCACTGCTCCGCCAGCTCGAAGGGAGCATCATGGTTGAGGCTGTTGACAATATCTTTAACGCGCATGCTGTTTCTCAGAATGTCTCGGTAATACAATAAAAAAAGGTACACCCCGCAGGATGTACCTTTTTATTCAACTTGCCCGTTTGGCTCTCTCTGTCCAAAACGACGCACAAAGAAAAGGGGTGTTATTCCTCCCCTGTGTTGTATGTAAAAAATTTGTTTTTCCAATGATCCTTATACGTTCTGTCAGACATTATTTTGAAATGGTGGGCGCAGTAGGACTCGAACCTACGACCGATCGGTTATGAGCCGATGGCTCTAGCCAACTGAGCTATGCGCCCCTTTTCTGACGATGAAACAGTGTATATAAAATGAGTCGAGTAAAAAAGTCAATGAAAAACAGGCGCAAAATAAAAAATCTTTATCAATCCGCATTTTTCACCAGTTCGTGTCTGTCCATAAATGTCATCGCGTACATAGACAATCTGTATCTTCCCATTGCCAACAGCGGAAAGATAATTATAACTCTTTCCTGAATCCTGTTGTGGGCGTTCCGAAAAATGTTTTCGTAGCGACGTAGAAATCGGGCAAAAAGGCCATTTATGGACAGACACGAGTTAATCAACAGCTATGTATAACAATTTACTCTATTTTCTGGTCGCCATCTTTTTGTTCAGTGTGGACAGTGTACCCACCGAACCTCTTCTCCCGGCATGGCAGGGAGGGCTGATTTTCCTCTTTCTGCTACTGGGATATAATCGTATTGCCAGGCGAGCCTACCGGCAGCCGACAGCTGTAAGTTCGGCCGGATACTTTGGAACCGAAAAGAGATTATCCATCCTTGCCCTCTGTTTTTTCGCTGTATCTCTCTACAGTTGCGACCCGAAATTCTACCTTTCGCGCCTTCCCGGTGCGGGGCTCATGCCTGCCCTGGTCAATATTCTCGGTCTATTGATTTTTATCATTTTTCTTGCCCTGATGTGGCGGGCGGGCAAAGAAAATTACCAACGGATATTCGATCGGAAATACTCGGTTTCAGGCTTTGTTCTTGCCAATCTGAAGGTAAATCTCCCCATAGTTCTGCCCTGGATCATATTATCACTCTGTTATGATCTGCTGGCCCTTCTGCCCTTCCCGGGGTTGCAGAAATTTGCCGGCTCCCAGTGGGGGGATCTGCTCTTTTTTGCAGTTTTTCTCGGATTCGTCATCCTCTTTTTTCCGCCGCTTGTCCGCAGGTTGTGGGGATGTAAAAAACTTCCCGACGGCTACTTGAAGGAAAGGCTGGAAAAATTCTGTAAACGCCAGGGGTTTTCGGCCGATTTTTACCTCTGGCCCCTTTTCGAAGGAAGGGTTCTGACTGCGGGTGTAGTGGGAATCGTCCCCGGCCTGCGATATATTCTCATCACTCCAGCTCTCCTGGAGACCTTGAGTCTGGAAGAACTGGAGGCTGTCATAGCCCACGAACTCGGCCACATAAAAAAACGACATCTGCTGCTCTATGTCTTTCTGATAGCAGGGTTCAGCCTGCTGGCCGGTCTTGTGGCAGAACCCATGGTCTACCTGGTACTTTCCATTGATCCCCTCAACCGGGCAATGATGCAGTTCAACATGAGTGCAGAAAGCATCCTGACTGTGGCCGGAGCTGTGCCGTTGCTTTTTTTCATGATTATCTACTTCAGATACATTTTCGGCTATTTTATCCGCAATTTCGAAAGACAGGCGGACCTGTTCACCCTGTCGGCTGTGGGCAGTGGCAGGCCGCTTATTTCCGCCTTTGAAAAAATCGCACTTCTCAGCGGTGATATAAGGGATCAGCCGAACTGGCACCATTTCGGAATCGGTGAACGAATTACCTGTCTTGAGCAAGCTGAAAGAGAACCTGTCCGGGTAGAGCGCCATAACAGGAAGGTGCGTTACAGCCTGGTAGGATACTGCTGTATCATGGCACTGTCCGCCCTGTTGCTTTCCAGGATTCCCACGGATGAACTGGCAAAAAGATACCAGGAAAACTATGCGGAAACCTTCCTCCTGCAGAAGGTCAAACAGGAGCCTGAACGGGCCCTCTGGCAACGGATGATTGGTGACCTCATGCTTAACCGGAAAATGGAGAGAAAGGCGCTTGAGGCTTACGAAAAGGCATACAGTATCGAACCGACGAATCCTGAGATTATGAACAACCTTGCCTGGCTGCTCCTGACCAGTGAAGACGTATCCCTTCGAAACCCTGTTAAGGCACTGACCCTGGCCCGGGGAGCAGTCGCCCTGCAGCCGAAGCCCCATATCCTCGACACCCTGGCCACCGCTTACTGGGCCATGGGACTTGTGGAGGAAGCAGTGAAAATCGAGGAGGAGGCAATGCGGATAGACAGCGCCCAGAAGCGATTCTACCAGGCCCGCATCGCAAAATTCACCAGTGAATCCTATGAAGATGAAATCAGGGCTCTGGCAGAGAAAAATAAGACTGAAAAAAATCCGGAGTAAACAATGATACAACTGGGAGCACATGAATCGGTGGCAGGAGGGTTGTTCCGTGCCTTCGAGAGAATTGATAAAGTGGGGGAGATGCCCTGCAGATATTTACCAGGAACCAGCGGCAATGGAAACCTGCCCAACTCAAGGATGATGAAGTTCACCTGTTTAAGCGGGCGTGGAAGAAACGGGTAATTCCCGTGGTTTCCCATGCCTCATACCTGATAAATTTCGCCACCGCGAAGGAAGAACTGCTGGAAAAATCGGTTAATGCCTTTATTCTTGAACTGCAGCGATGCCAGCGACTCGGTATTGAGCAGGTGGTCCTTCATCCGGGCTCCCATGGTGGAGACGGAGTTGAAACAGGTCTTGAACGTGTGGTGGCCGGGCTTGACAGGGCCATGGATGAAAGCGGGACTGAAGTCGGAGTACTGCTCGAAACAACGGCGGGCCAGGGAACAGGGTTGGGCAGGAGTTTTGAGGAACTTGCCTTTATCCTGGATAATTCAAAGAATAAAAAAAGACTGGGGGTCTGCGTAGACACCTGTCATATTTTTGCCGCCGGATATGACCTGCGCACAAAAAAAAGTTACAATGAAACAATTGCGAAACTGGAAAATATCGTTGGTCTTTCCAGGGTGAAATTCTTCCACCTTAACGATTCAAAAAAAGAGCTGGGCAGTCGGGTGGACAGACACGAACACATCGGCAGGGGCGCCATAGGGCTCGAGGGATTTGCCAACCTGCTGAATGATACACGGTTTAAAACAATTCCAATGACCCTTGAAACGCCCAAAGGTGAAAATCTGCAGGAAGATATTGAAAACCTGGCAACACTCCGATCCCTTATAAAGATATAACCTGAACCGAGGAGAAATGCGGACCAGGTCTGATTTTTTGTTGCAAAAACCGGTACAAAAGTGGACAATAAGTTTATTGATTTGTTCATTTTTACCTGCCTGAGCACTTTGCCCGGCTATTGTTACCCACAAGTGGTCCATATGAAATTTCTCAACAGTGACGCCCTGCTCGACCTCCTGGAGGCACGCAGAATTCTCACGCCGAAACAGCGCAAATTCATAATCCTTGAAAAAGGTAAACAGCGCCAGAAACTCCTCAGGCATGCGGCCAGGGAAGGAATAAAAGACAAGGACTACCCTGATCTCGTTGATATCATTTCAGCCTTTAACTTCGAACTGCACGGGTGTAACGGGCGAGTCATTGACGAAGAACTGATTATCCGGGCAGTGGCCAAAGAAAAGAAACTTCCCTTCAGGAAGCTCGACCCCCTTGAGCTCGATATGGAGGTCGTCACCAGAACCATTCCCAGAAATTTTGCCATCCGTCAGCTTGTCCTACCGGTGAAAATGTCCGGAGGAATCCTGGATGTGGTCGTTTATCACCCGGATTGTGAAACGGTTCTTGCCGATATTGAACAGGCCAACCAGGTCAATGTCCGGCCGGCTCTTGCCACAAAATCGGATATTAAACGAATCATTTCAGAATTCTTCGGTTTCCAGAAATCAATCAGCGCCGCGGAAGACCAGTTTACGGTTTCCACAGACGGGAGTTCCATCGATATTGGCAACCTGGAGAGGTATGTCAAGATTTCTTCGTCAAAAGAGATCACCTCTTCCGACCAGCATATTAAAAATGCAGTTAACCATATTTTTCATTATGCCTTGGACCAGAGGGCCAGTGATATCCATATCGAACCGAAACGAAATGTCTGCATGGTCCGCTTCCGGATAGACGGGACCCTGCATACCATCTATAAATTGCCCAGGGCTGTACACTCCGCCATAACCTCACGGATAAAATTTCTCTCCCGTCTCGATATCGCCGAAAAACGCCGCCCGCAGGACGGCAGAATAAAAATCGGCGGCAACGGGGAACGGGATGTGGAAATTCGGATTTCCACGGTACCGGTTGCCTTCGGGGAAAAGGTGGTCATGCGGATACTTGATTCGGAAATGATCTTCCAGAAGATCGATAATCTCGGATTTTCCAAACGGGACATGGAAGTGTATAATTCGTTTATCCAGGCGCCTCACGGAATTATCCTGGTGACGGGCCCCACCGGCAGCGGAAAATCAACCACGCTTTATTCCACGCTCAAGGAGATAGCCACCCCCGAAAAAAATATTGTCACCGTGGAGGACCCTGTGGAAATGGTCCATGAAGAATTTAACCAGATTGCGGTGCAACCGCTCATCGAGGTGACTTTTTCCACCATTCTCCGTAATATTCTCCGCCAGGACCCTGATATTATCATGATCGGTGAAATACGGGATGAGGAAACTGCCCGCCATGCTGTTCAGGCGGCCATGACCGGGCATCTTGTTTTTTCTACTCTGCACACCAACGACGCGGTCTCCTCCATTGCCCGTCTGCGGGACCTGGGCCTGCAGCCTTTTATGATCGCCTCCACCCTGCTGGGCAGTATGGCCCAGCGGCTTGTAAAGACAATCTGTCCCACCTGCAGCGAAGAATTTGAAATATCCTGTGAAGATCTTGTTAAGATGGGTTTTCCCGTGGTCAGCACCGGTAAACTCATATTGAAGCGGGGTAAGGGATGTCGGGAATGCAGGGGGACGGGATACAAGGGGAGATGTGGAGTTTTTGAAATATTTCCCATCAGTTCAAAGATCAAACGGATGGTCAGCGACAATGAACCCACTTTCGAAATGACCCGGGTTGCAATTCGCGAGGGAATGACTACATTACGCGAGGACGCCTGGAGCAAGGTCCGGGCCGGGGTCACCACCTACGAGGAAGCATTGCGGGTAACATCGGCTCAGTTTTAATTTTTACCGATTTGAAGCAAAAAGATGGGAATAAAGATTGTCGCGAAAAATAAAAAGGCCTACCACGACTATCATATTGATGCAAAATATGAAGCGGGAATGGTACTTTCCGGACCGGAGGTGAAATCCCTGCGGGCCGGCAAGGTGAACCTGCGCGACGGTTATGCCAATGTCGATTCCCGGGGGGAGGTGATGCTCTATAATGTGCATATTTCTTCCTATTCTTTTGCAACTCATAACCCCAATGAACCGCTCAGGGTACGAAAACTGCTGCTCAACAAGAGGGAAATCAAGAAGTTGATCGGCAAGCTGAAGGAAAAAGGCCTTGCCCTGATACCACTTAAGATTTACTTTAAAGAAAACGGCAAGGCCAAGGTGGAGCTGGGACTCGCCCGCGGTAAAAAACAGTACGACAAGCGGGCTGCGCTCAAGGAAAAACAGAGTAAGCGGGAGTTGCAGCGGGTCATGCGCCGAAACAGTTAAAAAATATAATAATTCAATACGATAAAGGGGGCGAAACGGATTCGACGTGGATGTGTAAGCTCATCGTTGCATGCCGAGCTTCTATTTGCTCGTAAAACCAATAGAACCTTAAATATAATCGCAGACGATTATAACTACGCAGTAGCAGCTTAATACCTGTCATACTGCCGTCCCACCGGCTTTCGCCCGTAAGGCCGGACTCGGGGCGTCGACTCAACGGGCTGGTTTCCTGACGGCTGACTGTCAATCAGGAAACGAGATTTAACAGTCTAGCACCAGGCCCGCTCCGTTTCCACGGCATGCCCGGTGCAAAACCTCAAGCTGGAAACTAAGCATGTAGATACGGGAGGGGAGCATTTGCGGACGCGGGTTCGACTCCCGCCGCCTCCACCATGCTTCGCCCTTCGGGCTACGCATGGCAGACCACATTTTAGCAGGTGTTATTATTAATTTTTTATCTAGTATTGTACGAAGCATGCCCTGCCTAGCTTGAAAAGCGAAGCGGGGCTTTTTTAATGGGTTGCAGTGAGCCATAACCTGTTACTGCTATCTCGCCATCCAGGAAAAGATATACCTGAAGTAAACGAGAGCGTTAGGGAGTGTCTGTCCAGAAATGAGATTTTTTGTTCGAGTTCAGGTAAGCGTAGACTCCGAGGAGCACAGGAAAATAAAAAGCGCAGCATAGTAGACATATGTGAGCATTTTTTATTTTTCGTAGCGTCGTAGAAATCGGACAAAAAGGCCATTTATGGACAGGCACTATCTATCTGTTTGAACCTCAGGATTCCATTTGATCTCAATACTTTCAAGTATGTTCAGATATCCCAGGCAGCTGAAATACCGGGAAAATTGACCCCGGAAATCAAAGCGATTCTGGAGAATCCAGTCGCTGTATTGGAGAGAGAGACCTCATGAAATTGGGTAGTAACCGCAAACAAAAACTGATTGAGCTGGGGCCTGATGCTCTGGCAGATGCTTTATTAAACATTGCCGTTCACTCTGACGAAGCCGATGACCTGATCAAGCAATTGATTGCCACCCCAAAGGAAAATATTCAGCGATTTAAGAACAAACTTTCCGGACTGAAACGACGGAAGCGTTTCATTAGTTGGCGCGAATCAGCCAGCTTTGCCCGCGAGCTGGAAATGCTGCTGAGGGATTTAAAAGCCGGTGTGGATGATCCTCTTAATGGTATTGAACTTGTGGCCGCATTTTACAAGGCCGACAATACCATTTTCGAAATGTGCGATGACTCCAGTGGAAATATCGGAGATGTGTTCCGTTATGATGCCAAAGAGCTGTTTGTGAACTATGCCAGGCGGTGTGCTGATAAAGATAAAATCGCAAACATCATCCTGAAGGTAAATCAAAAGGATAACTATGGCATCCGTGATACGTTAATCGACTGTGCTGGAGAATGCCTGCCTGAAGAGGCTATCCGCACTATGATTGCCACACTTCAGAAGTGGGCAGATAAAGAAAAAGATGAATACGGTAAGCGCCATCATTTGAGACTGATCGAATCTCTGGCCCGTCAAATCAAGGATGCCAAGCTATTCGAAAAGACCCGTATTGCCTCGCGGGGAAAACTGTCCACAGCCGCAATAATCGATATTGCCCGTGTCTATCTGGAAAGTGGAGATGTTGAAACAGCTCATTCTTGGCTCAAGAAAATTCCGGAAGGCGAAACCTATCAGGCATACGAACGGGATAAACTGCTGGAGGAAATCTATCAGAAGCAGGGAAACTCCGAAAAACTGACGGAGCTCCTGTTCCAGAAATTCAGATCACATCATTCCACAGACACCCTTCAGGCGTTTCTGGATGTCATCGGCCATGACAAGTGGGATGAAGTCGTTGCAGATGAGGTGGTACAGATTCTGAAAGCCGACAGACTTCAGGAATCAGATGCGGAATTTCTGATCTCAATTGGAAAGATCGATGAAGCGGAAGCCTACCTTCTGGGGCGTGCAGACCAGCTCGACGGCGATTATTATGGAAGTCTGCTTTCACTTGCTGAGGCCATGGAATCGGAAAACCGCCATCTTGTCACCAGCCTGATCTACCGCAGCCTGCTTGTCTCCATTCTGGAGCGTGGTTACACCAAAGCCTATCCCCATGGAATCCGGTACCTTAAGAAGCTGGACAAGCTCTCTGAGGCCGTAACCGATTGGAAGGAATTTAACACTCACGAAGCATTCAAAGAGCAGATCATTGAGGCACATGGTCGCAAACGAAGCTTCTGGTCAAAATATGAGGTAAAGAAATGAACAAACGATTTTATCAGCTGAGAATCCAACTGCTTGATATCGAACCTGCAATCTGGCGGCGTTTTGTGGTTCCTGCCGGTATTACGCTGGATCGGCTACATGATGTGATTCAGATTGTCATGGACTGGACCGATAGCCACTTGCACGAATTTACCATTGGGAAAAAGCGCTACACCGAATATCCGGAATCCAAAGAAGACGGACTGGTATGCGGGAAATACCGGCTTGGAGATCTGATTAAACAGAAGGGTCGTACCTTCACTTATCTTTACGACTTCGGGGACTGCTGGGAGCATGAAATTGTTCTTGAGGAAAGCCGCTATTTTAATCCAGAGCTGAGGACTGAGTTGGCCTGCCTTGAAGGCGAACGGGCCTGTCCGCCTGAAGATGTGGGCGGTGTACCCGGCTACTTTGAGTTCTGCAACGCTTTGAAAGACCCGAGCCATGAGGAACATAAAAGCTATATGGAATGGTCCGGCGGCGACTTTGACAGTGAAAGATTTGACGCCGACTCGGTGAACTTGGAACTGATGAAATACCTCCGCTGGTCCCGGGACAGGTATCAAAACTGGGGAGGAGGTGAATGAAAAAGGATAAAAACAAGCAACTTCAGAAGTCAGGGAACTAAGAGACCTCGATTGTTCGTTCTTCAGCTGCGGAATATCTGACCTTTGTTGCGGCTACCGGCAAAGGAGGCGTTGAGGCGATTTATGCAGATGAAAATGATCTTGCCACAAAAAAGTGGAGTCACGGTTAAGCCGCTTTTCTATCGTCCCACCACTCCAACTCATATTGAGCAGGAGCCTTATATCCGTTTGTAGAATGTTTCCTTTGTCGGTTGCAGTAGACTTCGATGTAATGGAATAAGGTCTGCTCAGCCTCAGCCACATTGTGGAATGTGCAGTCGATTACATCCGACAATTTAATGAGAGAATGATGAGGATTAATCATTTTTGAAGCTCAGGTCTGAATAAATCCGGTTGAGGATTTTGTTGCGGAGATATTTTCGGTTTCTTGGTGAAAAATTGCAAGAAAATGAAGGGTAAAAGGCCAGTATCTTGTTATTTCTATACCATAGATTTAAAATATTGTCTCGTGTTTTCAACATGATAAACAATTTTTAAGATCGACTAAATAAAGTCTACCCTTTTAGAATTTGTTGTAATTTGCTTATCAATATTTCCGGTTTTCTGGTTTCACATTCCCAGACGACACAGACTTTCCAGCCGAGTTTCAATAATTCGTTTTGAACTTTTTGATCTCGCTTGGCATTTTGACGGAATTTTTTCTGCCAGAAGTCAACCCGGGTTTTGGGGTAATAGGCATAGCGACAACCTTCATGTCTGTGCCAGAAGCAGCCATGAACCAGAATAATCGTTTTGTAACGTGGAAGAACAATATCGGGTTTTCCTGGTAAATCTTTTCTATGAAGTCGAAAACGGTATCCTGCACGATGCAGCAGAGAGCGAACAATTATTTCCGGTTTTGTATCACGATTTTTAATTCGTGACATATTCCAGCTTCTTTTTTCCGGTGACAACGAATCCATTTCATAACTTAATTTGATGTTCGCTGGATCAACTCGTGTACAATTTCAGCTATCTGCCTGGCCAGCAGTGGCGGAACAGCATTGCCAACCTGAATATATTGCTGTGTTCTGCTTCCTTCAAAAAAATAATTATCAGGAAAAGTCTGTAACCGTGCAGCCTCCCTGACCGTCAAGCTTCTACACTGTTCGGGGTCGTAATGAATAAAATAATGACCATCCTTAGATATGTGGCTGGTCACAGTCGTAGAAGGTTTTGTCGCCACCTGCACTCGGAACCGGTCATTAAAATGACCGGAAGATGCATTTTTATGGGCAGGAATCAATTCTGCAGGAAATTCTTCAAGTAAAGGCGATCGATTATTTTCTTCAGCAAAGGAGGAAGCATAAAGATAACGGTATAAATCAGATACCATGTGTGATCTGCTGCTGTGATTACAGACTCCTTTCAGCCTTTCATCCAGATACCACTTTGTCAGTTCGTAATCTTTTAACTTTTTCTTTTTCGTTTTCCAGTATGGAATAAATTCACTGCCCTGGTTGAGCTCATTTTTGAAAATGGATTCAAGTGTTTTGACAATAGAATCGGAATGGTGTTTGTATTTTCCTTTATTAAACCATTCCTGGTCAATAATTCCATACAGAGTTTCTGCCCATTTCACAAAATTGTTGTTTATCTTTTTTTCGCGAGACAGTCCGCTGCGCAGTCTGGGCAGATCATCCAGTACATCTTGAACATTCACAGGCCGTTTCGGTACCAACAGTCCAGGATTTTTTTCTGAAAAGTCTTTTTTTATCCCTAACAGGATGACCCTGTGTCTGGCTTGGGGATGCCATAGTTCTCGGCAGAAATAATATAATCAGATGATTTTTCAGGAGCAGAAGGTCTGGTTGCAAGCGGATAAATCTGGTATTCGAGATCAGCTGCTGTATTGCCAGAGAATACGCTGTGTTTTCCAGGATGGCGCAAATCCTCCAAGATTTTTTGAAAAAGAGATTTGCCATTTAACTTTGCTGAAAGCATGCCCCTGACGTTTTCCATAATGAAAAAATCAGGTTTATGCCGTGCAATGACTCTCAGGTACTGCTGATACAGGTAAGTCCGTTCGTCACTTTCTGACGAGTAGCCGATTTTTCCCTTATTGCGAGACCTGCCTATTACTGAGTATGCCTGGCATGGCGGCCCCCCGATTACTCCCCAGCATGTAGTCAGTGGGTTTCCTGTTATTGTGTCAATCCTGGAGTCAATCCTGTTAAACAGCTCTTTACTTTTCCCCAGTTCAGCATGCCAGGCCTCCTGCCGAGCCTGTCGAGCCTCATCCGGGTATCTGTCAAATAGTTCAGAGCGTAATTTATGCTGCTGTTTAACGCTGCGAGTCAGTGATTTTTTCCGAATGTACTCATAATATTTATCGGGAGCCTCGCCTTCTGGAAATTTACGGAAAAAGCTACGTAGTTCAAGGGTGCGATGTGCATAAGGGTCTTTTTCGATCGAAAGGGCAATATCAAACACCTTATTCCCTGTTTGATCTTTATAAGAAGAAAATCCTTCTCCCAGTCCTCCCGGACCGGCAAAGAGGTCTACAACTGGTATGTGAATCATGAAACAAAACCATCTTCTATTGCTTTTTTTTCAGAGTCAACTAACAGCTGGGCTTGTTTTTCAGCAATCATGTGAGAGATAAAATCAGTAACTTTAAGATTATAAATGTTTTTTATATTGTTTGAGTAATTCCTTTTTATCTAAATCAGGTTGGCCCTGTCTTCCATAATATGCAGAAAGACTAGCTTGAATATCTCTTATAAACACACCAGAAATAGTTGCCAGTCGTTTGAAGTCGTCTTTATACTCTGAAATACTGAATGAAAATAAGTTTTGAATATCAATCACAGCAGGATACAGGTCTTTATATCCTGGAAGAAATGGGTATTTCGGATTCAACCCATTAATTATTTTCTCTAACTTTTTTTTCTTCGTTTTAGCATTATCTTCCTCTGAGATTATTCCGTTTTCTAAAAACGCATCTCGATCAATTTGAATTAATTTCCCGAGAATAATTCGGTCAGCATTAAACGTTATTTCGCCATTTATTTCTCTTGGTTGGATATCACAAGCCGGTGACAATACGACAAAGCGTTCGTCATCTTTTTCAACAATATCCCCAGTTGCAATGTACTTTTGTATTGGTGGTTTTATATAAACTTCTGCCTCGTGATAAAATTTTTCATCCTCTGTTAAATGCCCCAGTGCCTCAACTAAGTGGGCTAATGTATATCTTAGAAAAGACTTCTTTTGACTTCCCTTGTCGAGCCAGACGTCAAAGTCGTTTGCCAGGTATTTCCAGAAAATATCGCTTAACTGTGCCTCAACTTCTCCTCTGCGACCAAGGATTTCCGTAATTCCAGTTTGATACACCTTGAAAATATCGTTGAAGACCGTCTCGTTTTCGATTGTGCGGTCGTACAATTTGAATAAAGGTGATTTACTTTCTCTATGTTTTTCTTCAAGATTAGCAAGATTCCCGGATACCACAATTACTGGAAAGCGACGGGTTTCCTTTATTTCTGTAAGGACTCGGTTTCCTTCAGCTTCATCTGGTTGCTCCACGTCCAGATTAAGGTCAATAATTGCACCATCAAAGCTGTTATCATTCATTCTCTGGACAGCAGATTCCACAGATTTTACAGGAACAAGCTCTATCTCAATTTCATTTTCGTTGCCGAAATCCTCTGCTGCATCAGAATATGTATCAAGCTGTGAGTCATCATCTTCCAAAACTAATACTTTCATTTGTTCTTTCCCCTAAACGTGATAACAAATAATGCACCTATATCAGATTTTTTTGCCTCTATTGTCCCCCCAATACGAGCCATGGCTTCACCTGCAAGAGCTAACCCCAACCCAGTACCATCAGGTTTCATGCTGTAGCCTGGCTCAAACATAAGATCAATATTATCTCCTTGAAACCCGGGACCATTATCAAAATATTCAACGACGATATCATTGCCATATCTATACGTTTTTGTTGTAATTAACCTCTCTTTACCTTGGAGAAGTTTCAACCAGTATAAACTGTTTTCTATAAGATTAGAAAATACTGTTATGATATCCATTTCATTAGCCACTACAGTCAGGCTTGGATCACTGGTATCAATAATATATTTAACTGATATTTTGCTTATATCATGAGAAAAAATAGCGAATGCATTTTCGAGAACATCTTCAAGGATGAATGATTTTGCAGGAGCTCGCCTGGTTCTCGCCAGCGGTTCAATTTTTTTAAATAAATGGGCCAGCACTTTCGTGTGGGAAATGACGTTCCCACTTCTTTTTTGCAATTTTGCGAACAAATCCTGATTCGGCTGCCCAGAAAGTTTTTCAGACCATTTTACGATTCTTGGTACAGTTTCTGAGAGGTATTTTATATTTTTTCTACCCTCATGCAGAAGTACATGGGTTATTTTTCCAAGTGTTGCCTGTCCCTGGTACAAGGCAATGGTATCTTTAATTCTTTGAGCAATAGCAACCTTATCTTGTTTTTCTTTCTCAAGAACTTTATGGATGACGGTTCCTGCTGATTTGACATCCTCAGCTTTCATGCCCAGTTCACCAAGGCCATGTTTAACTTTTTTTACGACATTCTCAAAATCAAATAATGCATTAACATCATCTTCAACCGAACGTCTTCGTCTCCCCTTCTGGGCTTTTGCTCTGTACCGATATCGTCTCGCTTCCAACTGCTTTATTGAGATAGCAACGATATGTCTTAAGCCGAAAAATTCCTTAGTCTCTGTGAGCCCATCTCTTGCACTCTTTTCAGTCAGCCCGGATTCCTCTTCAGGTCTTACATAAACAAATCCCATAATTTGATTATGCCCTATTTTCCTTGATGGATCCTGTACTCTATTCTTGTCTAAATCCAACCAGTCATAAGACTGCTCGCCGTATGGTCTGATACGGAACTGTTCTCTGTATATTCCAACTCCAAAATATTCATTTAATATACGTTTGGCCTCCCGTTTACCAACCCTGTGCCCTGAATCTGGATCCTTTAAACCACGATCAATCAAAGTGGTAATCCCATCAGAATCTCTGTCGTAAACGCGTAAATCAATGTACATTTCTCCAGGTAATTCCCTATCAGGGTCGTTTTTAAAAGAAAAATCTAAGGTGATCTGTTCAGGAGGGAGGCTTGGAATATTTTGATTTTCATACTTGAGTGTTGCAAATCCTTCTCCACTTACAGTTCCTGATATTCTATAATCATATAAGTCGAGTACAGGAAATGGCCGAATCGGTATTTTTACGTTCTCGTACTCATCAACTGGAAAATTTTCAAATTGAAGATTGATCTCAAACGGCGAAAAATCAACGAGGTATCCTTCTCTCTTTGCAGCATTAAAGACATCTTCGGGGGCTATCAAACTTCTTAGTTCAATAAGTAATTTTCGTATTTGTCCAGAATTCCAAATATCACTAACTGCATCTCTATCGACATTGTCTTTTTCAATTTCAATGACAGTCCCATCAGGAGCCTCAGTCTCTTCTACATTCACTTCAACTTGGAACTCATCGAGATAGTCAATCTCGTCTAAACTTTCCATATCAAGAATAAGTGAGGTGGTCGTTCCTGACTGAGTTGTTTCCATCAAAATTCTTTCACCAAGAACTGAGGCTGCAAATCTCCCAATCCCTTTTCTGCCTTGCAGTACCCTCCCCCCTTGCTGACTTTTCTTTCCAATTTATCGCTTGTTGCAGGAACCAGCCACTTATTAACAACAGTATCGAAATCCATTCCATGTCCGCTATCCTCAACTCTTATCAGAAGCCGATTTTGTTCATCCTTATATTCAAACTGTATCAAGGAGTCAGGTGAGTCAGCGTCATAAGAATTCTTGACTAATTCAACAATAGCCGCATAGACATCTTTGATTAAATCCTGCCCGATAGTTTTAATAAGTCTTGCTGCGGGTCGAATATTTTCTTGGCTCATATTGTATTTCTTGTGTTTAAAATCATAATTATTTAGATGGAGACGCTTTCCAAGCTTCTTTAAAAGAATATGTAAAAAATGTTATTCACAAAAACCATCTTCTATTGCTTTCTGTTCAATAGCGACAAGCAGTAAAGATTGCCTTTCAGTTGGAATCTTTAAGGGTATCTGGCTGGCGATCTGCAGCAGGCTTGCTTCTTTGGGAGAAAAAATTTTGTGTAATCTGGACCAGTCAAGCATCATTGTCCAAAATGGGCCATCTTTTTCGAGTACATACTGCTGCGCCTGAATACCATTATCTATTTTCTGAACTGTTTTCGCATCAGCATCTTTCCGTTTCTTGGCTGTTCCGGAGATAAGTTCATTTTTTACTTCGGGAGAAATTTCTATTGAAATTTCCTGAACATTCTGCCAGCAAAGTTCCTTTTTACACCATTCTGTAACGTTCGTGATTCCTGCTGGAGTCTCTTGGATTACAGAATTGACCGCTTCTGCGATATCCACTAACAATCTCTCCATTTCATCGGTAATGCCCTGTCTTTTCCATATTTTTTCCAAATCAAGAAACATACTTATCTGCTCAACCATCTGCGAAAATTTTGCAACAGTATAGGTTACAATGTTGGCTTTGTAGCCTCCATACCAGGGTTGTTTCATGATAAACCGGTCAACAGTTCGAAACAGAATCGCCTTGGCAATCAATCGTTTAAAATAAAGCTCGTTGTATTTTTTTTCAATTTTGTCCCAGTCTTTTTTCCCGACAGCTTCTGCAAACTTGACAAAATTTTTCTGAGCACCAAGGCTGACAATATGAGGTTTTCTGTCCCAAGAACTTTCAAATTTTGCCAGATCAGTTTTGATAAACATCTGTTTTCTTGGATTCACCACAAGAAATTCTTTTTTCTTTGCCGGAGTTAAGTTTGTCTGTGCATTTGCAAACTGTCCTCTGACCCGTTCATAATACCAGTGTGTTTCCCGCAGGCTGCCCGCAGAAGACGGTGCCCACAAGCGGCGTGATATTCCTTCTATTCTTAAGTGAAATGGATGATTCGAGAAAAAATCAGCTGCACTGACTTTATTCTGAGTATTGGCATATTCTGATATTTTAGGAACGATATTCTCTGTTTCTTCAGGGGGAATGACAGTCAGCTTTGCCTGAACATGGACAGCGGACAGATCAGCTTTATTTTTTCGGTGCGTATTGAAGAGTGATGCAGTGGTTTGCCCTCCGTTCACAATCTGAAAATTTTTTATTGATGAGATAAGTACCTTGCCATTTACTTCCGAGGTAACTACCTCTTCTGCTGTAGAAGTTATCCCGTTATTATAGGCAAAAAACATTTCAGGGGAATTCTGTATGGTATTCCGCATTCCCTTGTTCACTTTGCCTCGAAACTGTAAGAATGTTCGGACATTCTGCTCCAGTAATCTTTCCCCATACTTGTCATAAAGTTCTGCAACCAATGTGCCCGGCATTGCGAGAAGATATGATGCATAAGTTCCTTTTCCTGTGAAAGCTGATAAACAGGGGAGACCGCCTTCCGGCAATGAACTGAAATCTACAACAATATCCTCACGCGACTTGCCCGACTCCTCAATTCGTTGAATACGACCAAGATCCCAGACATCAAATGAACAGGAAACTCCCTCGATCTCTTCTTCTGGAATTTTATCATCAACGCTTTTGCTCAGTAATGCATTTGAAAGCAGAATAAACCGCACCTTCCTGAGTTTGCGCAATGAACAGCGGACATTAATGTCTCTTGCCAGCCCAAAACCGGGATCACTTTCGTCCAGAGATTGATGAAATGAACTGTCCTGACTCTTTATAAAGAATTTTTTTACACGTTTGAAAAGTCTGGTTATCAGTGTCCTGGTCAGGGACTCCGGCTTATTGTGAAAATCTGTAATAACAAGAGTCAAGGCATCAGATTCTTCAGAGTAGTCATATGCGTCTACTCTAATCCCAAGATGAGTTTTTTTGTAACTGGCAGCAGTGTAGTTTTCAAGAACAGCCTGGTCAACCAGGAAATCACACATTCTTTCTGTAAAAACGACCTCAGAAAAATGACTTTCCGTTTCGGATCGAGCATAAATATCCTGCATGAAATCCTTGTAAAACTCTTCGTAGCTCATGTCAGTTCCATCCAGTCAGGGGTGGCAGTAAAAGGCATGCACTCATTCAATTTTATATTGTAAACAACTCGTTCAATTCCAGCAGGAAGATCCTCTGTGCATATTCGTGGAAAATTTTCTGTCACTGAAAAAATGTTTTCGGAAGCAACCAGATAATTAAACTGCTCGTATTCTTCAAGGTCAAGATACCCTGTCTGATAGAGCAGGTTGTTAAAATACTCAAAATCTGCAGGAGAATCTGTTTCGAGTTGATGTCTGATTTTATTTATCAGCCCGGGAAGATTCACACTGCCAGGAATATCCTTTTCAACTTTACCCAGGGTCACGACATAGAGAAACATCTCGGGCAACTGAGAACAAAGTTGATCTGCTGACGAAATCCGTACCAATGGTGTCGTAGTTCCCAGCTGACACTTAACTTCAATGGCGCAGTCGTGAACATTGAAATCCTGTGGAGCTTCTTCCGGTCCCTGCCAGAACTTGACGGCTGATCCAGCTCCAAAGGCTGGTGTCAGATGTTTATTCAGGAAGAAAAGTTCTCCGATCAATCCCTTGATCTCTTTTTCAGGAAGGAGTCCGGAACGGGTTTTCTGAAGAAATTCCTGCCATCTTTTCAATCTTCGCAGAATAATTTGAGTTGCCTGGACACCCTGCTCAAGCCCACGGGTTGAATCTGTGAGATCGTTGCAGAGAGAAAGAAAAATCTGCCAGTCTTTTTTTTCTTTGAGAATAAGGAGAAGCATACAGTTTGCAGACTCACCCTTTTCCGGATCCTGCATATGCAGTTCTATTCCATTCAATTCAGGAAATTTATCGGGAATATGATCAGTGGCAGGGAATTCGTATATAAACAGGAAACGACCATAAATATCCTTTGCCCGTAACAATCTGAGAGGGTGATTCTGATCTATCAGCCGGTACAGCAGATCATGTGAGGGTGTTGCTATTTCATCCCATGGATTATTCATTTAAGATGCTCTCGTCATCAAGGATATCTTGATAGTTATTCTTCCACCATGTGGTATTGACTTGATATTCTACCAGTCTCTCAGGTCGTCTTCTCATGCTTTCACCTGGAAAACTGATACCAAAGGCAAAAATTCCAGTTTCATTTATAGACTCTCCATCAAGTTGGCAATCGAGTAAATGAAGCATAAGCAATGGTCTTTTTCTTTCTTTTCGGCATGAGATTGCTGTAATTTTGGATTTAGAGCCGAATGTTGCCAACAATCGTTGGAAAATTTCTGGTTCCAAACCCGCTTGTTCATCTTTATCAGATCCAATTCTTCTATTCTCTTGTGCAACTCCACTATCTTCTATATTTATCATTTTTCGGCGCTGTGCTTTTACCTGATATCCCGCAATTATCTGCTCCGGTATTGTCGATTCTGCTCGTAGTTTATGAATCAAAACAACATCCCAGCTTGCAATATTATCTTCTTGATGAAGAAGATTTAAATAATGAATCAAAGGAGCATTCGCAGTCTTTGGAGATGCGGGATGATTGATAAACAAATCAAGAAATAACTTTATATGTTTAATAGGTACCTGTCGGAATAAATGGCTATTATTGAATTTTTCATAACTACCTTCCCTTGCGGAAGAATTAACAAGTGTGGTGACTGCATTTAGGTTATTTTGTATGGTATGCTCAGTTCTTTTTAATACTGCTGTTTCTACACTCCTTCCGTAGAGATTTACCTGCATGAATACAGGCTTAGCAGTTCTCATTTTATTTCTTGCTGTTACAATCAGCGTTTCAGGATGGCTTCTCACGCACAGGCCAAAATCACGAGGTGTCATTTTGGCCTGCTCCATACGCTTGAATTCTTCACGCAACTCCTCAGTTACTCTTGAGATATGCGCATACCAGGAAACCGCTTCTTCTGTCATATAGATACGGCATAAATCTTCAAAACCACTTCTATATCCAAACCACCTTCCCATCTGCATCAACGTGTCGTACATGATGGAATTTCTGAGAAAATAACTGACGGTTAATCCTTCCAATGTCAAACCGCGAGACAGGCTCAGGCCACCGACAGCGATAACACTGCGTCCATTTGGATAATCATGACTGTTGTAATCCAGCGGCTCAGCCCTTCTGGATCCATTAACTTCTATAACTTTGACAGGAGAAACGGCCGCTTTTAATGTTTCCTGCACCTGACCCCAAGAGAATTCAGTTCGAGAAAATTCTTTTTCCCATGTTTTTCTCAGGCTGAGCATGTTGCTGTTGCTCATCGCTTCCCGCTCAGAAAGGGCAAAATGATTAATAATCGCCTGCCTCATCTCCTCAAGGTACTCATGAAGCTGCCACTTGATATTTGACTGGATATTTGTAAAACGGCTGACGTTGACCAGCATGGAGTTATGACTGTTTCCCTGCCCCCGCAGAATCCTCATGGCTCTTATGAGAATAAATGCACGAACAGCATCATATAGACTTGTAGGTAGAGTGGCCGGGATTTCATCGATTTTATGCCTGAGGGGAAGGATGTCTTTATAATCATCAATCTCTCTGACTATATCGAGGTCTCCATCATCCTCAAATATCCGCTTTGCACCAACATAATTAGATGGGGTATCCAGGCTGATAATAAAATCACTGGGAAACAGATCGTCCTTGAGCATTTCGTCATCTGTATCTGGATCGATAAAAATATTTGCAAAAGGAGTTGCCGTATAGCCAAGATACGAACTCTGTTCAAACAAACTTAATAATTCCCGTATACGCCTGTTCGTTGCCGTAGGGTCATCTTCCTCGCTGCTTGTATTAACTGAAGCATGATCGGCCTCGTCATCTATTAATAACATTGGAAATCTGTTCAATTCCACGTTGTTATTTCTCAACCAATCGATCAGGTTTTTCAAGATGGATACATTTTTTTTCAGGACAAAAATGACAGGTTCATTAAACTGGCTGATTTGTGCTCTTAGCTGTGTAGCAATTTTTCTGTCAAAATCCTGTGTGCTGGTTGTCAGTGGCACCGGAGTTCGCCAAGTTGACGGGTGGTAAAATTTTCCTACGCCCGTCAGCTTGTCTTCAAGAGATGTCGCTTCCAGTTGCTGCGAACTGTCAAGACCGACAAATCCTTCATCAATGCGTTCCTGAGTCTGATTTCTAAGTGCATTTAATAAACCAGCCAGCACAATAATAACCTTGTAGCCTGCATCTGCCGCCTTACAGATAACCCCCAGATAATTTGCAGTTTTCCCTGACTGAACATGTCCGACACACAGACCTTTTCTCTTCCAAGATCCTTTCTTATGTGGATTTTCAAGATGATCTATAATCTTGTTGGTGTCTATATCCAGGACATTTATAACTTCCCTGTTGAATTTTTTGTCAGGAAGGAGGCGTTTATATCGATCCCAATAATACCAGTTGATCTTTTCCCGGGCATCGTCAAGCCAGGGAATATATCCTTCTGCTGAAAGCAGAGTACCCGCTCCCATGCGAATATCAAAACGTGTCTCAAGCCTTTTAGTAATGTCTATGATATCCTGTTCAGATATTTCAACTGAATTTATTGTTGCCTGAATTTGAGCATATGCTCTGACTGTACTGGTAATTTTTTCTCTATCTGCATCAGCTCCCTCAAGAGCTCTGGCAACATTATCTTCTATAACTTCCAGTAAGTCACTGTTGGTTGTCATGGTAATATCCCCTTTGCTTTAAAAGTTTTTCAACCTCTTCCGGATAAGCTGCAAATGGATCAATAGATGCCAGACGAGACGATAACTCGGTTTCCGGAACACCGCTGTTAACTATTTGCGTTATAAATATATCCAGTAAAGATGAAAATTGCCTCCCATTGACCTCGGGTTTGCCGAGAGCCTCCGGTTTTTTTGCAACGTCACTGTAGAATAACTCCGTAGGAAAACTGCTCTCCAGCATGAATATCAAATTCTTGAAGTCTTGCTGCTTTTCTGCAGGTAGAGAATTCTGAATCTGGTAAACGAGAGGATGTTCACGGTTGATTTCATAGATTATTTTTCCTTCAGCAGCCTTTCTTGTCCAACCGGGAATCTTCACAGTGTTGGTCAGTTTTTTCCCTCTCTGTCGGTATACCCTTTTTCCGGCACCGGCGATCCTGTCAATAATCAATTTAAGTTCATTTCTGATAGCTTCCGGTGGAGAAGCATGTGATTTTTTGACATCTATTTTCCAGAGATAATCCAATGAATTAGGGAGGTCAATCTGAACACGCAACAGTTTGGTCAATTCTTCTTTTTTTATAAGCCTGAACCAGGTGCCGCTGATAATAAGTCTTCGATTTCTGTATACATAAAAACCTTGATTCTGCAGGTACCCTCCAGTGCCAGCGTATTTTTCATATTCACTGCAGGATATCTTATTGTAGTGTGGCAGCACATAAGGTTGCACAGTAACAGATTGGCCATCTACATGTATGGACTGCACTGGCAGTTCCTGGGTTGCAGGATGGGTAGGATTAAACGGATTGAATGCGGCGAGTGCATCATTGTTAAGTAGTATTTTAATGCTTTTCTTCCCCCTTCGTGGCGAAAGAAAACGATGAAAAACCAGTTCAATGTGAGACCGCGTATGTTCAACAAGAGAATTTATTTTTTTTTCTGACCCATCGTAACGGTCCAGTTTCCTCAGCAATACAATGGTTCCATCATGCTGCAGGGCTGGAAGCAATCCCGCAATGACTTTATCCTTGTGCAAGTTTGAATCCTTAATAACCCGCAACCTCCAGCCGTCATCGGGGTTTTCCTCAATTAAATCAAGATCCCATTCCCGACATGCCAGGATCCCTCCTTTCTGACTTATAAGACTCAACTGCCTGCTCTGGGAAAAAGCTGCTGTTTTCAGGCCAAGTCCGAATCGCCCAAGGTCGTTTTCTTCCCGCTCTTCAAGGGGCTTTTGCTTCCAAGCCTCATCGCATCAGTCAGTTCAGCAGGACTCATGCCGTATCCATCGTCTATGATTGCAAGCCATGGATTACCCTCATTCCATGCAAACCGGACATGAATATTTTCCGCCTCTGCTGTAATGGAGTTGTCAATGATATCAGCAACAGCTGATTCCATTGAATAACCAATATCGCGAAGAGATTGCACAAGAGCCAATGGTGATGGTTGTATATTTAGAAAATTTTCATCCATTTTAAGCACCTTTCGCTTTCAGTTATACAATCCTGTAAAAACTGCAGGATATCATGCTGGTATTCCCTAGCCACCTCCCAATATCCACCCTTGGCGGGGCCGATACGTTTCAGCCGTCCAGCGGCTTTCAGTTGTGCGATCTGTTTTTCCACTGCTCTTGGTGTCAAGCCCAGTTGTTCGGCTATATTTCTGGCTGAAACATGGGGATTGTCCTAGATGATGGCAATATTTTTCTCCGAACTTTTCTTTTTCCCCGGCGTATTGCTGGAGAATCCAGAGATTCGATAAATGCTTTCAAGGCTAGCCGGTGAATATATTCGGTGACATTCCTGGCCTTGAGGGACTGCTCTAGTCCGCATTTCTTCCATGAGAAGGCTTTTCAAGATATAAGTTCGACGTGGCGAACCATTTTTTAAATAATCCCTGAAACGTCATGCTTCCATTCGCACTCATTTATGAACCTCTGCCAAAAAGTTCGGTGCATTGTAGGGTCCGTCCTGGAGCTGCCACCTCATCATCGGTCTTAAAAATTGTCATTGGCATATGACAGACCAGAGAAATTCACGCAGTCTTCCGGACGGGACGTTCTTTATTCAGGGCTTTATTTTCAAAATGACTTGAAAGTCTCCACTCATTTTACGTTGCTTATAAAAAGGGAAAATCATTTTTCCCTTTTTCACAGTTACCGGTTGTACATAACGAACAAAGCTGTCAAGGAGAATGTTCCTCTATAAATATACTCACCAAGTTCATTTTAAGTGTCACAGTATGTAGTACCGGGTACTTACGGTTCCTGGGGAACATTGTCCTTGACAGGTGCAGTGAGACTATGTAACTCATGCTGCCTTTCTTCTTGATAAAACGTTACGTTTGTAAACCGGGTCATATATTTCTCCATATTTCCACAGACGATGTAGGAGTATTGCTAGTTTCCTTCCCACTGCCACTACAGCTTTACGTCTTGCATTTTTCCCGCCTCTAGATGCCAGACGTAAACCAAAACGTTGCAGGTTACAGTCCTCTCCAAATGGGCCAAGAATATATTGCGCCGAATTTATCAATAGCTTTCGTAAAAACGGACTGCCAGCTTTGGTTATTCGAAGCTGTTTATCTGTCTCTCCAGATTGATCGCGACGAGGTGTCAGCCCGAGATATGGGCCAATCTGTCTGCTTTTTCCAAATCTACCAGGATCTTCAACCGTCAACACAAATGCCAGAGCTGTTATAGGACCGACTCCTTTCACTCGCCTGAGCAACTCTGTCTCAGGATACCGCTCACTGCTGATACTCTCGATTTCTTTATCCAAAGCTTTAATTTGTTTGTTAAGCTGTGCAATGAGTATCAGTACAGGTCCAAGGCCAAGCTGCAACTGTTGAGGAATATGGGATATAGCCTTTTTATGAAAACATTCCGTGCTACAACTTGGTAACCGCTCACCAAAGGATTTTACAATGCCACGAACATGATTAATCTGACTGGAGCGGGTTCTCACCAATAAATCTCTTGAGTGCAATAGTGCAAGATCCGCTTGTACCTGTTCACCTTTATGTTGTATCGGATAAAGCAAATTGGGATCGAATCGTGCTATCCTTGCAAGCATTTCAGCATCTCGCTGATCTGTCTTACAATCACTCTCCCATATTGCACGTAGTTTTCTTGGGTTCCCCACTAAAACATTACAGCCCATGGAGCTCAGGAGTCTACTCATCCATGGGGAATGAGTTCCCGCTTTAATAGCGACCGTAGTTCTTTTATATTTCCTAAAAAAATTTCTTATGGATTCTATATTGTTGTCTATAGATTTACAATCTGACCAGTTTTGGACCAGTGTCATCCTCTGTAAATACCTTCCGACTATTTGATATTGATAACTTCCAGCTTGAAAAACCTACTCACTCTGTAAATTAAGCCGAAACCTGTGTTTTTGGCCACAGCTCCGCCATGGTTTTTTTACGAAGCTGTTTTTTTAGCCTCATACGGGTATACTACCTCAGTATTGTAATGATTGCGCTGTACCGACAACCATCACAAATTCACCATTCGAAAAAACCGCACTGAAAGGCTTTACCTGTGATTGAAACTCATCATCCCACAGCAGCATCGACATCGAAATCCGAAAAAAGGCTGATAACCCTGGAAATATCACTCTCATCCGGTTCAGCCAGGTCCCCCGGATCATACTCCTCCCCCAGCCTGGCGTACTTGCCTGCAGCAATATTGTGGTAGGGAAGCAGGGTCACTTTCTTTTTCTCCCCGTAAAGGCCTGCGACAAAATCGGCGGTCCGACTGATATTTTCATCATCATCGTTTACTCCCTTGATAAGGGGTATACGAATATTGATATGGGCACCCGTACGAGCCAGGAGTTGCAGGTTTTCAAGAATCCGTCCGTTGTCCACTCCGGTCCACTGTTTATGTCGCCGTGGATCCATCATCTTCAGGTCATAAAGAAACAGATCTGTTCGTTTTGCCACCTCGAGCAGAATATCGCTTTTTGCAAAACCGGTCGTATCCACCGCCCTGTGCAACGATCTGGCACCGAACTCCTCCAGGAGGGTCATGAGAAAAGGTGCCTGCCGCAACGGCTCACCCCCGGAAAAAGTGACACCTCCCCCCGACTGCTCCAGAAAGATTCTTTCCTTTTCCACGATCGTTATCAGCTCCGCCACTGTGGTCGTTCTTCCAGACATTTCAATGGCCTTCGTGGGGCAGACATCGGCACAACAGCCGCAGCAGGTACAGCGCTCCCGGTCAGTAATGATACCTTCCGGACCGGGAAAGCATGCCTTCTCCGGGCAGGCATCAATACAGCTCCGGCAGCCAATGCACTTATCCCTGTTGTACATCTTCCTGGTATGCAACGAAATGCTCTCCGGGTTATGACACCATGTACAATGAAGAGGGCACCCCTTCAAAAAAATGGTCACCCTGATACCCGGACCGTCATTGATGGCATATTTCTTCACATCAAAAACAAGCCCAGACTCCACATATGACACCGGTATTCCACTTGTTTTTCTAGAATGCGTCATTTTCTGTGCGCTCAATGATCTCCTGCTGCAGATCCTCGTTCATATCATTGAAATAGTCGCTGTATCCCGCCATACGCACAAGCAGGTCCTTATAGTCATCCGGACTCTGCTGTGCGGCCAGAAGTGTAGCCGTATCAACGATATTAAACTGAATATGGTGGCCGCCGAGGTGAAAATAGGAGCGGATAAGCTGACCGAGTTTATGGATATCCTCATCTTTTTTCAGAAGACTGGGAAGAAAGCGCTGGTTCAGCAGGGTTCCGCCCGATTTTTCGTGGTCCAGTTTACTCAGAGACTTGATCACCGCTGTGGGACCGTTTGTATCAGCACCATGAGAAGGTGAGGTGCCATCGGAGATTGATTTGCCGGCCAGTCGCCCGTTCGGTGTGGCACCGAGAACCTTGCCGAAATAGATATGACAGGTGGTCGAAAGCATATTGAGATGATATTCCCCACCCTCCTTGATATTGGGCTTCCCATCTATCGTGGCCACCAGGTCATCATACACGCGGACCGCAATATCATCAGCATTGTCATCATCGTTACCGAAAAACGGTGTCCGGTTCATGATCATCTGGCGCATGACCTCTTTACCCTTAAAATTTGCCGTCACTCCCTCCAGCAAATCTTCCATGGTAAATCTCTTCTCTTCAAAAACATGCCTTTTTATGGCAGACAGACTGTCGGTGACCGTACCAAGACCACAGCACTGGATATAATTGGTATTGTACCGGGGCCTCCATCGTAATAATCTCGCCCTTTACTGATACAATCATCAATGACAACAGAGAGAAAAGGGGCAGGTGCATATTTGGCAAACATCCGATCGATATAATTGCTTACCCGTATTTTCAGATCAACAATATATTCAACCTGTTTCATAAATGCGGAATACAACTCTTCGAATGAGTCGAAACCACAGGGATCTCCTGTGCTGATCCCCACTACCCTGCCGGTGAGCGGATCAATACCGTTATTGAGCGTCACCTCCAGAACCTTGGGCACATTCAGATATCCGGTCAACAGATAGGCTTCCTTGCCGAACGCGCCAACCTCTATACATCCACTGCATCCCCCTTCTCGGGCATCCTGGAGACTTTTTCCCTGGCGCACCATTTCCATGATATAGGTATCCGGATTGAAAACAGAGGGATACCCGTGCCCCTGTCGAATTACCCTGGCTGCCGCATGAAGAAAGGTGTCAGGCGTCCGGGAGCTGATATGAACAGAGGAGCCGGGTTGGAGAATATGCAGTTCTTCAATAACTTCGAGCATAATATGGGAAACTTCACTGGTACCATCCGAACCGTCCGGTTTCACCCCGCCTATATTGATATTGGTAAAATCATTATATGTCCCGCTCTCCTTCGCTGTTACCCCAACCTTGGGGGTGCGGGATGATTGTTTACCTTTATCCAGAAACAGCAGAGGAGTTCCTTGGCTTTTTCCCGGGTCAGGCTCCCTTCGGCAATCTCCCTTTCATAAAAGGGTGCCAGGTGCTGATCAAAATGGCCTGGATTCATGGCGTCCCAGCCGTTCAGTTCCGTGATCGTACCGAGATGGACAAACCAGTACATCTGGATCGCCTCGTGGAAAGTTTCGGGTCTATGTGCGGGGACCCGGCGACAGATTCTCGCTATTTGAAGCAGTTCCGCTACCCGCTCAGGATTGGCCTCCTCTTTGGCCATCTTTTCGGCCAGATCTGCGTGTCTTTCAGCAAAAAGAATCACCGCATCACAGGAAATCGCCATCGCCTTCCACTGCTCTGCCTTGTCTGTTGCTTCAGGATCGTTCAGGTAATCGAGAGCCGCAATATTCTCCTCTATTCTGCGTTTAAAATCAAGCATCCCCCACCTGTAGATCTTACCATCCAGAGCAGTGTGGCCCGGTGCCCGCTGCTCCATGAACTCAGTAAACAGACCGACCTCATAAGCAGCCCGCCAGGCCTCCGGCACATGGGAAAAAATCCGTTCACGCTGGGTACGTCCCTGCCAGTAAGGGATAACCTCACGAGCATAAACCGTTATATCTTCCTCGGTGGTGAGATAACGCTGCATCTCGCGAGTGTTGAGAACCTGCAGGTCCTCGACACTATGACAGGTGAGCTCAGGAAAAGTTGGAATCGCCTTGGGTTTCGGCCCCCGTTCACCAACGATCAGTTCATCCGCGCCGAGATACAGCGTTTTCCTCTGACAATGATCGAGAAAGGTCATAGCCCGCAGTACCGGAGTGGAATATTTGCCATAATTTTCCTTATAAAAATCCGTTTCATGCAGGGCCCTTTCAATGGAGATTGTCGGCTCCGTTTCAACTGACAGTCTGCGTAAACGCTGGATACGGGAGTTCATCCCCGGACCAATTGAATTTTCTGAAAAATCATAAAAGTTCCCCTCTTCGGCAGCTGCCCGTTCAGGTATACTACTGCAGGTTTCAATCTGTTCAAACATAGGTTTTCTCCATAATTCATCCCGCAAACAGCCTCTTCAAACAACGGGGCTGTGCAGGTATGTCATCGACAACACAGGAAGTGAGAAAGAAGAATATTTTTTCCGGAAACTGAAAGATTCAACAGGACACAACTCTTCTATCCCCTGAAAAAAGTATTTTTGGGGAAAGAGGTCAGTGATAGAGCATACAGCAGCTATACAGGCAACGATAGCTTTTTCGAAGATTGGTTGTAACTGTTTGATTTGTCATGGTTATTAAAGTTTTTGAAATACTTTCAAGACACCATTCCAGCAAATCGCTTCTGGAGAACATCATAGAGCAGGATCCCAGCCCTGTCAAGCGGGCCGGGTATCCGCAAGGTTTTCTACTGCTGCTTTTGCAGTAGTTTTGCCCCACCCAGCCCGGCAAAACCCGTATTTTTCAGATCCGTCCAGAGAGTACCTTCACCGGCATGGATGATGTTCAACTTCAAATCCGGGTTAAGGCTGTCAGCAAAACGCCACATGGTATATGCCCTGGAATCATTGAAGACTGCCGTCTTCAAGGCCAGACCATTGGCCCGCTCCCCGTCGACCTTCTGCAGGGCTGTTGCCCTGGCAAC
The DNA here is from genome assembly GCF_019703855.1 of Desulfomarina profundi. Lineage (GTDB taxonomy): Bacteria > Desulfobacterota > Desulfobulbia > Desulfobulbales > Desulfocapsaceae > Desulfomarina > Desulfomarina profundi. Next base: position 3,765,554 of record NZ_AP024086.1, on the reverse strand, counting down.
ACCAAGAACCCTGACCCTGTTGGCCTGAATTGCTGCCGTTTCCTTCTTGATTTCTGCCGTTTTTTTAAGCGTCTGGGCCTGAATTCTGGCCACCTGCCGGCCAAGATCCGCATTGATTTCCGCTTTAATCTTCTCCGTTTCCTGGAGAACCTGTTCGCCCCGCTGTTTGATCAGGGACAGTTCTGTATTCAGTTCGGCCAGTTTTCTCGCAGTATTCTGGCGCTCTTTATTGGTCAGATCCTGTTCCACAGCAATACTCGCCTGCTGGATCGGCTGTCGAATCTGATCTGGAACCTCAACATGCCTGATCAAGGCATTGTAAACCTTTATTCCCTTGGCTCCCAGAACTTCTTCCAGGGCACTGGTCAGGTCATCCTGGAATTTTTCCCGTCCCTCACCGACAATAAAATCCTTGGCCCTGTACTCTGATCCCTTGTTCCTCGAAATAGAGGTGATCTGCGGGAGGATGATCTTGTCAACCACTGCGGGAAGATCCCCGTATCGCCTGAAAATCGAGGCAATACTGCCAGGGGAAAGTTCAAATTCCACGGTCATGTCCAGACTGATAAGAAAACCATCCCGGGAGGGAAAGCTGACCAGCTCGGAGAGGTTCATCTCCCCTTCCTTCAACGGTGCCGGAGCCCGTTTTGCGAGGGGACGGCCAGCCTTGAAATCCACCTGTTTACCACGTTTATATTTCATCAAACTGGAGGATTTCCTGCTGAAATAGTCTTTTCGCTTGGCTTCCTGCTTCTGCAGCACAGCGGACTGCAGGGTGTTGAGCGCTTCATTCTGGCCAAGCTGACGGGCCTTGGTCACCACCTTGCTGCCACTCTGCCCCAGCAACGAAACCTGGTTAATGCCGACTTCCAGCACATCAACCTTGTACTCCTTGGGGTTGATATAATAGAGTCCCGGCTGGAGAACATCTTTCCGTACGCCTTTCTGTTTTTTATTTGCAAATTGACCATTCTCAGCCTGGGTACCTGAAAGAGAAGTAATAACCCCCACATAGCCGATGGGAATTGAAATGGCATCAACAATTTTCACAGTGTATCCATAGGGATTCAAACGATATTTCCCAGGACCAAGCACACTGCGCCAGATACCCTTCTGCCCCCTTTCCGCTATAAACTCACCTTCCGGCAAGGTCTTGCCGACCTTTGAGGTCACAACGGCAACCTTTCCCGGCCTGACCATGACCACATTAACAATCTCCCAGTCATAAAACACCGGATTCAGAAAATAACGTCCTTCCCCAGTGGCTTTTCCCAGATACCTTTCTGACCCTCACGGGCAAGAATCTGACCAGGCTCCAGAGGGTCCCCGGTTTTGGAGGTCACGATGGCCATCTGGTTCGGACCGACATAGAAACGACAGAACATCCATATCCAGACCAGGGTGGCGAGAAAACAGATACCGAGACCGGCAAGGCCCAGCTTCATAAATCGATTCATTGTACACCTCCCCGGATAACTCAAAATCACCAAAAATAGAACCCAGTCCTTCTTTCGAATCGCTGCTCAGTACCGAATTGATCCGGGGACCAATTTTCTTATACAGGGTGTAACGGGCAAAATTCTTTCCGCTGCCAAAAGAATCCACCCTGTTCTTCAGAACAACTGCCTCTGCTTCGTTTCTGGCTCTGATGGCATCTTTTTCGCCATCTGCCGTGAGGAGTATGGATTCTGCCTGGAAACCGGCGGCCTCGTATTCTATTTTTGCCACGTCCAGTTCTTTACTGGCGGCAATTAATCGAACGGCCTGATCCTGCTGTGCGTCGATAACGGCCCTGATCCGCCTGGTATCCGCCTCAACTTTTTCCCTCGACTGAATAGCCAGCATTTCCTGCTTGGTCAGCTCTGCCTTGGACCTGGCCTGGAAAATCTGCTGCTGATACTTGGCTGCCTCCTGGACTGCGAGTTCGCGATCCCTGTTTATGGAAGCAATTTCATCAGGAACAATGATCTTTCTGATCAACACGGACTTGATATCCACTCCCCACCCCTTGGATTTGATACGCAGGTGCTGCTCCAGATCTTTTTGAAATTTCTGGCGGGTTTCTCCGACAATAAAATTAACCGCCGGATGCTTGGATCCTTCAATACGGCTGAACCCCCTGGCCCTGGGTAGAATCAGTTTTTTAATAATATCTCCCATATCACCGACACGATGGGTCAGAAAGGCTGCATCATTTCGTTGGATGCCGAATTCTATCGTCCCCTCCACTGTTACAGTAAAACCGTCCAGGGTAAGAAAATTAATGGCATCCCTGCCGGACATTTCAAACCGCTGGCTCTGGGTATTGACCTCGACAATATTGTACATATAAGGATTGAGATAATGGGTTCCCGGATCAAGCAATCTGCCGGAAACACCTTTATATCCGTCAGAAACCATAAAACTGTTCAGTTCTTCCGGAGGAAGTGTGTCTTCGAGAACATCTTTGCCGGTAAGAGTCGTCACCACTCCCACGTGGCCGGGACTGATATTGATCGCATTAAAAAGGGCCACATGATAAGCGTAAGGATTGACCCTGTACTTTCCGGGTCGCAGAATATCCTTCATGATGCCACGCTGGTTTTTTTCGGCTATTATTTTTCCAGGTGGTAATTCGTTACCGAAAAGCCTGGTCATTACCCCCAGTTTTCCGGCTGGCACATCAAGGATACGATGAATTCTCCAGCTCCAGGTATACGGATTATAAAAATATCTCCCCTCGGGAAGAACCTTGAGCTGGATGCCCTTCTGGTTCTCTTTCAGGGCAATAACCTGGCCGGCATCAAGTTTGTCTCCTGTTTTTCGTATGAGTACAGCTATCTGGCCGGGCCCAGGTTCTATCCTGCAGAAAAACCAGACGAAAATACCCGCAGCGAAAACAAGACCAATTAACAGGGTGGTCCAGGAAAATCGTTTCCAGAAAAATTTTCCCGGAAGTCTCTGCCAGAGATTTGGTGGTTTGAATTCAACAGGTTTTTCCATATGCTCTCCCGTAATGAATTGAATCAAATATTGTTGTGTTATGAACAGCCGTACCGCAACGAATTTTTATCACAGCTCACAGCTTTCGTTGTTCACTTTCACTGATTTTCATGACCAAACCAGGCTGGTCAAAATGTTTCAGGAAATGCAAGTCCGTCTTCATTGTAGTATATGGCTTCCTCAATTTTTAGCAAGTGAACCGTCTTTTCAGACATGATGCATCAATGTGTTATAAAAACAATCGGTAACCACCTCTCATGAAAAAACTGTTGACAAAACAACCGGTTTTCAAATAAATAAAGTGTGTAATTTCACTGGGGGTGCTTTTAAAAAAGCTGAGAGAAGTTATCGAACTTCAACCCTTGGAACCTGATACGGTTAGTACCGGCGTAGGGAAAGTGGATGAAGCTGTTCTTCTCTTCTGTGTTGCAGTTCCTTCTCTTTCATTCCCGTAATACCCATTCACAAAACCGTTCAGGCTCCAATTTTTTTTTATACCTAAATCCTGCAATTGGCAAGTTCGGAGTCTACGCTACCTGCCGGAGATGCGAGACATCAAGGGCGCAGACGTATTAACATACTTCAAGCCCTTGATAACGACGCAGATTCGGTAAAATTGTCAATTCCGCAGGGCAAGGGAATGAAGAAAAACAATCTCACTCAGATGATGAGCTGTAAAGATCGTATTGAGATATGATAATTATCTGTTTATACAGTATAAATATTTTTTCTTCATCCCCGAAGTGCAGGATTTAGGTTATACGTTTATGGAGTTAACATGGAAATTTTTCTGAACGGAAAACAGGTTCGGACCGACAGCTGCAGCCTGGCGGATCTTTCCCGAGAACAGCATGTAAAAACAGAATCCCTGATTATTGAGATCAATGGCACGATCGTTCCGGAAAAAGAATGGAAAACACATCCCGTTTCCACTGGTGACCAGATTGAATTTCTCCATTTCGTCGGGGGTGGATGAATGGAAAATGCAAACAGAGACCTTCTGGTTATAGGGGGGCATGAATTTTCCAGCAGACTGCTCACCGGAACAGGGAAGTTCAGCTCAAAAAGGTTGATAGCCCCAATGCTGGCGGCAAGCGGTTCTTCCATGATTACCGTAGCCCTCCGTCGCGTGGATCCCGGTGCCGCCCGGGAAGAAAACATTCTCTCTCATATTCCGGATTCAGTGACCCTGCTGCCCAACACATCCGGGGCCGGAACCGCAGAGGAGGCGGTTCGAATCGCCCGTATCGCCCGGGAAGCCGGTTGCGGAAATTTCATCAAAATCGAGGTTATTCCGGATATGCTCTATCTCCTGCCGGACAACCACGAAACATTGAAAGCAACAGAAATCCTGGCAAAGGAAGGGTTTATTGTCCTGCCCTATGTGCTGCCTGACCCAGTTGTCTCCCGACAACTCCATGACGCGGGAGCGGCAGCCGTCATGCCACTTGGCTCTCCCATCGGCACCAATCGCGGCCTGGAACAACAACCTATGATTGAACGGATCATAGAGACAGCCAAACTTCCGGTTATCATTGACGCCGGCATCGGTCAACCCTCCCAGGCTGCACAGGCGATGGAAATGGGAGCTGACGCAGTGCTGGTTAATACCGCCATTGCTACAAGTGAGAATCCCGTTATGGCCGGCAGGGCCTTTTCACTTGCCGTGCAGGCAGGCAGAATGGCCTGGCTTGCCCGAACAGGCCTGCGGGAAAAATATGCCAGAGCCTCCTCTCCGCTCACCGGATTTTTAACATAGACCATGACTTTTTTAGAAACAATCAATGAATATGACTCCTTTGATTTTGATGGATATTTCCAGAGTGTCACCTCAAAAGAGATCAGGAAATCCCTCAGCAAAACAAATCTCTCGGCCGAAGATCTGCTCAACCTGCTGTCCGGAAGGGCAACGGATTTTCTTGAAGAAATGGCACTGAAGTCACAACAGCTCACCCGTCGTTTTTTCGGTAAGACAATCTCACTTTACGCCCCCTCTACATCTCCGACTACTGCTCCAATCACTGTACTTACTGTGGATTCAACCGCACCCGACCTTTTTCAAGAAGACAACTTTCTCCTGCGGAAATCGAGCGGGAAGCTTCGGTCATCGCTGCTTCCGGTATCCGTCATATTCTTGTACTGACCGGGGAGGCGCCTGAAAAAACCCCCATGTCCTACCTGCGGGATGCCATAGCCGTTCTGAAACAATATTTCGCTTCCATCGCCCTGGAGATCTTTCCCATGGATGAAAAGGACTACCGTACTCTCCAACAGGCTGGGGCCGATTCCCTGACCGTTTACCAGGAAGTGTATAACCGTGAAGTATATAGAGAAGTACACCTGGCCGGGAAAAAACGTGACTACGAATACCGGTTGCTCACCCCCGAGCGGGGAGCTGAAGCAGGTTTCAGGGCCATTAATATCGGCACCCTGTTCGGTCTTGGTGAAACACGGTCGGAGGCCTTTTTTGCCGCCATGCATGCCCGTTACCTGCAACATGCTTTTCCCCGGGTTGAAATATCACTTTCCCTGCCGAGGATTACAGGAGAGGGCGGCAAGCCGGAAAACATCCTCCCGGACAGGCAGCTTGTGCAGACCATGCTGGCATGGCGGCTTTTTCTCCCAAGGCTCGGAATCACGGTTTCCACCAGGGAGGCTCCCGCCTTTCGCGACAAACTTCTCCATCTCGGGGCAACCCGATTCTCGGCCGGATCCAGAACCGATGTAGGCGGTTACAGCGAACCGGGTTCCTCAACGGTTCAGTTTGAGATCACGGACAACAGAAGTGTAGCTGAAGTGGTGGAAATGATACGTCAAAACGGATATCAACCTGTATTTAAAGACTGGGAGCCCCTGCAATGATAATCGGTATTGCCGGTATAGGCGGTATAGGCTCAAACGTGGCCAGACACCTGGCTCAGCAGGGTATCAGCAGGTTGAAAACAGTTGACTTTGACCGGGTTGAAAGAGCCAACCTCAACCGGCAGTTCTACAGGTCCAGCCAGGCAGGACAATTAAAAACAGACGCCCTGGAAGAAAATCTGAAAGAAATTCAACCAACTCTCGTTGTCGATAAAATCAATACCAGGATAACAACTAAAAACGGTCAGGCAATTTTCAATGACTGTCGGATCATCATTGAAGGGTTTGATGATCCGGTCAATAAAAAAAAGTTCATAGAACTGTTTTCCGACACCGGGAAAATTCTTGTTTGTGCCTCCGGTATTGCCGGGCGTGACATGAAAAATATTGCCATCCGCCAGGTTGGAAACTGCCATATTGTCGGCGACTTCCTTTCCGACGAGCATGACCACCCGCTGTTTGCCCCGAAAATAGGAATGATTGCGGCAATCATGGCGGGTATTGCTCTTCACTATGCTGCACACAAGGAGAAACCATGACTGTCGAGAGAATTCTTGATGCTACCATCAACCGCTGCGCCGAAGGATTACGAGTACTGGAGGATATTGCCCGCTTCCATTTTAACAACGGGCAACTTTCATCTCAGTTTCGAACACTTCGTCATACTGTTCGCAAATCTCTTGTCCCCGATGAAAACAACCTGCTCCCGGCTAGAAACAGCATCAATGACGTGGGAAAACAAATATCCTCCAGAGAAGTAAAAACAGATCGCAGAAAAAATCTGAAAAGTACAGCTGCGGCAAACTGCAAACGGGTCCAGGAGGCGCTGAGATCCCTTGAGGAAATATTGAAAAACCGGGGTTCTTATCATCAGGGCAAAAAAGCGGAAAACTGCCGTTTCTCTCTTTACTCCCTCGAATCCGAATTACTGTCCCTCTTTACCAGGATATTGCCGGCCGGAATTTACGGGATTCTCGGGGAAAACTTTTCCCGTGGCCGCTCCAACATCGAGGTGACAGAGGAAATGATCAAGGGAGGTATCTCCATCATCCAGTACCGGGAAAAGAGAGAGGATAAAAGTTTCAGGGAAATGTACGAGGAATGCCGGATTATCCGTACAATAACCAAAGAGGCAAATATTCCATTTATTATTAATGATTTCAGTGAACTGGCCTTGATGGTCGAGGCAGACGGTATCCACCAGGGTCAGGACGATCTTCCCATAAAAGAACTGCGAAAACTGGCCCCCCACATGATGATAGGCTGTTCCACCCACTCCCCTGACCAGGCAGAAAAAGCTGTTGAGGATGGTGCCGACTATATCGGTGTCGGCCCCCTGTTTCCCACGACTACCAAGAAGGACGTCTGTGACGCGGTAGGACTCAACTACCTGGAATACGTCGCCCGAAATCTGGCCATCCCCTTTGTTGCCATTGGTGGTATCAAAAAACACAACCTTGAAAAGGTTATAAAAAAAGGGGCCACAACAGTATGCCTGGTCACGGAAATACTCGGTGCGGACGACATAGCCCGACAGATTCGAAACCTTCAACTCACCATGACCTGCCCAGGTGGCTCAGGCAATTTATGACCTTTGGGTATTTATACCGTCAGGTACAAAAAAAATGAAAATCCGACTGCGGCTTCTAACACTTTTTTCGCTGCAGATCTCCCAAAACACTCATACAGGAACATTCATGGAAAAAAACTATACAACCCAGATGGACGCAGCCCGAAAGAATATCATAACTCCACAAATGGAGGAGGTTCTTAAACAGGAAAATATTTCTAAGGAATTTCTCCTTGAAAACGTTGCCGCAGGACGGATTGTCATCCCGGCAAATCGAAGTCATTCCGGTTTAAAAGCATCAGGAATCGGTAACGGACTCACCACAAAAATTAACGTCAATCTTGGAGTATCAAAAGATGTCTGCTCCTTTTCCGGAGAAATGGTAAAAGCTGACCTCGCCGTCAAACATGGGGCCCACGCTGTCATGGATCTCAGCGTCTCCGGTAACACGGAACAGTTCAGAAAACGGTTGATTGCGGAGTTGCCCCTCGTACTTGGCACAGTCCCCATTTATGACACCCTGACCAGAACAAAAAAAGAGGTGCGGGACATCACTGTCGACGACTGGTTTGAGACCGTTGAAACCCACGCCGCAAACGGTGTTGATTTTATCACGATCCACGCCGGACTCACCAGAAAAGCCATTTCCAGCCTGAAAAAAGCCGGTCGTCTCTGCGGAATTGTCAGCCGGGGTGGAGCGATTCTGGTGGAATGGATGGAAAAAAACGGTCTTGAGAACCCGTTTTACACCCATTTTGACCGGTTGCTTGAAATTTGCAGGGCCCGGGATGTCTGTATCAGCCTGGGCGATGGTCTGCGTCCGGGGGCCATCCACGATTCAACTGACGGCCCGCAGATTCAGGAACTGATCACTCTGGGAGAGCTGACCCGGTATGCCTGGGAACAGGACGTCCAGGTAATGATTGAGGGACCGGGTCATGTGCCGCTCCATGAGATTGCCATGAATATGCAGCTGCAGAAAAAGCTCTGTCACGGGGCACCTTTTTATGTACTCGGCCCCCTTGTCACCGATATCGCCCCCGGGTACGACCATATAACAGCTGCCATCGGCGGTGCCATGGCGGCCATGAATGGTGCTGACTTTCTCTGTTATGTCACCCCTGCAGAGCATCTTCGCCTGCCCACCCTTGCCGATGTGAAAGAGGGAATTATGGCGGCCAGGATTGCTGCCCACACCGGCGATATTGCAAAAGGAATAAAAACATCCGGCCATAGAGACAATATAATGAGCCGGGCCAGGGGAACCCTTGACTGGGGCGGACAGTTCAATACAGCAATTGATCCTGAAAAAGCCCGTGAGTATCGCACTTCCTCACTGCCATCTCATGAAGATGTCTGCACCATGTGCGGTGATTTCTGTGCTGTAAAACGGATGGAAAATCTCCTGTAAGTACAGAATGTCAAGCACTTGTACAAAACACAAATTGACAAACATGGTCAAAAAAGATAAACTCTTCTTATATTAACATTCACTCTTATCGAATACTACTTGTACTTGGAATTTCAGCAGTAAAGTGACAACCGGACCAGACGGATTCTCCAGTCTGTTACACTGCTTTTCCCAGAAGGGGCAGGTACGGCAGCAGTATATAATCTGGTTACATGCCGTATTCAGCCTGTCGTTTGTGCAGGAGGAGATGTGGATGGTTTTCTACTGCGTATTAAATGGTTTATTTTTCTGGTGGTGGGGGGGTGGTTCTTATTTTTTAAGTACTATGCTTGTCTGAAAACCAACTGAAACTGACGCCTGCGATCAACTGGTATTATGAGTGAGGATCGCTGAACAGAAAAAATCCGGCCAGGCCATGTTGGTTTGAAGGTAAAAGAGGAGGAATGTTTGAATATGCCGTTAATCCTTAAATTCCGGCCAGTATCTCTTTTCTTTTTTCTGTTTCTTTCCACTGTTCTGTTCACTTCCACAGGAATTGCCGAAGAAAAACTGACCCCACTTGACCTGCAGATTAAAACTCTGGCGGAAAAATGCCGGGATGAGCTTCAACACGAACTTGATGCGCTCCTTACTTCAAACAAGCTGACCCAGGCCCAGCTGTTCGACACTTTTTACATCCCCATCCCCAACACAAGTCCTCAAAAATACCATACCCAGTACGATAAGATTACTGATGATATTTTCAGAATAATCCTGGATAAATACCTCGCCGCAGACCGACATATTCTTTTTGTTGTTGCCGTGGACAGAAATGGTTACCTCCCTACCCATAACAGCAAATACTCCAGACCATTGACCAGCGATCCCGATTACAACACCAAACACAATAGAACAAAAAGAATTTTCAATGACCGGACAGGACTGGCGGCAGCAAGAAACACCAAACCCTACCTGCTGCAGAAATACAGCAGGGACACGGGAGAAATGCTGGCTGACCTCTCCGTGCCGATAAAAATAAGAGGGAAACACTGGGGTGCTCTCCGCATAGGTTACAGACGATAAAAACTGACCTTCGTCGGAATAGTTTTTATTTGTTTTCAGGGAAACTGAACAATCCAGATTAATTATTTTCCAGAGGATTTGCAGGATGTTTAATTTTATCACTTCACGAATCGGTCTCAAGGTCTCACTCAAGGTCAATTGTATTATTCTGATCGTCATGTCTGTCGGCACCTATTTCCTTATTTCCCAGCAGAGCCAGAGTCTTGAACAGGAACTGCTCAACAGGGGAAAAATTCAGTCCATTGTCGGTGCAAAGATGATCGGTCAGATCATCGAAGAGGCTATTGATAATGGTGTTCTCACGGTGAAAGACGCCTTTGATACCAATTATGAAATCATCGGTGATTTTGATCCGCCAAAATACCACACCAAATATGATTTTTACCTGGACAAGGCCATCCTTGGTCTTGAAGACGAATTCCTGCAGGACAGCAGTATTGTCTTTGCCGTTGCTGTGGATAAAAACGGCTACCTGCCCACACACAATACCCGTTTCCAGAAACCGATTACCGGTGACCGGGAAAAAGACAAAATAGGCAACAGAACCAAGAGGGTTTTTAATGATCCCGTCGGCCTCAAAGCTGCAAGAAACACAACAAAAGGATTTCTTCAGGTTTATCACAGGGATACGGGTGAAGTTATGTGGGATGTTTCATCACCCATCTATGTTAAAGGGAAACACTGGGGCGGTTTTCGTATTGGTCTGTCTCTGGAAGCCATCAGTGCGGCCCAGAAAAAACTTATGAAAACAATGGTTTCTATCATGGGCGGCATCCTGCTTCTTTCTCTCGTTTTAACTTTCCTGACAGTCAACAGCTCTCTTGCTCCATTAAACACCCTCACCCTGATCGCAACAGATCTTGCAAACGGTGAAAACCTGGAGCGGGAGATCAGCATTACCCGGAATGATGAAATCGGCAGACTCCAGGAAACACTTGAACGCCTGAGAATGAGTATGATGATAATTTTTAAACGTCGCCAATAGGTCACCATGGAATTTATATCGTTTTCTGAAATAGTAAAAGAACTTCAGGCACTGTCGAAACAGAATGAAACAGGAACGTTTTACATAACATCCGACACCAACCGTTCCGCCCAGATCATGCTTGTTAATGGAGAGATAACATTCATCTACTGTTATAACCGGCTTGGCATGAAAGGGTTGGAACAGCTGAAAACAATCCGTACAGGACGATTTCGCTTTCAGACAGGCAGTGCCTTTTCAAAGAAAACACCCCTGCCCCCAACGGCCGAAATTTTCCGGACACTATTCATTGAAGGACAGGAAGATGATGCTCTTCCCGTTCAAACAACCAAAAAATCTGTAAGGGAAATTTCCGGTAAGATTATCGATAAAGCCTTGATGGAACAACTGCATAAGACCACAATAGAGGTAGTTGGACCGGCCGCTGACATTCTCATTGAAGATGCCCTGGACAGTCTGAACCTGGATCCAGCAGGAATACCTGAAACACAGTTCAGGGATCTTATCACTGAGATCGCCAAAGGAATTCCTGGACATAAGCAAAAAGTCACCTTTGAACAGATGGTGTCAGGACTTGTTAAATCGAAAGAATAGGGGGAAAAATGGATTTACTGCAACTGGGAACTGACCTGATCATGAACAAACTCAACCTGGACAGGGACGGCGACGGTGTACCTGATGGTGTTGCCGGCGCCCTCGCCGGACTTCTCGGGGGAGATGACAATAACTTTGACCTGGGTGCACTTGTCGGAAAAATGACCCAGGGCGGCGGTTCACTTCAGGAAATAGCCTCTTCATGGCTCGGGGACGGAGAGAATGCACCTGTTGAGCTGCAGCAGATCAAGGAACTGTTCGGCGGCGAAAAAATATCCGCTTTCGCGTCAAGTCTTGGAGTGGATGAAGATACGGCAGCAGACACCCTGGCAGAAACAATCCCCCAGATAGTAGATAAAGGTTCCAGTGGCGGTTCCCTGCTTGAGGCGTTTGGTGGTGTGGAAGGGGTTCTGGACGCAGCGAAAAAGTTTTTCGGGTAAACCTTCTTCTGGAATTACCTGCAGATTTCGGGGAGCAGTTCTTCTATACTCCCTGATGCGTCATACTTGAACTGAAGGAAAACCCTGTTGTCACCTTCCCGGTACCCCAGGGGTATACCCTGCAGAAACACCAGCAGACCCATAGGATCGAGCTGACGCAGAAGAGGGAATTGTTGATAGAACAACTCATTGTTCTTTGCAACCTGCAATAACTGATTCCAGGCGGGATCATTATTCCGGCGAACAAAATATTCAACAGTACGGGGTGAAAAATCAACCCCGTACTGCCGCAGAACAGGTGAAGTGACAGTACGAAAAACCAATGCCTTCTGACCAAAGAGGACTTTTTTTACAAATACGGGAACACCGTTTTCTACTGACACTTCTCCACTGTCCTTCGTTTCAACACTATTGAAAAATTTTTCAGTTTTTTGCGGAACTTGAAAGGAAAATCGAGCACACTCACCACTTTTCTCATCAAAAGAATATAAATTTCCTGCTCTGTAATCAAAAAGAAACGATCTCCTCCCATTTTCAACCAGAGATAAACTCTCTTTCACGGTAATATTCATTGTTTTTTCTGCAGCCATCCCCACTCCGACAGTTATCAGAACAAGTATGATAGACAAGGCATGTGCATGCGGCTTCATGTTTGTTAAATCATCTCCCTGTTACGAACCTCTTCCTCCACATCCACAAACCGTTCCCGCATGGTTTCGAGAATGACATACACAACCGGAACAAGCATTGTGGAGATAAAGGTTGCGGCAACCATACCACCAAGAACGACCACCCCTATTGACCGCATGGTCATTGCTCCCGCTCCCGCTGCAAAAGCCAGGGGTATGACACCGAAAACAAAAGACAGAATGGTCATCATGATTGCCCGGAAACGGAGCCGGGCCGCATCCATGGCCGCATCCACAATAGAAGCTCCTCCTTCCCTCCGCTCCTTGGCCACCTCAACGATGAGAATGGCATTTTTGGATGACAGGCCGATAAGCAAAACCAGGCCGATCTGGGCAAAAAGATTATTATCCAGTCCGGCGAGATTCTGGGCAAGCAGCGCACCCAGCATTACCAGGGGAACAGATACAAGAATCATGACCGGTAGCACCCAGCTTTCATATTGAGCGGCAAGAACAAGATAGACCACTACCAGGGCAAAACTGAACACTAGAGTTTTGGTATTACCCGCCAGTTTCTCCTGGTATGACATTCCTGACCATTCAAATCCATAGGTTTTTTCCGCTGGAAGCACTTTCTCCGCAAGTTCAGCCATGGCCTGCATCGCCTGCCCGGAACTGTATCCAGGTGCTGCAACTCCGTTAATGGTAATGGAGCGGTACATATTATAGTGAGCAAGATCCGCAGGTCCGGTAATTTTTTTCACTTTTGCCAGACTTGCCATTGGCACCATATTTCCCTTGTAATTCTTTACATGGAGAGCGGATATATTACGTATTTCACTTCTGAATTTTTTGTCCGCCTGGACAAACACCCTGAAAACCTTCCCATATTTTGTAAAATCATTGATATAAAACGAACCAAGATAGGTCTGCAGGGTTGAAAAAATCTCCCCCATGTTCACCCCGAGAGCTGCCGCTTTTTTCCTGTCAATATCAATAAACAACATCGGGTAATTGGGTGCATAAGTGGTGTAGGCCCTGCCTATCCTGGGATCGTTATTTGCTGCAGCCACCAGTTTATAGGCATAGTCGACAAAGGTGTTCAGGTCACCGGCCGTATAATCCTGCAACCTGAAATCAAATCCGCCCACGGTCCCAAGTCCCGGAATACCGGGCAGGTTAAAAGCCGCCACATTGGCATCGGAAATCACTGCACATTTCTTGTTGACGGTATCAATTATACCGCTGACGGAAAGCCCTTCAGCCGTTCGTTTACCCCAGGGTACCAGGGTAACAAATCCCGCCCCCGCACTGGAATCAAGGGTGGAACTGAGCATGTTGAAACCATCAATAATGACCAGGTCCTTCACCCCCGGTATATCAAGAACGATGTTTTCCACCTGCTTTCGCACTTCCGTTGTCTTTCCCAGCGCCATTCCCGGTTTCAGATTAAACATCACAAGAAAACCGCCCTTGTCCTCTTCAGGAACAAAACCGGTTGGTGTAACTGAAAAAATATAATAGGTGCCATAGAGCAAAGCGAAAAAAACAAGGACAACAACCCAGCGAAAACGGACAAGCATGGCAACAACAGCGATATAACCGGCAGTCAGTTTCTCAAAAAGGGAATCGAAAAGGGTAAAAAGTACGAATTTACCCTGGCCGTCCGGCAGTCTCTTAATAACTATCGCGCTCAAAGCCGGTGAAAGGGTCAGGGCATTGATGGATGAAATCATTACTGCGAAACTGATCGTGAGGGCAAACTGCCTGTAGATCGAACCGGTCAGCCCCGGCATCATGGAGACTGGTACAAAAACGGCAACAAGAACCAGGGTTGTGGCAATAATAGGCCCGATCAGCTGTAACATGGCCTCCTTGACCACCTGGGGGATGGTGAGTTCTCTTTTTTCGAGCATGATCCTCTCAACACTTTCCACCACCAGAATCACGTCGTCGACCACAATACCGATGGCGAGAATCAGGCCGAACAGGGTCAGGAAGTTGATGGAAAATCCTGCAAGCTTCAGTATACCGAAAGTCCCCACCAGGGAAACGGGGATGGCCACCGTGGCAATGATCGTGGGCCGCCATGACCCTAGAAAAACAAAGACAATCAGAATAACCAGAGCGACTGCTATCACCAGGTTCTGAACAACATTTTTTATAGCTATCTCAACAAAAAGAGTGGTGTCGTAGGGGATGGAGTATCTGACCCCTTCGGGAAAGCGTCCCTGCAGTCCTTCCATTGCTTCAACTATTTTTTCCTTGATGGTCAGGGCATTGGAACCTGGCAACTGGTAAATTCCAATCAGGGCCGCCGGTTTTTTATTGAGAATGGCATTCCAGTCGTACATTTCAGCACCAAGCTCAATTCTCGCCACGTCGCGCAGGTAGACAAGCGTCCCGTCATCCCTGGTTTTCAGGACAATATTTTCGAACTCACCCACATTTTCCAGACGACTGTCCGTTGTCAGTACAAACTGGACCTGCTGATCATCAAATGCCGGGGGAGCACCTATCTTCCCCAGGGCAGCCTGGCTGTTCTGAGCTCTGACCGCAGCAATAATCTCTCCCGGACTGAGACCGAGCGTGGCAATTCTGTCCGGGTCCAGCCAGATCCGCATGGAGTATTTTTTCTCTCCCATGTTTTCGGCCTTTCCCACACCCGGAATTCGACGTAATTCGTCGAGGACATTAATATTGACATAATTGCTTAAAAAGCCTTCATCATATTTTTCATCCCCTGTCACTGCGACAAAACAGACAATACTCGGTGACTGTTTATCAACTACAACACCCTGCTGCCGGACCTCTGCGGGCAGCTGCGGTGTTGCCATGGAGACTTTGTTCTGCACATCAACCGCCGCGGTGTTGAGATCATAGCCGGGTTCAAAATAAATATTAATCTTGCTGGAACCGGAGCTGGTACTGGAGGACTGCATGTAAATCATCCCCTGGACACCGTTTATCTTGTCCTCCAGGGGCCTGGTTACTGTTTCTTCAACGGTATAGGCATCTGCTCCAACATAGTTTGCGGAAACAACAACCGTTGGAGGTGTAACATCCGGATATTCCTGTATCGGTAGAATTGCAAGAGAAACCAGCCCCCCCAGGACAATCAGGAAGGAAATGACCATGGCAAAAACAGGTCGTTTAATAAAAAAAACAGAAAGCATGGCTACTCCTTCTCCGGGATCATTCCCTGCTTCCGCAATATCGCTATCACTCCCCTGCTCTCAGTCACATCGGTGGGATCAACCCTGAGACCGGGACGAATCTTGGCAAGACCGCTCAGAATAGCTTTCTCGCCGCCTTTCAAACCATCGGTTACCGCAAGATAGTTCCTGGTTTCAAGTCCCCGACTGATATCAACACGCTTTGCGGTTCCCTTATCATCCACTGTATAGACAAAACTGCCCCTCTGATCATCCAGGACAATTCCCGGTGGTATCATGATAAACTCCGCCTGGTCTGTGACAAAAAGATCAACATATACAAAAGTACCCTCCATCAGATCATGGTCTGGATTATCCACCTTTGCTCTCATGGTGATGGTCCCGGTCATACCATCTACCCTGTTGTCATTAAAATCCACCACACCTTTCAGCGGCTTACGGTCAAGCATTTTCCTGAAACTGTCCGGTACGGTAACCCTTGCGTCGAGAACAGCCCTGGAACGATATTGTTTGACCAACTGAAACTGCTCCTCATTGGGGCTGAAATAAGCATACATCGGATCGTCGGCTATAATGGTTGTCAGGAGCGTCTTATCCCCATAGCCGACAATATTTCCCACATCTATGTTGATCCGGCCTATCCTTCCTGAGATCGGCGCAATGACATCAGTATATTGCAGGTTTAACTCCGCCTCTGTCAAAGCGGCCCTGTCAGCCTTGATGGCTGCAGCCAGTTCCATGACTCTCACCCTGTGCTGTTCCAGAGTTACCCGGGGAGCAAGTCCTTCAGCCACCAGCGGTTTATACCGGTCAACATCAGCCCTTGCCATTTTCATGGAGGCCTGATCCCCTTCCAGTCTCGCCTTCGCTCCGCTGACAGCCGCCTCATAGGTCGTTTTTTCAATGGAGAAGAGTTTTTTTCCTTTTTCTACATAATTTCCTTCGTTGAAAAAGGCAGCCTCAAGTCTGCCGGCAACCCTTGCCCGGACTTCAACTTCCTGGCTGGCCTTTGTTTTTCCAGTATATTCTATCCAGATTGGAACCTTTTCTTTTTGAACAACTATGACTTCCACCGGCAGTGGAGGAGTTTCCGGTTTCTTCTCTTTCTTTTCAGATTGAATATTATCCTGGTCATTGCTGCACCCGGCAGTGATAAAAAAAAGGAACAGCAGCACCAGAGAGATCAGTTTATTTCTCATGACAGATCCTTTGCTCAATTAAAAAACAGAGCGATGATTCCTGTTGAAAACTCAATTGTCACCCATGATTAAGAACTTTACCTAGCCAGATCGTTGTGGTAGGAGATAATAAGAATATATTTAGCCTAAATGCTTTAATTACTGTTTGTCAACTAAAAGGTTCCCTGAAAACAACAGCCCTGATGACTCACCCGATGAAACAAAACAGCCTCTTCAGCCTGTTCCTTCTTTTTGTGCTTTTTTTCATACTTCCCACACAATTTGCACGAGCAGCCAATGGCGATCTGCAGGAACTCATTTCCCTCGCCCTGACCCACAACCCCCGGATGGAAATAGCCAGGCAGCAAATCAACCAGGCCAGAGGCCAGCTGACCACCAGCCAGGCCGGCTACCTGCCCAGGGTCAGTACTGGAGCGGGAAGCACCTATACACACATCCAGGACCTTGTCCCGGAAGATGAAGATACGGTGATCAATGTAAATATCAATGGCACACAACTTCTTTATGATTTCGGCAAAACCAGGGGGCGTATAGATTCAGTCAGGCACAACCTCGATGCTGCCGGATTCAACCTTAAACAAACAGGTCACGCAATTGTTTTTCAGGTAAAACAGGCATATTATTCTCTCCTGGAAAAAATCCATCTGATATCCGTAGCTGAGCAGTCCGTAGCCACCTATCAAAGACACCTGTATCGTGCTCAAAAATATTTTGAAGCAGGAGTGAGGACCAGAATTGATATAACAAACGCAGAACTGGAACTGGCCAATGCTCGACTGGATCTGCTCAGGGCCCGTTCCAATGCTCAAATTGCCCGGACAAAGCTAGAACAGGTGACAGGGATTTCTCTCAAAGGACAAAAAGATATACCCAAAACAGCCGTTCTTCCACTGACCGACATGATTAAAACCCTGCCGGAACTGTCTCCTCCACTGGAGTCTCTTCTGAAAACCGCCAGAAAAAAACGACCTGAACTTCAGCAGGTGACACAGCAGTTGAAAGCAGCCGGCGCGGTGATAAAACAGATAAAAGCAGAGTACTGGCCCACACTCTCGGCAACAGCATCATATGAAGACTACGAAACCGATCTTCAATCATTTCATGACCAGTGGCGAATTGGAGCAGGTCTTACCTGGGAAATTTTTTCCGGTTTTGAAACGGAAGGAAAACTGGCAGAGGCCAGAAGTAAAATGCTGGAAATAAACGGCCGGAAAAATGAGCTGGAACTGGCTGTTACACAGGATGTTACCGACACTTTTCTCAGGGCAAGAGAACATCGGGATGGAATAAAAATTGCCGACATGGCGGTAAAACTGGCGGAAAAGAATCTGGATTTGGCCGAGGGAAGATACAAGGCAGGTCTCGGGGACATGATTGAATTCAATGATGCCCAACTGAGTCTGACCAGAAGTCAGTCAGACCTGATAGGAACATATTTCTCCTACCTGACAGCCCTGGCCGGAATTGAAAGGGCAACCGGAACCACCCCTGAACCGGCGCTTGAACTGAAAAAGATCCTGAAATAACTTCCCCTCCCAGCGCAGGCAGCCAATACATAACCCAAACACAATGAAAACACCCAAACCCCATCACCTTATTTACGGGACTTTAAAAGATTACATCACAGGAGAAGAACTGACTGATACGGATGATGAACGTATTCGCCAGTCTCTCAGCAGGATGATGGTGGAGGAAAAGGGGTACAAAAAAGAAAATCTGCAACCCAGGAGAAAAATTGAATCACTTTTTACCTCTAATTTTGTTACATCTACCATTGAACTGAGCGTTTCAAGGAAAAACAGGGAATTTATGATCATTCGTTATGGTCCCGGCTCCCTTGTTTCCCGGGAACGATCAGCAATTGCAGCCGCGAGAATTCTCAACCCGGAGTACCGAATTCCACTGGCTGTGGTGACAAACGGCAGAGACGCGGAACTACTGGATACCAGAAGCAGCAAAATCCTCGCCCATGGCCTGGAATCAATTCCGGACTATAACTCTGCAGGAAAACTGATAGAAAAACTGGAGTTTCTTTCACCACCTACTGCAATACAAAAAGAAAGAGAACTGAGAATCCTCAACGCCTTTGATCTGGAAAGGTGTTGTTTTTAATCATAGTCGGATACGGATAAACCTGCTTGGCTGAACTGTATGTATCAGCCATAAAAACAAATGAAGATCCAACTGCGGCAAAACAACCTACCGTGGCAGGATTTTCAGGTAAAAAAGAAGGACAAAACGCATGACACCTACGCAGAACAACTGGACAAAATCAAGCTGGCAGACCTACACAGCTCTTCAGCAACCCACCTGGCCCGATCTGAAAAAAGTCGATAACGTACTGGAAACACTCTCTCTTCTCCCCCCTCTGGTTTTTGCCGGTGAAATCCGCTCCCTTAAGGAATCTCTGGCAAAAGCCGTAACCGGCGATGCTTTTCTGTTACAGGGTGGCGACTGTTCTGAAAATTTTTCCAACGTAACAGCACCCAATATCAGGGAAACCCTGAAAATACTGCTGCAGATGGCGGTAGTTCTCACTTATGCCGGCGGAAAGCCGGTCATTAAGGTGGGCAGAATTGCAGGGCAGTTTGCCAAACCCCGCTCTTCAGACACTGAAACAGCTGACGGTATCACCCTGCCGTCGTACAGGGGAGACATGGTAAATGAGGCGGCATTTGACGAAAAAAGCCGGACCCCAACCCCAAGTATATGCTGAAAGGGTACAACATGGCTGCCTCCACCCTCAACCTGCTCCGGGCCTTCACCAGGGGTGGATTCGGCTCCCTGCGCCGGGTAACAGCCTGGAACCAGGAATTTGTCGCCCACTCCCCAATGGGACGATCCTATGATCGTTTGGCCAAACAGATTGATCAGGCTATCCGTTTCATGGAAACAATCGGCATTTCCTCTGATACCCCTCAGATCAACCAGACCCAGCTGTTCACCTCCCATGAAGCCCTCCTTCTCCAGTACGAGGAGGCCCTTACCAGGAAAGATTCCATTACCGGAGACTGGTATGACTGCTCTGCGCATATGTTGTGGATAGGAGAACGGACCAGACAGGTTGACGGGGCACATGTGGAATTTTTACGGGGTGTGCATAATCCCATCGGCATAAAAATCGGACCAACCCACGATGTGAACGATGTCAAAAAATTGATTGAAATCCTGAACCCGGACAATGAGGCAGGCCGTATCACTCTTATAAGCCGGCTTGGCGTGAAAAAAATTGAAAAAGTTCTCCCCCCCCTGCTCCGGGAAATGAAAAAAGAAGGGTTTAATATCGTCTGGAGCTGTGATCCGATGCACGCCAATACTTACACGGCCACCTCCGGGCACAAGACAAGAAACTTCAACGATATCCTTTCCGAGATAACCTGTTTTTTTGAGATTCACTGGTCAGAAGGCACAATTCCGGGAGGAGTGCATTTTGAAATGACCGGCAACGATGTCACGGAGTGCACGGGAGGCGCCCATAATATTGTCGATGAAGAACTGGCAAGCAATTATCTTACGACCTGCGATCCGCGACTGAATGCGGAACAGAGCCTGGAGGTTGCCTTTCAAATCGCCGATATGATCCGAAGCTGATCATATAGTCCATCACCACCGAAACTGTAACTGATCACAGGACTGGCAACATCGCTGTATTAATCATCGTATTTATAACAGGTTACAGTCTGCCGGAGATTTTCGCAAGCAGCCCGGCGCACCGTATTAGTCATACGTAAGCCGGGCTGATCGCGGAAAGATTCGGTACCCTGTGACCTGTTACCCGAAACTGCTCTGCTGCAGTTCCGGTGTCTTTTTCTTTCACTCTTCCCATTATTACATTTCAGTAATCTTTCTTGACGTTGTTTTCTTTGGATTTACAATTCCTTTTGTATGTAACGATAAAATTGGCTCAGCTGTTTATGCCCCAACAGAGGGATTTTCTGACAAATAATCATATTAAGGAGACTATCCATGAAAACATCCGTTCTGAAATCGCAGCACAGGGCCATAGCCCTGCTGTTTGCATTCTGTCTTGCAGTGGCCGCAACCCTGCAGACCACAAATGCCCTTGCCACAATGGCACCAGCCACATCAAAAATGTTTGTGAGCGTGGTCAAGAAGGCAAAACCCGCCGTTGTCCACATTAAAGTGGAGAAGACAACCAAAGCCAGGGCCGGAAGTCCTGTACCTGAAGAATTCTTCAATAATCCATTTTTTGAGCAATTTTTCGGACCTTACTATCGCCAGCAGCATCCCAGACAGAAGGAATTCAAACAGCGGGGCCAGGGTTCAGGATTTCTGATCAGCAAAGACGGTCTTATCCTGACCAACAATCATGTTATTGAAGACGCTGATGATATCAAGGTCGTACTGTCTGATAACAGAGAGTTTGAAGCAAAACTGGTTGGAACCGACCCTCTTTCCGATGTGGCTCTTGTTAAAATAGACGGTGCAGAAAACCTGCCGGTTCTTCCCTTGGGAGACTCTGATAAACTTGAAGTCGGGGAATGGGTCATCGCAATCGGTAATCCGTTTGGCCTCAGCCAGACCGTGACAGCAGGAGTTGTCAGTGCCAAGGGACGATCCAATGTCAGGATAAACGACTATGAGAATTTCATCCAGACCGATGCCGCCATCAATCCGGGAAACAGCGGTGGTCCGCTGATCAACGGACAGGGTGAAGTTGTTGGTATCAATACCGCGCTTTTTTCAAAAACGGGCGGTTACATGGGAATCGGTTTTGCCATCCCGATTAATATGGCAAAATCCATAGAAAAACAGCTGCAGACAGAAGGAAAGGTCACCCGTGGATGGCTGGGTGTTGTTATTCAGGATATCAACGAGGAACTTGCAGAATCCTTTGGCCTGGATGACAGCAAAGGAATCCTGGTCAGCGAGGTACAAAAAGACTCTCCGGCAGACAAGGCAGGCCTGGAACAGGGGGATGTCATTCTTCGCTTAAATGGTAAAACTCTCAAAAACGTTGCCGAACTCAGAAACAAGGTTGCACTTATTTCCCCTGACAGTAAAGCAACACTCCTGGTCATACGTGACGGCAAGGAGAAAAAAATCAAAGTCACCATTGGGGAGCAACCATCTGATTTCGGACGAAAAGGGTTACCGGGTACAGCAAATATCCTGAAGGATTTTGGTCTCGGCCTCCAGAATCTTACTCCCGAACTTGCTGAAAGATTCGGATATCAGAAAGATGCCGGTGTCGTCATCAGTGATGTCAAACCAGACAGTCCGGCAGCTTTGGAAGGCCTGAAACCCGGCTATCTCATAGAAGAAGTCAACAGAACAAGAGTCAGCAACCTCAAAGAACTCCGTGCTGCTCTGAAAAAATCATCCAGCACCAAAAGGATACTTCTCCGGATAAGGGCTGGAGACTACAGCAGATATGTTGTTCTCTCAAAGAAATAAAACCTGCTACTGAAAGAAGAAACCGCCGTATCCCGCCCAGGCAGTTCACTGTCGGGGCAGGGATGCGGCCCGTTTTTCGTTGGCCAGGATCTCTTTTTTTCTTGAAAGTGCTATTGTTTCAAAAATATTTACAATAACAGGCAATTTTTCCAAATCAGCCGTAGATATTCTACGGAGAACCAGATCAGTTTTGGCGATAACCGTTGCCGTCCGTTTCAGCTCCCTGCCGAAATACGCCATTTCACCAAAAATGGTCCCGGCCTCAATTGTGGCAAGCCAGTTGCCGTCCCTGTCAACGGTTTCAGCAACACCACTATCCAGGTAATATACACCATCCGGGGCACTGTCCACCTCGATAACCGTTTCCCCTTTTCTACGCCACTCAAGGCGGAAGTATTTTTCCCATTTCGTGTCAACAACAAGAGCATGATAATATTGGGGATTAATGGCCTTGAGCAACTGTTTCGACAGATGAAAAATACGCTCCCCCAGGGAGTCTCTGCTCTTTTCCATCAGCTTCATTCCACAACGATCAAAATCTTCAGCAGGAAAAGGGTACTCACGGATATATTCCAAAATACGTTCTGTCCCGATATCAGCTCGTCCTGTCAGGTCCAGAAAATAATTCTGGGCCTCCATCAACATTTCCCTCACTCTTGGAAAGTCAGGCTCTATCCCTTTTTGCAGATCACCGGTGAAGAACTCCATGGCCTCATTTTTCATGGCAATAAAACGAAGCAACCGGATCCTGTCCACTCCGGCAGGATAATTCTGGATACCGGGAAGACAGAGCGTAAAGATGTTCATCGGATGGAGGACACTTGTGAGACTGACCTTTGCCATGATCAGCAGAGAATCATCGTATCCTTTCTGGTATCTCGCCACTTCCCGGTCCATAAGCAGGTCCGTGCCGAAGTATCCGCACAACTCCTCAAGCCTGTTTGCCACCGCAAAACTGGATCCAAATTTTACGACCCTGGAACCCAACCTGGCGGACGTTATATCCCCAAGCAATATTCCCATGCGTGTGGGTTGAAGTCGGCCGTCAGCCACCGCCTCAGCAATTTTAACTGCAGTTTTCAGGGCACGACAGCATACACCCGACTTTCCCTCTCCGGACCGTTTCTCAAAAATAATCAGGGAGCCGTCTCCGGCGGATGGCTCAATTTCCAGGGGACCGTTGGTTTCATGGTCAACCAGGTCATGGATTGCTGTGTGATACTCGATCAAAAAATCCTTAATTTCCCCGGGACTCATGGCGGAGGTGGTCCAGGAATACTTGACCATATCGGTCATGAGAATGACAACTTCCCTCTCGTCCGGGCACTCAATCATTTGCCACATCCACCGGTTCTTTTGATCTGCAGTCTCCCCAGGGCATCAGTTGATCACGCCAAGAAAGAAAATCACTGCAATTACCGCCACAAAAAAAATCGCCACCTTCACATTGATGCTGTTATCCTCTTCGTGCTCATGATGCATGTCTGACATTATATGCTCCTTTGTTTACTCTATAACTATTTCAGGTCATTCAACAAATATTATTTCAAGCAGTTCCTGAAGCGTGGAAACCCCCACCAGTCTTATCTGCGGTTTCCAGCTCATTCTTTCCCTGTTGCTTTTCGGCAGTATAAACCGGGTAAATCCCAGCCGTTCCGCCTCCTTCACCCGGATATCAACATGACCTATCGCCCTGATCTCCCCGGCAAGTCCGACCTCACCACAAACCACGGTAGCCGAAGGGATCGGCTTTTCCATCAGGCTTGAGGCCAGGGCACAGATTACCCCCAGGTCAAGGGCTGGTTCATCAATGCGCATTCCTCCTGCAATATTGAGAAATATATCATGGCCATACATGTCGAGTCCCGCCTTCTTTTCCAACACAGCACAGAGCAGTGAAAGCCTCTGGGGTCGGCCCCGATTGCCGTCCTTCTGGCCGTTCCAAGATTAGTCGGACTGACCAGTGCCTGGACCTCCACCAGGATCGGCCTGGTTCCCTCCACACTCGGCAGTACCACGGAACCGGGTTCATCCAGGGGACGCTCCGCAAGAAAAATCTCCGAAGGATTCTTCACCTGTACCAGTCCCTCTTCCTTCATCTCAAAAACCCCAATTTCATTGGTTGAGCCGAAACGGTTCTTGACTGTTCTCAGAATACGAAAAGCATGACTGCGATCCCCCTCAAAATAGAGAACCGTATCAACCATATGCTCCAGAACTTTTGGCCCGGCAATGGCTCCGTCCTTGGTCACGTGCCCCACGAGCACCACAGGAATGTTCTCTTTTTTTGCCAACTCAAGGAGCCGGTAAGCCGACTCCCTGACCTGGGTAACCGAACCTGGAGAAGAGGATATCTCAGAACAGGTAAGGGTCTGTATTGAATCAACAGCCAGAAGTCCCGGCTTCATGGTGGTTGCCATGGCAACGATATTTTCCACCCCGTTTTCCGTTGCCAGAAACTCCATGGGGTGAATGGCATCCAGGCGTCGTGCCCGCATTTTTATCTGACGGGACGACTCTTCACCTGAAACATAGAGTACTTTCCTCTTCTCATCGGCAATGGAAGCCAGCAGATGAAGAAGAAGGGTCGATTTTCCAATCCCCGGTTCTCCCCCGATAAGAACCACACCACCGGGAACTATCCCTCCCCAAGAACCCTGTCAAGCTCTTCAATACCTGTGCTGACGCGCTCCTCATCACCGTCCGGAGCCAGATGCAAGGGGACCGGCTCAGCAACTCCTTTCAAAAGAGCTTTGCCTGGAGAAACCGGCTGATGTTCTTCCAGACTTTCCCATTCTCCGCATTCAGGGCATCGTCCAAGCCATTTCACTGTCTTGTAGCCGCACTCCCGGCAGACAAAGAACGGTTTTTCTTTTTTTCCCTTTTTTGTTCCCATTGCTGCCATTGTACCTTACCCTGTGAAATATGGGAAATAATCCTTTGTGAAAATAGTCTACCCTTTACAGAAAAACAAGAATACCTATATTCTGCAACGCTGTCGACAATTTCAGGGCTGCACTGCCTGCATGGACAGACAGAAAAAACAATATTCTCACCTCAATTCTGTATTGAATAAAAATGAAAAGATATACTGAATCACGGCTGGAAACCCGCACCAGGATCCCCCTGCTCTCTTCCATTGGTTTTATGTTCCGTCGTAAACGCCTGCTCGGCTGGTCACTCCTGCTCGTCCTTATCACTTTTGCCTTGACCTGGGTTGGGTATGTGTTTTCCATTGACCTTATTACTGGTTTCACCGGCAATTTTTTTGCTCATCCACCGGACAGTGGAACAATCATCGGCTGGATCAAATTCAAAGGCTGGCTGGTCGCCAGCTGGCTTTTCAATGTAATTTCCAGAATTGTCTCATTCTACCTTGCCTTTCTTCTGGCCTACACCATTACTACCCCGGGTTACGCCTTTCTCAGTACGGCTGCCGAAAAACTGTATGCCGGAGAACTCTTTGACGCCGACGAAAATTTTACCCTGGGCGGATTTTTTATAGATATCCTGGAAGGCATCAAAATAGCCTTTTTCGGAATCCTTGTCACTGTGGCCGCACTTTTTGTCAACTTCATTCCAGGAATCGGTCAGGTGGCAGTTTTTCTGCTCTACACATATTATTCGGCCCTGATGTTTATCGACTATCCCGCCTCACGACGCAGGTGGTCCCTGGGGAGTAAACTGGGATGGTTGCAATATCATTCCGCCCCATCTCTCAGAATCGGTATATTACCGGCTCTGGTTTCCATGATCCCGATAGTAAACATATTCGCCATGGCTCTGCTCTTTCCTGTTCTTACTATTCATGCTACATTGAATTTCGCCGCCATTGAGCTGCAGAAGACCGAATCATTGAGTATTGAGAGGGAACAGGAGTAATGAAACTCCCCCGAGCCAGTGACAACTGTATGGTTTCCCACAATAATGTATTGAAAAAAGGATAAAAATGGGACAGGAAATTGAAAAAAAGTTTCTCCTGAAAAATGAAAACTGGCGCAACCTGGCACAAGGAAAAAAATATTGCCAGGGATACCTCAGCACGGAGAAGGGAAGAACTGTGCGTGTAAGAATTATCGGGGAACGAGGATTTTTCACTGTAAAGGGACCCAGTGAAGGAGAAACCCGACTGGAATTTGAATATGAAATCCCGGTATCCGAAGCAAATGAGATCCTGGAAAAACTCTGCCATAAACCGCTGATACAAAAGACAAGATATAAAATTCCCTTTGAAGGGTTTACCTGGGAAGTTGACGAATTTGAAGGTGAAAACAAAGGTCTGGTTTTTGCGGAAATTGAACTGCAACACGAAGGAGAAACTTTTGCCGTTCCCGAATGGATCGACCGGGAAGTAACTGACGATCCCAGATACTACAACGCAAACCTTGTCACCAATCCGTTCTGCAAATGGTGAAAAGTGTATTTTTCCTCAAGAGACAATAGTGTTGCGTCCATTCTGTTTTGCCCTGTAAAGACTGTCGTCTGCTCTTTTAATCATATCATTCAGGCAACCGAGATGACTGACGCACAGGCCACCACTGATACTGACAAAAACAGGCTCTCCTTTTTCGGTGGTTGCCATGGCGTTTTTCTGGATTTTTTTTCGTAACTCCTCCAGCAGACACCAGCCCCTGTCTTTGTCTGAACCTTTCAGCAGCAGACAGAACTCTTCCCCACCGAACCTGGCAACAATATCATTTTTACCAACACCCTCAAGAAGAATCTGTGCCACCCTCTGTATCACCCTGTCTCCAACATCATGGCCAAAACTGTCATTGACCTTCTTGAAATAATCAATATCAATCATTGCGCAGCAGAGCTCCTCCCCCTCCTTAACTGTACGGGTATAAAGTTTTTCACCCCGATCGAAAAAGCTGCGCCGATTATACAATCCCGTGAGGAAATCCTTCATGGCCGATTCTTTTAATTTCTCAATCAGTGTCAGGTTCTCTATACAGTTATTTATACGACTGTAAAATTCCTCAACCAGAAAATCCTGCCTTATAAAATCATTGGCACCATTTTTCAGAAACTTTGCGCCTGCGGTCGCATCCTCTCCTTTCCATGTTCCGATAATAGCTAAAGAATCGGCTGAATGGATCTCCCTGATCTTTCTACAGAGACTGCAGCCGTCCATGTCTTCAAATTCTGCCCCGGAAATAACAAGACAGATTTCCGGATAACGAGCGAGTATTTCAAGGGCAGCCCGCCCACTTGAGGCTGTTACAATACGAAACCTGTGAACATAGAGTAGTTCTGATATTGCAGTGCGAAATGAATCGGACTTGTGCACAATTAAAATAAACCTGCTGCTGTTCCTCCGGAGTCTGGCCATCGCCTTAATGACATAATCAAGACTGCTGGGATCATCTTTTAAAATATAGTCTGCAACCTTCTTTTTCCAGACAAATTCACGAACGGTATCGCT
The DNA here is from genome assembly GCF_019703855.1 of Desulfomarina profundi. Lineage (GTDB taxonomy): Bacteria > Desulfobacterota > Desulfobulbia > Desulfobulbales > Desulfocapsaceae > Desulfomarina > Desulfomarina profundi. Next base: position 3,737,798 of record NZ_AP024086.1, on the reverse strand, counting down.
CATATTGGCAGTGAAGACAATGGAGGAAATGCCCCTGTCAAGCACCTTGTCAATAACTTCACCATCTGGTGCATCGGGAAGATTGAAATCAAGCAGGGCCATTGAAAAACTGTCGTCGGCCCTATCCAGCAACGTAACCGTTTCTTCCATGGTTTTGGTCCAGAAAACCGGAAGATCAAAATGCTCCTCAATTCTGGATTTGGCCAGACGGCCATACATCGGACTGTCTTCCACCAGTAGTATTCGATCCATATATTCCCTCGATAAGAATTATTATTATATCCATCATACGGCAGGAAAAGCAAAAGAGTCAAACAAACATTTTTTTGCTTACCCATTACCCCGCACTTCTTATCAATTCAGGCAGACAGAAGGTCGCAACAAAAAAGTCGGTACCCCTTTTGAGGCACCGACTTTTTAACATGTAACCCGGTTTTAAATTTTCTATTCCCTTGTCACTCAGCCCCCAAAGAGAGACCAAGATCAAAAGCCTTATTGTTCATTTCAAGAAAATCCTTTGGAACCCTGTCTGCCACTGCTTTCATCAGTGAAGCGGGTTTCAACAGTTCAGTAATACCGATCAGGGCTCCCAGAACACAGATATTAAAAACAATCGGCTTGCCGATTTCCTTCATCACCGTGTCATACATCGGCAACTCTGTCTGCCGTGCATCAATTTTCTTTATGGGTTTGACAAAACGACTGTCTGTAAGCAATGTTCCTCCCGGACGAACAATGGAGGAATAAGTATTATAAGCCTCCTGAGTCAGACAGACCAGGACGTTCGGCTGAACCACTTCCGGAAAATGAATCTCACCCTCTGACAGAATAATATCACTCCGTGTGGCTCCCCCCCTTGCGGCAGCACCGTAACTCTGCGACTGGGTGGCATTTATTCCCTCGTGGATAACCGCAGCCTCAGCGAGGATGATAGCCGCCGTAATAACCCCCTGTCCGCCGGATCCTGAAAAAACAAGTCGGGTTCGCTTCATGACGCTTTCTCCTTCTTCATCGCAAAAGCAATTAATTTATCGTACTCTTCACAATATTCCGGTTTATCCACATCAACAAAAATCCCACGGGGAATCAGCTCCGGGTTTTCCTTCAACGCCTTGGATCCAAGCTTTGCCGTATTGGCTTTATGGATTTCAAGCATGGATGCCGCATCACCTTCCTTGTTTTTCCGGCCATAGTGGGTTGGGCACTGGGAAAGAATTTCAACCACGGAAAATCCCTTGTGCAAAATAGCCTTTTTGAGTATTTCCGTTGATTCTTTGGCATGAAACGCGGTTGAGCGGGCTACAAAGCTTGCTCCCGCTGCGGTTGCCAGTTCAACCACATCAAAATTGTTATCAATGGTTTTATAGGGTGCCGTGGTTGCGTTTACACCGGGGCCGGAAAGGGGAGAAAACTGTCCTCCTGTCATTCCATAAATCCGGTTATTCATCACAATAGCAGTGATGTCTATATTTCGTCTTGCGGCATGGATGAAATGATTGCCACCGATGGCCAGGGCATCACCATCACCCATGGGTACAATAACGTTCAGACGCGGTTGACTCAGCTTGACACCGGTCGCGCAGGCCAGGGCCCTGCCATGCATGGTGTGCAGAGAATGAAAATCAACATACCCTGAAATTCTGGCGGAACAGCCAATTCCGGAAGTCATGACAATATCATTTTTTCCCAGTCCCAGTTCCTCGACCGCCCGGAGCAACGAATTCAGAATCGTTCCGTGGCCACAACCGGGGCACCACATATGAGGGAAAAAACGTTCTCTTAAATAATCCTTAACAGCCATATTATACTCCCCTCCCCTGGATAACCCGAAGAAGTTTCTTGATATCTGAAGGTGTTACAAGGTGCCCGTCAATTCGATTGGCAAGAAATACACGACCCGGTTTTTTAACAGCAGCCTTGACCTGGGCGGTAATCTGTCCCATGTTCATCTCAACCACAAGAACAGCCTTTGCATTAGCACATTTTTCTTTTACCATCTCCACCGGAAACGGCCAGAGAGATTGCAGCTCAAGAACACCTATCTTTTCCCCCTTGGCCCTTCTTTCCCTGGCAAGATGGATTGCGGATCTCGCAGAAGATCCGTACGAAATCATTATATACTCCGCTCCCTCGAGATAATGTTCCTTGTACCTTGTAATGACGTGAATATTGTTATCTATCTTGTCAACAAGATGACGGAGAAGCTCATTCACCACCCGGGGTTATTTGAAGGAAAGCCCCACATGTCATGAAACAGTCCGGTCACATTGTATCGGTGATGGGCCCCAAAGTCGGACATGGGCAGACGACCATCTTCTCTTGGCAGGTAAGGATGGTAGTCAACATCCTTACCCAGGGATGTGCGCAGTCGACTTACGACTTCATGTTCTCCCGTTTCCGGGATAATCAGTTTTTCGCGCATATGACCAACTGCTTCATCAAATAACAGGATAACCGGAGTCCTGTAGGTCTCAGCGAGGTTGAATGCCGTAACTGTAATTTCAAAAACATCCTGATGATTTGATGCTGTCAAGGCAATAATAGCATGGTCTCCGTGGGTTCCCCATCTTGCCTGATTAATATCTCCCTGGCTGACATGGGTGGGATTTCCGGTTGATGGTCCTCCCCGCTGCACATTGGCAATCACACACGGAATCTCGGTCATGCAGGCATAACCTATCGCCTCCTGTTTAAGGGAAAAGCCGGGACCGCTCGTTGCTGTCATGGCTTTTCGTCCGGTAAGCGAAGCACCGATCACAGCACACATCGAGGCTATTTCATCCTCCATCTGGATAAACTTCCCTCCACGCTCCGGCAGCTTTCTTGAAAGTATTTCTGCAATTTCCGTTGAAGGCGTAATAGGATAACCGGCAAAAAAGTCGACCCCCGCATACAGTGCACCCTCAACACAAGCCTCGTTGCCCTGGACGAATCTGATATTATTCTTCATTGTTCTCACCCTGGTCTGTCAGTACCTCGATTGCGAGATCCGGGCACCGTAGTTCACACATTTTACAACAGATACAGTCCTCCGGCCTGACCGCCACCGATTTATCCTCTGCGTCAAGCTCCAGAACCTTCGTCGGGCAAAAGTGAACACATATACCACACCCTTTGCACCAATCCCGGTTTATCACAATTTCCCTGAGTTTCTGCCTGGCCATACCATCCTCTTAAATATTGATTATCTTTAATCAAATATTAAATTTCAGAGTTTCCCGATCTTTCAGGACACCCCATTAAAAACGGCTTGCATTTCCATCATTTTCCCGAAAATACCCATACAGTCAAAAGGCGGAAATATTCTGTACTCTCTATATCAAAGAAATCGTCTGTCAAGCTGTAATTGCAATATTAACTCTTTTTTTAATCTTTTTTTGTCAGGGTGAGTATATGTACAATACAAGCCACGGAAACAGATTACCCTTTTTTAAAAAGCGCTTTTATGATCACTCCTGCCATTTTCGGGTTTTCCTTCAATCGCCGGGTTGAATAACCGAACCATTGCTTTCCGAAAGGTACATAAACACGCATTCGATGCCCTTTATCCAGAATTGACTTTCTCAGTCCTGGTGTAACCCCATAAAGCATCTGGAATTCATATTTATCCCTTGGGACATTGTATTTTTCTATCAGCTTAAAAGCGCCCTCCACCAATGGAATATCGTGGGTGGCTATCGCCGGATACATCTTTTTTTGAAACATCAACTCAACATCGTCCAGGAAATGGCTGTTCACTTCTTCATATTTTTTAAAAGCTATTTCTTCCGGCTCAACGTAAATCCCTTTGCAGACTCTTAAATTCACAGGGAATTCTTCACTGTTCAGGTCTTCCAGGCTTTCAATATCAACACGAGTTCTCCTCAGGTAGGACTGAACAACAAGACCGACATTTCCAGGAAACTCCTGTTTCAACTGCCGGTACATTTCAATCTCCATATCCGTACAGGGGGAATCCTCCATATCGATACGTATAAAATTCCCATAGGAAGCAGCTTTGGCGACAATTTCACGGATATGGGTGAAGGCAACGTCCTTGTCTATCAACAGCCCGAAAAACGTAGGCTTCAGGGAATAATTTCCTTCAACTCCGGCTTTTTCGGCCGCATCAATAACATCCAGGTATTCCTTTTTGTTTTCTTCCGCCTCTTCCAAGGTAGTTATAAATTCGCCAAGAACATCTATAGTCGTCAGTATTCCTTCATCATTGAGTTTTTTTGCATTTACTATCGCTTCCTCAATGGTTTCGCCGGCTATATACTCTTTTGAAAACATCCAGACCAGCTTTTTGGGCATGTACGGAAGAATTCCGGCAATCATTTTGTTAAACATGGCAGCCACCTCGATCTCTACACATTTTTCACTCATCCCTTTCCAGAATATCATTTAATCACTCTGAAACTCAAATAAATCCACTCATCCGGATTTCTTCTCTGTTCAGATTAGGCCGGCTTCTCTTAAGCTGACGACCAGCTCAACAAAATCAGCACAATATTCATTAATAATTCCAACTGTCGGTTTTTCGTTCCGGAAAGGGCGCCTTTAATTGTATTTTTAGATTGTATACAATAACTGCACACAAAACGCAAGCCGCGATGTTGACAATACCCTTGCCGTTTAAAGTAATAAGCCTCAAATCAAATCCAGTGGAGAAGCAACTGTTTTTGTATACAGTAATTAAATACAGTTTTTGTGTTTTTTTCTCCGCGAATGAGTATAATTGTTCTCTCGTCAGTTATTGAGGCAGAACGTGCGGGTACTTAAATCTTCCACTATAGCCTGTATCCTGATGGATGCAGTAGCATCTTCTGTCCCATAGGGTTTCTGTTTTACTGAAATCCCACCGAGAGAAACCTGGTAAGAAGGAAAGGAAATGGAAAAAGAATCACAAAAAATTAATTCTGAAGATGCAGTTTACCAAAAACTTAAAAGTGCTATCAGAAAAAGATATATCAAGCAAGGCAGCCAGTTGGTGGAAATAACCCTGGCACAACAACTTGGAGTCAGCAGAACCCCTGTCAGGAGTGCAATAAAGAGGCTTGAGGCAGAGGGACTGGTTAACAGCATTCCAAACCGGGGAGCCTTTGTTATAACCCCAACACTGAAGGAAATTGAAGAGACATTTTTGGTGAGAGCTCAACTTGAAAAAATGGCAACCAGGCTTACTGCCGAAAAAATCAGTAAAAACCAGGTTCGCGAACTTGAAATTATAATAAAGAGGGAAAAAGAGGTTTTTGATAAAAACAATCTCGATGAATATTTCGCTGTAAACGACATGCTCCACCTCAAAATTGCAGAATTATCTGAAAACAAGGTTCTCCATGCCTACGTCAAGGAGCTGCTGGATCGAACCCGAATTTTTCTTATTCTTTATGATCCTTTTTTTAAACTGGAATACAGCCCCACAACCGAACATCAGATGATAGTAGATGCCCTGAAAAACCGGTCTCCTGAAAAAGCAGCCCAGGCTGTGGAAGCCCATATTAAAAGCTCGATCGAAGGTCTTGAAGCAGCCGGAATTTTACCCGAAGATTATCTGTCGATATAAAAACACAAATGCGGGTCAGAACATGTCTTTTTCAAACCAGCTCAGCCATTATACTGTTTGCCAGGGGCCATCCTTTTTCCGTGAGTCGCAGATATTCCTTATCCACCTCCAATAATTCAAGAGCCAGTAGTTTTTTCAATGTCTCGCCATAATATGACAAGGCCTCAATACCGTACCTTTCCCGCACCACACTCAATGAAACGCCCCGCTTCATCCTGAGTCCCATGATCACGGTTTCACGAAAGGATTTTTCTCTTGAAAGGTTCTCACTCTCTTCAACCACTGTCCTGTTTCGCCGGATTCTTGCAATATACTCCTCCGGGCTGTCAATACGTTTTTCCCTTCTGCCATTGAAATAACTGACACTCCCCGCCCCTGCAGCGAAATAATCCCCATTCAACCAGTAATTTATATTGTGACGACACTCAAAACCGAAACGGGCATAATTTGAAATTTCATACTGGCTGAACTCATTCTCAGCACAGATCTGACCCGTTATCCCATCGATTTTTTCAAGCTCATCTTCATCAGGAAAACTGAATTTGTTTTCTCTTTTGAACCTGGTCATGAGTGTTCCAGGTTCAAACATCAACTCATAGAGTGACAGATGCTGAGGGCCAAGAGATACTGCCTTTTCCAAAGACTTTCTCCATGAGGCTCCCGTCTGACCTGGAAGGCCCGACATAAGGTCAATATTTATGTTGGAAAAACCGCTTTCCACAGCCATCCGAACAGCATTTTCTGCTTCTTTGGCGGTATGTCTTCTACCCGCTTTTACTAATTCCCCATCATCAAATGACTGAACACCCAGGGAAATTCTATTGACACCACATGATGACAGTTCCTCAAGTGATTCCTGATTTACTGTGCCAGGATTCGCCTCAATTGAAACCTCCGCTCCACACTCAAAATTAAAAACTGTTTTGGTATACTGTACTAAATCTACAAGGAGGCCGGATGACAGCACTGTTGGTGTTCCACCTCCAATAAACAAGCTCGTCAGCCTGTTATTCTTTCCCAAGACACCAGCAATTGAAGCAATTTCTTTTTTCAGTGCATCTACATAGTCTTTATAGAGAAGTTCCCTGCCAGGATAAGAATTAAACGAGCAGTAGCTGCATTTGGAAACACAGAAGGGAATATGTAGATAAAGATAAATCACTGATCCAGAAATTGACCCGCAATCGACAGACACTCTTTTTTCAATGAGTCCATGTATCCATTGTCTGCAAAGCTGTAATATCCATCACCCACTATGATATGATCGAGCAGGCGGATCTGCATATAGTGACAGACCAGTAACAGGGTTTTAGTGAGACGAAAGTCCTGTTCGGAAGGTTCGAGTGAACCTGATGGATGATTGTGTGAAACAACCAGTGCCGCCGCGTGAAAAGAGAGAGCCCTTGCTATAACCTCCCTGGGATAAATGGTATTGACATTGATAGTGCCTTCAGCAATGATTTCCGAGTCAATAACTGCATGGGAGGAGTCAAGGTAAACGACCGAAAAAACCTCTTTTTTCAGCCCACGCATTAAATGAACAAGATAATCTGCAACTTCCTTGGAATTTTGAATATAGCGCTTTCCGACGATTCGCTCTTTCAGATAGTGACTGGCAACACCATGGACAAAATGAAGGGCAAAACTGTTTTTGGGGCCCACCCCCTTAACATCCATCAAGGCCGCGGTTGGAGCTTCAAGAACCCTGGAGAAGGAACCGAATTTCTCCAAAAGTGCCCTGGCCTGTTCTTTACAATCTCTCCTGGGTGTTCCAAACGACAGGAGCAGTTCAATTATTTCTGCATCCGTAAAACCCTCTAACCCTTTGTCAAGGAAACGATCCCGTAAGCGACCACGATGTCCACAGCCCTTTTTTTGCCAGTTTTCTTTATCCACAACAAACAAAAGCTTACTGAAATTACAGTTTAATTGTTTTCCTGATTACTTGCGCAGTCGGCCTGATAAAACAAACCTTCAAGCTAGCTGATTTTCATGGGGGAGCAAATTATTTTTGCAGCTCCTCCACAAAAAGTTTATTAGCCATCTGGGGATTCGCCTTACCTTTTGTCTTTTTCATGAGCTGGCCTACGAAAAATCCCATCAGTTTTGTTTTCCCCTGTCTGAAATCTTCTGCCTGCTCGGGATGAGCAGCGATAATTTCCTCAACCAATGCTTTTAATTCTCCCTCATCTGATACCTGAAGAAGATTTTTTTCTTTTACAATAACATGTGGATCTTTTCCCGTTTCCATCATATCCAGAAAAACAGTTTTAGCAATTTTGCCGCTTATCACTCCCTTTTCAACCATAGTGATCAAGGAACCAAGATATTCTGGCGTAACCTTGCACTCGGTGACAGACAGCCCCTTTAATTCCCTGAGCAGTTCCGTCATAATCCAATTGGAAGTTTTTTTGGGCCCAGCTCCATTGAGAACCGCTTTTTCAAAAAACTCCGACAGATCTCTGTCTCCGGTCAGAATATCAGCGTCATATTCCGGAAGACCATACTCTTGGATGAACCTTGATCTTTTCTGGTCCGGCAACTCCGGCAAAGACATACGAATTTCGTCAATCCACTCCTCATCAATTTGTACAGGAATAAGATCAGGACATGGGAAATAGCGGTAGTCATGGGCATCTTCTTTTCCTCGCATGGATTCCGTACAGTTTTTGTCAGGATTCCACAGGAGTGTTTCCTGGATAACCTGCTCTCCATCGAGAAGAATATCCCTCTGTCTTCTGACCTCAAACTCAAGGGCACTTTGTACATTTCTAAAGGAATTCATGTTCTTGAGTTCCGTACGTGTCCCCATCTCCTCCTGCCCCACCGGCCTGAGTGAAATATTCGCATCACACCGAAAACTGCCTTCCTGCATATTTCCATCGCAGATATCCAGATACCTCAGGATAAGATGTATTTTTTTGAGGTATGCATATGCTTCCGCAGGCGATCGCATTTCGGGTTCAGAAACTATTTCCAGAAGCGGCGTTCCCGTCCGGTTCAAGTCCACGTGTGAAACTGGATCCAGACTGTCGTGAACAAGTTTTCCCGCATCTTCTTCCATGTGCATCCGTGTAATTCCAATGGTTTTGACCTTCCCGTCCACTTCAATATCCACAGAGCCGGGTCCGATAATCGGTAAATCGAACTGGGATGTCTGGTACCCTTTCGGCAAATCAGGATAGAAATAATTTTTCCTGGCAAAGACATTGTATCTATTAATGACCGACCCTGTGGCAAGACCCATTTTTATTGCAAATTCTACCACTTTCTTATTTAGAACCGGTAGAACACCAGGCATTCCAAGACAAACAGGACAAGTATGACTGTTTGGAGACGCCCCAAATTCCGTAGAACATCCACAGAAAATTTTTGACTTTGTTTTCAGCTGGGCATGTATTTCAAGTCCAATTACGGTTTCAAACTTCATAATTTTTTATACCCCGATTTTCTCAATGCATTTTTAAATTTTCTTTACAAGGCCTTAACACGCCTTTCTCATAAGTTCGAAGATGGGACTATTGTATGGATATGTTGCATAAATTAAAATTTTGGTGGTTCAAATAAAATCAAAATGAACATTTTTTCGCGCAACCCCTGTTAATTGGAATTTCAGGCCGTGGATCAGTCCAATAAACAAGGGACATCTCCAAAAAGATCAGGTTACATGGTTAATCAAGTTTAATTTTGGAAGGATTCTACAGAACCATTAATCCAACTCCCGATTTTCAGCAATTCTTCCCGCCAGTCCTGGGAAATTCTGACTTCAAGAAAAAGAAGAAACAATTCATTTACAAGGCGAATAAGTTCCTCAAAAAGAAAAATCCGCTCCAGGATCATCCCTTCAACTTCTTCACTGTTATTCTCCCCCGTCCTTCAGTTATCTCTGTTTTGGGCAATCTCACATTTCTGAATTCCATCAAACCAGCTGCAAGAGTAAAACTGAATTCATAATCATCTTTTGTCAGAACAATTCGCGCCTGCTCGAGTTTTTTACCCATCTTCAGGCCGGTCCGCGCTTCCTGTAACTCGGCCTGGAGCCCAGAGCAGATTATTTTTTCAGTTGTTTCTCCCTCTCCAAACTCCAGCAACATATGCTTTTCAAAAACAACTGCAATATCACCTGATTCCGGAAGAAGAACGGTACCACCCCTCTCTTCACTTTTCCACCAGAGCCAGGTTAAAAACTCCTGCCCGAGAAACCTTTTTTCCGCTATAAGATCTACTAAATCCATTATTTAACCCGAAAAAGACTGCTGTTTTCCCAGAAATGCAGTCTGTAGATTTTTAAATACTGCTAAATTGCCAATTATTAATTTATTTGATTTTGAAATATCACTTTAAATATTGTGTATAAAACACTACGGTATCGTAACTGGCCAAAGAATTTGTAACTCTGTGTTTTCATTTACCTTACCCATGTAAAAACATGAGGAGTGAGATCGGCAAGACGAAGCTGTTGCTCCTCAGTCAGCAGGTGTTTCGCTACCGTATAAGGGATCTGCTGCCGCAGAAAAACCCCGAAACACTCTTTAAAAAAATCCTCAAGTACAGCATGGATTTTCTTATTCGTAGAGAAAAACAGGAGTGAAGATTCCGAAAGATTCCAGCAGACATCGAAGGTTGAGGGAACAGGTATGGCCTTTCTCACAAGTTCAACCCGCACTCTTTCCTTAATCTCTACTTTCATGCTCCTGCTTAGCTTTGGCAATTGTCGTTCCGCCATTACCCGCTGCTCTTCTTTCTGGACAATCTTTTTGAGTATTGCCGAAGAAACCTTGCGCTCATCTATACGTAATGTCAGCACGATATAATCCCCCGCTGAATACGATGCATATGCAAAAGAGGAATCAAACATGTTAACAAGTGAAACCCAACCGATTGAATATTCATCAAAAGTGTCATCAATATCCTGGAACGAAAAAGCCAAGATTCTTTCAGAAATATATTCAAGCGGATTTTCCGGCAGGTCACCTTCAAGGGTAAATTTTACAAATGTTGCAGTTCCTTTTAATAATCCCATCGGTATATTTTTATTATTTCCTGGTATTTTATGAAATTTAGCCTGAACCTGTTTGAGAAGAAGTAATCAAGCTTGATAATTAATCTGATATATTATTGTTTTTTTTATAGCAATTGAAAAGGTTTTTCTTTGTAAACCCATGAGAATGATTTTCTCTTTGAAAACATTTCCTTTTTCAAATACAACCCTTAATTGCATATTTTTTGAATAAATGATAAAAATAATTAACAAGTCAAAATTCATGTTGACACAATGAATTTGAATTTGTATATAGCCATCACTCTTGGGGGTCGTTAACTCAGTTGGTAGAGTATCTGACTTTTAATCAGAGAGTCGCGCGTTCGAGCCGCGCACGACCCACCAGGAAATAATGTCCCCATCGTCTAGTCAGGTCCAGGACATCGGCCTTTCACGCCGACAACACCGGTTCAAATCCGGTTGGGGACGCCAAAAATTACAAGGCACTTAACCGTTAAAAAGTTAAGTGCCTTTTTTTCGTCTGGCACATATCAGAATTCAACCGCCTTCAATTTCCGTCAAACCTGCAAAGCTTTACTCCACATGACGCAAAACCAACAAAGAAATGAAGTCCGGTAGTGTGTAAAACCGATCTAACGCCCAGGATATCTGGATAAAAAATTCGCGTTTCTACCTTTCTCAACTTGGAGAAATCACAATTCCTGTGTCAGTTCTTTTAGGACAAAACACGTCGTCTGTATTGCTTCTAAGTCTTTTCGAGATGAAGGTGAAAGACTTTCCCGCTTTTCTATAGAAACAGAAAGCTCCGTTATAGTTTGAATATAATTCCCGATATTATGGATCTTTTTTTCTCTTGCATCAATACTCGACGTATAAAAATCTTCCATTCGATTCAATTTTGCAAAAACATCCAACTTTGCTATAAGTTCATCTTCAACAAATGGTTTTGTAATATAATCGTCTGCCCCATACTCATAGGCCTTTAAACGATCACCGATCATAGACAATCCGGAAACCATAATTATTTTGGTCCTGTTAAGATTTGGTTTCAATCTCAATTTCTTACACACCTCAAAACCATCTATACCAGGCATCATAATATCCAGCAGCACAATATCAGGAGATATTTTATCTGCAATAACAAGAGCTTCTTCACCAGATGCAGCTATTTCCATTTCATATTTTGGATAGAAGGAAAGTATTTCCTTCATTATCTGGATATTCTGATTTTCATCATCTACAAACAAGATTCTCGTCATTCACTCACCAATAATTATCGTTAAAAATGATATCTTTTCCAAAATCACTTGAGCCGGAAATCTAACAATATAAAAACTTTTGAAAACGTGTAACTTCTACCCTTTATAGAGGTAAGGGGAATATACCCTTTTAAATATCATTCAATAACCTTCTAGAGGCAGTTTCGTACGCATAAACCTCAACAGGAGTTTTTTCCCTTAAAGCATGGTTTTTAAAGGAAAAAAGCTAAAACACAATCAGGGTATTTTTAATCAAAAACCGATACCACTTATATCATCTAAATCTGCACGGCTAAACGTATTCCAATGCCTTTGTTTTTCATCTTGTGAAGGATAGTCAACAATATAATGCAAACCCCTGGATTCCTTACGCTTCAATGCTGCTCTAATAATTAGAGATGCTACAACAGAAAGGTTGTAAAGCTCCATAATTGCAGATGTTTTTTTGTATTTCCTTACAATTTTTCCTATCTCGATACGCAAAGTCCTCATTTGTTTTTCAGCCATCTTCAATCGAGATTCTTTCCTCGAAATACCTACGTAATTCCACATTACTCTTCTGATTATATCCCAATTGTGATTAACTATTATTTCTTCTTCCAGATTTATCTCATCAGTTTTTACAACCTTTGGTTCCGGTGAAAACTGCCCAGGGGCTATCAAGGGCCACCGGTTTTTATTATAGACGAAAGCTTTCTCCGCATAAACCAGCGCTTCGAGGAGTGAGTTACTTGCCAGACGGTTTCCGCCATGCAACCCAGTACACGCTGATTCACCTATAGAAAAAAGATTTTCCACACTGGACTCGCCAACTTCATTAGTTAATATTCCACCACATAAATAATGGGCAGCCGGTACAACAGGAATAGGTTTAGATGTTATATCAATTCCCAGAGACATACATTTTCCATATATAGCTGGAAATCTATTTTTTATAAAAGAAGCTTTTCGGCTGGAAATATCAAGGTATACACAATCTACCCCTGTTTTCTTCATTTCCTCATCAATTGCCCTTGCAACTTTATCCCTGGTTGCAAGTTCTTTCCGAACTGGTTCATATTTTTCAATAAACCTTTCTCCTTTTTTATTGACAAGAACAGCTCCTTCTCCTCGAACAGCTTCAGAAATTAGGAAATTTTTAGCATTGAGATGATAAAGGCAGGTTGGATGAAACTGAACAAATTCCATATTAGCGACAGTTGCGCCGGCCCTGAAAGCCAGGGCTATACCATCTCCTGTTGCAATATCAGGGTTACTTGTATAGAGGTAGACTTTCCCAGCACCACCTGTACATAAGAGAACAACCTTTGACATAAAAGCTTCAATATTCCCTTCCTCATTCAGAACAAAAGCTCCAACGCATTTAATTTTTTTCTCACCATACAGATTTATCCTCTCCTCTGTTATGAGTTCAATACACGTATGATTCTCAAGAACTCTAATATTTTTCTTTTTTTGAACCTTGTCTATAAGTGCCCTTTCAATCTCTCTACCCGTAAGATCGAAAGCATGGGCAACTCTCCGTTGGGAATGCCCCCCTTCCTTCCCAAGACTTAAACTTCCATCACTGTTTTTTACAAAATCAACACCTAAACAGATGAGTTCATGTATTCTTTCCGGCCCATCCTTAATCACCATCCTTACAATCTTTTCATCACACAACCCTGCCCCCGAATCAAGAGTATCTTTAATATGGTTTTCAAAATCATCACTTTTATCTAACACCGCTGCAATGCCACCCTGGGCTAAATTTGTTGCAGAATCCACCTGTTTTTTTTTAGTTACGATCGTCACCGACCCAAGGCTTGCAGCTTTCAAGGCAAATGACAAACCTGCAATCCCGCTCCCTATCACCAAAAAATCCGATTCCATAAAAAACTCCCTTCTGTTTCACGTGAAACACAAACCTTCCCATTATTAAAAATCAATTCGGGAATTATTAATTGATATATTAACAGTTATCGAAACTCAACTGTTTCACGTGAAACAGTTGAGTTTTTTAAGGCATAATTTTCAAAGCAATTTCTATTTTGTTCGATAATTAAGGTAAAAGCTAAATGTTTTTTGCATTTTCGGAAGATAATGGGTATTTTACGACAAAATCAAAATAAAAACCTGGATGATATGAAAAATAACAAAATAATTGCTGTTGCTAACCAGAAAGGGGGTGTGGGCAAAACCACAACCGCAATCAATCTTTCAGCTGCTCTTGCCCAAAAAGGGAAGAAAGTTTTACTTATCGACTCAGACCCACAAGGAAACAGTTCCAGTGGAGTAGGGGTGTCTGTAGATAAATCCTTACCTAATCTTTATCATGCATACTCAGAATCATGTAATGTCTATAATACAATAAGTTCAACTTCAACAAAGAAATTATCAATCATTCCTTCAAACATTGACCTTGTTGCTGTTGAAATTGAACTCATTGAACTTCCTGAAAGGGAATATAGACTAAAAAGGATTTTAAAAACAATTCAACCGGGTTTTGACTTCCTTATTATTGACTGTCCTCCTTCCTTGGGCTTACTCACTATAAACGCACTTACTTCGGCCGATTCTGTTCTTATTCCCATGCAATGTGAATATTTTGCCATGGAAGGTCTTGCTCAACTCGTAAACACAATACGATCAGTAAAAAAGAACTTTAACAAGGATCTTTTTATCGAAGGTCTATTGCTAACCATGTTCGACAAAAGAAACAACCTTACCCACCAGGTCGCAGGTGAAATAAAAAAGTATTTTAAAGATCAGCTTTTCAAAACGACTATTCCAAGAAATGTCCGCCTGAGTGAAAGCCCGAGTCACGGTAAAACTATTTTCGATTACGATTCTAAATCTACAGGCGCAAAATCATATATGCAACTGACAACAGAATTTTTAAAAAGACAAAGGACTTTTAAATGATCCAGAAAAAAGGGTTAGGGCAGGGCGTTGGTCTTCTCTTTGGTGAAGAGGAAGAAAAGTTTTTTGAGTGTGATATCGACCTTATTTATCCCAACAAGCTTCAACCACGCACTCACTTTAAAGAAGATGATCTTAACGAACTCGCTCACTCAATCAAAGAAAATGGTATTATTCAACCGTTGATTGTTACCCACGGAAATTCAGCAGGTAAATATGAACTCATTGCTGGTGAGAGAAGATTAAGAGCTTCAAAACTCGCAGGTCTTTCCAAAGTACCCGTTGTCCTTATGGACGTTACAGGTGAGGATGCTCTCCTTGAGCTGGCTCTTATAGAAAATATTCAAAGAACAGATCTCAATCCTATTGAAGAAGCCCTTGCGTATAAAAGTTTAATAGATAAATTTTCTTACACCCAGGACGAAACAGCAAAAAAAGTTGGTAAAAAAAGATCAACCATAGCTAACATGCTAAGATTATTAAAACTTCCAGACTATATTCAACAGGATATTATATCTGGAATCCTCAGCGAAGGCCATGGTAGAGCTCTAATTCGGCTTCTGGATGATCCAATAAAACTCAAAGAAACTCGGGATACTGTAATCAGGAAAAATCTTTCCGTCAGACAGACAGAAGCATTTGCCAGGAAATTTGCAAATTCATCTGCTCCGCTTAAAAATACTAAATCAAATCAGGAACAAGAGGGACTGCCTGCATCCTATAAAAAATCACTGGTTAACCAATTAACAAACAGGTTAAACTCAAAAGTAGTTATCAGTGAGAACGGAACCAGGGGTAAAATAGAAATAGAATACTATTCTCTTGATGACCTGGACAGACTTTTTGTTTTGCTTTTAAATGATAACTAACACCCCATAAGGGGTTTTAAGTGCCATGGAAATAAACCTAACCATTTAATTTCAAAAAACCTTCCCTGGTTTCTTGTTTTTTATAACAGGAATTCAGGAGTAAGGCACTAATCACGTTTTTCTAAAAATGAAAAAAATTCATACCATTCAAATTCATTTTTTTATCGCTACATTTTTTTGTTGTCTTCTTTTCTCTCCAATATCAGCTTTTGCAGAAATGATGAGTGTCAAAGGAGATAAAGTGAACCTGAGAACAGGGCCTGGTATAAAATATAAGGTGAAGTGGGAATACGGAAGTGGTTTTCCTCTGTTAATACTTAAAAAAAAAGGGAAATGGGCCCAAGTTAAAGATTTCGAAGGTGATACCGGGTGGGTTTATAGAAAGCTGTTGGTTGACAAACCAATGATGATCGTCAAGGTAAATAAAAACAGAAAAAACAAGATCAACATCAGAAACAGGCCAGGGACAGATAGTAAGATTATTGGAAAAGCCTACTATGGCGTGGTTTTTGCTACGGTTCAGCAGAAATCAGGATGGGTGGAGGTCAGACACGAGTCAGGACTACAAGGCTGGATCAAAAGAAGTCTTCTCTGGGGTTATTGAGCTTTTCCTTTAAATTTAAATTATTGTATTATTTAATGACTTATGTTTTGCCGTTAATATGCTAAAATTTTAATAAAAAAGGTCATGGTATTTATCTTTAATACCATGACCTTTTCAATGGCGGAGAGGGAGGGATTCGAACCCTCGGTGGAGTCTAACCCCCACACTCGCTTAGCAGGCGAGCACCATCGGCCTCTCGGTCACCTCTCCATAGTATTATAAAATTTGTGGCGGAGGAAGTAGGATTCGAACCCACGGTACTTTCGTACAACGGTTTTCAAGACCGCCGCCTTAAACCACTCGGCCATTCCTCCGAAGTGCCTTTCTTACCATTTGAAAGAAAGATTGTCAACAACTTGAAAAGCTGGTATTAAAAGTTTCTGAGCTGTAATACATTTTTGTAATAATTTTCTTTTTTATTCTATCAATTCTAAAAAAAAAATTGCAAGGTTCAGGGTAGTGGTTTTTTCTTTCTTTAATCCTGAATCTTTTAAGATGATTACCTGAAAACCACTGATCATATTTTCTAAAATTCCAGGACGAAAATATTTCATTCTGGGAAAAGAATTATAAGAAGATCTTGCTTATTCTTACAACCCATTCCAAATAACGTCATAAAAACCAACTGGATTCTCCACGAAAATGGTACACAAAAACGATATCTCCAAACAACTGGAAGATCTCACGGCCCTTTATGAAATAACTAAACAACTGGCATCTTCAAAAGAACTCAGTGAATGCCTGGAAAGCACCATGTTTATTCTTTCAGAAATAAAAGGGATGGAAAATGGTACTGTTTCCATCGTTAACCCATTAACCGGAAACCTTGAGATAGAAGTTGCCCATGGAATATCTGCAGCTGGGAAAAAGCGTGGAAAATATAGAATAGGGGAGGGGATTACAGGGAGAGTTGTTGCCACAGGCGAACCTATTATCGTTCCACATATTGCCGAAGAACCATTATTTCTCAATAGAACTGGAGCACGTGAAAACGTAAAGAAACAAAAGAGATCTTTTCTGTGTGTTCCCATCAAGGATGGACAAAACATTATAGGTGCTCTCAGTGTTGATATCATATATAAAAACGGTATTACCGAACAGGCCAATACCGATCTGCAATTCCTCACAGTTTTAAGTTCAATAATTGCCCAGACTGTTGTCAGAGTACAAAAAGTAAACAGGGAGACCGAAGAACTTTATTCTGAAAACCTTAAGCTTAAAAGAGAGCTTTCAGAAAAGAATAAAATTAATGATATTATAGGTAATTCGAGCAAAATGCAGGAAGTGTATGAAATGATACACAGGGTTGTTGACTCTAATGCAACTGTCCTTCTTCGTGGCGAATCAGGTACAGGAAAAACACTTGTGGCAAAAGCTCTTCATTACAATGGCAAAAGAAAATCCGCACCCTTTATCGTTGTTAATTGTTCTGCTCTTCCTGAAACCCTTTTGGAAAGTGAACTTTTTGGTCATGAAAAAGGTTCATTCACCGGTGCAAATGAGCTGAAAATTGGACGTTTTGAACAGGCTGAAGGAGGGACCCTGTTCCTTGATGAGATAGGTGAAATCAGCCATTCAGTACAGGTTAAACTCCTCAATGTTGTGCAGGAAAGAAAGTTCCAGAGACTTGGTTCAACAAACCTCATCGAATGTGATGTTCGACTCGTTGCAGCAACAAACAGAGATCTTGAAAAGGCGGTTGCAGAAAAAAATTTCAGAGAAGATCTCTACTACAGACTTAATGTTTTTCCTGTGTATATGCCCCCCTTAAGAGAGCGACGAACTGACATTCTCCTTCTTGCTGAATTTTTTCTTGAAAAATATTCTAAAGAAAACAACAAAAAAATTATCAGAATTTCCACCACAGCAATAGACATGTTGATTCAGTACCATTGGCCCGGGAATGTCAGGGAACTCCAGAACTGTATTGAAAGGGCTGTGCTTATCTGTGATGGTGACACTATAAAATCAATTCACCTTCCACCGACACTTCAAACTGCTGGGAATTCATCCAGGGAAAAACCTCTTTCTCTTTCAGTTGCAGTAGAAAATTTTGAAAAAGAACTTATAGTTGAAGGGCTGAAACGAAACAATGGTAACCAGACAAAGACTGCAAAAGACCTGGATACAAGCCTGAGAATCATTAATTATAAGATCCATCAGTATAATATTGATCCAAAAAAATTTAAGATTTGATTTTTCAGACAATATTCATGAAACTTCTTCTCCATATATGTTGCGGACCTTGCGCAGTTTATCCTCTCACATTTCTTCGTGAAAAAGATTATTCCATCACCGCTTATTTCTACAACCCCAATATCCATCCTTTTAAAGAATTCCGCAGAAGACTTGTCACTGCAGATGAATATCTGAGAAAACAACATATACCGGCCATAATTGATAAAAAATACGGTCTTAAATATTTTTTGAGATCAGTGGTGCATAATGAAGGAAAAAGGTGCAACTTTTGCTATTCCGATAGACTTGAAAAAACAGTGCAGACTGCAAAGGAGAACAATTTTGACGCGTTTACCAGTACACTTCTTTACAGCAAATATCAAAATCATAAGAAAATTATTAAAATATGCAAAAACCTTGAAGAACTGTATTCAATCACATTTATTTACCATGATTTCAGGGAAGGCTGGCAACAGGGAATTGATATTTCAAAACAACTTTCTCTTTACAGGCAACCTTATTGTGGCTGTATTTACAGTGAATGGGAACGATACGATAAATCATTGAAAATAAAAAATAAATAAAACTTAAATTAATTTTAATCTCGTTTTTTTAATTCATAAGACAGGATAATTTCATCATGATCCCAATGATAGTGATAGCAACAAATAATAAAAATAAATTGGTTGAATTTAAAAATCTTTTACAGGAAACTTCAATTGAGGTTAAATCTCTCGCCGATTTTGGACCCATTCCAGAAGCAATTGAAGATGGGAATACATTTGATGAAAACGCTTATAAAAAGGCCCATCATACTGCAAAAATTTTAGGTCTTCCCGCAATTGCAGATGATTCAGGTCTCTGTGTGGACGCACTTGAAGGTGCTCCGGGGGTTTATTCTTCAAGATATGCTGGAGAAAATGCAACAGATGCCGATAACTGTAAAAAACTGCTTGAGGAGCTGTCAGGTAAATCAGATAGAAAAGCTCATTTCAGCTGTGTTTTGTCAATAGCTGTACCTTCCGGACCGGCTTTGACCTATGAGTCGCGTTGTGACGGTATTATTCTTAAAGAGCCCCGTGGTACGAGTGGATTCGGTTATGACCCACTCTTTTATTTTGAGGAATTGGGTAAAACCTTCGCTGAACTTTCAATGGATGAGAAAAATCGTGTCAGTCACAGGGGAAAAGCTCTTGCAGAAGTAAAAAAGGAAATGCCCCTCATTATCAAATGGCTCGAACAGAGACTTTCTGAAGAAAAACCACCTAAACCTGATCATTCAATGTTTAAAGATAATGATTGGTCAAATTAATACCTGAATCCTGCAGTTCGGTAAACTTGCCAATTGCAGGATTTAGGTAATACATTTATTCGACTTTAAGCTCCCTGGCCAGCAGGTCACTTACAGCGAGGGAGCATTTTTTTCCCTGGTAAATAATCTTGTAAACTTCATCAAGAATAGGGGTCTCAACTGTATATTTTTTTCGTATTTCAAAAATAGACCTTGTGGTTTTAATTCCTTCTGCCACCATTTTCATTTCGTTTACTATTTCTTCCAGTTGTTTTCCCTTACCAAGTTTTAATCCAACTGTTCTGTTTCTACTTAAATTACCGGTACAGGTAAGGAGTAAATCTCCAAGTCCACTCAAACCAGAAAAAGTTGAAATATCTGCTCCCAGTGCTGTTCCAAGCCTGGTCATCTCAGTCAGCCCGCGGGTAATCAAGGCAGCACGTGTATTGAGTCCATAGCCGAGTCCATCGCATACACCGGCGGCAATAGCTATTATATTTTTATAAGAAGCACTTATCTCAAGACCTGTTATATCGCACCCCGCATAAACCCTGAAAAAACTGTTACCAAATACTTTCTGCAATTTCTTCGCAGTAGCAAGGTTTTTAAAGCCAAGGGTAACGGCGGTTGGTACTCGTTGGGCAACCTCTTTGGCAAAGGATGGACCCGATAACACGCCAATTTCACAATTTTTTTCAGGATATCGTTGCTGAAGAACGCTTTCCATGATCATGGTCATGGTTTCCAGCGAACTATTTTCTATGCCTTTAACAGCAGAAATTATATACGCTTTATCGGGTAACATGGCTGCAAGTTTGTTAAAAACATCTCTTAAACCATGCGATGGTACAACCATCAATATTATTGCACTTTGTCCGACACAGAGTTCCAGATCACCTGTAATTTTAAGGTTATCGGGAAATTGAATACCTGGTAGATACTTTTTATTCTGCCTCTCTTCCTGTAACTTCCTAACAGTTCGTCTATTATGACCCCAGAGAAAAACGTTATTCTGATTTTCAGCTAAGACAAGGGCCAGAGCGGTTCCCCAGGATCCGGCTCCTATTACTGAAATTGTTTTATTCTCAGTCATTAAACTTGATTGTCATCGGTTTCTTCAATATCGGAGTCTTTATTATCCCTGGCCATGCTGTCCATGCCTACAACTTTTTCTTTTTCATCTATATTGATGAGTTTTACTCCTTTTGTAGTTCTACCTATAACTCTGACCTTGCTGAGATCCATTCTGATCATTTTTCCATGATCTGAAATAATGATAATCTCATCACTGTCATCTACCTGTTGAGCATCAATTACGGATCCATTTCTTACGCTTTTCTTGATACCTCTTATGCCTTTTCCACCACGTTTTTGAATTCTATATTCTTCGATTGGACTTCTTTTTCCAAAACCATTTTCAGTAACCGTAAGAATAGAATTATTGTTTGATATTACTATTGCACTGACAACTTCATCATTTTCAGCGAGACGGATACCACGAACACCGGCTGCACCTCTTCCCATTGTCCTTATATCCGTTTCCCGGAAATGAATACACATACCATCCCTGGTAATAAGAAGTATAGTGTCATTCCCATTAAGAACATGAGCTGCTATTATTTCATCACCTTCATTGATTGTCAGTGCCCTTTTACCTTTTTTCAGTGGCTTTTTAAATTCCTGCAGACTCGTTTTCTTGGCTCTACCGAATTTTGTCACCATTAAAATGGTTTTATTTTCCGTTTCGTTCTCAAAACTGTCAATGGGAAGAATAGCGGCAATTTTTTCATCTTCAGCAAGATTCAGTAAATTGATTATTGCTTTTCCACGGGCAGTTCTCCCTGCCAACGGTAACTGGTAAACTTTTCGCCAGAATACTTTGCCGTGATTGGTGAAAAAGAGAAAAGTGTCGAGAGTGGAAGCTAC
The DNA here is from genome assembly GCF_019703855.1 of Desulfomarina profundi. Classification (GTDB taxonomy): domain Bacteria; phylum Desulfobacterota; class Desulfobulbia; order Desulfobulbales; family Desulfocapsaceae; genus Desulfomarina; species Desulfomarina profundi. The sequence continues at coordinate 3,716,220 of NZ_AP024086.1, read as the reverse complement.
ATAGAGATTGGAAACAAAATCCTCTTCAATATTCTTAACACCTTTAACACCTTTACCACCCCTATGTTGGGATCTGTAAAGGCTGACCGGATTTCTCTTTATATAGCCGGAATGAGTAACAGTAATAGCCATTTCTTCAGGAGCAATAAGATCTTCAGGCAGAATTTCATCCGTAGCATCGATAATTTCCGTACGTCTATCATCACCGAATTTTTCCTTTATCTCCTGAAATTCTCCACTTATTATCCCCATTATCAACGATTCATGTTCGAGAATATTTTTCAGCCTGTCTATTTCTAAAAGAATAGCCTTATATTCCGAGGCAATTTTTTCTCTCTCAAGACCGGTTAACCTCTGCAGACGCATATCGAGAATGGTCTGGGCCTGAATTTCACTTAAACTGAAACGTTCAATGAGATTTTTCTTTGCAACAGCGGGGTTTTGAGCTGCTTTTATCAAGGCCACCACATCATCAAGATTATTAATTGCTATATTCAATCCTTCAAGAAGATGGGCTTTTTCTTCCGCCTTTTTCAGTTCAAAATTTGTTCTACGATAAACAACTATTTTTCTATGGAGTATGAAATGCTCCAGGATTTGTTTTAAATTCAGAATTTCAGGCTTATTATTAACAATAGCCAGAAATATGATACCAAAGGATTTCTGCATCTGCGTCAATTTATAGAGTTGATTGACCACAATTTCTGCAATTTCATCCTTTTTCAGTTCGATAACTATCCGCAATCCGTGTCTATCCGATTCATCTCGAACTTCAGATATTGAATCAATCTTCTTATCTTTGACCAGTTCAGCAATTTTCTCCACAAGGCTTGCTTTATTTAACTGATAGGGTATTTCGGTAATAACGATGGCTTCTCTTTTTCCATCTTTTATTTTTTCCACATGGTTGAGTGCTCTCATAATGACAACACCCTTTCCAGTCTCATAGGCTTCTCTTATCCCGGCTCTACCACAGATCAAACCTCCCGTTGGAAAATCCGGTCCTGTCACTATCCCCATGAGTTCATGCACTGTCAGGTTAGGATTTTCTATCAGTGCAATAAGTCCGTCAATAACTTCTGTTAGATTGTGTGGAGGAATATTTGTTGCCATACCAACTGCAATACCAGATGAACCATTTACAAGAAGATTCGGTATTTTTGTCGGCATTACAGAGGGTTCATTCAGGGAATTATCGTAATTGGGAATCCATTCGACAGTATCTTTTTCAAGATCATTTACTATTTCTCTGTCAATTCTGGTCATTCTGGCTTCGGTATATCTCATCGCAGCAGGAGAATCACCATCAAGAGAACCAAAATTACCCTGACCATCCACCAGAGGATAACGCATGGCGAAATCCTGGGCCATTCTTACAATGGTATCGTAAGCAGCTGTATCACCATGGGGATGATATTTACCTATTACATCACCAACAATTCTGGCAGATTTGACATAGGGCCGGTTATGGAAGACACCAAGTTCACGCATTGCAAAAAGCACCCTGCGATGAACAGGTTTCAATCCGTCACGGACATCCGGAAGGGCACGGCCCACGATAACACTCATTGCATAATCGAGATACGATTTCTGCAGTTCCTTTTCAATGGAAATAGTGGGAAACTGTTCTTCAATTACTTCTTTATCAATACTCATAAGTTATTTTCTTTGTATTTTTATCACTTAAACATCAAGATCTGTCACTTCGAGGGCATGATTCTGAATAAATTCCCTTCTTGGCTCGACTTTATCACCCATTAGTGTTGTAAAAATATCGTCAGCCTGTTCTGCATCTTCAATGGTAACCTGCATGAGAATTCTATTCTGGGGATTCATTGTAGTATCCCATAACTGTTCAGGATTCATTTCACCAAGTCCCTTATATCTCTGCAGGTGACTTCCCTTGAAAGATTCTTCCCTTACTGCCGTAAGTAGATCTGACCAGTTATCAATTTGAATCTCTTTTTCCTGACCGCTTTTATTAACAGATAGTATTTTGAAACTGCATTTCAGATAATTCCTTATTTTTTCGTAAATACTGAGTGCGGTTCTATATTCGTTTATAAGCGGTATCTGGGGTCCCAGGGTCAACATTATCTGAATTTTACCTCTCACAGCAACATCAACTTCGTAACAATCCGGACGCCATCTGCATGAACGTATATTACCTATTACAAGTTCTTCTTCAGGCAGCTTCTTCACAAGATCTTCAAGAAAAGATTCATCAGTAAACTGATCAGCTGTTTTTATACCGTTTTCAAGAAGAAAATAGACCATATCTTCCCAAATATTCATCCTTTCCATGAAGCTTATAATTCGTTGGTAGATAGAAAGTTTTTCCATTATTTCAACGAATTCTTTTCCTTCAATCACAGTTTCTTCGTCATTTTGTAAAAATATTTTCATCTTTTGACTGGCAACAGTAAAAAGATGTGTATTCAATTCAGCTTCATTGAGAAAATATTTTTCCTTCTTCCCTTTTCCTAACCTGTAAAGTGGAGGTTGACCTATATAAACATATCCTTCGTTGACAAGTGGAAACATTTGTCTGTAAAGAAAAGTAAGAAGCAATGTCCGGATATGAGCACCATCAACATCGGCATCCGTCATAATAATTATCTTGTGATAACGGAGTTTTTCCAAATCAAATTCATCTTTTCCTATGCCACAGCCCAGTGCTCCGATAAGCTGCTTTATCTCTTCACTGTTTAAAATTTTATCAAATCGAGCTTTTTCAACATTCAGTATTTTACCTCTGAGCGGTAGAATGGCCTGATTTGAACGATCTCGACCCTGTTTAGCCGAACCTCCGGCAGAATCACCCTCAACAATGAAAATCTCTCTTTTAGCCGGATCCTTTTCCTGGCATTCAGCAAGTTTACCGGCCATAAGAAGACTGGTACTTCCTTTTTTTCTTGAAAGATCCCGTGCTCTTTTGGCGGCTTCACGAGCTCTTGCAGCATCAACAACCTTGGCTAGAATTTTTTTGGCAACAGCAGGATTCTGTTCAAGAAACAGGGTTAACTTTTCTGTACAGATGGATTCGACAATTGATTTTACTTCAGAATTACCGAGCTTTGTTTTTGTCTGACCTTCGAACTGAGGGTTAGGGACACGGACGGAAATAACTGTGGTTAAACCTTCCCTGACATCATCCCCACCCATTTTCTCCCGCATGTTCTTCGGGATCATATCATCATTTGCATACCTGTTTATGCATTTAGTCAGTGACGATCTGAAACCGGCAACATGACTGCCACCTTCGCGGGTATTTATATTATTTACAAAAGAGAAAAGTCTCTCGGAGTAACCATCAAAATGCTGGAGAGCTATTTCAACTTCAACATTATCCCTGGCTCCTGATATATAAATAGGTTCCGGAAAAACCGGAGTTCTCTTGCGATTGAGGTACTCAACATAGGATACAATACCTCCGGAGGCATGGAATTTATCCTCTTCTCCGCTCCTTTCATCCTTCAAATAAATTTTCAGACCTTTATTCAGAAAAGCCAGTTCCCTTACCCTGTTTTTTACAAGTTCATAACTGTAAACAACGGATTCCTTAAATATCTGAGGATCGGCCTTAAAGGTTATTTTTGAACCGGTTTTATCGCTTTTACCTACTATTTCCAGTTCACCTGTCTTTTCACCATACTTGTAAGACTGTCTGTATATATGACCGTTTCTTTTAATTTCTGCAGTCGCTTCACAGGAAAGAGCATTTACCACGGACACACCGACTCCGTGCAATCCACCGGAAACTTTATAACTGGAGTGATCAAATTTTCCGCCAGCATGGAGTGTAGTCATGACCAGTTCCAATGCCGTCATGTTTTCAGTTGGATGTTTTTCCACAGGTATACCGCGACCATCATCCTCCACAGAAACAGAATTATCTTCATGTATAACTATTTTAATACGGGTACAGTAACCTGCCAGAGCTTCATCAATACTGTTGTCTACAATTTCCCATATAAGATGATGCAGCCCCTCTGAGGCCGTATTTCCTATATACATTGATGGTCGCTTACGAACAGCTTCAAGACCATCAAGAACCTTTATCTGCTCTGCACCGTAGTTGTTATTTTCAGTTGTCACGCTTTTACCTTTCATTTTTTGTGGCTTTTTTTGTAAATCATTATTTTTTGCCCAGATGAACCATACCTGTGTCATTGTCACAAAAAATAATCAATGCATGTACAGGATTTTCAGCAATTTTTTGCATATTTCAGATTGTAAAAAAACAATTTTGAATTTCCTGTGATCAGCTCAATCAGAAAAAAGGGATGATAATGCATTATGTGATCAGCCCTAGAGCTGCATGGGCATAATTATACTTATAAAACCAATATCTTCTTCAGATTTCATAAGACATGGACTGTTATTTGAATTAATATATGCTTCCACAGTTTCACATTCCATGACTTGAAGGGCTTCAATGAAGTACCTGCAGTTAAATCCGAGAACCAGAGGTTCACCGGAGTATGATATAGCCTGCTTATCTTCAGCATTCCCGAGATCCGCATTCTGGGAGGAAAGAATCATTTCACTGTTTTCGATTTTCAACTGAATCGTGTTAAAAATATCTTCAGTAAAAAGATTGATTCTCTTGAGGGACTCCAGAAATGGTATTCTGTTTATTCTCAAGCAGTTTTCCAGCTGAACAGCTTCAACAATGGCCGAATACTGCGGAAATTCCCCCTGTTTGAGACGAATAACCATCACGGCATCACCATCCCTAAGAACAAGCTGTTTTTCTTCAAATGAAACTTCTATATTATCTCTGCCTTCACAGAATTTTTTCCATTCCTGAATACCTTTTTTGGGTATAAGAGTCACCTCGTTCAAATTCATACCATCCAGATCCGTTGCCACATCTTTTTCCATAATCGACAATCTGTGACCATCGGAGGATATCATTTTTAAATAATATTTATCGTCTCTCTTTTCTTTTTCAAAAAGAACTGATGTCAGGGAATATATGTTCTCCTGTTCATTTGCTATCGAATATATAATTTTTTCAATAAGTTCGAGAAAAATATGACTTTCAAAGGAAAGAAAGGAGTCTTCCGAATATTGTGGAAATTCAGGAAATTCATCACTTGCAAGGCCTGCCAGATTATAGGTACTTAATCCTGTTCGGATAACAACCCAACTGTTATCAGTTTCTTCAATAGAAAGAGTTTCTGATCCTGATTCCCTGACAATTTCATATATTTTTTTTGAAGGCAGGGTTATTGAACCTTCTTCTTTAACTTCTGCTGGAACAAAAAGACGTAAACCTACTTCCAGATCTGTTCCCGTGAGGATAAGACCGCCAGGTGCTGATTCAATGAGAACATTTGAAAGAACAGCCATCGTTCCTTTCTTGTTTGTCAGGTTTTGCAGACTGTTCAAACCTTCCTGAAAGTCATTTTTAGCTATATTGCAGTGTAGTGCCATAAAAGGACTCCTTTCTACGACTCCTTATAATATTATTTAAATTTATTATTATTAAGGGTGCTGAAATGTTAATAATATAATTAACCTATTGATATTATTAATAAAATTATAAACAAAAGATTATTTGATAATTTGTGATACATGTGAAAAAAGGATTATTAACAGTTTTGTGAACCTGTTATCCATAATCTTTTTAAAAAGAGCTGTTAACAGGGTGTTGATAACTTCGTTTCAGAGAAATAACTCCATTTGAAAAATGAATAAATTTGTCGAAAAAACAAAGATATATTAATCTTTCGATTTTGGCTATAATCTAGTGGAAATAGGTGAAAAATTCAATATAATAATCAAATGATGAAAAAGGAAAAAACAGATGAAAGCAGATTAAGGACAGTTCTTGATGAAATTATCAAGAAAGCAATAAAAAAATCTGTTTTTTCAGGATGTTCCATTGCAGTTTCGGTCAGGAAGTCCAACGGTTTTTCCAGAGAAGAACTGCATTATGGTTATACGGAACTGACGAGGTCATATGGAAGAGTTAACAGGTATACATATTTTGACCTGGCTTCACTGACTAAACCTCTGGTTACAGCACTTTCAATTGCCGCTCTGGTGGACGAAAATGTTTTATGTCTGAACGATTCTCTTGCATCCTGTTCCAATTGGAAGAATATACCCGCTGATAAGTCTTCCATTACCATAAGAGACCTTCTCTGCCATTCTTCGGGTTTACCACCCCACAGAGAATTTTTCAAAAAACTGGTTCACATAACTCCCGAGCAGAGAAAGGAGACTGTAAAAAACTGGATTATTAATGAGAAACTGCAATATTTACCCGGAAGCAGGAATGAATACAGTGATTTGGGGTATATTTTACTGGGGATACTTATTGAAGAGAAAACAGCTGTGTCTCTTGATGATTTTTGGAGAAAAAACGTCATTGGAAGACAAAAAATAAAGAATAGATTTCTTTTTTCAGGAGATGAACATCTTTCACCATTCACATGTGCCTTTACCCACTTTTCCAGTGATGAAGCATTTAAATGTGGCACTGTCCATGACGAAAACTGCAGGGCCCTGGGAGGTGTCTGTGGACATGCAGGGCTGTTTGGAACAGCTTCGTCTGTTCTGCAACTTTGTGAAACTGTAATGGACCAGTACAAAAATAGAGGAAAAAGCAGTCTGCCTGATGCTGCCGTATTGAAACAGTTCCTGAAAAAAGAAAAAAATTCCAGTTGGTCCTGTGGTTTTGATATACCTGCAGAGAGTAATTCAAGTTGTGGAAAACTGTTCAGTCGGGAAAGCAGAGGACACCTGGGTTTTACAGGTACTTCATTCTGGATGGATCTGGAAAGGGAAATAATAGTTGTTTTGTTAACCAATAGGGTCCATTGTTCAAACGACAACGGGGAAATAAAAAAATACAGACCCCTGGTTCATGATTGTATCGTGCAGGAACTGAACAGAAAATAATCTATTCGGTTCCTGCATTTTACTGTGGATATACTGGTTAAGAAAAAAACTTCTACCACCAGCAAATGGTCTGGTCAGCAGCAAATATTTTATCTACCAGTGTCTCGTAATCAGGGCTTTCAACAGTAAGATCAAAACTGTCTGTTTCCCGGTCACGCCCAACTATTTCAACCAGTTTCTGTACAGTTTCATCAGGTTCAGACCTGTATACATTCAATATTTTCATAAAAAACTCCTGGATGTCTGTTATTTTGGACCATAAGGAATGATATGGGTCATTTCACGAAGTTTTTCTCCGAGCTCTTCCAGTGTAATGGGGGTAAAATTGTTCTTATCTATATTTGCCTGAACTGTAGATAAAACATCACCTTCCATATCCCTTAACATTTCGATACTTTCCTGAGTCAATTCATCCAGTTCAGGGAGTTCCTTATCCAGTACAACACCATATGAATACATGTTTTCGACGGCTAAACCCAACGCAGATCGTATACCGTCAATGGCATAATCTTCATGTCTGTACATAAAACATACTTTTTTGTATTCCATTTGATATCTCCTTTACAGGCTGAGGTAACAGTCAAAATCTTCAATAATAATACCATGTTGAGCCTGAGTTGCCATTTTTTTGGCAGTTAATCCTTCAGGGATATCATCAACGTCAAAACCCTGTTTTTTATAACTGTCAACACATATGGAGACATCGTCTGCTAATTCACAAAGTCCTGGAAAAGCAGGATCCTTTGAAAGTGTTGTTGCTTTCCAGGTAAAAAAGACTTTGACATTGGAACCTTTTGCTTTTGCTGCTTTAACAATACCAATAACGTGATTAAGGCTGTCGGTTGTGGTAACGAAAATACCTAAACTTTTTGCCATATTATCCTCCTTTAAGAAGATTGGTGGCTTTTTATCAGAAAATCCCACCACTGAATGTCGTTCTGTCGCAGTAGGACTTTCATTTGTTTACTGTGCTCAAAGGTATAAATAACTCTGAGCTATTGGGATCATATATGCTGGTTTATCCAGTAAAAAACATAAAAATAAACTCTGATATAGAATATTAGAGAAAAGCGAACTGTTAAGTATCTTTAAAAATAGAAAAGATACTTAACAGTTAATAAAAAATATAATATCAATTAATTAGAGTAGTCTCTGCAGGAAGTGCACGGAAGAGAGACAGGTATTAATCTGTCATCCTTTTTTTATAAAAAAGCTTATATATCCGGATTCTTCCTTTTCACCCAGATATTCATGTCCTGTTCTTTCGCACCAGCCGGGAAGATCATTTCTTGAACCTGGATCGGTTCCATCGACCTGAAGAATGTCACCTGAGTTTAATTTACCAATTTCTTTCTTTGTCCTGAGAAGCGGCATTGGACAACTGAGTCCTTTAGCATCCAGTACTTTTGTTGCTTCCACACCATCGGCAACTACTTTAAAGTCACTCATAATCTGTTCTCCCGAAATGTAATGAGTTTGTAAAAAATCGATAAGAAAAAAATAAGGATAATTCTTTCCTTACCTGAATAGATATTCATTTTTGACCTATACTTTAGCTTCTGCCATCTGTCAAGGTTTGAAAAAATATGTTATATAACTCATTAATATTTTTATTAAAAAATAAACACCACAAAGTGGTATATATTCTGTTTTCAAGCTGTTTATATTGACAAATTTTTTTTGGGTGTGTATGAAATTTACAAATATAATTTGCTGAAGTTACTTTTTGTCTATTTTAACAGGGAGAGTATCTATGAGTGAAGAATCCGTTTTTAAAAACAAAAGCAAAGAGTTGTACAGCATTTTTTGTGAGAAGGAGTGGAACCCTTATATTACAGGTGTGATAGTTGCCTTTTTCTCAGTAATGATAATGGCATGGTGGAGACCCTGGGGTGCTGTGGGAGCCATAAGAAGCTGGGGTGACTGGATTATGTATGGGGGAGCCACTCTCTTTGGTTCTGATTCCGGAATATTTGAATTTTATGATGAGGCTCCGCGTTCTATTTTTGTGAATTCCGGTTCAGTAATAGGTATAGGATTTGTTGCCGGAGCTTTTATTTCCGCGTGTCTTGGAAAAGATTTTGCCCTGCGTATTCCTCCTTACAGGGAAATGGTAAAAGCTGTTATTGCAGGTATACTTATGGGTATCGGCGCTACGCTTGCTGGTGGCTGCAATGTAGGTGGTTTTTATAATGCCATCGGTAATCTTGGAGCCAATGGTTTTGCAATGTGGTTAGGACTTGTTCTTGGTGTGGTTTTGGGATTGAAACTGCTTTATCTTGAAATGGAGTATATATCCTGGGGAGAAGGAGGATCAAAAACGATCACTTTTCCGTCGGTTGTTGTTTATCTAATGGGAGTAGCTGCAATTATTGCTTTAATATGGGGTGCCTATACATACTCCGCTAATGAAGATAGTGATTATATAGCTTCTCTTTCAGGAATACTGCTTATTGCAGCAGGTCTCGGTTATGCCATGCAGCGTGGACGCTGGTGTATGGTTCAGGGTTTTCGTGAACCCCATATGACCGGTGACTGCACCATGGCTAAATCTGTGATGTTGTCTATTGTCATAGTAGCTATTGGGGCTGCAGTTTTGAAATATGCGGTTCCCATGAGGGCTGAAGGTGAAGCAGTTCTTGCTCCCTTGAATTATATTCGCGGTACTTTTGGTTGGGGTGGAGTTGCTGGAGGTTTTCTCTTTGGTCTCGGGGCCATGTTTGCAGGAGGTTGTGGATCAGGTACACTTTGGCGTGTGGGAGAAGGCCAGGTAAAACTTATAATGGTTGTTCCGTTTTTCGGTATAGTTTCTTCGGTTATGACAGCCTGGTTCAGGGATAACGATTTTGAGGCGGATGGTGCTCTGGGTTCAGCTGTATATCTTCCCGACGCCCTGGGGTATGGACCTACTCTTCTTCTGATAGGAGGTGCCATGATTATCTGGTATCTTGTGGTTACCTGGAATGAAGAAACCAACAAACTCATTGTACCGATGTAAAAAAGTAAAAAAATGTTTTCCAGTAAAGGCGCAATTTCACAGGAGAGTGAAATTGCGCCTTTTTTTTATGAGGAGGTTTGAGCTTCATTTTTTAAACTAATCTACGAGTTTAAAATTTTTCCAGTTTCCGGAAAGTATAAAAAGGATAAAATATGCGTAATACGGCTATATTCAAAGATAAAATTTTCCTGGCCCATGATCCCGGAAGCACACATATAGAGTCCCCGGGAAGAATTAAAAGAATATATGAAATACTCAATAAGGGAGAAAACAGAGAATATTTTATAGAACCGGAAATTACACCGGTTTCAAAAGAAAAACTTCTCTATAATCATACGGAAAATCTGGTAAACCAGGTAGCTGCAACTTCAGGTAAGATATATTCAGTTCTTGATGTGGATACCTGTACATCAGGGGAGAGTTTTAATGCTGCCTGCCATGCAGTTGGGGCAGTAGTCGGGGCTATGGATCTTATTTTCAATAAAAGTGTGGATAATGGTTTCGGGCTGGTGAGACCTCCTGGTCACCACGCTGAAAAAAACAGATCTATGGGTTTCTGTCTCTTTAACAACATTGCCATAGCTGCACAACATGCTCGGAAAAAATACGGTATAAAGAGAATTTTCATTGTTGATTGGGATGTACACCATGGAAATGGTACTCAAAATGCTTTTTATGAAACAGATGAAGTTTTTTACCTCTCAATACACCAGTATCCGCTTTATCCGGGAACGGGGTCCCTGCGTGAAACAGGTTCAGGAAAGGGTCAGGGATATACCTTGAATATTCCGTTGCCGGGGGACAGGGGGATATGGAGTATGCTAATATTTTTAACACAGTAGTTAAGCCTGTTTGCAGAGAATATCGGCCTGAACTGATCCTTGTATCTGCCGGATTTGATACATATATAGATGACGGTATCAGCGCCATGAGGGTGACGGGGGACGGTTTTGCCTATATGACGAGAGTCCTGGTAAACCTTGCAGAGGAACTCTGCGATGGCAGAATTTTTTTTTCTCTGGAAGGAGGATATAATTTTTCCGGGATGGAAGAGGGAGTTTTTGCAACTCTCTGTGAACTTGCAGGTATTAAAGAAAAAAATGAAATGAATAAAAAAATGGACTATACGTTCATATCAAGTCTTGCTGAAGAAAAAGGTATCCATCCGGCAATTGAAATGGTTAGGGAAGTTGCAAAAAAATATTGGAAAATGTAGACTCAAAGCAATAACAATTTTGTAACATCAAAATAAAAAATACTGAATCGCAGCCATCCTGTGACCAGTTACTTTATTGTTGGTACCCAGAAAGCAATCAATAGTCGATGCTGTTTGATCCAGCCATGCTTGCTGATTTTTTTGATTGTTTTTTTTATAAACAGACTCGTTTATGAAGTTGAACATCATGGGTAATTAGTGCCTTACTCCTGAACTTCTGTCATAAAAAAAGGAAAACAGGGAAGTTTTTTTTGAAATTAAATGGTTAGGTTTATTTCCATGGCACTTTTACCCCCTTGTGGGGTGTTAGAGATTATTACTGTAAAATGCTTTTAAAATGAACAGGGGTCCCACTAAAATACTTGTCGCTGATGATGATGCAATGGTGCGAACCACTGTATCAAAGATACTGGAGATGTTTGGTCACCAGGTGGATACGGTTATTGGTGGAAAGGAGGCTCTTGAAATAGTCAACAGTAGTTATGATGTTATAATTCTGGATATAAACATGCCGGAGATGGATGGTTTTGAAACCATGGATCATCTCAATAAGCTGGGGCTTGATATTCCTGTTCTTTTCCTGACCGGTGCCGGGTCCATGCATTATGCTGTCAAGGCAATCAATCTGGGTGCTTATGATTTTTTAACAAAACCAATTGAGGACCTGGATATCTTCAATGTGAAAATACGCAGGGCCATCGAAAAGAGAATGTATGTTCTTAAAGAGAGTAGATACAGGCAGTCTCTGGAAGATGATATTCAGGAAAAAGCCCGGCAGCTTGAAGAACAGAACAAACTTCTTCTCACTTACAGTAACAGTCTGGAGAACGCGACTGTACAGTTGATGAGCAGTCTCCAGAATGCCATGGAAGAAAAGGATTATTATACTGCCGGTCACACAATACGGGTTACTGAATATGCCCTTATGCTTGGCCTGGCCATGGAACTGTCAGAAAATGAAATACTTATCTTGCGACGTGCCGCACAGTTCCATGATATAGGCAAACTGGTTATTGATCTTTCATGTATTCAGAAACCGGGAAAACTGACGGATGAAGAGTGGCTATTGATCAGGAAGCACCCAAGTGTGGGAGCAAATATCATAAAACCTCTTGGCTTTATGAAAAAGGAACAGTTTATCATAAGGCACCACCATGAACGATTTGACGGTAAAGGTTATCCTGATGGTCTTTGTGGTGATGAGCTGGATATTTTGACCAAAATTATCACAGTTGTTGACAGCTATGATGCCATGACTTCCCGAAGAAATTACAGGGAAAATAAAACGATGGAAGAGGCTGTTGAAGAATTGTATCGTTGCAGTGGAACCCAGTTTGAACCGGCCATCGTGGAAGCTTTTGCCCGATCTATTGTGGATTTCAAGCTTCCGGAGAATGGTTTTTCTGAAAAATCCCTGGATAATCTTTATGAAAAGAAGGTTGTAACCTGATGAAAAAAATATCAAAAAAAGAAGTTGAACATATCGTACATCTCGCCCGGCTGACCCTTGATAAAGGAGAATTGGAAAAAGTAACAGTTCAGCTTGATACTATTCTATCTTACGTGGAAAAACTGGATGAACTGGAAACATCGGATGTAGAACCGACCACACATGTTTTTTCGGTGTGTAATGCCTTCCGGGATGATGTTGTTTCAAAATCCCTTCCGAGAGAGAAGGCTCTGGTAAACGCACCCCGGCAGGATGGAGAAAGTTTTCATGTTCCAAAAATAATCTAAATAGTGTCTGCCCAGAAATCGAGCAAAAAGGTTCTTCATGGACAGGTGCTAAATAAGTTTTTTAAAAGGTTTTAAATATATGGATTTATATGAGTTGACCATACATCAGGCTTTGGAAAAAATGGAGCAGGGCGAAATTTCTTCTGTTGAGTTGACCCGAAACTGTCTTGATCGAATCGAAAAAATTGACAGCAAACTGAACGCCTTTGTTACTGTTGACAGGGAAGGTGCCCTTCTCCAGGCGGCAGAGGCTGACAGAAAAAGGAGCCGTGGAGAAGGAGGACTCCTTTGTGGTATCCCTCTTTCAATAAAAGATCTTCTTTCAACAAAGGATTTGAGAACAACCTGCGGCTCAAAAATACTGGAAGATTTTGTTCCGGTATTTGATGCAACCGTTATTCAGAAAATAAAAAACGAGGGAGGGGTCATTCTCGGTAAAGTGGCCATGGATGAATTTGCCATGGGCTCCACTTCCGAAACCTGTTTTTCCGGGGTACCTCATAATCCTTATAAAAGAGGTTATGTGGCTGGTGGATCTTCAGGAGGATCTGCAGCTTCAGTTGCCGCCATGGAATGTCTGGGTTCCCTTGGCTCTGATACAGGAGGGTCCATACGACAACCAGCATCCCTTTGTGGTGTAGTTGGGATAAAACCGACCTATGGCAGGGTTTCCAGGTTTGGCCTGGTTGCTTTTGCCTCCTCACTCGACCAGGTTGGTCCCATTGCCGGGAATATTGATGACACAGCAAGGCTTTTGAAATGTATCAGTGGATACGATAAAAATGATTCAACATCCGTAAAACAACCTGTTCCCGATTTTTCCGGTTTTATCGGCAAGAGTATCAAAGGGTTGAAGGTGGGTATCCCCCGTGAATATTTTGGAGAGGGCGTCGATCCCGAAATTGCCGCAATAGTGGAAAATGGTATAAATATCCTGAGGGAGGGAGGGGCGGAAATAAGAGATGTTTCCCTGCCGCATACGGAATACTGTGTTGCTGTTTACTATATAATTGCTCCTTCGGAGGCCAGTTCCAATCTTGCCCGATATGATGGAGCTCTTTACGGATATAGAGATAACAAAAGTGAAACCTTGCTTGAAATGTACAAAAACAGCCGATCAGCAGGTTTCGGAGATGAGGTTAAAAGACGTATTTTAATAGGAACATATGCTCTTTCTTCCGGATATTATGACGCCTATTATAAAAAAGCTTCCCAAGTAAGAACGCTTATTTTAGAAGACTATAAAAATGTTTTTGATGAGTGTGATGTCATTCTTTCCCCGGTAACCCCCCTGCCGGCCTGGAAGATGGGAGAAAACAAAGATGATCCTCTTTCTGTTTACCTCTCGGACATAATGACAATTTCAGCAAACCTTGCAGGAATTCCTGGCATGTCTGTTCCCGGTGGTTTCACCCGGAAAGGGTTGCCTGTTGGAATTCAGCTCCAGGCAAATCATTTTATGGAGGAAAAGCTTTTTCAAACGGGCTCCTACCTGGAAAGAGAAGTTGATCTGAACAGACCGGAACTCGCCCTTTAGTGTTTCGATCCTAACGAATCTGATTTTTCCGGTTTTATCCTTTTTAAAGGTAACTGGAGGAACAGTAGTTTCTTTGGAAAATTATCAATGGTGGCATAAATTGAAACTTTTAATTCCTGAAAATATAAATCAGATAAAACCGTATCCACCAGGAAAACCACAGGACGAACTGGAACGTGAGTACGGTATAAAGGATTCAATAAAACTCGCATCCAATGAAAACCCATGGGGCCCGTCTCCAAAAGTTATCCGGGCCCTGCGTTCTGAGCTTCTGAACCTGAACAGGTATCCGGATGGTTCTTCCTATTATTTAACCCAGGCTCTCGCGGAAAAAGTGGGCGTTGACCCGGAAGAAATTGTTTTGGGAAACGGTTCCAATGAGGTTATTGAATTTTTGGTAAAGGCTTTTGTAAAGGAAGGGGATGAAGTGATTACAAGTCACCCTTCCTTTCTGATGTATCAGAAATTTGTTCAGATCCGGGATGGGGTTAATTTTGTTGTACCCTTAAAAGATCTACGTCATGATCTCGGTGTTATTCTTGAGATGATTTCTGAAAAAACAAGGTTGATCTTCATTGATAATCCCAACAATCCGACAGGAACTGTCATTAAACCGGTTGAGTTGTATGAGTTCTTAAGCAATGTTCCCGAATCGGTAATCGTTGTTCTTGATGAGGCCTATGTCGATTTTATGGAAATGAAGTCAAGAATAGACGTGTACTCCCTAGTCCGTAACAGTGAAAACAGGTGTCCGGTTGTTTTGCTGAGAACATTTTCCAAAGCATATGGCCTCTCCGGCCTGAGGGTCGGGTATGGTATTATGGACAGAAAAGTTGCCACATGTCTTCATAAGGTCCGACAACCTTTTAATATAAACAGAATGGCCCAGGCCGGGGCGCTGGCAGCTCTGGAAGATGAGGAGTATTACCGGCAAACCCTGGACAATACCAGGAGCGGATTAAACTTCCTTATGGAAAATGTCAATAGATTGGGGTGCAGGGGGCTTGAGTCGCAAACTAATTTTCTTATGGTGGATGTTATGGGAGATGGGGACAGGCTGTATGAAGCTATGTTGTTCAAAGGAGTTATCATCCGTTCCATGAGTTCCTACGGTTTTTCAAACTACATAAGGGTTACCGTGGGAACAGAGGAAGAAAATAATCGTTTCATTGAAGCTCTCTCCTTTTGCCTGGATGAACTCGGTTATGTCTGAAAAACAGGAAATTGTCACCATTGACGGCCCTTCCGGTGTCGGAAAATCCACGGTCAGTAAAAAAATTGCAGATGCACTTGGTTTCACGTATCTCGATACTGGAGCCATGTACAGAGCTGTTGGCCTTTTTATACACCGACTTGGTGTTGACCTGGAAAAAGAAAACGATATCCCAACTCTCCTGGAGTCACTTGAGCTGTATTTTATACCACCTGCAGAAAAAGGTGGCGATGTTGGAGTTCTTCTTAATGGAGAAAATGTAAGCGAAGTTATTCGCACTCCCGAGGTCGCTATGGTTGCTTCACATGTTTCTGCCTTTCCCGAGATAAGAAAAAAACTGACAGAGATGCAGCGGATTCTGGGGGAAAGAGGAAAAATTGTGGCAGAGGGACGAGATATGGGAACAGTTGTTTTTCCAGGAGCACGATATAAATTTTTTCTGGATGCCGACCCAAGGGAAAGAACAAGGCGACGTGTTGTTCAGTTGAGAGAACAGGGCGTACAGGTTGATGAGGAAGAGCTTCACGCTATGACTCTGGAACGTGACAAAAATGACAGGGAAAGAGCAATAGCACCGCTTAAACCGGCGGAAGACGCAGTGTTGCTGGATACGACGTCTTCCGGGGTGGAGGATGTTGTTGAAAAAATTCTCCGGATAATAAAGAAAAAGGCCGGAAATTGAATCAGATTTTTACTTCACTACAAAATCTGCCCGTCTGTTCAACCTGTAACTTTCTTCATTCTGTTCCAGAAAAAGCGGTTTTTCTTCACCAAAAGACAGGGTTCGTATCCTTACGGGATCTACCCCGAGGTTAATGAGAAATTGACGTGTATTGATAGCTCGTCTTTCTCCCAGGGCTAGGTTGTATTCATTTGTTCCTCTTTCGTCGGAATTTCCCTCGATAATAATTGTTGTCCCTGGAATTGACTGGATATATCTGGCATTCTGAATCAGAATATCTTCCATATCCGGCTTTATTCCGGCCTGATCGAAGTCAAAATAGATGGGGAAAAGGTTAGCAGAGGACCTGCCATGGACCTGTTTATATTCCATGGTCTGATCTTCCGGGGCAACAGTTTCTGCAGCCCCATTGGATCCACTAACGGTTGTGTCTTCCATATTGGTGTCATCCAGGGTACCTACAGCAGGAAGATTCTGTTCGGAATATTCTCCATCTTCGGCGGGAGGATAATGTATGTCTTTTCCGCCGGACAGGGTTGAACCTGTTTCTCCATCAACCCCCGGAGGAACCACAGTTTTTTTACTGCAGCCAGCCCCGAAAAGAACAAGTGAACCAAGAAGGAATAAAAGTAAGAGAGATGTGAATGGTTTGTTTTTCATGATTTCTCCTGTTTCTCCAGAGTCAAGATTGAAAGGGTTTAGCTGAAAATCCTGCGATTAAAGATCGTTCTGCCGCAGTCTGATTTTCATTACTTTGTTGTTGCTGAATCATTGGATGCGACTGTGCCCTGGAAACTGTCATTGTCGATTGCAATATTTGCACGCCGAATATTATTTCCGGGAAAATAAAGGTGAACAGCAATTAATTTTTACGCTTACAAAACAGTTTCCTGATTATCCGCAAAACTGAGCCTGTGTGTCTGCTTTTGACCTTTGCACTTGCTCCCAATCAGTTTTTTTTGATTTTGACTGCAGGTCAGGCCGAAAAGCAGGCATATCTCCAGCTTGGCTGAGCTTCATGGATAACAGGATACAGTTTAGTCGTATTAATTGAGAGGTCAAGAATAAACTCCGGGATTCGTGGCGACTTTTTGGTTTTCAGGCCATAACATACTGAAAGTTCAGGAACTGGTAACAAAAAAACTAACATCCCACAAGGGGGTATAAGTGCCATGGAAATAAACCTAACCATTTGATTTCAAAACACCTTCCCTGTTTTCTTGTTTTTTATGACAGAAATTCAGAAGTAAGGCACTAACCCGCATTTCTCATGAACATTGTGTCAATTTTGAGAATAGCTGTAGAATACAAATAATTAGTCAGCTATCGGTAATCGACCAAAATTTACACAATGTTCACCCAAGGTCAGCCCAGGCGACACTATCTTCTGCAATATTTCAACAGCAAATATAGGTCACTATTATTTACTGTTGAAAATTTTGAAGCTGACGCCGCCTGAACTGATGAGAAATGCAGGCTAAAGCCGCTGGAGACCGGAAATTTTTATCTGTTGCTGATCCGGGTTGATAATGGTATTGCCAATAGCACGGGGAACCACGGTAGCCCTCTTTACGGTTTCTCTTGAATGCAATATCAGTTCCAGTGTGAAAAAAACATGAGGGCAAGGCAATCATTTTCTGAAACGCCGAATTCAAGTTCAAAAAAACCAATGAAAAAGAGAGAAAACAGGAACAGAAAAAAAAGCCTCACTGCCATCTGCGCCGTCGGTCTGGAAACTCTGGTTGAGGAGGAAATCCGTATATTCGGTGGTGAGAAAATCACCTGTGGCAGAGGAATTCTTTCCTGGGAAGGTTCGCTGGAGTCAGCTTACAGGGCTTGTCTCTGGTCCAGATTTTCATCAAAAATTCTGCTGCACCTGCACAGGATAAAAGCCACAGATGAAGAAGAGTTATACCGGGAGTGTATGGATATTCCCTGGGACAGTCACCTTGCAGTGGAAACCACTTTTGCGGTTGAATGTACCCTTTCCGGAAAAGGCAAAATTACCCACAGCAGATATGCTGCCTTGAAAGTGAAGGATGCGCTTGTTGATTTTTTTCGACAAAAAGAGGGTAGACGACCCTCAGTGGAAAAAAACAGGCCGGGAGTCAAAATTCATATTCACATCCAGAATTCAGTAGCAGACGTTTTCATAGATCTTTCCGGAGAAAGTCTCCACCGCCGGGGTTATCGGGTATCCGGGGCATTGCACCTCTTAAGGAAACCCTGGCTGCGGCCCTTGTCGGTTTAAGCGGGTGGTTGGCAGAAAGCTCAAAACCCCTGCTTGACCCCATGTGCGGAACAGGAACAATATTGATTGAAGCTGCACTGATGTTCGGGGATTCCGCGCCGGGATTATCCAGGTCTTATTTCGGTTTTATGGGTTGGCTGCAACATGACTCGAAATTATGGCAGGGTCTGGTAGATGAAGCTGTTTTCCGGGAAGAGGCGGGTCTTGCCAGAAAGTGGCCGGTTATGATCGGATACGACTGTGATCCTGTCGTCATAAAAAGTGCAAGAGAGAACATTTCAAGAGCTGGGTTGGAAGAGAAAATAACCATTAAACGGGCGGAACTGGCAACGCTTCAGTCTCCGGCAACCCAGGGAATGATCCTCTCCAACCTCCCTTACGGTGAGCGGCTTTCGGAGGTGGAGCAGGTTTCGTGGTTGTACCGGGCTTTTGGCAGGAAGTGCAGTCTTTCTTTTCCAGGGTGGGATGTCGGGGTTTTTATATCAAATGCGGACCTGGGTGATCGTTTTAACCTTGTCTGGAAAAAACGGTTTCATCTTTTTAACGGATCTTTGCCCTGCAGACTGCTTGTTGGCAGAATTGACAGGTCACCGCCCACATCCTTCCTGTGGAACCTGCCACAACAGGAGCGGACAGACAATGAATTTGCAAATCGGTTAAGGAAAAACCTGAAAAAAACCATCAGATGGGCGGCAAAGGAGTCGGTTTTCTGTTTCAGAATATATGACAGGGATTTACCGGAATATAATATCAGTATTGATCTTTATGAAAAATGGGTTCATATTCAAGAGTATGCCCCACCTAAAACAATTGACAGGGAACTGGCGCGGAAAAGGTTTAAACTCGCTGTCAGACAGGTAAGGGATGTGCTGGGTGTTCGTTCTGATAGAATTTTTATAAAAACACGAGAGAGACAGAAGGGAAAAAAACAGTATCAGAAAAAGAGTAACAAAAGAAAGCTTTATGAGGTAAGGGAAGGGGCCTGTTCCTTTCTTGTCAATTTTACTGATTACCTGGATACGGGGTTGTTTCTTGATCACCGCCCAATCAGAGAAAGAATTTTCAGGGTAGCCGGTGGCAGGAAATTCCTTAATCTTTTCGGGTATACGGGAAGCGCCACACTCCAGGCTGCGGCAGGGGGTGCGGTAATGACAACAACAGTTGACCTTTCTGCAACCTATACGGAATGGTCGAGGTTGAATCTGGCTCTCAACGGGTTCTGTGAGGGGACTCACCGAATTATCCGGGCTGATGGTATGGACTGGCTCAGGCAGGACAAGGGAAAGTATGGTTTGATCTTCGTGGACCCGCCTACCTTTTCGAACACAAGAAAAGAAAAAAGGTTTTTTGATATTCAAAGGGATCATTTTCAACTTATTAAACTTGCCATGTCACGTCTTGAACCTTCCGGTATATTGTTTTTTTCAACAAATTTCAGAAAATTTTCCCTTGACCCGCGCCTTCAAGAACTCTTTTTCCTGAGAGATATCAGTAAGGATACCATTCCCTTTGATTTTTCGAGAAACAGTAAAATCCATAAATGCTGGGAGGTCAGGAATACGGATTCCCAGAAAAGACAATAAAAACCCAACTACGGCAAAACAGGTCTTCTGAGGCAGCTTTTTCAGATAAACCGGCATGGCCGGACCAAATGGTTCGGCAACAACAGAGTAATGAAAACCCGACTGCGACAAAAATACCTTCTGTGGCAGGGTTTTCAGATAAAAAGAGGGGGGCAGAGTGGCTGAGATTGACAGACTCAAAGAGCAGGTGGCAAACCTGAAAAGACAGATCAGTGAGCAAAAGAAAACAAATGAGATTTTGAAAAACAGGGCGTGCCGGTCCGTTTTGCATGCCGCCGGAGATGGGGTAAGGGGTTTTCCGGATTCTGACCGCTCGTCCTGCCATGTAAAAAACACTTTTCTTGAAAATGTCAATCACGAGGTTCGCTCTTCAATCAACGGTGTTGTGGGGATGATGGGGCTTGTTTTTGAAACTGATCTTTCGGACCGACAAAGAGATTACCTGGAAATGGTGTCATCCTCCGTGGAGAGACTGCAGGGGGTTGTGAACCGAATTCTGGATTATTCAAAAATAGAATGCGGCCTGCTGGAACTCAGGGAGGAGGATTTTAATCTCAAGGAAAAGCTGGATAATGATCTTTATCTGTCAATGCTTGAGGCGGAGGGAAAGGGTCTTGATTTTTCCTGTCATATCGGGCCGGATGTTCCCACCCATGTGAATGGAGATCCGGAAAGAATAGTTCAGGTCCTGTCCGGACTTGTCAATAATGGCATAAAATATACAGAACAGGGACAGGTTGAAATAAGGATTGAACATGACGGATATGACAGGAAGAACAACCTGATCCTCAAATTTTCTGTGATTGACAGTGGCTGTGGTCTTGACGAGCGGAGTCGTGCGTTGATCAGCGGTTACTTTAACAGGAAGATAAAGAACTCTTTTCAACCTCTTGTTGTGGGTTCCGGAGGTTTTGGATTGACGATAGCTTCCCATCTTGTTGATATCATGGGGGGAAGAGTTGGGTTTTCTTCCGGCCCCGACGGTTCTGTTTTCTGGTTCAAGGTACCAGTCAGGGAGGTGTCGGATCTGTATACTGTGGAGGACAGGGGAAGCCGGGTTTTTGAAAACATTGAGGAAAAAAACACCTATGCCCTGAAGGGAGCCCGGGTACTTCTGGCGGAGGATGAGCATATCAACAGGGTTCTTCTCGAAACTGTTCTAAATCAGTTGAATGTTGAGGTCACATCAGTGGAATCTGGAGAGGAGGCTGTAAAAGAGCGGTGCCGTGGTAAATATCATGCTGTGTTAATGGATGTGCAGATGGATGGGGTGGATGGCCTTGAGGCCACCAGAAAGATAAGGGCTTTGGAGAAAGAAAAAGGTGAGCATGTTCCTGTGATCGCCTTAACGGCCCTGGCTATGCCCGGCGACAGGGAGAGGTGTCTGCAGGCGGGTATGGATGATTATCTCCCCAAACCGGTCGACAGGGACCAGCTTATTGATATCCTGAACAAACATATTACACGTAAAGCCCTTGTTGTGGTAAGTGAACTGGAAAGGCAGCAGATTCTGGTTCGAGTACTGGTGGAATCCGGTTGGATGGTGACTATTGCCGAGAGCAGGCGGACTGCAATGTATGAAGCGTCCCTTTCCCATTTTGACTTGATTATTTTTGATATATCCGGTTCAGTTTCCGACTGGTACAGTGCTGTTAATATTATCAGGCAGTTGGAGGAATATTCCGGACGCCAGGCTGTTGTCGTCGGTATTTCCGGGGAGAGCGGTTTTGAGGAAAACAGGGAGAACGGTTTTGATACATTTATTACCGGTTCTTTTACTGAGGACAGGATTAAAAAAGAACTGGAACGGTTTAAAAGAGACTGATACCACTGAAAAAGAAGAATACCCGAAATCACCGGTGAACGAGCCGGTGTGGAAACATATTTACAACACCCAATGATACATTATGATCATGTCTGTCTTGACACCTTCGGGTATGAATTACCCCCCAGGGTTGTCAGTTCGGAAGAAATTGAAAAAAGACTTTCACCTTTGTATGAAAGACTTCGTCTTCCCGCCGGAAGGCTTGAGCTTATGAGTGGAATCCGGGAGCGGCGTTTATGGTCGGATCGGACAAGACCAAGTGACGCGGCGACCCTTGCTGGAAAAAAAGTTCTTGCCAATGGTGGAATATCTCCGGAAAATATTGAATGTCTGATTTTCACTTCAGTTTCCCGGGATATGATGGAACCTGCAACAGCTTCTTTTGTTCATAACAGACTGGGACTCTCATCTTCCTGTCTTCTCTTTGATATTTCAAATGCCTGCCTGGGTTTTCTGGATGGAATGGTCATGCTGGCAAACATGATTGAACTTGGCCAGGTAAAAAATGGCCTGGTTGTATCGGGAGAAACAGCTGAACAACTGCTTGAGTCCACAATACTTTCACTGCTTGCTGACCCGGACCTGACCAGGAAGTCAATTAAACCTGCGTTTGCCTCCCTCACCATAGGCTCCGGTTCCATGGGGCTGTATATGAAGCGGGTGACAAAAGGGGAACGGGGGCTTCGGTTGGTTCATGGTTCCTGGAGGGCCAATACAGCCCACTCCGATCTCTGTCACGGGGGGCAGAGTGGTCCGGGAACCACATTGATGGCCACCGACTCGGAGGAGTTGCTCTACCGGGGTGTTGAGACGGCTCTTCTGACCTGGGAGGCTTTTTCAGGAAAAGAGGGATGGTCGGGGGAGATGATTCATCATTTCTTCTGTCACCAAGTGGGATCTGCCCATGCAAGGTTGCTGTTTGAAAAGCTTGATCTTGATGAAAAAAAGAATTTTGAAACTTTGGCTGATCTGGGAAATGTTGGTTCCGTTTCCGCCCCGATAACCATGGCCATGGCCCTCGAACAACGTATTTTCAAACCGGGGGAAAGAGCAGCCCTTCTTGGTATCGGCAGCGGTATTAATTGTATGATGCTCGGTGTTGAGTGGACGGAGTAGGAGCGAGGAGCATTTCATGTCTATTGGGAACTTGACACAGGAGCAGGGAAAGAAACTGGTTACACTTGCAGAAACAGTTATTGATTCTTACCTGGACGGAAAGAAAACAATACCTGCCACGCCTGATGATCCGGATTTTAAGGAAAAAGGAGCCAGTTTTGTAACCCTGAAACTCTCCGGAAACCTGCGTGGGTGCATAGGGAAACTTGAACCGGTAACAACATTGTGGGAGGATGTTGCTGAAAATGCTGTCAATGCCGCCTTTAATGATTTTCGTTTTTCTCCTCTCAACCGGAAGGAATTTGCTGAAACAACGATCGAGGTTTCCGTTCTGTCAACCCCTGTCCCTTTGGAATACGAATATCCGGAGGAACTTCTCAAACGACTGAGGCCTGGAGTTGATGGTGTTATCCTTCAAGATGGCGGGAAAAGGGCCACTTTTCTTCCCCAGGTGTGGGATCAGTTGCCATCAGCCGGAATCTTCCTGGAAAATCTCTGCAGAAAGGCGGGAATTGATCCATCGGCATTTCAGGAAAAAATAATGGAGATAAAAACATATACGGTTCAGAGTTTTTCCTGAGCGGACGGAATTAAAAAAATGAAAAAAATTGTATTGCCCCCTGAGTTACTGAAGAAACTGCAGGAAATTTACAGGAAACTGGAGGAAGAATATGACCGTGTTGCCGGAGAACTGGTCTTTTCCTGTAGAGACTGTCCTGATAACTGCTGCGACTCCTACTTTCTTCATCACACATATGTGGAGTGGGCCTATCTCTGGATGGGACTGCAGAAACTAGAGCCTGAGTCTCTTGCAGAGATTGAAATGAAGGCGGGGGAATATATTCGGTGTTGTGCCGAAGCTGAGGCAAGGGGAGAACGGCCACAGGTGATGTGTCCCCTCAACAGGGAGGGTCTCTGTATTCTTTACGAACACAGAATGCTTGTCTGCAGGACCCATGGGGTGCCTGCCCGGATAAGAAGACCGGATGGTCGGGTTCTGCATTTTCCGGGATGTTTTCACTGTCAGAATATTGTGGAGAAGATAGACACAAAAACCGGGGATTTGAGTGTTGATCGAACACCAATGCTTCACAGGTTGGCTCAACTGGAAGGGGAGCTGCTTGACCGGCGGAGACATCTTTTACCCAAGGTAAAACTGACAATTGCCCAGATGATTATCAAGGGGCCACCAACGATCCCCTCGCTTTTTTGTGAGAGGAAGAATCCTGCGAAGAGTGGATAAAGTCATGATAAATACCGGAGAGCTCTGGGAGGCAATCGGCGAGATTGACGAGGAAGAAGTGGGACATGTTCTCGTCCGGTTGTTCACCACATATGAGGCACTACTGGCCAGGGATGAAAATAACAGAGAGGCGTTGACTTTCTTTAAAAATCTGGAGACAGCTCTTTCTGTAACCCAGGCGTGTAATCTCAATCGCAGGTAATAAGGGTTTTTCCGTACTATCCTGATCTGCAACGGCTATGAACCTGATAGAGATACTGTTGAGAGCCTGTAGTTGAGTTGAGATATTCGAAAACGAATGGAGAAAATATATGCGTTTAAAGGTAAAGAAAAAGCAACCCAATTCAAAAATGTGTTTTGTCTGCGGACTTGAAAATGGTTTTGGACTGAAAAGCAGATTTTATGAACTGGAGGATGGGAGCCTTGTTGGAGTTTTCACTCCCCAGAATGAACATCAGGGATATCCTGGTAGATTGCACGGTGGTATTGCCGCCACAATTCTGGATGAAACCATAGGCAGGGCAATTATGTTTGCCCATTCAGGAGATGTCTGGGGGGTCACCCTGGAGTTTTCCATGAAGTTGAGAAAACCAGTTCCAATCGGAGAGGAAATTAAAGTAGTTGCCCGAATCGAGAAGGAGGGTCATCGTTCTTTTAACGGGGTTGGCGAAATTCTTCTCGGGGATGGTACGGTTGCTATTGAGGGAAAAGGCCGGTACCTGAAGATGGATATCGAAAAAATTGCTGAATTTGACCACGAAGGGGAGGAGTGGGTTGTTGATGAGTCCCCTGACGATCCTGAATATATTGAGATAGCGCGAACCTGATTTCAGGTAAACGTGTGTCTTCAGTCTGTCCGGGGGAGGGTCAGTGTGAAAACGGTACCTTTTCCCGGTTCGGATTCAAAAGAGAGAGTTCCCTGGTGTTGATTGACAATTCCGTAGGATATTGACAGTCCAAGTCCTGTACCGTCTTCCGCGTGTTTTGTTGAAAAGAACGGTTCGAAAATATTGTCGCGGATGGCCGGGTCTATTCCTGTTCCCATGTCCTTAATGGAGAGAAGAATTTCCTCATCTCTGTTTTCTGTTGTTACCGTAATGGTTCCTCCTGCCTGGGGAGTTGCGTCAGCCGCGTTGATTGTCAGGTTCAGCAGTACCTGGCTGATCTGGTCCGGAACAGCGTAAATTTCATCATGGGTGGCCCTGTAGTTTCTTTTTATTTCCAGATTGCGGGATTTCAGAAATTTATGCTGGAGCAATAGGACATTGTCCATCAGGTTGTGAAGGCTGATGCTCTCTTTTTTCCCCGATGTCGGTTTATTGAACTGGCCTATGTCTTTGAGCAGTTTTTTCATTCGATCACATTCCTCGATGCCGAGTTCGATGAGATCCCTGTCTTCACTGTTCAAACCGGGACGTTCAACCAGATCGGAAAGTAGATATTTTACCCCCATAAGGGGGTTGCCGAACTCGTGGGCGATTGAGGAGGACAGGCGCCCCAATGCACTCAATTTTTCAGAGTGCAGGAGCTGAAGCTGTATTTTCTTTCGTTTTTCTATCTCTTCATTCAGCTCCACCACCGTGTTTTCAAGTTCACTGAACAGTTTGGAGTTTCGGATGTTGATCGCAGCCTGATCGCCAAGAAGTCTGATCAGCTCCTGCCTGTCGGGGGAGAAGGCCTGGGTGGTCAGGTTGTTTTCGAGGTAAATAATACAGATGAGGTTGTTTCTGTAAAAGAGCGGTTTACAGAGTATTGAGCGGGGTCTTTTTTCTATTATATACCTGTCGTCTGTGAACAGCCCCTCACGGGTCGCATCGTCAAGGATCACACTGTTTCGGGTTTGAATGACATAATTCAGTATTGCGCTGGAGGCATTCTGCTGGGAATCGACAGCCATGGTTCGCGGAAGTTCAATCTGTTTGCTTCCCCGGGTCCCGACAGCTTTTATCTGCCAATCATCACCTTCCCTGAAAACCAGGACACCTCGCTGGGCTCCTGAGCTTTCAAGGAGAATTTTCAAAACCTTTTTAAGGAGTTCATAAAAGGTGGTTTCTTCAGTCAAAACCTGTGATGCCTTGAAGATGGCCATCACGTCAAACCGGGGCCTGTCTCAATGGAAAGGATGTCTCTTGCTATGATATCGTCCGGTGCATGGTAAGAATGGCTGTTCTGCCTGTCCATTTGTCGAACTT
Organism: Desulfomarina profundi; assembly: GCF_019703855.1. Lineage (GTDB taxonomy): Bacteria > Desulfobacterota > Desulfobulbia > Desulfobulbales > Desulfocapsaceae > Desulfomarina > Desulfomarina profundi. Next base: position 3,689,712 of record NZ_AP024086.1, on the reverse strand, counting down.
TAGTTGTTGCGCCCCACCTGTAGTAACAGTATCTGGCCTCTTTTGCATACGGCCTGGCAAGATGATTCTGATCAAGAGAGGTATAGTAGCGGGAAGCCAGTTCAAGGGCGAGGGCTTTCTCCTGGATGTAGCCTGAGTTTTCTGCCTCCTTGATTGCCTGGTCATAGAGCCTTACAGCCTGAAGGTGATTTCCTGTTACTCTGGCCCTTTCCGCTTCAACAAGAATATACTTATGGTGATAATTGTCGGGAGAGTATTTTGCCCAGTTTTTCATCTTGCTCTGGTTTGACGCAATCGTAAAACGGAAATGAAGTCGTTTCCCCTGTGAAGTTTTTTCATACAGGGCCAGGCGAACGAGAGAATCGTAGAAATAGAAAATGGGGACAACAATAGAGGCAAAGACCGCAGGTAGCCATTTTTTAGCCCGGTTTGAGCAGTTGAGGGCCTTGCTGAAGTGTTCAAAGAGATAGGAGTGGATGGTCTTCAGGAGGTAGAGCTGAAACAATGAGGTGAAATCATTACTTGCCATATGAAGGGGTATCATTTCCTCTTCGTTGTAGAATTCTCCCAGGAAAAGTTCCGGGAAATCGCTTTTCCCCCGGAGGTTACTGACAGCCTGACAGTACATGTTCTGGCGGTAAAGAGTGATGGGCTGTGCATGTCTTTCAATTTCTTCCCGGTAAATAGTTAATTCCTGCTGGGTTCTGTTGAGGTTATGACCAAGGTGATACAGGCGATGGGAGTAGGAGTATGCGGCGTTGACAGCCAGTTCAAGTTCTCCAAGTTCCCTGCATTTCTTAAACGTTGCCAGGAGTGGAGAGAGTGTCGTTTTTATATGGTCTTTCCAGTGGGCAATCAGGTTATTGACCATGTAACAGGAATGTACTGTTTTGGATCTGTTCCCGTAAAGAATTGAAACATTGTGGGCTAGTTTACTAAAGGCATAGCCTGTTTTAATGCTTCTTCCCGGAAAACTGCAGAGAAGAAGTCCGTAGGTGGGGTATCCTGCCATAAGCGCAAAGGGTGTGTTTCCGTATTTCAGTGAGAGGTGGATTGTTTTGAGGGTAATAAACGGGAGGAGTTTCGGGCGTGAGCAATAGGCAGCAGTGCTGATTTCCATGAGAAATTTCATGGCCTCCCTGGAGGATGAATCAGTTGCATCCGGCAGTTTTTCCAGGTAATCCAACCCCTTGCCCGCCACTAGAATACGCGTTCGGAGAAACAGGATTGCGGACAGAAGGGAGGATGGATTTTGTGGAAGACGTACTCCAAGCTTGTCCAGTGCCTCAAGGCAGGTTTCAACACACTCTGCGAGTTGATAGTTGGACTTCTGGGCTTTTGCCCTGATATGGTAAGCGTCTATCTTGTCTGGAAAGGTTTTTGCCTTTTGGCAGATTATGGAAAAAAGCCTGTCTGTTTCCCCGTATTCCCTGTTGAGATATGCGGCTTCGCTGGCTTCTGTGTGAACCTCCAGGGCGAGGTCGTAATGTTCTTCCCAGCAGTTTTCCGGCAGCAGGGAGAGTGCTGTCTGCAGGTACAAAAAGGCTGTTTCCCTGGATGCCGTGTTTTTAGCCTTCCGGGCAGCCCTCAGGTTGGCTCTGGCAAGCTCAAGTTTTTCGTCTGGTGAAGTTATCAGAGAAACCCCCATGTTCAGGTGAAAAACTGTATCAAAATCGGTGTCTTCTATGGTTGTGGAATGCGCCTGTTTCTGAAGAAATCGACCGATTTTCAGATGAATTTTCTCTTTTTTATCCTTATTTAGAAAGGAATATGCCAGTTCCTGTATCTGCTCGTGGCCGAAAATGATCCTCGTCTCAGGATTTCTGTTATTGTTCAGGGTGTTATCGGCAATCAACAGGCCATCGGAACAGAGATCTTCGATAAGCGGCAGGATTTCATCCAACTCTTTGTCAACAACCGCCATAAGCATCTTCAGGGAAAATGATTTCCCTATACAAGCGCCGCTTTGCAGCAATTCAGCGGTAGCGACAGGCAGCGTCTGTATTCTCTGGGTCAGAATGTCAGCAATATTTTCTGAGAGTTCTGTGCGGTTGATTTCGTGGAGATCCCAGTTCCATTTTCCGGTTTCACTCTCAAAAAACAGATGTTTTTTCTGGTTCATGGAGTGAATGAATTGCTTCAGGAAAAACGGGTTACCGCCTGTTTTAGTAAGGCAGATCCGGGCAATCTGCTCTACCTTTTCCTCCCGGGAGAGCAGTAACTGGGACAGGAGCTGGACGACATGTTTTTTTTCCAGAGGAGGGGGGGCTATTATTGTGAGGTTCAGGGTAGATTTTCTGACGGTTTCCAGTGTCTTGTAAAAAGGATGGTCCTTTTTCACCTCGTTGTTTCTGTAGCATAAGATAAAGAAAACGTTTTTTAATGAGCTGGAAGTGAGCAGCTTACCCATGAGCTTGAGAGTCGATCTGTCAGCCCTGTGAATATTATCCTGCACTATGACAAGAGACCTTTCCGGTGAGGCAAAAAGAGAGAGAAAATCCTGACATAGTCGTAAAAGTCGTTGTTCGGTTTCAAAGGGGCTGAGGGGGCGCGGGGCAGGATGTTTCCCGATAATGTGTTCGAGGTCAGGAATAATATCAGTCAAAACCTGACAGTTTTCCTGAAGTTTCTCTTCAATTCTCTGTTGCCAGCTGCGGATTGAATCTCTGTTCCCGGTGAGTATTCTGCTGATGAGTGTCTGCATTATTTTTACGAGAGCAGTGTAGGGTCTGTCCTGATCCTTCATGTTGTACTTTCCGGTGACAACAAGAAAAGAGTGTTGAGACAGGGTCCTGGTGAAGCTGTGAACCAATTCCGTTTTACCGATGCCCGGCAGCCCTTCAATGAGAATTACACCGGGAGCACCGTTTTTTCTTTCAAGTGCCTGCTGCAGTTGTTTGAAGTTCTCTGATCGATTGAAGAGTTTTTCCGGAAAAACAATTTTATCATGAAAATCGCTTTCCCCAGGTAGAAAGGAGCTTACGGTTTTTGTATCCCGGAGCTCTGTTTGACATCTGTTCAGATCCGAAAGAAGGCCCGAGCATGTCTGGTACCTGTTTCTTCGTGTTTTGTTCAGGAGCTTCAGAATTATTCCGGAGATGGCCTTGGGGAGAGAGGGGTCCTTAAGGGTAGGAGGCGGCGGCTGGGTTGCCAGGTGGTGGTGGAGAAGTTCAATGGGGTCCCCAGTTGTGAAGGGAAGCTCTCCCGTGAATAGCTGGTACAGCGTGATCCCGAGAGAGTAGAGGTCTGTACGGCTGTCAAGAACCTTGTCGTAATGACCTGTCTGTTCGGGAGCTATGTAAGCGAGTGATTTTTCACGTGTTTTCAAGTCTGTGTTTGGTATGCCGTTTCCAGGGTCCAGAGCGGCTCTGCTGAAGTTGATTATCTTTATGGAATGGGTTTTACTGTTGTAAACAATATTGGACGGGTTGAGGTTCAGAAAGAGAATGTTATGTCGGTGAATGACTTCAAGAGCCTGGGTTATCCTGATTGCCATTCCGAGGGTCCATTCCAGATTCTTCCTGACTGTACTGATTATATCTGCGAGGGTGACATGACCGCAGTCTTCAAGGACCATCACCAGGCTGTTTTTGTACTTTTCAAGAGAGTACGCTCTGACTATCAGTTCTGACTGGAGGGAGGATATAATTGAATATTCTCTTGCAAAGTTACGAAGAAGGGCGTTGTCCGGATGGTCATCCTTTAAAAACTTCAGGATAACGGGAAGGTTGTCCCGTTTTTTTTCCGCCCTGTATATTGCGTGAGTATCGCCGTTGTAGACAGTATCAGTGATTTGATATCCAGCAAGTCTGTGCACCGTCCGCTCCTTTTTTCTGAGTTTCATGGATAATCAAATTGTTCAAGAGAAACAACTCCCATCACCATTGATCGCTTGCGGATTCAGGTTTCTGCAATGCAAAATTCCTGGCAGTTTACCAGATTCAAAAAAACTATAACAGGTTATCCTGCATATTTTTGCGAGGGTTATCCCGCATTTTTCATCAGTTCAGGCGGCGTCAGTTACAAAATTTTCAAGAGTAAATAATAGTGGTCTATATTTACTCTTGAAATATTGCAGAAGATGGCGTCGCCTGGGCTGACCTTGGGTGAATATTGTGTCAATTTTGTTCGACTACTGATAGTTGGCTAATTATTTGTATTTTACAGCTCATCTCAAAATTGACACAATGCTCATGAGAAATGCGGGTTATGGGGGGTTCGGTGTTGTCCGTGAGGGTTGAAGAGACACAACCCGTCAATGGGTGTCAATGTTCATGGCGGTGGGGATGTGCTCCTGCTTTATGGATATGACTGTGAACGTGAATATGGTCTTCTTCACACCTGTGGATATGTCCATGCTCTATCTGGAAAAGGACAGAATTTGTCTTGTTGAGAAAATCCCAGTCATGGGAGATAATGATCTGGTTCTGGTCCAGTCCCTGCAGAATCGTAATGAGACGCTCCCTTGTTTCGGGGTCCAGATTGTTGGTCGGTTCATCAAGAAGCAGAACCTTTGGGTTCATGGCCAGGATGGTGGCAAGAGCGACCAGTTTTTTCTCTCCCCCTGAAAGCCTGTGTGTGATTCTTTCCTCAAAACCGTAAAGTCCCAGTTTGTTCAGAGTTTCAAGGGCAAGTTCTCTGGCTTCGGCTGGTTGGTAGCCAAGGTTAAGAGGACCGAAGGCGACATCTTCTATAACTGTCGGTGAGAAAAGCTGATCATCAGAGCTCTGGAAAAGAAAACCGACATCTTTTCTGAGAGCCCTGAGCATGGTTTTATCTGTGACGGGTGCTCCCTTGAACAGGAGCTCCCCTTCGTCCGGTTTTAGAAGTCCAACAATAATTTGAAAAAAGGTCGTTTTTCCGCAACCGTTGGAGCCGACAATGCCGTAGTTTTTCTCTGTTATTGAGAAATTCAGATCTTTGAGAATTGGCTTTGGAGCCTGGGGATAACTGTAAGAGATATTTCTCAGTTCTATAATAGGTGTGGTTGTCATGAAAAGAGAGCTACACAATTTTTCCGTCTCTGGCAAGAAGAAAGACCGTAGGAGTGCAGGTCATACGAAGTTAGCCAGAATAAGAAGAAGTGTGAGTGCTGTGCTGATAAGCAGAAAAACTGTGTCACCTCGTGTATATATATCCCTGGAGAGGGGGATGAGATGTCCGTCAAACCCGCGCAGCACCATGGCCTGGTGAACCCGGGCCGCACGATTCCAGCTTTTTACCAGGGTCATACCGAAAAGGTAACCGAATGTGCGGTAGGTATGGATGGTGGTTGCCGGGACAAAGCAGCGCATCTTTGCTGCACGGACAAGGCGCTGGTACTCCTGGTGAATGACGAAAACATAACGGTAGGAAAAGAGAAGAATAAAACAGAGTCTTTCCGGGAGGTGCAGAGCTTCCAGGGCGTGGCCTATATTTGCAATTCGCGAAGTACCGAGCAGGGCGATAAGAATCAGTACTATCCCATTTGTTTTCAGAGAAATAAGGGCGGCCAGTTGCACACCTTGGGAAGAAACGTGCAGCGGGCCGGTCCCTGTGAATGATATGCCATCGTAGGTAAAAGGGAGAGTCAGCCATAAAAACAGGGTAAAACTGTTTACCGCCAGCAGTCTTTTCATGACAAGCCTGGCCGGCAGCCCGGTCAGGAGGAAAAGAACAATCCCGAGCAGGAGAGTCATAGCTGCCACGGTGAAACTGTTTGATATGGCAGAAGCAGTGACAAGAGTTGTGGCAGCTATGATTTTGGCTTTTGGATCTCTCCGGTGCAGTGATGAAGTACCTTCGGCAAAACGTTCGTTCATTGGAATTAATCTCGTTTCTGAAAATTGTCCAGGTGGATCCAGAGAACGGCGCCTGTTTCCACACCCTTATCGTTTTCTTCGGGATCCTGAAGGGTGTAGTCGGCTTCAGTCAGGGCTGCAAAACCCCACCAGCCTGCACGAGGACAGGTAAAGGTGAAAACTCCATTGCTGTCGGCCTTGACCACCTGGGTGATATGGTAGTCGTCTGGAGCCAGAAGGGTATTACCCTTATTGTAGTATTCCACCTCAACTTCAGCTCCTGCAGCGGGTTTACCTTTTACAAGAACCTTACCGGTAAAACTGTTTCCGGCGTAATTACCAAAGGGGCGGGTGAGGGGGACGATTTCCGTAGGTAGACCGACAGGCTCATCCCAGCCTGTATCGTCGCCGAATGCGGCAACTATTGTTTTGGTGTAATGAATAATGCTTATGTCTTCGGCCGGCTCCCAGTACGGATGGGGTTCCATGACAAAGACATAAACACCGGGACGTTTGAAGGAGATATCTGTATTCCACGCTTTGTGACCCATGAAAGTCGTGGCTTTCAGGTTGTCTGTTAAATCTGTTGTCTGTCCGTTGACTGTCATTGTGAACTTTTCAGGTTTTTCCAGATCCATGCCCTTGTTTTCAAAAGGGTGGGCAAAGGCAAGTTCAAATTTTGCGTTTTTCTTATCCTGGGTAATGATACTTTTTTCCGGAATAATCATGCCAAAATGGGCAAGGCAGTTCTGGGTGGAAAAAATAAACAAAAGTGTTGCGGCGAAGGTAAGTTGTCTGACATGTTTCATGATAATTTTTTTTCCCCTTTTCTTCTTGTTTGAAAATATGCGGCTATTCCGGCTATGCCAAGGATATAGCCGATTCCCCCAGGATATCCTGAAGTGAAGTCGGCTTTTCCTGTTGGAGAGCCAGAGATCTTTTTATTGGTCCGAGTTGCCTGTCTAGTTCCGAAGAGATAATTTTTCGCAGTAATACTTCATTTGGCAACTGTTGCTCCTGATCCGGTTTCCGCTGAGGAGCCTTTGTCATTTTTTCAGTTTTACGGGGAGTTGAGCTGACTCCGGGAAGATAGTCCTCTGCGTTGAGCAGCCAGCTGTTTTTATGACCGTCTCCGCTGTTGATGGTGATTTTGAGGTTCAGTTGGTTGTCTCTTGCTTTCTTCGGAATGGGAAAAGAAAATACTCCCCTGTCATCTGTTTTTCCTTTCAGGATTTCCTCATTTTCCTTTTGGCTGGTCACTGTAACAGTTGAATTTCTCGCTGGTTTTCCGCCGCTGAATTTCGCTTCTGTTTTTATTATGCCACCTTCTTCCCAGGCAAAAATTCTTACCTTGTGTGCCCGGGCCGGCAGGGACGTAAGTAATATGAGGATAACTGGAAGCATCAGGACTGCAACAGACAGTGAAGGTCCCGACTGCGATGGAAAAATTTTTTGTGATGGGATTTTCAGAGAGAAGTTGTTTATATGGATCATAATATCACCTTTTGTCGGGAGGGGCTATTCTTCCTGTTTGCTGATCTGCAGAAATTCAGGTTGCACCTTTGCCAGAAAGGATATGGTAAACATGGTAATAATTCCCTCAATAAACATAACCGGAATGTGGGCTGCGATGACAAGTTGAGCGGCATGCCAGAAACCACTGTCAGTAATTGTAAGAGCGACAGCCTGGAGGATGGATGAGAGCAGGATGGAAAGAAAACCACAACCGAAAGCGGCTATTTTTCTTTTATTACCGTTATTTTTGAGCCAGGGGCGGAAGAGGTAGTAACAGAGAAGGGCCGGGAGAGCCATGATTGTGGTATTAACTCCAAGGACAGTCAGGCCACCAAATTGAAAAAAAACAGTCTGGAGAAAAAGGGCTACGAGAATGGCGGGAAAACAGCTCCATCCGAGAAGGAGTCCCATCAGTCCTCCCATGATAAGATGGACACTCCCGGGACCCAGGGGGACATGAATCAGTGAAGCGACAAAAAATGTTGCAGTAAGCAGACTGACACTCATTATTTTATCATAATTGAGTTTTTTCAGACCAACAGCCGTGCCCGCAAAGGCAACTGCTCCCCCAGTGATAAGAACGGGTGTGGAGAGGACACCCTCTGAAATATGCATGAAATACAGCTCCTGACCTTAAACTGTTCTGATTGACACTGTTTTCAGGCAGTGTTACGATTTTTAATGTTGTGTTACCGTAACAGCACAGTATGGTTGTTGTCAAGAATAATAATATTTTTTTTAAATTTGTGTTACCGAGGTGTCATGGACGTACAATTTACTGTAAAAAGAGTGGGTGTTGTTCATTCCTGCCTGAAGGAAAAATTCGGAATTCCCCGTCAACCGGGGATGGCACCATCAGTAACAGCCTCGCTGGAATTGCTGCCGCCTTTCGACCGGGAAGAAATGGTTCGGGAGCTTGAGAATTTTTCCCATGTGTGGGTCCAGTTTTATTTTCACCGTGCTGTTGATGAAGGATGGAAAGTAACTGTTCGTCCCCCCGGCTAGGTGGGAAAAAAAGAGTGGGGGTTTTTGCGAGTCGATCTCCCCACAGACCGAACCATCTTGGCATGTCTGCAGTGAGACTTGCTGGAATCCGCAGGGAAAAGGGGAAATTATTTCTTGATCTGGCAGGTGTGGATCTGTTGGATGGTACTCCGGTTGTGGATATTAAACCGTATATCCCTTATTCAGACTGTATCAGCGGAGCAGAGGATGGCTATACGGAGATCAAAATTTCAACGATGGCTGTGCGTTTTACCCGTGAGGCTGAGATATTCTGTGCCCGTTATGAACAGGAGACAGGGAGACCACTGCGACAACTCATTGTGGAACTGGTGGGACTGGATCCGAGGCCACCTTTTCAGAAAAAAAGCAGAAATGAATTTGGTATGTGGCTCTGGGACGTCAATATACGATGGCGTGTGTGCGAGAGCTATTTTGAGATACAGAAACTTACTCTACATGAATGAATTCGACCTCGGTTGTATCATCTCCCCGTTTTCCTACTTTGGCAGTAGGTCTGAATGAGCCCCGGCCTGGAGTGGTTATGATTTTGAGTTTGTTTTCTTTTTCCCAGTGGTGCATTTCATTGTTGTGAACCACTTCAAGGAAACGGGGAAGTGCCGGCATTCGGGAGATTTCCCATTTTTCCGGATGGTGGAGGTTGTCGTAGAGAATGAAAGCGAAAAAACAGCAGGCAATGGGAATGCCCATGTGTACGAGTTTCCTGTGGTTAACGAGGAATCTGTCGGCGGTAAAAAGCAGGAAAAAGAGCCAGAAAAATTGAGGAATAAAAAGGTAACAGGGAAGAAGTGTCTGGTAGAGCAGGTATTTTTTGCTTAAGAACAGGAGCGCAAGAGAGCCGTTGATCAAGATGAAAAGCAGCAGTGCAATTTTCAGGTAAAAAGAATCCTTTCTGAAAAAAAACAGTATTCCTGTGAAAAACAGAGTAAAGAAGATTTCGATTTTCGGGGTAACAACATGCCTTGCCTCCATTAGAAAGACGTTGAGGATGAGGGTATTGAACCATATCCTCCTGATGGCTCCATGGAAGATATTGCTCAGCATAATGGTCTTGTCGGTTACACAGAGAAGGTAGAATATGGCAACGACCATCAGGCCAAGCAAAAACCGTGTTTTTCCTTTGAAAAAAAGGATAAACATCAGGGAAAAAGGTACAGTAAGAACCGAGAAGGGGCCGGACCAGATGAGGAGCGAAAGGAAGATAAAGAGCAGGCCTGTTCCGAGGTTGCTGTCTCCTGTTTCCCAGAAAAGAAGGCTGAAGAGAAGAATAACCGACACATAAATAAGGTATGTCAGTGTTGTATAGTAAAACAGGTGGTTTATTCCGGATAGCCCAAGCAGAAAAGGGCTGCAGAAGAGAATATATCTGTTTTTCAAAAGACCTGAGCATGGAAGGGCCATGACGGCGGCTATGGTCATGGTGGTACTGGTCAAGAGGTAGACTGTCGGCTGCAGGCGAACATCAAGTTTTGCTGTCAGTAGTGCGATGGTGTTTGTCAGAATGGTTAAATATCCGTTTGGATTGTGCAACAGACTTTTAAACCCTCTTATATCCCCATAAAAATAATTGAAATAGTGACTGGTGTCCTCCACATAAAGACCGGGATGGGTAAAGTGAAACCATGACCGCAACAGCAATACCGAAAGAAAGGTGAAAAAAGAGAAGAGCAACAGGGTCCGGTTGGTGCTGAAAAACTGTTTCCAGCCGAGAGCGTACAGTTTTCTGGAAGACCAGTATGTTTTGAAAAAGGTAGTCATTTTTTTTCCGGGAAAGTATTAACCCACATTTTTCATCAGTTCAGGCATACGGGTTAAAGCCACGCTGAAGCGTGTTCAACTATCAGTGACTCGATATCTGCAGGCGTTTTTTCAGCATTACCTTGAAAATTGAAAAGAATGTTCTGTAGTTGCGATATTTTCCATGCATTGCCTGATATTTGTTGGAATAGTTTACCGGTATTTCGACAATTCTATTTCTGTTTCGCAATATTTCAATAACCATTTCAGTTAACAATGCGGGACCTCGTTCAGCCAGCTGGTCCTTTATTTCTTCATAGCTCGAGCGCCATACTGCTCTGAATGTGCATCCGACATCGGTAAGCCGGGGTTCGTAACTCCACCAGAACAGCTCAAGCACCTTTGCCAGGAATATATTGGCCAGTCTCACGGTTCCCTGCATATCTGAACCCCGGGTGATAAGTTGCCGTGTTGTTCTGGTTCCGGCAACCATGTCTGCTTCTTTCAGGTAGCACAAGAGTTTATCTATATCATGGGCCGGAAAAGTATAGGCCGCCTCAGCTAAAATAAGAATATCCCCAGGCACTCTGTCCATACCATATTTCAATTTTTCACCGTAGAGCGTCATGCTTGGAGGACAGGTGAGAAATGTGACATCCATCCCCTTAACGGTATTGGCAATCTTATTTTCATGAGGAAGGACAACATGGATGGATGTGATGGCTTTGATTTTCCCGTATTGCTGTACGGCCAGGGGGAGGTTTTCTTCTGTTCCCTCGGAATAAAGAATCAGAGAGATTGTTTTCTTTGAAAACGACTTGTTTCTCTCGTAGAATCGTGCAAGATTGAGGGAATCTCTGTCGTTTATATTGACATAGGTTCCGTTCAGCTGAAAACAGGAAACACCCGGTTTTTGTGAGCAGAGTTTATCGAGAAAGGTGACAAATTCAACATAGTTATCCGGGGATTTTCTGAACGCTTTCTCCAGGAGGTCAAAGACCGGCGGATTGAGGAGAAACGTACCACAACCCAGCAGGTTGTTTTCAACCTTATCTGGTTTTTCGACAAGTCTGACAATCCTAGAACCGTTGAGCTGTACGGCATAATTCCTGTGGATTATTTTCGGGTCATCAACTGCCATGACCGTACATGTGGCAATGTGGTGTGAAAGGGGTGTTTTCAGTATCTCGTCATGGTTTGAGTCGATATAACATTCATCTGAGAGTATAACACAGCAGGTGGTGTCGACTTTTCGGCCGGCCAGAAGAATTGACCAGGCAAGTCCCCGGTCAAGTTCTCTGTTTTCGATATAGTGGAGCCTGACTCCAAGTTGTCTGCCGTCCTTGAAATACTCTTTTATGATATCCCCAAGGTAACCGACAACAATATAAATATCTTCAATCTGAAGAGAATCCCGCATGAGGCTGATTATACGTTCAAGATTGGGTTTCCCGGCGATCTGGAGCATTCCTTTGGGGACAAGAGTTGTGTAAGGTCGCGCTCTGACACCTTTACCGGCTGCAGGTATTATACCGACCATTTTTTCCATTCAGCGAACCCGCAGGTAGTAGGAAAGAGTGAGGTAGAGATATTTCAGTGTTTCAGAAACATGTTTCATTTTGGCCTGGCCGGTATGCCGTGGACTGAAGACAACGGGAATTTCAGTAATTTTGATATTGTTGCGGGCCAGTTTTACGCCGAGTTCCAGCACATGTTCAAACCCTTTTCTCTCAAGTTTAATTCCCTCGAGAGCACTTCTGTTTATCGCCTTGCATCCCGTGTACAGATCAGTAACATTCTGTTTGAAAAGAAGATTGAAAAGCGATGAAATGATCTGGTTACCTTTTCTTTTCAGAAAAGGCATAGAGGTGTTACTGTTGTCAAGAAATCGACTTGTGTAAACCACATCCGCGTTGTCGAGTTCCTTAACCAGTGCCGGGATGGCTTCCGGAGGATATTCACAGTCCGCATCAATTATCACAATTTTCGAATTATTTGATGCCTTAATGCCGTCTATAAGGGAGGCTCCGTATCCCTCGTTGCTCTGGTGCCTGATGAGGGTGGCATCGGGAAAGGAGCTGATGATCTCGACTGATTTATCTGTTGATGCATTGTCAACAAAAATAAGGTTTATCGGAAAATTCAGTCTGCAAATTCTGGTATGGAATTCCTGTAAAATCTCTTCTTCGTTCAGTACGGGTACAATAATGTCTACTGGTTCAGTCGGTGAGGCTGTTGTCATGGCCGGCTCCTTATTGAATCATCCCAACTTTAGTCTAAATATCGAGTTGTTACAATAAAATTCAAGGTGAGTTCTGGAGAAATGCGGCTTTGGACCCTGGAACGGTTAATCGGAATTCGAAGAGGTTAGGAACGGGGAGCAGGGGCGGGGGCGGAAAATCCTTCAAGATCGACAGAAACGCGGCCACCGATATCATATCGCGCTGAATTGATATCGTAATCAAGACTCCCACCATCAATACTGACATTTTCTCCGATCAGTTTTGTTTTCCCAGGGCAGTTGACAGTGCGTTTATCGCTGTTGTAGTGGAGAAGGTCGGTGTAAAGAAACTGATTATCGCGGATTTTATTAACCACCACGTCTCCGGAAAGGGTCAGGGCCTTGGTTTTAACGTTGTATTTTCCCGTTCTGGAGACGATATGAGTAACATTGCCATCTTCGTCAAAGATATCAGCATCAACGGTTTCAAGGATGAGAATATCTGTATCATCCCCGGTTCGGGCAGATTTCGCCCGGATCATGGCTGTCTTTTTTCCATTCTGATTCTGCAGAATTTTAACCGATTCCATCCTGAAATTATGCTGATTTGTCTTTTTGATTACTGTTTGAGCAGGAACCCCGCCACGGGGGGTCAGAAATTTACCGATGGGTATGCTCCAGAGAGGATAGGTCAGGATAAGGAGAAGGGGGATAAGCCAGACCTGATTGCGGTGCAGTTTCATCTGGTTTTGTATTTCTGCAGGAGTTTCGAGAGGGAGTCCCGGGATTCCAGGAGCAGGTTGCAACAGTCTCTGACTGCTCCATGGCCACCATCTCTTTTTGTGATGAAATGCACAGCTTCAAGCACCTCCGGCTCTGCATCGGCGGGTGCTACTGCAAGTCCAACCTGCAGCAAAAGGACCAGGTCCAGCCAGTCATCGCCCATGTAGGCAATTTCAAACGGTTTTAACCCCGATTGTTTCCTGATCTCTCTGAAGGCATTGTTTTTGTCAATTGCACCCTGGTGGATGTAATCCATTTTCAGTTCGACAGCTCTTCTCTGTACAACCTCTGATTTTCTGGCAGTAATTATTCCGGTACTGATGCCTGCTTCCCTGAGAAGTCGAAGGCCGAATCCGTCCTTGGTGTGAAAACTTTTGCTTTCTCCACTCCCATCTGAATAGAGCAGGGTGGCATCGGTAAGAACACCATCCACATCAAGAAGAAGCAGTTTAATTTCCTTTGCTCTGGCAAGCGCACGCATGCGATAAGGATCGGTTTGTGGTGTACCTCGTTTTCTGGCCATGGAGCGATAACCTTCCATGATTTCGCAGTCGGAAGGGTGCCCGGTTGGTGAAGAGCATGAGTCTGACATGATCAGGCAAGAGCGGTCCGAATTTTGATGATTCTTTTCAAAACCTCTTCCACATCGTCCAGGGCTATGGAGTTGGCACCATCGCACAGGGCTTTCCGGGGGTCCGGATGAATCTCCATGAACAACCCATCAATCCCGGCTGCCGTAGCTGCCCTGGCCAGTGGTTCAATGAATTCACGCTGTCCACCTGAAGAGCCTCCGGCACCACCTGGAAGCTGAACGGAATGGGTTGCATCAAAGACAACCGGGCAGCCGAGGGAGCGCATTATCGGCAGGGAGCGCATGTCAACCACAAGATTGTTGTAACCAAAGCTGGCTCCCCTTTCAACCAGCATGATTTTCCTGCCACCGACCCCACGTAATTTGTCCACCACGTTTTTCATATCCCAGGGGGATACAAACTGACCCTTTTTGACATTGACAACCTTGCCGGTTCGGGCCGCTTCGGTGAGAAGATCTGTCTGTCGACAGAGAAAGGCCGGAATCTGGATGATATCAAGTACTTCAGCAGCAGCTTTAACCTGGCTGGCATCGTGCACATCTGAAATGACTGGAAGTTGCATCGATTCCCGTATTGAGGCAAGGATCATCAACCCTTTTTCAAGACCGGGTCCCCGGTAGGATGAAAGAGATGTTCTGTTTGCCTTGTCAAAGGAAGCCTTGAAAATATATGAAATACCAAGGCGATTGCAGATTTCCTGCATTTTTTCAGCAACGGTACGGGCAATTTCCTCTGATTCAAGAGCACATGGGCCACCGATCAGAAGAAGGGGTTGGCCTGTACCGACCACAATGGGGTCACCGGTTGGAACAGGTATCTCAATTTTGATTTCCTGCATTTTTTATCCTTCCTGCTTTTTTTTAAGGGCGGCACTGATAAAGTCCCTGAAAAGCGGATGGGGTTTCATGGGTTTGGATTTGAATTCAGGGTGGAACTGGCAGCCGAGGAACCAGGGGTGATCGGCTATCTCAACTATCTCCACAAGGTTATTGTCCGGTGACGTTCCTGAAATGACAAGACCGTTTTTCTCAAGATCGCTACGGTAATCGTTGTTGAATTCATAACGATGGCGATGCCTTTCCGAAATTTCTTCAGTTCCGTAGGCCATGAAACTGTTGGTTTTTTTCTTCAAAACACAGGGATAAGCCCCCAGCCTGAGTGTTCCGCCCATATCTGACTCTTCATCACGCACCTGCAACTCGTCAGTTCGATAGTCAAACCATTCCTTGATCAGAAAAATGACCGGGTCAGGAGTCGTCGCATCCATTTCAACGGAGTTGGCCTTGGCCAGTTTCAGAACATTTCGGGCAAATTCAACAACGGCGAGCTGCATACCGAGGCATATACCGAAAAAGGGAATCTTGTTTTCCCTGGCAAAATTGATGGCCTTGATCTTACCTTCAACACCACGTTTTCCAAAACCGCCCGGGACCAGGATCCCGCTGCAACCCTCCAGCAGACTGGCTGCGTTTTTTGATTCCAGGTCTTCAGCGCTGATATATTTCAGGTCGACCTTGGTGTGATTGGCAAGGCCACCGTGTACCAGGGCTTCATGCAGACTTTTATAGGATTCGGTCAGGTCCACATATTTCCCGGTAATGGCAATTGTTACCTCGGTCTGTGGATTCTTGATGTTATGGACAAGTTCCTTCCAGGGTTCGATGTTGGGCTGTCCTGTCCAGATATTGAGCAGTTCCAGTATCTTGCTGTCCAGTCCTTCCCGGTGAAGGTAGAGTGGCAGTTCATAGATTGTATCCACATCAATAGCAGTGATGACGGCATCCGGGGCGACATTACAGAAAAGAGCTATTTTTGCCTTGAGACTGTCCTCCAGAGGAACTTCTGTTCTGCACACAAGGATATCGGGTTGGATACCGTCTGCACGCAGCTCCCTTACAGAATGCTGGGTCGGCTTGGTCTTCACTTCGCCTGCTGTCTTAATGTAGGGAACCAGGGTCAGGTGAATATACAGAGAGTATTCTTTACCCAGATCACCGCGCAGCTGGCGGATGGCCTCGATAAACGGCAGACCCTCTATATCACCGACAGTACCGCCGATTTCGATAATTGCCACATCAACGCTGCCGTCGAGCTGCAGAACTGCAGCTTTAATTTCGTCAGTGATATGGGGGATGACCTGGACAGTTCCGCCAAGATATTCTCCCCGGCGTTCCTTCATGATGACGGAATAGTAGATCCGTCCGGAAGTGTAATTGTTTTTCTGATTCATGACGGCATTGGTGTAGCGCTCGTAATGCCCCATGTCCAGATCTGTCTCAGCCCCGTCGTCAGTAACATAGACCTCCCCGTGTTGAAAAGGGTTCATGGTACCTGGATCAACATTGATATAGGGGTCGAGTTTTTGAAAAGTAACAGTGAGCCCGCGGCTTTCAAGCAAAGCCCCAATTGCTGCAGAGGCTAGTCCTTTTCCCAGGGATGAGAGGACGCCGCCGGTCACGAAAATAAACTTGGTCCGTTTGGTGTTTTTTGAATTTTCCATGGCTGGCAATATAGCAACCGACTCCCGTTTTTGGAATAGAAAATTGTTCTTCATTCATAAAAAACCTGCAGCTGCGGAGATTTACAATCTAACCTTCCTGTGGTGTTGTTTCCCGCGATGGTTAAAATGAACAGGCAGGGAGCGTCACTGTTTCTGGTTGATTCATGATTAGACAGTGAATATCCTCTCTGTAGAGGTTGTTGGTAATCATTATTTTTTTATTTCGGGAGGAAATATGCAGTTTCTGACTATAGTCTCTGTGCTGGCTCTTTTTTCCATTGCGGCATTTGCCGGGCAGGAAGGGCAGGTCAGTGAACAGAGGGTAGCCGTTTTTGGTGGTGGATGTTTCTGGTGTATGGAGCCGCCTTTTGAACAGCTTGATGGAGTTGTCGATGTCACGGCCGGATACTGTGGCGGAGAAGAAGTGGATCCCACCTACGAGCAGGTTTCATCCGGAATGACAGGACATGTTGAGTCGGTTCGTGTTGTGTATGACCCTGAGAAGATAAGCTTTAAAGAATTGCTTGATACTTTCTGGAGACAGGTTGACCCGACGGATGATGGCGGTCAGTTTGCTGATCGGGGTCCACAATATCGAACAGCGATTTTCTATTCAACGGAAGAGGAACGACAGGTTGCCCTTCAGTCAAAAAAAGAAATAGATGAGGCGAATATTTTTAACGGACCGATTGTCACGGCAATTGTTCCCATGAAGGAGTTTTATTCCGCTGAGGAATATCACCAGGATTATTATCGGAAAAATATTCTTCATTACTCATTATACAAAGCGGGTTCGGGCAGGTCCGGGTTTTTAAAAAATACATGGAAAAAACAGAAGGAAATCAAAACAAAATCTTCAGATAAAGAAAAATTACGTTCGACTTTGACTGACCTGCAATATTCTGTTACTCAAAACGATGCGACAGAACCTCCGTTTCAAAATCCTTATTGGAACAATAAGGAAGCAGGTATCTATGTTGATATTGTGTCCGGGGAGCCCTTTTCAGTTCTCTGGACAAGTTCAAGTCGGGAACCGGGTGGCCCAGTTTTTCCAGACCCCTGGTTAAGGAAAATATTGTTGAGGTCAAGGACAGGAAGTTTTTCATGGAAAGGACTGAAGTGCGCAGTTTCCATGGGGATTCGCACCTGGGGCATCTATTTGATGACGGTCCCGAACCTACAGGTCTGCGTTACTGTATCAACTCGGCATCACTCAGGTTTGTTCCAGCCGACAAGCTCGAGGAACAGGGGTATGGAGAGTTTCTGCCTCTGTTTCATTAATGGTCACCTTGAAAAATTACCTTTTCGTCCGATCTCTGCGTCACAGAAAAATGAAAAATGCTCACATATGCTCAATATGCTGCGCTTTTTAATTTTCCTATTCCTCGGAGTCTATGCTTACCTGATCTCGAACGAAAATTCTAATTTTTCAAGGCACCCTAATGTCTTCAAAAAGACCTGTGACACAGGCAGGGTCATAAAGTAATTGTACCCCGGGGAGGGAAATGGAACGAAAGGCGGGGAATATAATTGTTTCGGCAAAAGAGGCCGTGGCCACCATCAAAAACGGAAGTCGCATCTTTATCGGCTCTGGCTGCGGAGAGCCCCGCCATCTCATTCATACCATGGTCAAGGATCTGCACCTGAAAGACATCATGGTATTTCAGATGCTTGCCTTCACTCTGGCTGATTATTTTACTGATGAAGACTTTCTGCAAAGGTTTTCCGTCAAACTTTTTTTTGTCACCCGGGAGATGCAGCAGGCCGCCTTTGAAGGCAAGGTCGATTATATTCCCACTTATCTCTCACAGGTACCACGATTTTTTAAAAACCGTGAAATTGTGATTGATACGGTTCTCATCCAGATAAGTCCTCCGGATGAGTTTGGTATTGCCAGCCTCGGTGTGTCTGTTGATGTTACCCTTGAAGCGGTCAAGTCGGCAAAAACCGTTATTGCCCAGGTCAATCCTCGTATGCCACGAACCCACGGTGACGGTTTTCTCCATATCAGCGATATCGATTATCTGGTACCTTTTGAAGAGGAACTGCGTACCATTTCCCAGGAAGTGACTGATGAAAAAATTGCCTCAAGGATAGGGCAATATGTCGGGGAACTGGTTGATGACGGCTCAACTCTGCAGGTGGGTTATGGTCATATGCCGTATACTCTTCTCCGTTACATGGAAGACAAAAACGATCTGGGTATCCACACGTTGATGATTTCGGATGTATTTATTCCCCTTATCAAAAAAGGTGTTATCACAAATAAAAACAAGAATTTCATGACAGACAGGGCCGTTGCCACATTCTGTATGGGGACCCGTTGTGTCTATGATTACATCGACAATAATATCCAGTTCTATTTTGGGACGGCTAATTGGGTGAACAATCCGTCGGTTATCGGCAGAAATGATAATTTTATTTCCATCAGCTCGGCCCTGGAGGTTGACCTCACCGGACAGGTTTGTTCTGATTCCGTTGGCAGGCTTTTTTTCAGCGGAACAGGGGACCAGACCAATTTTATTCGGGGTGCGACCCTGTCAAAGGGTGGTCTTTCCATAATCGCTCTGCCGTCCACGGCAAAAAAGGGGAGTGTTTCCAGAATCGTTGCTAATCTCAGCAGGGGGGCGGGTGTTGCCACTCTGCGCGCTGATGTGAATTTCGTGGTTACCGAATACGGTATTGCCCAGCTGAAAGGAAAAAGTATCCAACAGCGGGTGATTGAACTGTGTCAGATAGCTCACCCGGATTTTCGTGAGGCACTGATTGATTCCGCCAAGGACAACCACTATATTTTTGCCGACCAGTTGCCTCCCCTGGCGGAAGACCTGATTTTTATTGAGGAATATAAAAGCAGACTGCGCCTGAAAAACGGCAAAACCATGTCTGTGCGTCCTCTTCTGCCGTCCGATGAAATTGCCTACCGGAATTTTTTTTACTCCCTGGATGAGACTACAGTTTTCTTACGCTTCTTTCATTCCGTCAGTATCTTTTCCCGCAAAATGGCACAGGAACACTGGGCTAATATCGATTATAGACAGAATATTTCCCTCATCGGAGTTGTGCGTAACCTGGGGAATAAGGAGATTGTCACCATCGGAACCTACGCACGTGTTGATGAAGAGTGGGCAGAGGTGGCCTTTGTCGTTCGTGAAGATTTCCAGAAGATGGGTATTGCAAAATATATCTTCAGACAACTGGAAAAAGTTGCTTCATTTAATGGCTTCAAAGGGTTTTATGCCTCCATGCTTCCAGAAAACAAGGCGATGCTGCAACTCTGCCGAAGTTGTTTTTCCAATATCCGGGTGGAGCGTAAAAAGGATGAAACTGCAGTCTGGATGAGATTTTCACAGTAACCGTAAGTTCTGGATGAAGAGTAGTAAGGGAAAGACTGAGGGAGTTATCGGCCGTTCAGGATGTCTTCAATGCGTCTGCCCATGATTTCCGTATTGAAAATCGTCTGCAGAAGAGGGGCAACTGTCTGTTCCTCCTCCTCTGTAAAAAGAAACCCGGGAAGCGGTTTTGCTGTTAATGTCCTCATTCGAGCTTCCATTATCACAACATTGTCCAGGTGGGATGCAACGGTGTGATGTTCACTGATATCACAAAGGGCCGGCAGGACATCCAGCATATTGCCCCAGTATTCCTTTTGTCCCAGGTGTTCTATGATCTGCATGACGGCGGTTGCTGCTGCCAGGTAATCGTTCGAGAGTGACGCTGGCTGACCTTTTGCACACTGGTGTCTGGATATCATCATTCGACAGACAAAAGGTCGAACCGGGTAAATTATACAGAGGTTATCTTCCAGAAAAGGACATTTTTCTTCCGGGGAAGGTTCTTCGAAATCATACATTTTTTCCTGAAGACAGGCCCGGGCAAAATCGTTGGTTGTCATCTTCGGGCGTTTTTTGGGGGAGGCTGATTGCAGTCTTTCAGCAAATTGATGTTCCATTTTGTTCTTGCGGATATATCGAAGAATCAGTTCTCCCTCCACCGCGGTCATCGTTACATTTCGGGTACAGCAGACAAAGCATCCACGGTGACAGGCAACATCAAAGTCTTTGCTCCATACTGTAAAAATCTCGTAGACTGTCTTCAATATCTTTTCTTTCATAGCGGTGAGAAAGCTTTTTTATTCTTTACCCATGAAATTCAGCCAAGTGGGATAAGCGTCAAATTGAGTGTTGTGTGTAATCGGGTATTCTATTGTCTTGCAGAACCGGACGTAACCAGATATGCAAGAGTTGCATACCGTAGAAACTTACCGGAAAAAACAAGGATAGAAAACCGAAAAAAACCGGTCTTTAAAATTCCGGCAAGCAGACAGAGAGGGTCACCGACAATGGGCAGCCAGGAGAGGAGAAGGGACCAGGAACCATATTTCCCATACAGTTGTTTTGCTCTGTTGAGATCTGATGTCTGCAACCGCAGGATTTTTTTGATTATCATATCGGAACCCCAAATTCCAATCAAAAAAGTTGTACAACCGCCCAGGTAGTTGCCAAAAGTTGCAGTTAATACCGTGAAAACCGGAGGATGCCCTTTCATAAGCAAAAGGATGAGCAGCCATTCCGAGCCGATGGGAAGAACTGTGGCCGCAAGAAAACTGAGGGTAAAAAGCAGGGGAAGGGTTGGAGAAAGATCCATGTATTGTAAAAAATCCATAAAAGAGATGAATACTCAATACCCTTTTTCATGTCAACAACCCTGTGGGTTCATTTCTTGCCGGATAACCCTCTTTAGAAATACGGGAATGCCGGTTTAGGTGGGAATTTCTCTTCATATCTGCTAAATGGAGTGGTGGTGTGGAAAACTGAAGAGGGGGCTTGTGAATTATTATTTGGTTTTAATTAGAAAAATTATTGTTATTACAGCTGTTTTTGTGTGTATTTCAGGACTTTTTACTGAAAATGTGAAAGCTGACGCGGGGTTTCAGTCATGGATTTCCGGATTTTACCTGACTGCCTCCATGAGTGGGATAAAGAAGAAAACCTATGAACAGGCATTCTCCGGGGTGACTGAAATTGACCCGATTGTTCTTGAAAAGGCCCGATATCAACCTGAGTTTACAACAGCAATATGGGACTATATTGATGGAAGAGTGAATCCTTTCACAATACGAAAAGGAAAGAGGATGGGTCGTTACTATGCCGGAACACTGGAGACTGTTGAAAAGCGTTTCGGTGTTGAATCCTCAATTATTCTTGCCATCTGGTCGATGGAATCGAGCTATGGAGAGGTTCTGAAAAAAAAGAATCGTCTTCACTATATACCACGTGCCCTGGCCACTCTGGCTTACAGTGATAAAAAACGGCGACGTTTTGCTGAGAAACAATTAATCGCCGCCTTGCAGATTCTGCAGGATGGGGATATTTCCCGGGAGCAGTTTCTTGGATCCTGGGCTGGTGCAATGGGACATACCCAGTTTATTCCCACGAGTTATCTTGCCTATGGTATTGATATGGATGGGAACGGGCGCCGGGATATCTGGAATTCTATTCCCGATGCTCTTGCCACCGCAGCCTCACTGTTACGGAAAAATGGATGGCGAACGGGAAAAACATGGGGGTATGAAACACTAATCCCTTCCGGGGATATCAATTCAAGGAACAGACCAAGACCTTGGCGCAATGGGAAAAACTTGGGTTTGTCCGTCCCGGAAAGAAAAAATATCCCCGTCCCGGAGACAGAGCAGTGCTGAAGTTGTTCACAGGAGCTGATGGTCCTGCTTTTCTGATGCTGAAAAATTTCTTTGTATTAAAAAGGTATAATAATGCTGACGCTTATGCTCTTGCCGTCGGCCTCCTTGCGGATCGTCTTGCCGGAAGTGACGGTATGGTTCAATCCTGGCCGAGAAAGCCGGGAGCACTCGATATTGATGAAAAAATTGAGCTGCAGGAGAGGCTGAAAAAATTGGGGTATTACACGGGGGAAATTGACGGTTCCCTGGGAAGGGAATCAAGAAAAGCGATCCGAAAATACCAGGTGGAAGCCGGTATAAAAGCAGATGGTATTCCCGGGAAAGAACTGTTGCAGAAATTAAGACGGCGATCCTGATTTGCTCCAGTGTATCCTGTAGATGAAAAGGGTGATCCAGGGCCGGTTTTCCTTTTTTCCTGATGATCACTGGTGATAAATTTGTATTCAGTGCAGTTTTGACTGGAACATTTTTTCTGTAAGCTGTTGCCAGTATCCCTGCCTGCGGTTGGTTATACCGGCAAGTGTACCGTAATGGGCTGATATTTCCGGATCGTGCCGCCAGTAGGAATAGGGGAGTCCTCCGAGAATACGGTTAAAAAGAAAAGCCAGACTGATCAGGAGAACAACCGCAACAATAAATCCTGCGACCTGGGACAGGGAGGTAATATTTCCCATGGCCACAATTAGAGCGGTGGCTGTGGCCGGAGGATGGTTGCATTCCATCCAGATCATGGCAAGGCTTGACAGGCCCATGGCGAGGGAGAGGATGATAATTGAGCTTGTTGTTACCGTACCAGTTCCATTGACAGCTCCGGGAGAAAAGAAGAGGTAGCCAGCCCCAAGTGCTCCGAACCCTGAAAACAGGCCGAGCAGATGGGAAAGCAATACTGTGCGCGGTGCTGCTGAGGCGGACATGGGCATCCGGAAAAGGATAAAGGCGGAGGGCCCCAGGGGGGGGAAGAGAAGAGGAAACTGTGTGAAATAAGCGGCAGCGGAAATAACACCCAGGGCGAGGGATCCCTCAATGAAAACGAAGAGGCGAACGACGCGGTCCGGGTGACGAAGACGGGGCAGCAGGTAGTGGAGCTGCAATCTGGAGAAAAACCGGACAACACGAAAAAGTGTACTTTCCTGCGGGGTTCTGGTTGTCTTTCCCGGTGTTTCCATCTATTTCTCCAGGTCTGTCAGTGCTTTTTTCACCGCTTTCAGGGTTGGTTGTTCTCCTACATGGCAAAGCCCGAGCAGTTCATGGATTTCGAGAAAACCGTGTTCGGCCTCCTGGAGAAGCTGAGCCAGTTCATCACCGTTTAAATTGAAACGCTGTACCGCCTCGCTGATAAAAGCAGTCGTCTTGCCATTTTCCGGGTGGAGACTGCTGGGAAGGATCGATGCTGTCATAAGTGGCAGGGCAATACTGTTTTCCAGCTGTAATTCTTCAATACAGTCAGGATTGGCATTATGGATACCGACAAAACAGATCAGTTGTTCGGGAAATTTCCAGTGCTGGAGGATCCATGCACCTGCCTGGGCATGGTTCCAGCCGAAATGGTGCTGCTCTATTTCGGACAACCGTTCATCGGATTCAAGCCATTTCTGCACGACTGGTTCATAATATTCCGTCCAGCTGCCAAGAAGGATGGGCAGTGCCACATCGGCGATCAGCATGGCTGTAAAGGCATCATCACATTCTTCCGGGCAGTGGTAACGGGCAAAGCCACGGGCGATAAGGGCGCGGACAAGGGAATCGCTCCAGAAGGCCTGGTGGTTGAAAAGGGCATTTTGGGGTCTGGGAACGGAGTTAACCGCAGCAAAAGAAAGGGTTATTGAACGGATATGGTCAAGACCCAGCAGACTCACGGCATGCTGGATCGATAAGACAGGTGAGCGCAGGCTGAACAGGGAAGAATTAACGGTTTTGATAACCTGGGCGGAGACCTCCGGCATTGCACTGATGAGACGGGATATCTGCTCCATATCGACCTCTGTCCTGTTGATTTCCTCCAGGAGCCTGGCGCTGGCTGCAGGCAGGGGGGTAATTTCTATATCCTTGAAAAGGATGTTGAAGTTCCCTGTTGCAATGGCGGCATGGTTTCGAATTTTCTGGAAAAGTTTCAGTGGCAATGTCGGTACCCCTCGACGAATAGATTGACGGGTTCAGCCCGCTGGATCCCTGCTTCCCACGGCAGAGAAGGTAAGTTCATGTTTTATTATATCGATTCGGGGTGTCGGTGTGAAATTTTTCTTACAATCAAAATGATCTTTTTTCCCTGCCTGCTGAGTTCAATACCGAAAGCCGGGCTTTGTCTATAAAATTCAGGCTATTGGCAGAGGGGGGCAAAGTCTGCTTCTGCCAGAATCGCCAGATCTTCGGGAGCCAGTTCAATTTCCAGGCCCCTGCGGCCGGCACTGATATAGATTGTACTGAATTCTCGTGCTGAAATGTCAATAAATGCAGGCAGTTTTTTTTTCTGTCCCAGGGGACTGATTCCACCGGCCACATATCCTGTTGTTTTTTCCACCAGGGGTTTTTCAGCCATGGTACATTTTTTACACTTTGCCGCTTTTGCTGTTTTTTTAAAGCTTAACAAGGATGAAACCGGCAGAACAGCTACGCAAAGCTTGTTTTTATCCAGGCTGACAACCAGTGTCTTAAAAACCTGGTGTGGAGAGATGCCAAGCTTTTCTGCGGCTTCTTCCCCGAAAGATTGGCTGGTCGGGGAGTGGGTGTATTTATGAATTCTGTATTTGATTTGTGCTTTTTTTACCTGGTTAATTGCCGGTGTCATAGTTTTTTTGTCTGAAAACTTCGCTTCTGAAGATTGTTTTGCTGCAGTCGGGTTTTCATTCGTTTTTTGTCGCTGAGCCAGTCAATTCGGCTATGCTGGTTTATAAGGAAGTGGTTTTGCGTAAAAAAAAGAATAAGGGTATGATACATTCTTAATAAATTATAATTCTTTTCATTAAAACCTGCAGGGGAAAACAGAAAACATGAAAACTCAGTACTGTAAAATGGAAAAATCTATAATCGTAATACTCCCTTTACTTTTTGGACTCTTTCTTGGTGGTTGTTCGAAACCATATTATGCCGCCATGGAGAAAGTGGGTATCCATAAGCGGGATATTATGGTGGATCGGGTAAAGGCCGCAAGGGATACCCAGGCTGCGGCCCAGGAACAGTTTAAATCGGCCCTGGAGCAGTTTGATTCCGTGGTCAAGCTGAAGGAGACTGATCTGAAAAAGGCCTACAACAATCTCAACCGCGAATACGAGGCCAGTGAAGATATTGCTGAAAAGGTCTCGTCCAGGATAGAAAAAATTGAAGATGTGGCTGATGCACTCTTTAATGAATGGGAGGAAGAGCTGGCTCTTTATAAGAGCAGGGAACTTCGGCGGTCAAGCAAGGAACAGTTGACCAAAACGCGTCAAAAATACAGGGAAATGTTGAGGAGTATGCGTAAGGCGGAAGCCAGTATGGAGCCGGTGCTTGCAATTTTCCGAGATAATGTTCTTTTTCTGAAGCACAATCTCAATGCCCAGGCAATTGGTTCACTCCATGGTGAATTTGCCAATCTTAAAGGTGAGATAGAAAACCTCATCAGCAAGATGAACCATGCCATAGAATCTTCAAATAAATTTATTGCCGAAATAAAATCCTGATTGCGTGGAACTCAGCCAGATCACTTACAGGTTTAATATGGATAAAAACACGGAGTTACAAATCCTGTGACCAGTTACAAAACATGTGCATCGTCAAGTCGGTTGCATTCCATGGGTAACCAGAAACACGGGCTGTCACAAACACTAAAACGGCCAGACAAGGGGTATGAACAGGGTTGAAGCGGCAACAACAAATACGTTCAGCGGGATACCCAGCTTCAGGTAGTCCATAAATCTGTACCCTCCAGGTCCGTAAACCATCAGGTTGGTCTGGTACCCCATGGGAGTGGCGAAGCAGGCGCTGGCCCCGAAACAGATACCGACGATAAATGGTTTGGGATCTACCCCGATTCCTGCTGCCGTTGAAAGGGCGATTGGCAGCAGCAGTACCGCGGTTGCGTTGTTGCTCAAGAGCTGGGTACTGATACTGGTCAGCAGGATGACGGCTCCCAGGATAACGGTCGGAGAAAAACCGGAAAAAATGGCCAGGAAAGACTCAGCATACAGCTGGCTGGCCCCGGTTTTCTGCATGGCGGTACCCAGGGCTATTGTGCCGGCGATAAGGATGAGCACATCCCCCTGCAGGGCCCGGTAGCCGTCCCGCATCTGCAGGCAGCCGGTAATGATCATGAGAAAGGCTGCGGTCAGGGAGCACGTCATGATGTCTGCAATTCCCAGGGTAGCTGTGCCCACCATGCAGAAAAAATTTATTATGGACCACCATGCTTTTCTTTTGTGGATTAATTCCTCGTAGACATCTTCTATTACAATAAAATCCGTTCCGGACCGGAGAGAAGCGAGTTTGCTGTCTTGGCACCAGATAAGGAGAATATCTCCTGTCTGCAATCTGACATCATGGATTTGTTTTTCGGAAATATGGAGATTGCTGCGTTTGACGGCAATAATATTGATATCCGGATCCCGGGCCAGATCTGTTCGTTCCAGCCGCTGCCCCCTTACTGAGGAATGGGGGGAAATAATCAGTTCAACAACGATAGGAGCATCCTTCTGGGCCCCGAGGATAAGACCGCTTTCGGAAGAGGGCAGTTCAACATTTTCCCGGTGGAGGATCTCCACAAGATCATTTAATGATCCCTTCACCAGCAGGATATCTCCACCATTAATTGTCATCCTGTCCCTGCCCGGGTGGTAGATCCTGGATTTACTGACAAGTTCCACAACTTGCAGGGCCGGATACTGTTTTTTGAAGATTTCGGCAGGAGATTTTCCCACGAGTGGACTGGTGTGGGGGATACGCAGTTCTGCCAGATACTGACGGTGGTCACTGTCCTGCAGTCTGCAGATGGGGTTGGAAAGGGCAGGCAGAACCCGGGGGGCCATAAAAAAAATGAAAACAATACCGCATATGGCAATGGGTACACCTAAAAAACCGAGTTCGAACATCGACAGACCGTCATAACCATAACTGACACTGAGGTCACTGATAATGATATTGGTTGAAGTTCCGATCAGTGTACAGGTTCCGGCCAGGATGGAGGCATAGGAAACTGGAATAAGATATTTGGACGGGCTGAGACCAAACTCGCAACACATGGTCATGATGACCGGGATAAAGAGGATAACTACCGGTGTGTTATTGATAAACCCGGAAGCCAGGGCAACGGAAAGCAGGATGATTAAGAGGGCAAGTTGCGGATTTCCCCGGGAAAATTGAATGATTTTTCTGCCAAGAAATTCAACACCCCCGGTACGGATCATCCCTTTGGAAACAACAAACATTGCACCGACAGTAATAACTGCAGGGTTTGCAAAACCCGCCACAGCTTCCTGGGGGTGAGTATTCTACTGACTACCAGAACAACCATTATACCGATGGCCGTAAGGTCCACGGATATTATTTCAGTGATAAGAAGATAAAGAGTCAGGAGCAGTATTGTAGAGAGAATCCAGATATCCATGGTGTGTACCTTCAGAGTATCTTCTGATGAATGTTCCTATAATTGTAGTGGTCTTGTATGGAATGTCCAGTGTTTCCCCGTTAATTCCAGGCATTGCTGAGTTTTCTGCTCAATCAAAAAAAGTATTGCTGGAGAAGGTGGGGTAAACTAGGATAAACCGGCATGGCCGAATCAAAAGATCGGCCGCTTATGCCGTTTGGATATAACAGAGTTATGAAAATTCCAACCATGGCAGGAACGCCTGCAGAGGGGGGCAGACAGATTTTTCCTAAGATGGAAGGTTTTTATTCTATTGCAGTGGAGTAAAAAAGGTGTCGAAAAAATTTTTTTCATTTTCCGGTTCTATAAGCGAAAAAGAGAGCGAAGCTGCTGCTTCCGTATCGGGGAAAGAGGGACTCATTACCGTGAAGTTCATGCACAGAGGACTGAAACGGGGAGGTTCTCCGGAGGGGTTTCTCAGGCAGTTTCCAGGAGGGATTCCTCAATGGAAAAACTGCCGTTTTGTTTTTGATGTGGATTTTCGCGAGTATGACTGGCTGGTTGTCTATCATGATTTGCCTGAAGACGGATTTCTGACGGAAGAAAAGCTGGCCTGTTCCCGGGAAAGAACGATGCTGATAACCGGGGAGCCGTCCACAATTACTGTTTTTGGGTCAGATTATCTTCGTCAGTTCGGGTGTATTCTCACTTTCCAGGAACCCTGGGCAATGAAGCATCCTGACTGCATCTATCATCATCCTGGGCTCGTATGGCATTACGGTCTGCCTTTCGGGGGCGGAGAGTTTATTACCTACGATGAGATTGCAGCCATGAAACCACCGGAAAAAACAAAGACAATTTCAACAGTCTGTTCCCAGCGAAAAGGAAATATTACCCTCCATTCCACCCGGGTTGATTTTACCTGGCGACTCAAGGATGATCTACCTGAACTGGATATTTTCGGGCATGGTGTCAATCCCATGGATGATAAGGCAGAGGCTCTTGATCCTTATCAGTATCATATTGCAGTGGAAAACCATGTATACAACCATCATCTGACGGAAAAACTGCCGGATGCCTTTTTGGGGTATACTCTGCCGTTTTACCACGGTGCGCCGAATGCGGCGGATTACTTCCCGAAAGAGAGTTTTATTCCGATCGATATCAATGATTACAACCGTTCCAGAGAGATTATCAGCAGTCATATTAATAATAATGAATACGAAGACAGGTTACCGTATATAATTGAAGCCCGGCGGAGAGTACTGGAAGAAGAGAATCTTTTTGCCATTCTGGATCGGCAGATTTCAAAGAAGAACGAGGAAATCAAAACAGAAACTGCTGGAAAGGTGATCCGTAATCGTTCAACCATGCGGATAAAAAACCCGGTTGCCGGGGTGCGAAGCCTTTCCCAGAAGGCGATAACAAAACTGTATCACCGGGTCACCTTTAAATCCCGGAACAAGGCCAGAAATCTGTAATCTGGATTCGTGACGGATTCAGGAGACGAAAAAGGAGAAATACAATTTATGCTGAAAGAAAAAAAAATCGGATTCATCGGCAGTGGTAATATGGGGGAAGCGCTTATCAGCGGTCTTGTGCTGTCAGGGGCAACAGTTCCTGAAAACATAATCTGCTCAGATATCCGTGAAGAACCCCTGGTGGAGATGCGGGAAAAATATAATATTGCCACAACCACCAGTAACGTAGAGGTTGTGGAACGGTCCGAGGTTATCATCTACGCGACAAAACCGCAGATTCTTGCCTCGGTTTTAAAGGAGACGGCCAATGTCCTTGATAAATCAAAGCTGGTGATTTCCATAGCAGCGGGTGTTCCCCTGGCGGCCATAGCGTCGGGGCTGGGAAAAGAGCTACGATTGATCAGGGTTATGCCCAATATCTGCGCTTTTGTCAAGGAGAGTGCCACTGCCATAGCTGCCGGGGAGTTTGTGCTTGAGGGTGACGTTGATATAGCCAAGGCCATTTTTGACTCTGTGGGTATCAGTGTCTTTATTCAGGAAAATATATTGATGGATGCTTTCACCGGTCTTTCAGGCAGTGGACCGGCCTATGTTTTTCTCATTATTGATGCCATGGCCGATGCCGGGGTGAAAATGGGGCTTTCCAGGCGGGATTCCCTGCTTCTCTCTGCCCAGACTGTTATGGGCTCAGCCAAACTCCTGCTGGAATCAAATGAACATCCCGGACAACTGAAAGACAGGGTTACCTCGCCGGGGGGAACGTCCATTGCCGGCATTCATACCCTTGAACAGGGGGGGTTGCGAACGACTATTATTGATGCAGTGGAGGCGGCCACAAACAGGTCAATGGAACTCGGTGAGCAAATGGTCAAGAATTTTCTGAATGGGCAGTGATGGTCTGTGATTTTTGTACCTGAATGGCTGCCCCGACAGCGTTACCGACTTCCCCATATTGCGGAAAGGTGACGGTGGTTCGCAGTTTTTCAGCAATTTCAGGCAGGAAACACTGCGCAGAACCGCCGATACCCACCAGGGGGATTTTCAGGGAAAAGCTTACCCCAAGAACGGGATGATTCCTGGTTTTGTCAAGAAATCCGGTCAATGATTTGCCCTGAATTGAGTGGATGACAGATTTGATGATCAATGTTTCGATTTTATCTCTGGTCATTTCCAGGATTTTTTTTGCAAACTCCCGGCCGCTCAGTCCCACGGTTTTTCCGAGGATATCAGCACTTCGGACAGCAATTTCCCTGTTGCCTATATGAAGCCTGTTCAGGACATGCAGGGCATCTGTCGGCGTGAACCCGTACTCCTGCAGTTGCTGCTGCCTTATAAGCCTGTCAATGACCTTCTCAAGGGAGATACTGCCTGTTCCGGTCTTTTTTCTTATGATAGCGGGAGTTGTCCAGCCATTTGTTCCCATGAGCTGTTTCAGTTCGTCGGTTTCCAGTCCGGGGCCACGAACAAGAAGCTGGCAGGAATCTCCGGACCCAAGCCAGGTTTCAACCGGTGGTCCATCTGTTTTCATGGCCAGGGGAATCACGCGAATCGGCCCGACAGTGATATCGCCTTTTTTGCCAACATGGACAAAACTGTCACCTCCTATACCGCCGGTGTGCATGTCGATTGCTTCAACATGGGTCTTCCACGCTCCTATATTGCAACCATCATTTAAAAGTGTGGGGGAGCCGTCTTTTATCATGGTGATATCGGTCGTGGTTCCACCAATATCGACAACCAGACAATCTTTGAGGGCTGCGGCTTGAGCACCGAAAACAGCGCTGCATGCAGGACCGCTGGCCACTGTGAGGCCTGCTTGAAGAACAGCTTTTTCAGCGGGAAGCAAAGCCCCGTTTCCTGCAACTGTTAATACAGGGCAGGTCAGTTTGCATTCGGTTAGTGCGCTTGAGACTCCTTCCATGAATTCTGTCATCACAGGCAT
Organism: Desulfomarina profundi; assembly: GCF_019703855.1. Lineage (GTDB taxonomy): Bacteria > Desulfobacterota > Desulfobulbia > Desulfobulbales > Desulfocapsaceae > Desulfomarina > Desulfomarina profundi. The sequence continues at coordinate 3,658,882 of NZ_AP024086.1, read as the reverse complement.
TAACCTGGCGTGCAGAGCGGCAGTGGCTGCTCGCTCTTCCATGCCGGCCTGGCTACTGACCCGGTGGGAGCAGAAAACGGGTTTGGGGTCTATCATTGAGATGGCTTTTTCCGTAACAAGTTCATGAGCCGGGTTTTTAATGGACATGGCTGAACAGACCGCGTAACTGTCAACCTCATTTTTCAGGCCATGGATAAGGCTGACGAGATAGTCAATATCAAGGGGTTCTTCCTCCTCGCCCTGGAGATTGTGTCCCCCCTTGATGTAGAGCACTGCTTTGACCGGCAGTTTGAAATGTTTTACATAACCGATAACAAGAACGGCAACCCGGGCGCCGCGTTTTTCCACAACACTGTTGGTGGCAAGCGTGGAGGAAACTGCTACCTGTGTCACCTGTTCCGGGGTGAGGCCGGATTGTTTCATGAGTGTTTTCAAAACCTCGCTGACACCAGAGGACAGCTGAAAACGGGTTGTCGGTTTCTTGGCGACGGTGACAATATTTCCGGTTTCGGTTTCAATGAGAACACCATCAGTGTATGTTCCGCCAGTGTCTATGCCGATTATATAGGTTTCCATAAAGTAATTATCGCGATACGATTTGAAGGGTTGTCAATTCTTTCGCTCTCTTTCCGGCAGACTTGAGTTTTAAATTCAACAGGAAAAATTTGTAATGAACTTTCAATATGTTAGAATCTTTTAAAAGTAATTTGTCATAGATTTTATACAGCATGCTTCCCGGAAATACCATGGCAAAGTGGCAGGTTTTCTGAATGGGCTGTAAAAGTGGGTGGATTTATGCTATCTAAAGACTGCTGAACCGAAAAAATGATGCTGTGGTTTTGCCCTGGGACGATTTTTCGAACAGGGGAAACACAGTACATAAACACAAACTCAATTTTGCTGGATGGCTGGAGTGATGAAAAAATTTCTTTTATTTTCAATTTGGTTGTTGGTTTTTCTGGTGTTAACCGTATCAGCACAGGGCAGTGGTGGAGGAAAACAGCTGCGTATGGCATTGCTGCCAATTCCGGATGTTTTACCCGTCTTTGTCGCTGAGGAAAATAATTATTTCAAAGATCTTGGTATTGTAGTGGAAACGCTTGCCGTGGGAAGCGCTCTTGAGAGGGATCAGTTGATGCAGGCGGGAAGAATTGATGGCATGATCAACGAAATTTCCGGTGCGGCCATGTTCAACCGGAAGAAAAACATGGTCAAAATTGTTGGAATTGCCAGATCTCCCCTTGGTGATGCCCCTCTTTTCAGGGTTCTTGGAGCACCGGGAAGTGGGATTAAAGGTGTTACCGAGCTGGCTGGTGTCCCGATCGGTATTTCAAAAAACACGGTAATTGAATATATCAGTGATCGCCTTCTTGCTGCCGGAGGTGTCGGGAAGAAAAATAGAGTCTATAAATCCGTACCGGTACTGCCTGAACGTCTGCAGCTTCTTCTTTCCGGTCAGATAAAGGCCGCCACCCTGCCTGATCCCCTGGGAACCAGTGCTCTGGCCGCGGGAGCTGTTGAAATAGTCAATGATACAAGTCTTGGAGACGTCAGTTGCAGTGTCATTAGTTTTTCAACTGCCAGTCTTGAAGAAAAAAAAGAGACTGTGAAAAAATTCATGGTTGCCTGGGACAGGGCAGTTACCGAGTTGAATGCTGATCCGCAAAAATACAGGGCGCTGATGTTAAAAAAAATAAGAGTACCCGGAAATGTGCAGAAGAGTTTTGCTATCCCGCCTTTTCCTGTGAAAGCTCTTCCCACTCCTGGGCAGTGGGAAGATGTCATGAACTGGATGGTGGAGAAAAAACTGTTGAAGGGAGCACTAAAGTATGAGGATTCCATCACTCTCGATTTTCTCCCGGAATAATCCCTGATTCCAATGATCAGTATCAGCGACCTCAGTTTTCAATATGGAGATGGAACAAACCTGTTCTGTGATTTTTCATTCCATGTGAAACGGGGGGAATCCTGGACAATTATCGGTCCGTCCGGCTGCGGCAAAACAACCCTGCTTTTTCTTATTGCAGGGTTGAATCATCCGACGACTGGAAAGATTCTTATCGATGGTAAATCAATAGAGCGACCTCGTCCGTCCACCGGGCTGGTACTTCAGGATCATGGTCTGCTTCCCTGGGCAACAGTGGAAAAAAACTGCAGACTTGGTCTTGAGATAAGAAAGTTTTATGGACCAGACGGAAAACACAGTCCCTCTGATCTTCGGCCGGATGAAAAGGAAGAGCAGGAACGGGTTGAGCACTGGCTTAGCTGGTTGGGTATTGATCACTTGAAATCGATGTTTCCCTCCCAGTTGTCCAGAGGGCAGCGACAGCGGGCGGCTATTGCCCGAACTCTGGTTCTTCAGCCTGACCTGCTTCTGATGGATGAACCTTTTTCAGCTCTTGATGCTCCCATACGTGAAGAGCTGCAGTGGGTGATGAATGGTTTTCATCGGGAGTCTGGATTGACCTCATTGACGGTGACCCATGATATTGAAGAAGCAGTTGTTCTCGGGGAAAAGATCCTGGTTCTTGGTAACCGATGCAACAGGGAGCCGGTCGTTATTGTAAATCATCTTTCGGGAATGCTGGACAGCAGAAAAAATCCCGAATTTATTCAACGCTGTGAGGAGCTGAAAGATATTCTTGTTTCAAACAAACAGGGTGTTTTCAACGACATGAGTGGAGCGCAATGAAAAGAAGGGCAACACTGGTGAGCAGTTTTGCCGGACTGGTCATGTTTTTTGGACTGTGGCAGATTTTTTCCCTGATTGTCAACCGTCCCATTCTTCCTTCTCCCGTGGAGGTTGTGCCTCTTTTTTTCCGGAATATCATCACCGGGGATCTGGGGCTGCATTTTCTGGCGTCGGCGGCCAGGGTACTGGCAGCCATTTTGATTGCCACCCTGCTTGCGGCACCACTTGGCCTTGCTTTGGGACAGATGCCTAAGGTTGACCGGGTGGTGGGGCCTCTTATTGCACTTATCTATCCCATTCCCAAAATTATTTTTCTGCCGGTGATCTATGTCCTGATGGGAATTACCGATCTCTCAAAGATAACGCTCATTGCCATAATTATTTTTTTCCAGATTCTGGTTGTGGTTCGTGATGAGGCGGCAGGGTTGAAAAAGGAACTGATTCTTTCCGTAAAATCCCTTGGTGCAGGGAGGCGTGCCTTATTCAGATATGTATATCTTCCCGCCTCTATTCCAGCGGTACTCACAGCGCTAAGGGTTTCGGTGGGCACAGCTGTCGCTGTGCTCTTTATCGCAGAACAGTCGTTGACCAGTTACGGTCTTGGGTATTACATCGTCATCGAAACCTATCAGGTTCTTCTCTATCCTGAGATGTATACGGGGATCATGGGGATGGGAGTGCTTGGTGTTCTGCTTTATTTCGGCATTTATTCCATTGAGCTGAAAGTGAGCAGGCACATGTTTATTGAATAGTTTCTAACACCCCACAAGGGGGTATAAGTGCCTTGGAAATAAACCTAACCATTTAATTTCAAAACACCTTCCCCGGTTTCTTGTTTTTTATGACAGAAATTCAGGAGTAAGGCACTAAATCCTGCAATTGGGTTTTGAGAATGGCTAAACAGCATATACAGTCAAAATTTTCCCTGTGGATTCAGGCAGCCAGACCTAAAACCCTGCCGGCGGCTCTGGCCCCGGTGATAGTGGGTTCTGCTGCAGCTTTTCGGGACGGAGGGTTCAGGCCTTTCACAGCACTGATTTGCCTGGCCTGCGCGGTTACTCTTCAGGTCGCGGTGAATTTTGCCAACGATTACTTTGACGCAAAAAACAAAATTGATTCCGGTGAGCGTTTGGGACCTGTCCGGGTAACCCAGAGCGGTCTTATTCCGCCGGAATCCGTCAAACGGGCCATAATCTGGTCCCTGGTGCTGACTACATTGTTTTTCGCCTGTCTGGTGAACAGTGGTGGAGTCGTTGTCCTGTTTATCGGTGTTGCTTCAATTCTTTCAGCTCTTGCGTACAGTGGTGGTCCTTTCCCCCTTGCCAGTCACGGTCTTGGGGAGATTTTTGTCTTTATTTTTTTTGGTCTTGTAGCTGTCTGTGGTACATACTTTATCCAGACCGGCCAGTTGAATCTATTTATAGTTACTGCTGCTATTCCACCCGGTCTTTTGATAAGTGCAATAATGGTTGTAAATAACCTTCGGGATCGGGAAACTGACCGGAAGGCGGGAAAAAATACTTTGGCAGTGATTCTTGGAAAACGGGCAACAATTGTTCTGTATATTGTTTTGATTGGGGCCAGTTACAGTGTTTCAATTATGATGGTCGCGGGCAACAGTACGGTTTCGGCGATGATTTTTCTCCCGTGGCTGACACTCCCCCACGGGTGGAAACTTATCCGCGAAATTCGTGAAAATGAGGGCAGGGATCTGAATGAGACACTGGCGAAGACGGCGAAGTTTTCCCTGGTTTTCAGTCTGCTTTTTGCTGTGGGAATAATATGGACAGGTACATGATTTGATATATCTGGCTCTATTGGTAGCTGAATCCAGCCTGCACAATTGTACTTGAATCTTCCTGGCCTGCCAATCGCAGGGTCCGGGTGGTAATTAACATCACATAATTTCTTAGAAAAATGAATTTTCTGAACATAGATAAAAAAAAATTTATTGTTTTCGGTCTGGCCAATAAAAAATCGGTGGCTGCAGTAATTGGAAAGACCCTGCTGGCGGAAGGGGCTGAACTCATCCATGTGGTTCGTTCAGAGGAGAGAAAAAAAACGGCCCAGAAGCTGTTTCCTGACAGCCGGATTTATACCTGCGATGTGGAGAATGAGGAAAACATAGTCCGGGTCAGGGATGAAATTGCCAGCTGTATTGATGCTGAGAACGGTGGCCGGGTGGCCGGTATTGTTCATTCAATTGCCTTTGCCAATTATTCAGAAGGAATGAAACCGTTTCATGAAACGATCAAAGCCGACTTTCTCCAGGCAATTGATATTTCCTGTTTTTCATTTATTGCCATTGCCAACCATTTTAAGGATTTGATCGCCAGGGACGGTTCTTTTGTGACAATTACCATCTCCACCACAAGAATGGCAGCGGAAAATTATGGCTACATGGGCCCGGTGAAAGCGGCCTTGAATTCTTCTCTCTGTTTCCTGGCAAAAAGCTTTTCCGATTTTTCCAATATTCGGTTCAATGCGGTTGCAGCAGGTCTGTTGAAAACATCAGCATCGGCCGGTATTCCGGGGTATGTGGACAGTTATCTTTTTGCCGAGAAGGCCATTTTGAGAAAAAAGGCACTGACCACTCAGGAAGCGGCGAATACGGCGGCCTTTCTACTGTCGGATCGATCATCTGGAATAAACTGCCAGACGATTGTTGTCGACGCAGGAATGGAGGTAAATTACTTCGATAAGGATATAATTACGAAAGCGGTGAGTTGAATACAGGAACATTTCAGATTGGCTGAGTTTTATGGACAATCTGAATAACAATTGTAAAATATGAACAATCAGGAGAAAGAATGCTGGATTTCAAGATTGATGAGGATCTGTGTATAGGGTGTGGACAGTGTGCAAGTGATTGTCCGGCCACAATTATAGCAATGGACGGTGGTCTACCGATCATTCCGGAGGATATGGAGCAGTATTGTATACATTGTCTGCACTGTTTTGCCATATGCAGTGAGGGAGCCCTGTCTCTTCTCGGTGCAACTGTTCAGGATGTCCTGGAGCTGCGAAAAAATCTTCCAGATCCCGAAAAAATGGAGGTACTCATCAAGGGTCGACGATCTTTCAGGAACTATCAGGACGAGAACATGGACCCTGCCGAGATTGAGAAGCTTCTCGAGGTGGCCTGGCATGGTCCCAGTGGTCACAATGACAGGCGTCTGTTGTTCAGCCTGGTGGATGACAAGGATGTATTGGACAGTATACGAAAGGAAGCTTTTTCCGGTCTTGAAAAGCTGATCAACGAAGACAGGCTGCCAGAAGGCATGGAAATGTTTTCTGATATCATGGAGGCGTGGAAACAGAATGGAGTGGATATTCTCTTTCGCGGTGCCCCTCATCTCCTGGTCGTTTCAGCCCATAAAGAGAGTGCGGCTCCCCTGCATGATGCCATTATCAGTTTGACGACTTTTGAACTGTATGCCCAGAGTCGAGGCGTGGGAACCATCTGGAACGGTCTTGCCATGTTGACCATCACGGAACTGGTTCCTGCCCTGCGCAGACGACTGCAGATTCCAGACGATTACCAGATTGGATATGTCATGGGATTTGGTATGCCTGCTGTTCGGTATGATCGAACTGTCAATCGTGGAAAACCGAACTATGTTCGTATTGAAAAATAAACCGGCATGGCCGGATCCAATGGCTTAGCCATTCATGCCCTTTGGGTATTTATGCCCTTTGGGTACAACAGAGCAATGGAAATCCCGACAGTGGCAGAATGCCCGCGGGTTGTGGGATTTTTTGATAAACAGAGAGTGATTGTAAAAGGAGATTCTGAATGGATGCACCAAGACTGATTCGGCGGCAGGTTCATTACCTTGTTGTTCTGGTTTCCGTGTTTCTTGCGGGTATGGCCCAGGCACAGGAGACTATAACTATTGGCATCAACCTTCCTTTAAGTGGAGCAAGGAATGAGGCGGGGAAGAATGTGAAAGCGGGAGTAGAGCTTATTCGTGAGCAGGTCAATGCAGCAGGCGGTGTGAAGATTGGTGGTCAGTCATATACATTGCAATATGTATATGGTGACAATGAATCTGAGCCACAGAAAGCAGTTTCAGCGGCGTTGAAACTTATTACTGTTGATAAAGTTGTTGCCATTGTTGGTCCGATTGACAGCTCCAGAGCCATTCCTGCAGGAAATATCTGCAACTCGTTTAAAACTCCCATGGTTTCACCAACCTCAACCAATCCGAAAACCACGTTGAACAGACCTTTTGTATTCCGCGCCTGTTTTCTTGATAATTTCCAGGGTGAGGTTATGGCGGATTTTGCCATAACAGAGCTGAAGGCAGAAAAAGCGGCCGTTTTGTTCAATGTTGCCGATGCCTATCCTAGGGGGCTTGCAGAGTTTTTTAAGAAGAGCTTTGAAAAGCAGCGGGGGCCAGGTTCTGTTGTTGCTTTTGAAAAATTCTTATCCAGTGAAAAAGATTACTCCCATTATTTTGAAAAAATTGTTGCATCAGATGCCGATGTTCTGTTTATCCCGCAATATTCGGATGAAATTCCTGCTATCATTAAACAGGCCAGAAAAAATGGTTGGAAAAAAGCAATCTTCGGTGGTGACGCATGGGAGTCTTCAGACCTGATGGCAGAGTGTGGGGATGTTTGTAAAGGACTTTATTTTTGCTCTCATTTTGGTGCTGTCGGCGCAAAAGGAAAAGCCAAAACCTTTGTTGAGCAGTTTGAAAAGAAAAACGGTCGGCTTCCCACGGCCAATGCTGCTCTCAGTTACGATTCTGTTGATCTGGTTCTCACCGCAATCAGTCATCTTGACAGCCTGGGCAGTAATCTTCTGGACACCAGACGGGCAATCAAAGACAAGCTTGCCGCCATCAGAAGTTTTGAAGGGGTTTCAGGTTCCCTGGATATGAACAGTACCGGTGACCCGACAAAAAGTGCGGTCGTGTTGAAAATTAATGACAAGGGTGAGTTTGAATCCTATAAGATTCTCAATCCATAGGTTCTGCGTAATAAGTGATCAGTGGCACCGCATATTCGCACGGTCGCTGACCTATATTTACTGTTGAAATACTGCAGAAGATGGCGTCGCTTGGGCTGACCTTGGGTGAACATTGTGTAACTTTTGTTCGATTACTGATAGTTGGCAAATTATTTGTAGTTTAAAGTTGATGGACTCGTAAAAACTCCGATCTACTGCGTTGTGGGGTGATCGTGTAATGCTCGACGTACCATATGTACGCCTGCGCTTACACGACACCGCCACGCCTTGTATATCGAAGTTTTTCCAGAGTCCATCTGGGAACGTTGAACGACTTTTTACGAGATCATCAAAGTTATGCTCAAAATTGAACAATGTTCATTAGAAATGCGGGATAGGGCAGCAATAGTGAATCCCCACCGATTCAGGAAAGCAAAAAGCCGATTACCAAAAGGGTAATCGGCTTTTTCTTTGCGGTATTAAAAAACAGGTTACAACAATGCCAGCAATACACCTGCAGCAACAGCCGAACCGATGACACCTGAAACATTGGCCCCCATGGCATGCATGATAAGATGGTTCTGGGGATTGGCCTCAAGACCGACTTTGTTGACAACCCGTGCAGCCATTGGTACGGCGGAAACGCCGGCTGCACCGATCAGCGGATTGACCGGAGTTTTAGAGATTTTGTTCATGAGTTTGGCAAGAAGAACACCGGCGGCAGTACCTATGCAGAAAGCGATCATGCCGAGTGCAAGAATGCCCAGCGTTTCCACATTGAGGAACTTATCAGCCGAAAGCTTGCTGCCTACTCCCAGGCCAAGAAAGATGGTGACTATATACATCAGGGAATTTTTGATGGTATCCGACAGCCGGTCAATTACACCGCATTCCTTGGCAAGATTACCCAGCATGAACATACCGATCAGGGGTGCTGCTGAAGGCAGCAGTGCGGCGCAGAGGCCGAGCACTGTCAGCGGCAGAATTATTTTTTCCATTTTTGACACATGGCGGAGCTGAACCATCTTGATCTCCCGTTCCTCTTTTGTGGTCAACCACTTCATGATCGGTGGTTGAATAAGAGGAACCAGTGCCATATAGGAGTAAGCTGCAATGGCAATGGAACCCAGCAGTCGTGGAGAGAGCTGACTGGAGAGAAAAATAGCCGTGGGGCCATCCGCACCACCGATAATACCTATTGAGGCTGCGTCCCGGAGGGAAAAATTGATTCCGGGGATGAGATCGGTCAGAAAAAGTGCTCCAAGCAGGGTAGTAAAAATACCAAATTGGGCTGCACCACCCAGAAGGATAGTTTTCGGGTTGGCGATCATGGGACCGAAATCGGTGAGAGCACCGACACCCATGAAAATAATGAGAGGGAAAACACCCGTCATTATTCCGACTTCATAGATATAAAAGAGAATACCGCCGGGTTCGGCAATCCCTGCCAGCGGGATATTGGAAAGGATGGCACCATAGCCAATGGGAATAAGAAGCAGTGGTTCGAACTTTTTGAAAATTCCCAGGTAGACCAGTAGCAGACCCACGAGCATCATCAGTACACGGCCGATTCCCACTGTCCAGTCCTTGGTGAACTGTCCCTGGATAATGCCATAAATACCAGTGGTTTTATACAGGTTTTGGCCAAGACTGGAAATGGAAGGCAGCGTACTGCCTTTTGAAGTAACCGGCATGTCGGCAATAACAGGAGAAGACTCCATGGTGCCGATAGCCTCACCTTTATGAATTTTCTGGTATTCCCTGACATCGAGATTTGTTATTTTCCCGGAGGAACCGGCTTTGAGATTGATGATCGTACCATCCTCTTTTTTGAGGGTGGCAATGTGGTCACCACTGTAAACGAAGCTGCCCGGATGGACATCAATACGTTTTATTTTTGCATCCGCCGGCGAGGTGATGGTGATCGTTTCAGTGTCCGCAAAAGCGGGTACCGAAAAGACGGTAATCAACCCCAGCAAGAAGAGCATGAAAATTCCGTTATTCATTTTCATAATACTTTCCCGATAAAAGCGAAGAGGAAAAGGTTCCCGGGTAACTTGAATGCACCGGGAACCAGGTCGACACAACATGGTTCAGCCATGTATTAACCGATGGTGAAGAGCGGGTCGGAACTCTGGACCGTATCTCCGGCTGAAATGTGTATCGCAAGAACCTTGCCTGAGCAGGGTGATTTTACTTCTGATTCCATCTTCATGGCTTCGAGGATAACCAGGGGTTGGTCCGTTTCAACAGTGCTACCGACTTCGACCAGTATTTTTACAACATTACCGGGAGTTGGCGCTTCAACTTCTGTCCCTTCAACCCCATCGTCTGCGACAGGAGCCGGTGCTGCGGGAGCCGCCTTGATACCACCTGCCTCTGAAACCGTCACATTGTAGGGACGGTTATTCACGGTGATGGTGTAGTCACGGGGGCCCATTGGAGCCGGTGCTGCGGGAGCAGTGGTTTTGCTGCTCTTCTTGTCAGCCGGTTTCTCGTCGGTAATCTTTCTGATATTGGTGACAGCGTTGCCCAGGAGAAAATCAAGGCCTTTCTGTTCGCAGCTGGCAATGATAAAGATGTTTTCATCGTTGACCGGCAGGTTATTTTCCTCAAGAATTTTGGTGGCTTTGGGAATACCCGGCTCAAGAATATCAAGGGGATCTTCAGTGAAAACCGGTTTTCCCAGTTGCTCAGAGGCGATTTTGATGATTTCCGGATCAGGAGGAGCAGGAGTACGACCAAAATACCCGAGTACCATGTTACCGTAACTGGGGTTGATTTTTTTCCATTTACCCTGGGTGACATTGAGATAAGCCTGCTGGAAATAAAACTGGGATACGGGGGTGACCGAGGTACCGAATCCTCCCAGGCGAACAACTTCCGACATTTCTTTAATAACATCCGCATAGAGATGCAGGGTCCCTGTGTCACGCATCATCATAGTGTTTGCCGTCAGGGCTCCGCCTGGCATGGGAGACAGTGTGACGGTGGGGGATACCATTTTAGCTTCAGGCGGGAAGAAGTATTCTTTCATTGCCTTTTCAAAGGCTTCCGTGGCTACCAGGATCTTTTCGTAATCGAGATCCAGCGTGAAATCAGTACCTTTGAGAGCATGAATCATTGAAAGGATATCAGCCTGGCAGGTTCCACCGCTTACCGGGGCCTTGGCAAGGTCAATTCCATCGGCCCCACCTTCAATTGCGGCAAGGTTCTGGGAAATGGCAAGGCCGGCCGTATCATGGGTGTGGAACCAGAGAATAGTATCATCGGAAACCAGTTTACGGGCTGCTTTGAATGTTTCAAATACTTTTTTCGGATTGGAGGTTCCCGATGCATCCTTGAAACAGATGGAGTGAAAAGGAATATCCGCGTCGAGGATCTGTTTCAGTCTGTCCATGTAAAATTCTGCTGTATGTGCGCCTGTGCAGCCCGGAGGAAGATCCATCATGGAGACTACAACCTGGTGATTCAGCCCGTGGTGAGCAATTCGTTCTCCAGAGTACTCAAGGTTGCGGACATCATTGAGTGCGTCAAAGTTTCTGATGGTGGTCATACCGTGTTTTTTGAACATTTTGGCATGAAGATCAATGATATCCCTGGGGCACTGGCTCAGGGCAACAACATTGATTCCGCGGGCAAGGGTCTGCAGAGCAACATCCGGTCCGACTTCGCTTCTGAAGCGGTCCATCATGTCAAACGCCGACTCTCCACAGTAAAAGAAAAGGGACTGAAACCGGGCTCCGCCTCCTGCCTCGATATTGGTAATACCGGCATCAACGGAAGCTTTGACCGCCGGGAGAAAGTCATCGGTTAAAACCCTGGCTCCGAAAACAGACTGAAATCCGTCCCGAAAGGACGTATCCATAAATTGAATAACTTTTTTACTCACCGTTTTTCTCCTCGCATGTGTTGAAATGTTACTGTTTCTGCTGATTGAACCAAAAAGATTGCCGGAATCTCTCCATAAAATTCCCGACTACGGCAATATATTCAATGATCGGTATGTTTCGGCAGGACAGTATAAGTTTTTCCCGTCAGGGAAGGATTGTTCTATCTTGCAGAAGCATAGATTTATCAAGGCCTATGTCCGTGCAAAACGTTCGGCTTCAAAGGCTGCAATTGCGGCTGCAATAACAGCAATATCCTCGTCGCTGTCAGCGGAAGCTTCTTTTTTCTTTTTTCTTTTGAGAGATTGGAGTTCTCTTTCTTTTTGTATTGCCTCCAGTTCCCGGGCTGTGGCATCCCGGGTGAGAAAGGATACAAATTGAATGAGCAGGATCATCAGGGAAAGGAAGAGCAGGACGGTCGTCATGCCGACAAACATCAGTTTAACACCTTCAATAATCATTGTCTCCAGTCCTCGCTACTGGTCAGTGTCAGTCCGAAAAAATCTTTTCCGGGGCAGACTTTTAATGGTTAATCCAAGGTAAATTGGTGGAAAATTCATGCTACACGATGTAGCCCGGCTGATCAAAACAATAACATTAATAGGAAAGACAAATGTTTCTTATAAAATCATGCTAAATTAACCTTATCCGATGAAAAGGGATGGAGAATTTTTTCGGTTGAAGAGTACAGGCTGTACCTTGATCCGGGGGGACAGCCTGTATTGACGGGTTCCGGTCAGGATCAGACTTCATACACGGAGTACTCGGTTGTTTCACCAAGAAGTCTGTCTATTTCATTTTGAATTTCAATCCTTTGTTCATTGTGGAGCCATTTGTTCCAATCATCCAGTGAACGCCATGTGCTGATAACCATACATTCATTGTCCGCATCCACTCGTCGAAGGGTTTCACCATAAATATATCCCGATTGACTCAAGGTGAGGCTACGAAGTTTCTTCAGCAGGATCGTCAATTCAAGGATACTGTCAGCTGAGACTTTTCTTTTGATGAAGATTTTGACTGTCATAGGCACTCTCCTTTCTCGATATTAATGATCAGCAGCTGTTTTTATAAAAAACAGCTGCCCTCTACCTCCGAGGTACTGTGCGTAAGTGAAGTGACAGAGGTATACTTAAACTATAGTGGTATTGGAAATAGTTGTAAAGAAAACAGAATAATTAAAAAAAACAGAGGACTGTTCATTTCTTTTCTCCCGGTGTGGGTGTAATCATTTCACTCATTTCGAGAAGTCGAATGAATTCAGACCGGTATCCTTCCCTGTCTTCCCCTTTTCCACTTCTGGCAAGGTCTATGAGGGTTCTGTAGTCCAGGTGAGCACCGTACTCTGAATGTTTCAGCAGCAGACCAAATCCTGCAACGGCAGAGGTAAACCGAAAATCTGTACTGGGTTGTGAGGCAGGTTGTTCCCTGGTGAGTACATGATCAATCAGCCTTGACGTCCGGCTGTGCAATGGTTTAAAGCGGAGCTTGACGGTGAGGAGCTCTTTTGAGAGGTTTTCTTTCAAGAGCGGCGTGGTTTTTCGGTATTTGAGCGGATCAACCGAGGGGAGAGTTTTTGACCCCGCCGGGATTATTTCATAAAGGGCCGTAACCCTGTGGCCTGCACCGATCTCACCGGCATCTTTTCTGTCATCATTGAAATCCTCATCATTCAGGATCCGGTTTTCGTAACCTATCAGCCGGTAGGCTCCCACCGCTGCCGGATTAAATTCGACCTGGATTTTGACATCACTTGCCAGGGTAAAAAGGGTTCCGGCCCTTTCCTTGACCAGAACCTTTTTAGCTTCGAGAAGGGAGTCTATATAGCTGTAATTTCCGTTCCCCTTGTCTGCCAGAATTTCCATGGTATCGTCGTGAAAATTACCCATACCGAAACCGAGAGTAGTGAGAAAGATACCTGAGGCGCGTTTTTCACTGATAAGACGCTCGAGTTCCCCCCGGGAGGTAACACCCACATTGAAATCACCGTCAGAGGCAAGAATGACACGGTTATTGCCGCCGGGCAGGAAACTGCGGGCCGCGAGCTCATAGGCGGTCAGGATACCTTTTGATCCGTGGGTCGCTCCCCCGGAGGTAAGGGTGTTTATGGCCTTTTTTATTACCTTTTTCCTGTCGCAGGGTGTGGGGGGAAGAACTACTCTGTCACTTCCGGCATAGACGACAATAGCCACCCTGTCATCTTTGTCCAGCTGGTCGACCAGCAGGGAGAGTGATTTTTTTACAAGACCGAGTTTGTTTTCCCGATCCATTGATCCGGAGACATCTATTAGAAAGACAAGATTGGACGGCGGTAGAGTCGCTGTGTTCATATCCTTTGCCTTTATTCCGATTCGTACAAGTCTGTTCTCCTGTTTCCACGGGCATGGACCGGCTTCCGCTGTTATGGAAAAAAGGCCGGAGTCCGGTTCGGGATAATCATATGTAAAATAATTAATCATTTCCTCAACCCGAACGGCACCGACGGGTGGAAGGTGACCACTCTGGATGAACCTTCTGATATTGCTGTAGGAGGCTGTGTCCACGTCAATGGAAAATGTTGACAGGGGGTCGTTGGTTGTAAGAATGAAGCTATTTTCCTCCAGGTGATTATAAGATTCTGTTTGAAATTGTTGTCTGATCTCCTCGGGATATGGATAAAACATCATTTTTTCAGCTGAATTGACAACATTAGGTTCCATGGTATTATCCATCATTACCAACGCGGCCGGATTGGCTATTTTTGCAAGCGATACCGGGGGAGGGGAGGGTTGCAGAGCAGGGCGCTGCACTCTTTCCTCCAACTCGATTCTGTTCTTATTCTGTGTGGAAGTTGTGCAGCCCGCATAGAGGCAAAGCGATGCGGCAAGAATAACAGGCAAGGTCCTGAAATGTGATGTAGACATGATATCTCCTTTCTTTTAATCGAAAATTCCGTGACCAAAGGTTGTTTTGCCGCTGGTGGAATTTCCTTTGTTTTACTGTTGAGATGAAATTTTAAGTGCATCTGTATTTCTTGACGGACATGTTGAAACAATGTGTCGGATTTTCTTGTTTTGAAACTCCATTACTGTAACTGCAAATTCGAAGTGTTCGTAAGTCTGCTAAAAATAAGCAAAATACAGGAAATAAGGATCTTTAGATTGAATTGCGTGACTGACTGGAAAACACAAACCCTTGCCCATTGGGAACAGATTAACAGGATGGCAGTGCGTCGTTTCGGGGATACCGTTCTGGCAGAAGAAGCGGCTCTGTCGGTAATGGAAAGGTTGGAGGAAGATAACTGGAAACGTGTCCGTGCCTACTGCGGAAAAGCCACCTTTTCAACTTATCTGCAGGTTCTGACGGGAAGAATTCTGGAGGATTTTGCCAGAAGCAGGTTCGGACGTGTACGGCCACCATCGTGGGTAAAGGTTCTGGGGGGATGTGGAGTAAGCTGTTTTCCGCACTTTGCCTGGAGCGGCTGCAGGTGCCTGAAGCGGTTGAAGTTGTTTTTCAGCGACAGAATGTTTCATCAAAAAAGGAAATAGAAGAGGCTGCCTATACTCTTCTTGGCAGAATTCCCGGATGTGGCAGTGAACAGGGTCTTGAGGTTGAGTATGATGAAAGCAGCATTGAAAACTCTGCCGTGCATTTCAGAACTTCCGGACAAATGGAAAATAAAGAGCTGAGGGAAGTGCTGACAGAGATACTGGGATTGCAAACCGGGGAGGAAGTGTCGCTAGAGGAAAAGAGTGTGACCCGACTGAAAGAAATGAAAATAACACTGCTTCCTGAGGAAAAGATGCTCCTGCGGCTCTGTTTTCAGGATGATTTAAGTGTAGTCGGGGCAGGGAAAATGATCGGGCTTAATCGGAATCAGGCCTATGGAAAAATGCGGCGCCTTCTTACACGGATTCGAAAAGCTTTCAGACAAGCCGGTCTTGACCGGGAACTGCAGTTATATTTTCAGGAGTAATCATCATTCAGCTATCATGACTATGGCTACCTTATTTTTTTCCTGAATCGATGAATGGACATTGTACGGATGATGATCTCGTAAAAAGTCGTTTAACGTTCCCAGATGGACTCTGGAAAAACTTCGATATACAAGGCGTGGCGGTGTCGTGTAAGCGCAGGCGTACATAAGTACGTCGAGCATTACACGATCACCCCACAACGCAGTAGATCGGAGTTTTTACGAGTCCATCACGGATCAGAAGTGAGTTTCGTGAGTAACCAGAATAAAAATAATAAAGTCGTCACTGATTCAGAATGTTGTCCGTCAGGAAGAGTAGAGGCATTGGACATTGTGACGCCTGGAAAAGTAACTGGTCACAGGATTAGTAACTATGTGTTTTCATTTATCTTACTCCTGTAAGTGATCAGAGGTGCCGGAGATTTGTGCAGGCGTGACTGGCCGCTATAGCCCACTATGCGGACAGTCGCGACCGTGCGAATATGCGGTGCCCCTGATCGCTTACCTGGAAAAGTGTACAGAGTATAAGAGGGCTTTCTTGAAAAAGGTAATAAAAAACAGGGACAAAACTGCTTCGCTCCTGGTCCTGGCCCTGGATAAAAGGGTCGGAACCCGGTGTCCCTCAGCTGAAGAGCTGGCATCCTTTCTAGATGGAAAATCTTCTGCTGCTGAAAAAAAGAGGGTATTGAGTCATCTGGCGGATTGTGATCAGTGTTATACTCTCTGGTATTGCTTGAAAACAGCGTCTCGAAAGAAGCGAGCAGGTGGAAAAATATATTACCTGACCAGACCGAAGAACCTGGCCTTTGCAGGTTCGGCTCTGGCAATCGCCGCTTCCGTGGTTATTTTCATGAATATTGCCCGTGAGCCGCTGGTTGGCAGGATGAAGGAAAAAACAGCAGTGACTGTTGAAGCAGTTGATGAAAGCAAACGCATTTCTCCCATTCCGCCACAAACCGAACAGGTCGAAAAGGTGTATGAGGATGAAGAACGAAAAATGCTTTCGGCTCCAGCTCCCGCGTTTCTGAAAATGGGAAATATATCTGTCTCTCCGGTTCAAGACTGGCTGAAATCGGTGGAGACCGGATGCAGAGAGGGGCGACAGGAGGAGAATTTCTGGAAAGAGCAGTTTTTTCAGGGGGAACAACTGGTCGGTGAGGCAGGGGCTGAAGATGAGCTTTTCCGTGCTGTCCTAATGCTTCTGCCCGGGAAATTTGACCAGATCACTGTAAAAAAACGGTGTGAAAAGATTCTTGAGAGGCTTGCACAGGAGAGAGAGAGAAGGTAAGTTTCCAGGATTTAGGTTCTATGAAATCAGAAAATATATTGAGTAAATCATGAGAGTAATATGAATAATCTTGCCAATCCTGCTGTACCGTTGAATGAACGGATAATTGTTGCCTTGGATGTTCCCACCCCGGCTGGAGCAAAGGAAATTGTGAAACAGTGTGAGTCCCATGTGGGTTTTTTTAAGGTCGGTCTCCAGCTTTTCATGGCCAGCTGGTTTGAGATGGTTGACTGGTTGGTGGACAGGGGACACAAGGTCATGCTTGATCTGAAATTTTTTGATATCCCGGAAACGGTCAGGTTGGCAGTGGAACAGGTGAACAGCAGGGGGGTCTCTTTTGCAACCATTCATGGAAATGATCCGATTATCCGGGCTGCGGTGTCTGCCCGGGGTGATATGAAACTGCTTGCCGTCACAGTATTGACCAGTTTCGGGGAGGAGGATATGCGGGCAATGGGCATGACCCGGTCAATTGAGGACCTTGTTTTTTTTCGGGCGAAAAGAGCTCTCGATCTTGGCTGTGACGGTGTTGTCTCCTCGGGGTTGGAAGCGGAAAAAATGAGAGACAGCCTGGGGGAGAAACTGATCATAGTTACTCCGGGAATCAGGCCGGGTGCAAATGTGGAAGAATCGGACGATGATCAGAAACGTATCGTTACAGCGGGTACGGCTATAAAAAACGGTGCCAACCATGTGGTCGTCGGCCGTCCGATCACAGGAGCTGCAGAGCCGATCAGGGTCATTGAGTCGATGCAGCAGGATATTATCCGGTTCACCGGAGAGAGTTAACGTGAGTAAAAAAATATTTATCCTTGATACCAACGTAATACTCCATGACAGCTCATGCCTCTATCATTTCCAGGAACATGATATTCTTATTCCCATCACCGTTCTGGAGGAACTTGACTCGTTCAAAAAGGGTTCCCAGATTATCAACTACCATGCCAGGGAATTTGTTCGTTCCCTGGATGGCCTGAGCTCTGAAAAGTTGTTCAACGGGGGCATGAAGATCGGACCTGACAGTGGCAGGGTCACGATCAGCCTGGAGATGAAGATGCACCAGGACCTGCGGGCCTCCTTTCCGAATCACGAAAAAAGTGATCACCGGATTCTGAATATCGCCTACCATGTGTCAAAGGAAAACAGGGAGAAGATTGTTATTCTTGTCAGTAAGGATGTCAATCTCCGGATGAAGGCCAGGTCCGTTGGCCTTATGGCCGAGGACTACACCACGGATCATGTGAGTGAGAAAGGAAAGCAGTATTCCGGTTATCGGCTGAGCGAAGAAGTCCCTTTCTCTTTTATCGAAGCGCTTTATGGGCCGGAGGGGATGGTTGATGCGGCAGAGTATCCGGTTGAAGTCCCGTTTCTGGCCAATGAGTTTGCCATTGTCAGAAACGGCCAGAAATCGGCTCTAGCCGTCTTCAAGGCGGGGAGCAATGCTTTCTGCCGAGTCTTTAAAAACAGTGCTTACGGTATCTCGCCACGAAATGCAGAGCAGTCTTTTGCCTTACATGTGCTTATGGACAGGGAGTTGTCCCTTGTGACGCTTACGGGAAAGGCTGGAACCGGCAAAACCCTTCTTGCCCTGGCGGCTGCCCTGGAGTCAAGAAAACATTATCATCAGATTCTGCTTACCCGGCCCGTTGTTCCCCTGTCCAATAAGGATATTGGTTTTCTGCCAGGGGATATTCAGTCAAAGATTGGGCCCTATATGCAGCCGCTTTTTGATAATCTCGGGGTTATTCGTGGTCAGTTTTCAGAAAACAGTGAAAAAGCAAGGCGTCTGCAACGGATGATGGATGCGGAAAAGCTGGTAATTGAACCATTGGCCTATATCAGGGGGCGCAGTCTGGTCAGAAAATATATGATTGTGGATGAGGCCCAGAATCTGACACCCCATGAAGTCAAGACGATTATCACCAGGGCAGGTGAGGGTACTAAAATTATTTTTGCGGGTGATATTCACCAGATAGATCATCCTTATCTTGACTCAAATTCCAACGGACTCAGTACATTGATCGACAAGATGCAGGGACAGAAAATTTACGGTCATATCGACCTGCGCAAAGGGGAGCGGTCAAAGCTTGCGGAACTCGCCAGCGATCTCCTGTAGCTCTCATTATCAAGGGAGTCTATTGATTCGACTGATTTGGCTGGCAAACACCTTCGGATCCGTGGTCGGCAGGTGGCAGGAACCCTGCTCACAGACATAGGCTGTTGTTTTGCCCATGAGTGTGGTTTTTCCCTGTACAAGGGGAATGAACTGAGCCTGTCTTGCTGCATCCTCTCCTTCTGCAACAATTGTCAGGATACGATTCGGCAGATATGTCTTCCGTAAAATTTGTAAAAAAATATCAGCTGTCTCTTTTTTTCCTGGAGGTGTGACAATAATGATTTCCTTGACTCGATCCGTCAGGAAATCGAGGGCCATCAGCATTTCAGACAGGACCATGGGATTGGCGGATGTTCCCGTTGGAAATATGGTCAGCATTTTTTCTGCCCGGATTGAATAACTCTTGTCGGTTGTGTACTCTGCCAGGCGGAGTAGATTGAGCAGGGCGATGGAGTTTCCTGAAGGTTCAGCACCGTCACGAACCGGTTTTTCCCTTGCAATAAGGTCTGTCCGCCCCCTTGCTGTCATAAAGAAACCACCGTCCTGATCTTCATACCGATCCTGCAGAATAGTATCAAGTTCAATAGCTTTTTCCAGCCAATGGATGTAGGAAGTTGCCTCATAGAGATCAATCAGGGCAGCGATAAAAAAGGCATAGTCATCAAGGTAAGCTGTGTGTCGTGAGTAGCCGTCTTTATAATTTCGATACAGTATTTTATTTGTCTGCTGTAGCTGAGCCATCCGGTCCAGCCCTGGTGGTTTGTCTGAAAGTTCCGCTGCTGAAGGTTGTTTTGCCGGAGTCTGAATTTTATTTGTTTGCTGTAGCTGAGCCACCTGGTCCAGCCCTGCTGGTTTGTCTGAAAGTTCCGCTGCTGAAGGTTGTTTTGCCGGAGTCTGAATTTTATTTGTTTGCTGTAGCTGAGCCACTTGGTCCAGCCCTGCTGGTTTGTCTGAAAATTCCACTGCTGAAGGTTGTTTTGCCGGAGTCTGAATTTTATTTGCTTGCTGTAGCTGAGCCACCTGGTCCAGCCCTGGTGGTTTGTCTGAAAGTTCCACTGCTGAAGGTTGTTTTGCCGGAGTCTGAATTTTATTTGCTTGCTGTAGCTGAGCCACTTGGTCCAGCCCTGGTGGTTTGTCTGAAAGTTCCACTGCTGAAGGTTGTTTTGCCGGAGTCTGAATTTTATTTGCTTGCTGTAGCTGAGCCACCTGGTCCAGCCCTGGTGGTTTGTCTGAAAGTTCCACTGCTGAAGGTTGTTTTGCCGGAGTCTGAATTTTATTTGCTTGCTGTAGCTGAGCCACCTGGTCCAGCCCTGCTGGTTTATAAAGATTGTTCAGGATGAATTCTGCGGCCTGTACTGCCCGGTCTGTGTACTGCTGTTTTCCCAGAATCAGGCCTGCCCGGGCATAGGCTGAGATCATCTGGCTGTTCCATGCTGTCAGAATTTTTTCATCCCGCAGGGGGTGGGGACGGCGGTTTCGTACATCGTAGAGAGTTTTTTTTGAATCCTCTATGGCTGCAAGGAGTTTCTCTTTCGAAATGTTCAGTTTTTTCGCAGTTTGAGTGAGTGTTTCAGGCACGTGAAGGATGTTTCTGCCTTCAAAATTGTTTTTTCTTCCCACGCCATAGTAGGTTTTTATTATTTTTGCCCTTTCAGCACCCAGAACCTCATCCAGCTCAGATGATGTCCAGGTGAAGTAGTACCCCTCCTTACGGTGGCCCTGCGGAGTTATGCTGTCCGCATCAGTGGCAGAGTAAAATGCTCCTTCCGGAGAGGTCATGTCACGTCTGATATAGTTGAGGGTTTCTTCCGCCACCCGTTTAAAAGTCTTATCCCCGGTTGCCTGGTATCCATCAAGGTATGTTACTGCCAAAAGTGCATTGTCATAAAGCATTTTTTCAAAATGGGGAACCAGCCATTTTTCATCGGTACTGTAACGGTGAAAACCGCCGCCAACCTGATCGTAAATACCACCGGCAGCCATTTTTTCCAGGGTCAGACGGGCAATTGAGAGAATTTGTTTATCTCCTGATCGACGAGAGTAGCGAAACAGCAGACGAACAGGCAATGTGGCCGGGAATTTTGGCCTGCCTTTCAGGCCGCCATACACGGGATCATGGTAGTCACGATATTTTTCCATAACCTGTTGGAGCATCTCCACACCAGGCAGGTTGTTACCGGAAACGGGTTGAAGCTGCTGCTGGATTGCTTTTGTCAGGGCCAGTCCGGCCTTTTCAATTTTTTCCGGCTGGTTCCGGTACATTTGACTGAGTTTTTTCAAAAGGGTCAGAAATCCTATGGACCTTCCCCTGTCCCGATCAGGAAAATATGTTCCACCATAGAACGGGCGGCGCTCTGGTGTCAGCCATACTGTCATGGGCCAGCCACCCCGCCCCGTGAGGGCCTGCACTGCAGCCATGTAAACAGAGTCAATGTCAGGATGCTCTTCCCTGTCAACCTTGATGGCTACATAGTTGTTGTTCAGATATTGGGCGATTTCCTCATCTTCAAATGATTCCTCCTCCATGACATGGCACCAGTGGCAGGTGGAATAACCAATGCTGAGCAGCACTGGAAGGCCGAGTTTTCGTGCAATTTCAAACGGTTCGTCACCCCATGTATACCAGTTGACCGGATTGTGGGCATGCTGGAGAAGATAGGGGGAGCCTTCAAGGATCAGGCGGTTTATATAGATGGGAGTACCATTCTCAGTAAAATGTCTGGTACGGGGTTTGTAGTCATTGCTTTTTACGGTCAGTGCTTCTCGCAGTATTTTTTTTAGGGCTGGTGATTGCTTCATATCAACCTTTTCGGCACCGTAGCTGTGGATGGGTACTGTTATAAACAGGCTCAGCACAATGATTTTAACTATTTCAGATAAACCGGCATGGCCGGACCTTAAAGCTCGGTAACAACAGATCAATAAAAAACTGACTACAGAACGACCTTTGGTCGCGGTATTTTCAGATAAAACAATCATCAGAAAAGATCCCTCCTTTGCCATCGAGCCTTCAGTGCAGATTCCTGGCTAGTGCCTGTCCATAAATAGCTTTTTTGCACAGTCACCGGCTCTATTCATCCCGGTCAGTTGACGGAACCTGTACTGATATTTGTGTTGCAGCTGAGACACCCTCTTTTCAGATTGACTTGCCGGGAAGGTGCATGTGTATTTTATAAGAGCAGTACTTTGCGCTCTTTATTCCTGCTAAAATAGTTTCCTGGAATTTACCGGAAATATGAAGGATGAGCTCCGGTTCAGGAGGACTCTGGATTTACTCAGTGTCTATTGGTGAAGTGGCTGGGTGGTAATGGACAAAGACCCGGCGCATTGATTCGATTTCAGTCAGGAGAATCTGTTCCACTTGGGTGGCAATTTCATCCCCTTCCGCCACCGTAATCTCAGGGGAGATACCGATTGTAATATTAATGACCATATACTGGCCAAACCTGTGTCCATGAATATCTTCAATATCAAGAACCTGTTCAACTTTTTCCAGCTTTTTATGGATCAGTTCACAGAGCTGCTGACCTGGCAGGGTGTTCATCAGATCGGCTGCCGATTCCCGTATTATTTCGACTCCGGTATGAAGAATTATCAGGGAAACAAGCCCACCCGCGAGAGGGTCAACCCAGAGAAAACCGGCACGACTGAAAAGGATACCGATACTGGCTGCCAGGGCGGAAAAAATGTCATTTCTATGGTCGGCTGCCAGAGCTAGAACCACGTTACTCGAAGTTTGTCTGCCAATCGAATATGTCCAGAAACTGAGCCATATTTTTATCAAAACTGTGAACAGGGCAATCCAGAGAGCCAGCTTTGTTGCCCCTTCCGGACTGCCGGAGACATTGGTCAGCTCGTATACTCTATTGACAGAAGACCAGAAAATTGAGATGGCTGTCGTGATGACAAAGGCACCAACTACGACTGCTGCAATGGATTCAAGCCGATCATGGCCATAGGGGTGTTCCTCATCGGCCGGTTTTCCCGAAAGCCGCATGAAAATCCGGACGACAATACCATAGGCGACATCCGAAGTTGAGTTTATTCCGTCTGCAAGCAAGGCGGGACTGTTTCCAGTTATGCCGACACCGGTTTTGAGAACAGCCAGTGCTGTATTTGTGAGCAGGCCCAGGTTTACGGCCAGGATAGTTTTTTTATGTCTGTCAGTTGCTGTCATTGTATGGAAACCCTGGAGTGCTTGATTGTCTCTCCTTTCTTTTGGTTCTGGACGGCTTTTGAGAACTGAAGGTCGACAGGTTCCAGTTGTTGGCAAATGTTGTCTTTGGCTCTTCCAGATCTGCGAAAAGTTCCGCAAATAAGAACAAAAACCGGATAAGCGGTTTTTTTGTTAGAGTGCTGTTTGTTGCCTATTCTGTAACATCTTGTACATACAGTATATATATGTAAAGAATTTTCAGGACTAAAAATTGCAAGATAAAACACCATTGCACCATTGTCCATAGGAGATATGATGGATTCTTTTCGTTATTTCATTTTTGGAGAACATATTATGAAGAAATTATTGCAGTTTCTGACACCAGTTTTAGTTATTTTTCTGGGAGGATTTGCAGCTCAGGCAGATCCTGTAGACCTGACAACCTGGTCCCCTCTGACGCTTGATTATTCTGGAGGGCAACCAGCGGGAAATTGGGTGCTTCAGGCGGGAAATACTGCCGTTAAGCAGACTGTGAATGCTGATCCGTCATTTTATCTCAATAATCTGAACCAGACAAGTTATTCCATGGATGGTTCCTGGCAGGTTGATCCCGGGTGGGACGATGACTACATGGGTTTTGTTTTCGGTTATCAGAATTCAAGTAATTTTTACCTGTTTGACTGGAAACAGGGCACACAGGGCTACGAGGGAGCGATAGCTACTGAAGGTATGACCGTCAAGAAAATGAAGGGGGCTACCGGAAATGGTCTTACAGATCTTTCTCTGGCTGAGTTCTGGGAAAATGAGAATGATCTTGGAGAGATGGAGATACTTGCCAAAAATCATGGGGCAGGAAAAGGATGGGTTGATGGAGATGTGTATTCATTTCATCTCGATTTTAATCTAGTTCCAGGGACATTTACAATCAATGTCAAGGATGCTTCAGATAATATCCTGTGGGATGTTACTGTTACAGATTCAACGTTTACCAGCGGAGAATTCGGCTTTTATAATTACTCACAGGAAAATGTGCTTTATGCCGGTTTTGAACAGACCGGAGGGACAACTGTTCCCGAGCCTGCGACAATACTCTTGTTCGGCGTTGGTCTGGCTGGTGTGGCGGGGGTAAGGTTAAGAAAGAAATAATGAATTCAGCTTGGCAGGTAGAACTATCTTCAATCTGGCTGGGTTATCATGGATAAATAAATTATTCTGATCATGTACGAAACGCAGCCTGACGTTTTCAGGCAGGCTGCGTTTAAACATTAAAATAATAATTATTTGGCCCTTCTTAATCGAGAACACTTTTCAAATCCCAGTGCTTTTTCAGAAAATCCACACCAGTATGGTTGGTAAGATCGAGCTGGAGGGGTGTAATGGAGATGAAATCTTCCCTGACAGCATGAACATCTGTATCTCTATTGGAGTCATGGATGGGTGTTCCACCGCCAATCCAGTAATGTGTCCATCCTCTCGGATCCCGTGTCTCATGTATTGAATCTTTCCAGAGTCTTCGACCCTGTCGTGTTATTTTAATTCTGTTCTGTTTGTGTCGGGGAGGAACATTCATGTTGACAAGAGTGTTATCAGGCAAACCATTTTCCAAGATTTTCTCAGCGATCATTCTAGCTGCTTTCCCTGCTCCATGAAAGTCATAGGGTGGATCCCCGGTGGCGGAAATTGCCATGGAAGGTATTGAATACATTGTACCCTCAATGGCTGCAGAGACTGTTCCCGAATACGAAATATCATCTCCGAGATTGGCCCCTGCATTTATCCCTGAAAGCAGGAGAGCGGGTTTGCTGTTGAGTATTTTTTTAATCCCCAGGGCAACACAGTCTGTGGGAGTGCCATTTACCATATAGGTATCGTGGTGAATTTCGGTCACCTTGAGTGGTCTGTCCATTGTGAGAGAATGGGAAACTGCGGAATTATCCCGGTCAGGCGCGATGACAATTATCCGTCCCAATCCTTCAACAGCCTGTTTCAGGGCCATCAGCCCGGAGCTGTGAATGCCGTCGTCGTTGGTTATCAGTAAAATTTGCATGGTTTCCTAAAAAATGATAAATACCCCCTTGTGGGGTGTTAGTCATGAACTCAGGCTGCAATGGTTTCTGCCAGAATTTTCCAGAAAGATTGAACAATCGGGTTGTTTCTGTTCCTGGTGGAGGTGCAACTGCCCACCGTAAAAGGTTTAAGGCGAGGAGTGACCTCAAGGATATCAATTTCATCAGCGAGGGTACTTTTATCAAGAACCAGCCGTGGGACAACTCCCACTCCGCAACCCATGCCGACCATAGCGATGATGGCTTCGTTACCGGAGACCTGTGAATAGAGGTTTGGGGTAAGCAGTTTTTCATTGAACCAGCGTTCTGTTCTGGTTCTGCTCAATCCTTCATTGGGAAGAATAAGCGGTGTTTTTTCCCAGTCGATATTTTTCTTTTTCCCGTCACTGTAACAGATTGTTTCCGGAAAAAATCTTGGAGCAATAAAAATAAGTGGAGTTTTGAGTATTTCTATGCAGTCAAGATTTTCCGGTGTGTTCTCGGGAAGAGCTGCAATGGAGATATCAACTTCCCGGGTCTGGAGTTTGTTGAGGGCTCTTGCAGCATCTCCTGTCTGGATATGAATGGAAACCTGTGGATGAATTCTTCTGAAGCGAATCAGGATTCGGGGAAGTATTGACAGAATGGCAGTGACAGAACAGTAAAGTGATATTTTTCCGCGCAGAATGGTGTCGTTCTGCAGATTGCTTTGCAGTGCATTCCAGCGCTCAATGGTTTCTTCACAGTATTCCTTGAAAAGGATACCGGCCGGAGTGAGAGAAACCGACCTGTTATCCCGTAGAAACAACAGTTTACCCGTTTCATTTTCCAGCCTTTGAATTGTTCTTGTCAGACCGGAGGGTGTGATATTGCATTCAAGGCTTGTTCTGCCGAAATGGAGTGTGGTTGCCAGATGTTTGAACAGCTCGAGTTCTCTTATGTTCATATGAAAAGGATTTATAAATCCTGTGTTGCAAAATATGCAATACAGTATCACGAATAAATCACTTGACGCAATAAGAGAATGTCAATTATATGGAAAAGTCAGGTATTGTAAAACAGATATAAACCGGTATAGTCGGACCTTAAGGCCCGGCAACAACAAAAAATGAAAATCCCGATTGCAGCAGAAACACCTTCTACGGCGGGATTTTCGGATATAACCAGCTGAACTTTGTGCTCTTTCTACATGGTTCAGACACTACAATTTTCCGTAAAGTCCGGGAAAAGGAGATCAGGATGGCAGACAATTATTTTAATTCATTATCACTGCGCCGCAAGATAGAAGAGCTTTCCAAATGTCGTTTCATGGATCCAGCTGAGTTTAACGGGGTTGAAGCGCTCAAAGGCAGAAAAATTGTTATAGTCGGATGTGGAGCTCAGGGGTTGAACCAGGGATTGAACCTGAGGGACAGCGGGCTTGATGTTTCTTATACGCTACGTGATTCAGCCATTTCGGAGAAACGTCAGTCATGGAAAAATGCCACTGAAAATGATTTTGTTGTGGGCAGTTATGAAGAACTTATTCCCAAGGCCGATCTGGTCATAAATCTTACTCCGGACAAACAACATACTGCCGTGGTTTCTGCTGTGATGCCACTGATGAAAGAGGGCGCATGTCTTTCCTATTCCCATGGGTTTAACATTGTGGAAGAGGGGATGCAGATCCGCAAAGATCTGACCGTTATCATGGTTGCCCCAAAATCACCGGGAACTGAGGTGCGTGAAGAGTATAAGCGTGGATTTGGAGTGCCGACCCTTATTGCTGTACATGGTGAGAATGATCCAAAGGGCGAGGGATGGGAAATTGCCAAGGCCTACTGTTGTGGTACAGGCGGGGATAGGGCCGGTGTCCTTGAATCTTCATTTATTGCCGAGGTAAAGTCCGACCTGATGGGGGAACAGACTATCCTCTGCGGAATGCTGCAGGTCGGTTCCCTGCTCTGTTATGACAAGATGATAGAGAACGGGATAGATTCCGGTTATGCGTCCAAGCTGGTGCAGAATGGCTGGGAAGTAGTGACAGAGTCTCTGAAACATGGTGGCATCACTGCCATGATGGACAGGTTGTCCAATCCAGCGAAAATAAAGGCACTCATTTTATCGGAAGAGTTGAAAACCATTCTGCAGCCTCTGTTTGAAAAACATATGGATGATATCATGTCAGGGGATTTTTCCAGGACCATGATGGAGGATTGGGCAAATGGAGACGAGAACCTGTTGAAATGGCGTAAGCAGACAGGGGAGACTGCTTTTGAAAAAGCGAAATCCACGGAGGATGAAATCGCTGAACAGGAATATTACGATAATGGTATTCTGATGGTTGCCATGGTCAAAGCTGGAGTCGAGCTGGCTTTTGATACTATGGTTTCTTCCGGAATCAAGGAAGAGTCTGCCTATTACGAATCTCTGCATGAAGTACCCCTTATTGCTAACACTATTGCCAGAAGGAAACTTTATGAAATGAATGTGGTTATTTCAGATACGGCGGAGTATGGCAATTATCTTTTTGCCAATGCGGCAATACCGCTGCTGGCCGATTTTATGAAGACCATCGACAGCGATGTCATCGGCAGGGGACTGGAGTTGAAAGATACCGGCGTTGATAACCTGGATCTTATACAGGTGAACGAGTCAATCCGTTATTCTGCAATAGAGATGGTTGGTGAAGAATTACGGTCATATATGAGTGCAATGAAACCGATTATGTAAAGGGCTGGAAAAATTTACCAGACCATAAGGCTGTAAGATTTTGAAATCTTACAGCCTTTTTATTTTGCCGATTTTTTTTGTAAAGAAAGGGTAAGAAAGTGGTAGGGAGTGTGGGAAAATTGTAAGTTTCGAATTGTAATATGGGGCCAATCCGGAAAAACGGAACAAACCCTTCTTCGTATCTGTTCAAAAAAGAACTCTCGATATGGAGATAATTACAATCATGAAATGAAAAAGGAGAATTCAATGAAACTTACATCTGTATGTGTCGCAATCATGTTAGCCTGTGTTTTCAGTTTTTCTGTAGTACCGGACCAGGTTTTTGCAAAATCGACCAGTCATGAAGTTACGGGAAAGAAGACTGATAAAATGGCTGCAAAGGCCAAAACAGAGAGCAAAACCAGAAAGAAAGCAAAGAAAACTAAAACAGCAAAGAAAAAAACTACGAAAAAGAAAACAAAAATAATAACCGGAGATTTTCCGAAAAACGTGGATATCAACCGCGCTGATAAAGAATTGCTCATGCAGCTTCCTGGAATCGGACCCAAAACTGCAGAGGCAATCCTCAAGTACAGGAAAACTAACGGCAAATTTAAAAACGCAAAAGATCTCATTGAGGTTAAGGGCATTGGTGAAAAAACCCTGGCCAAATTAAAGCCGTTTCTGAAAAAAATCTGATTTTCCTGTACCTGTTATTTGTGAAAAGACCCGGGGTATATTCAGGTTCCGGGTCTTTTGCTTTCTTGGGAAATGACCAGGGGCATATGTGAGCATTTTTATTTTTTGTTGCGACACAGAAATCGGGCAAAAAAACTCATTTCTGAACAGACACTACCTTGGGTCTACCGGGTATTTTGCCCGGAACCACTCCCTCCAGCCACCCTTAAGGGCGTGAACGTCACTGTATCCTCTTTCCAATAATTTCTGCGCCACCCGGGCGCTTGTAAATTCGCTGGGTCAGGCACAGTAGAGAACAAGTTTGGTATTTTTAGGATATTTCTCCACCTGATCGATATCCGATGGGGCCATTCTGACAGCATCTTTGATTTTAAACTCACTCGAATTCCAGTCTCTCCCCACTCTGACATCAAGAACCACGAGGTTTTTATCGCCGAGCAATGATTTCAGCTCATCTTTATCCATTCTGGCAATAGATGCAGCCAAGACCTGCCCAGACATCAGGAAGGTCATTGCCAGTAGAAAGGTAATAAGTTTTTTCATGGTGTTTCTCCTTAAAAGCTAAGGTTTATGTATCAATTGTTTATTGCCGGCAGGCAATAATCCTTTTGCAGCCAGTGCTGCGGTCATCAAAACAATGGAGCAGAAGATCAGCAGGGAAAATTTTTCATGAAAAGAGAGCAGGAGCGGACAGAAACTTGAAAAGAGAATAATTCCAAGACCATATCCTGTGGCAGAAATGAATAAGTTTGTTTTCTGAAGAATTCTTGCAACAGCAAAACAGTGCATGATGACAAGAAAAAGCCAGAGCAGCAGGCTGCCCCTGATATAGATTTCAAGGTTTTCACTGCCGGCCATGCCTGTCATCATGAAAACGCCGATTAGAACAGAAAAAATAACAGGGTAAATCCTGGTATGAACGGAGGGACCGATGGAGAAACGTTGAAAAAGAACAGATGAGAGCTCCACCAGGGTATTATTGGTTTGAAGAAAAAGGCCGTTCACGCAGGCAAGGGTACCACTTATAATTGTCACCCCTATTATAATTCTGCCGGTTTGTCCCAGGGTTTCCCGGGCGACAAACAGGTAAGGTATTGTTGATGTGGAGAGTTTTGCCGCCTCTACAGTGTCAAGGGACACCCTGCTCCAGAGCATGAATAAAACGTAGCCCAAAACTGGAGCAAGGAAGATATAATTCCTGTTTTTATGAGAGTTTTCAGGGTTGAGCGGTGCTGCATGCCTGTTCACTTTGAAATCAAATCCCAGAAAGAGCAGCAGGGCTCCGGCTGGTATGGATAACACGTTGGAAAAGGAGAGCTCCGGTTGTTCCTGTTGAGGTGCAGCCTGGCCTGTGAACCCATAGAGGGAGAGAAAAAGGAGTCCTGAAAATGCAATTCCAACAAAGAGAGGTTGTAGAGTAAGGGCTGTTTTTTCTCCCAGCAGGTGGAGCAGCAGAACAAAGAAGAGAAGAATAAAGCTGAAACCGAAATTTGGAAACCAGTAGAGAAATATTTCATTAAAGGTGAAACCGGCGGTGACAAGTATTCCCGTGGGGAGAAAAAGAGCCAGACTTGTCCGCCCGGCCAGAATGAGTGTTGCTGCCGGAAAAATACCTGTTGTTTCAGTGAGGCAGGAAAATGTATTGCCGGCATATGGTCCCAATGCCTGATGCCGGAAAAGGAAGATACAGCCAACAGCAAGAAGAAAACCGACTGTCAGCATGAAGTAAAAAGTATTTCCATACAGGCCAGCGCCGTTTCCCTGGAGGATGAGGGCGTCGGGGGAAAGCATCCAGCTGAGTGCGAGACTGGTTGGTATAAATAAAGAATAAAAGTCCATAAAAAATTCCGCAAAGGTGTTTCTTATGGGAGCTTCCGCTTACTTGATTTATTCCATTAAAATAAAAACAGGTGATTAAAAAATCTGGCCAAAATATGATAAGGCTGTTTTTCCGGGCTGGTCTTCATGGTTTCTGTTCTCTTTGCTGCAGAGCAGTTAAGGCACTGGTAAAATCAAAGTTTTCCAGGTAGTAGTTGATTTTTGTGACAAGTTCGAGGTCTTTTGAGGAGAGTTCTGCATTTTCGAGTTTTTTCAGCAGGGGCGGCATTTCAGTATCCTTTCTGTTTTCAGCACCCTGGCAAGTTCCCGAAAGAGTACGGTTATTTCCTGTGATGAAAGGAGTATTTCTGAGGAGGATGGTTTTTCCTGGGATGATTGTTTCGTTATATCTTGAAAGACTTCATTCAAAAGTTCAATAAACCGTTCCACTTGTGTGTGAGTGAATTCCTTTTCAAGTTTTTCCGCCTGGTAATAAAGAGCGGAGGCACCGATATTTCCTGCCAGTCCCTTGATGGTATGAATGAGTCTTTCAGCCGCAGTTCTGTCTGTGGTCTGCAGTAGTCTCAGTTCTTCTCCTGCATGACCGAAATTTACAGTAAAATCATTGAGTATTTTCTGATACAGTTTTCTGTTACCGTTAAAATGGACCAATCCTTTTTTGATATCCAGAGTCGTATGACCCGACAACGACGGTTCGCCTGCGGATTGCTGCTTTTTTTCAGTCGGGTTCTGGTTACCGGTAGACGGGAGATATTTCAGGATAATTTTGAAAAATTTATCAGGGACAAGTGGTTTTTCCAAAATATCATCCATTCCACTGGATTTGATTTTCCTTATATCCTGAGTCATTACATTTGCTGTCAGGGCTATGATTGGCAGGTGCGGGTCTATTTTCTTTATCAGTTCCGATGCTTCAAAGCCATCCATTACCGGCATCTGGATATCCATTAAAACAAGTCCGTAGTGCTGCTTTTTATGGTTTTTTACCATATTTACAGCCTCTTCTCCGTTTGTGGCGATATCAATGGATATGCAGTTTTTTTCCAGGAGTGAAAGGACAATTTCCCTGTTCATTTCATTGTCTTCCACCAAAAGAATCGAACTGTTGCTGAATGATGCATTATTATAAGTATCAAAGGTCAGGGTTTTTGTCTTTTCACTGGATTTCAGCATATCGGGGGCAAAAATCCTGAATATAATATTGTCAAGAATTGACGGCGTGACAGGTTTGGTGAGAAATATTTCTATTCCGGCTTTTTCTGCAGCCTCGACCAGGTGCTGTTGCCGGAATGCACTGACCATCATGACCGTTGCCTGGTTTCCACTCCCGTGGAGCAGGTTTATTTTTTCAGTGGTTGAAATACCGTCCATCCCCGTCATTTTCCAATCCATGAGAATCAGATCATAGCAGGATGTCATGGCTTCTACTTTTTTCACAGCCTCTTCTCCGCTTGCCGCTTCATCAATGTGAAAATGATATTTTTCCAGGAGTGCCCGCAGGCAGGTTCGCCAGGCCGGGGTGTCATCCACTATCAGAATTCGCTTATCTTTGAAAGTAACCGGAGTTGGCAGACTGTCCTGTTGTTCATGGAGATTTATTTCAAAAATAAAACTGCTGCCTTTCCCGAAACTGCTTTCAACCCATATTTGCCCTCCCATCAGCTCAACAAGTTGTCTGGATATTGCCAGTCCCAGACCACTGCCTCCGTATTTTCTCGTTGTTGAACCGTCGGCCTGGGAGAAGGGTTGGAAGAGTTTCTGCTGCTGTTTTTCCCTCAGACCTACTCCGGTATCCCGTATTTCAAAACGGTACTTCGATGTTGCTGTTTTGCTGATAAGAATCGATACTTCACCCTGTCGGGTAAACTTGATACCGTTATTGACCAGATTGATGATGATCTGGCCCAGTCTCAGGGGGTCGCCGTGGAGATATGGATTGACTTTCTTGTCGCATATAACGATGAGGTCAAGATTTTTTTCCCTTGCCCTGTATTCAACGATATTGACCACATTGTCGATGACCTCGTAGAGGTTGAAATTGATCATTTCAAGCTCCAGTCTGTCCGCCTCTATTTTTGAGAGATCAAGAATATCATTTATAATGCGCAGAAGTGCCGTTGAGGCGGAAGATATTTTTTCCAGGTAATTTTTCTGTTCCGAGGTCAGTCCTGTATTGGACATCAGGTAAATCATGCCTGTAATACCGTTAAGCGGGGTTCTGATTTCGTGACTCATGTTTGCCAGAAAAATACTTTTTAACCTGGTGGCGTTTTCCGCTTTTTTCTTTTGTTCCTCCAGCTCCCTTGTTTTCACCTGTACTTTTTTATCCAGGTTTTCAATATTATCTTCAATGGTATCAAGCATACGGTTGAATGATTTTGCCAGGATACCGATCTCATCATCTTTCTGGAAATCAGCTCTGTTAGAGTAATCACCGTCAGCTGCTTTCCGGGCCAGTCGTGAGAGAGTTGTCACGGGAAAAAGAAGTTTTCTGAAAAAGAAATAGCTCACCAGTACTCCAAAGAGCAGGAGAATTGTGCCGATGAGGAAAATGGTGTTGGCAAGACTGCGGGAGGTATCTCTTAAATCATCAACATAGGCGGATGAGACGATATACCAGTTCAGTTCGGGCAGGAATTCAATCCAGGAAATCTTCTCATAGATATAATTGCCTTTATCTGTGGGTGTATCCCATTTGTAGTACAGGGTTCCTGAACTTTGAGATGCCTGAACAAGATCGTCGAATATTTTTGTGTGTTTTCCCGGGTTCTCGAGATTTTTGAAATTAGTACCTTCAATATTGTCATTTGGATGAATGAGCATCTTTCCGTCAGCGTTAAAGATATAAAGGTATCCTGTGGTGCCGATCTTTGTTTCCCGGACAATCGATCGTAACTGAGTCATCAGTTTTTCTTTTCGTCTGTTTACCTGGGTGGTGATATCATTGATATAAACACCGGTTCCCACAATGATTTTCAATTCAGGAAAGTTTTTTGAATAGGTCAGTTTTTTATATGGCTGACTGTCCGGACTGTTTTTTTTCCACCAGTAGCTGTGAAACCCCTGCCCCTGGCTACGTGCAATCTGAACCATGGGGGGAATGATAAGATTTCCTTTTATATCCTTGACGTGTGAAAAGTCCTGGCCCTGGAGGTAGGGATGGGCCAGGAGAATATTATTATAATCCGCGATAAAAAAATAATTATCTTTATCGTATGTTAGGCTGCTTATAAGTTTGATTATGTCTTCCTGAAGAAACCGGTCCCGGCTTTTCCCGCCGGATTCCCTGTATTTCACCTGGATAAGGGACCAGACCGTATCTGTCAGGTTTTTCAGGTTCTGTTTATGGCTGTCCAGGGCGTCCTGTTTGTAGGCCTCCAGATCTTTGTAGAAATTTTTTGTTATGGCAATGACCTTGGACAGAACCTCACGACCATTTTTTTCTTCAAGGTATTGGACTTCAGAGTCAATCTGGGGCAGGACATAGAATACGACAACCGCCGTATAACTGCTGATAATCAGAATAACTATCAACAGGGC
Source organism: Desulfomarina profundi (assembly GCF_019703855.1). Lineage (GTDB taxonomy): Bacteria > Desulfobacterota > Desulfobulbia > Desulfobulbales > Desulfocapsaceae > Desulfomarina > Desulfomarina profundi. The sequence goes on along the minus strand of NZ_AP024086.1, from coordinate 3,625,014 downwards.
CTGGTAGAAAATTTTTAATTTTCCCATGGAGTTCTCGGGGGCATAATTCCAGGAAAGTGTTTTTCAACACCTGAAACAGACTTTGTTTCTTCCCGTTTCTTTGGCTTCATAGAGAGCTTCATCAGCCCGGTTGAGCAGAGTGTCGAGGGTATCATTCGGGCAGATTTTTGATACGCCATTACTGATTGTAATATGTTCAAGGCAGCCGCTGTCGTGGTGTATTTTCAGTTTGGATATGGTTTTTCTTAAATGTTCTGCAAGATCTCTGGTCGCTTCAATGGATGTTCCTTTCATGATAACTGCAAATTCTTCCCCTCCGAGTCGTCCCAGTACTGTATTCTTGGGGAGGTTGGTTGAAATTGTTCTGGCGATTTTTCTGATGACAATATCGCCGACAGGATGTCCGTAGGTATCATTGACTGTTTTGAAGTTATCTATATCTATAACAATTGCATAGAGGTCCCGGGGGTGGGCGGAAAAAAGAATTTGACCCTGTTCGAAGAATTTTCTGCGATTGTAGATTCCGGTCATGGTGTCATAAGATGCCATATATTCCAGTTTCCGGACCATGTTTCTGAAATCAATCTGTATCTTCACCCGGGCCAGGAGCTCTCGTGGTTTGAATGGCTTCGTGATAAAATCAACACCGCCCACATCGTAGGCGAGTTCTATACTTTCCTCATCGTCTTTTGCGGTGAGGAAAATAACAGGAATATCTTTTGTTCTTTCAGTGGCTTTTAACAGCCTGCAGATTTCATATCCGTCCATTTCCGGCATGGAAATATCAAGGAGAATCAGATCAATTTTTTCTCTATCGATAATTTCCAGGGCCTTTTTTCCGTCAAGTGCGACCAGGATGTCATATTCGGCGAGAAGGGACAGGAGTATATTCAGATTTTCTCTTGTATCATCAACCGCAAGGATAACGGGCAAATCGTTTTGCATGATACTCTCCGGTTACAGTGACTTCAGGCAAAAAACAGGAACACTGATTCAGGATATCACAAACAGGGTGGATTTATGCAAATATTTTTTTTAGAAAATGTATGGAGTTGAAGAGGGGTGGTTCTGGAAACACAAGCCGCGAAAGGTGAACTCTTCGTCGCAAGATTACGGTGGATGAAAAAAGCGGGCAAACTTTTGATTGGGCTCTGTTGGAGGTTGCACAGATTCTGTGCCGGGAGAGAAGGGATAATGCTGGGAGAAGAGAACTGTTACTGCAGATATATAAGATGTTTGCCCGACAGTTGAGAGAGTAGTTTTATCTCTATGAGTTTGCAGTGTGAAAACAAAGACTACTGAAAGCTATCCTGAAAAATTTCTAAACGTATTTAGTGCCTTACTCCCGAACTTCTGTCATAAAAAACAAGTAACCGGGGAAGGTGTTTTGAAATTAAATGGTTAAGTTTATTTCCATGGCACTTATACCCCCTTGTGGGGTGTTAATACGATATCAGGTGACAGTCATTCTGCTGCTCATATAATATTGAAGATTTGAAAGAATATTACCCAGTTCTTCTCGTTGGTAAGATGATGTTTCTGAAAATTCCACACCGATTTCAATTTCAAAAATACTTTCCGGGTTAATTTCTTCCCATATTTTTCTCACGCTCAGCTGTTTGATATGACAGCCTTTTGAATCGATGATGTCCATCTGCCATTCTTCCGGGAACTGGTGCCGGTAGAGGCAACCGAAAGAAAGACCTCTTTCATCTATACTGGTAACCTGACCGGTTCCCTGTTGATTTATGGCAATGAGGTGGCCAAGTATATTCCGCTGGTCCATTCTTTTACGTGACGGGGGCAGAACTACCGGGTGAATTTCAAAATTTTCAAATGAGTTTTGCATTTCAACCTCCGAAAAATCAGGATATTCAGTCCAGTTACTTCAGACCAGATCCTGTTTTGTGATCAACATCTATTTTGATACACAAGAGATCTAGCAAGACACATGCCAGAAAAAGAAACTATGTATTATCAGTTTGTTATAAAAATAAATGGATATGGTGAAGAGAAGTGGGCAATGTTTTTTGCCCTGTTCGACGACAAAAGTGCAAAAAATGCACTTTTGAAAAACTATATGAAATCAGGAATCAGGATTGGGAACAACATCCCTTAAAAAACAGGGATGTTGTCTCTTTGAGAAAGGAAGGAATGCCCTGGGGCGCAGTATTTTTTTTACAGTTCTTTTATGATAGAGAAATGAAAAGACGTTCTACTCTTTGGGACCCTCAATGTTGAAACGGGCAAATTTGTCGACACCGGGAATAAACTGTCCCATGGGAACGAGTTTTTTATTATTGCCGTAACAATCAATTATTATTTTCCATAAAACATCAAGTGCGCTGGTTTCTTCCGGGGAATCGGGGGTAATTTCAACAACATTTTTATCTACTGATATTTTCATGTTTTTCTCCTGTATAAGAGTAAGTCGGATTGATCTGTGGCCACCAGCATACTCTCACATTAATAACAATGGTAATCATTGTCAACTAGGAAAACTATTGTCCAGAGTCAGTGCCCGGCTGCCGGGGGAGTAACGGATTGCAGTTCTTTATGGTTACTCTGCCCTGGAGAAGGTTTCCCTTGGAGTATTCACTGAAGATACAGGTGTTTGTTTCAGGGTTGTAGTTTTCGATCCACAGATTGTCATCCTTCCATGTAGCGCCGAGATGATGCCGCCCTTCCGGGACACGAATCGTCATAACACCTCCATACCGTTTAACAAAAACCTGCTGTAGACGAAAATAATAGGTTGACCAGCCGGTGAGCAGGATAATAGATGCTACAATTACAGCAGCTTTCCATTTGACGGCTTTAAAACCGAGAATATAGAGCGGTACAAGGGTGAGTATAAAAATGGCTGTCCAATATAAATAAGTAATCATCATGTTCTCCTTACTTCTAATTTTTCAAGGTACCCATTAATTATTACGGGACGGCGGTTGGTCGGTCCAGGTGAAGCCAGAAGGTTCCAATCACCTTATTTTTATATGTCGCCTTGATGGGATACCTGATACCTTTTCTGTTTTCAGAATATCTCACCCAGAGATCCTGGTCCGGGAAAATAGGGAAGTTGATATCATTCCCGTCGTTTATGGATTTTGGTGGTGCAAAACCTTTCAGGTTGGCAAAAATCATATTGTCCAGTCTGCTGATATTACTTCTGACGCCCTTTATAATGACCGGTTTATCCCTTGGAATATGCAACACTTCACCTTCTTTTACAAGGTGCAGGGTACCATTTACATTGACTATAACTTCTTCAGCTCGCAGCTCGCTGGTCGGTGGTTCCCTGTTTTGACTGTTCCCTGTTCTTTCTGATGGAGTCAGGGTGTTTATATTCCATCTATCTGTTTTGACAGTCAATTGAATCCATCCACAGGTTTCCGCGTCTTTCCGGATAACCACTTTTGTCGGCATGGCTATTCTGAATGGTATGTTTGTGTCGTTGTAGCTTCCCATACCGACAAAGTCCGCAGCAAGTCCTCTGTCAATATTTGCTATGATATCAGTAATAATAACTTCAGCCCCTTGTTCCACCTGCAGGCTGGATTCGTTTTTAACGGCATAAGGATGTCCGTCGTTAATTTTTACAAGGACATAGTTGAGTTCGGTCTTTCCAACATGAACCCCGGGAGTTTCCGGGAAAATCCCGAATTCCTCCATGAAGGTGTTCACTACCAGTTTATGCAGGGCCACTTTTTCTTCATTGTTTTTGATAAATTTTGAAGTTTCAACACCAAAGGCAGGAATATTGGCCTGGGTGAGAGCGTAGTAGGTTGCCGAAAGTCTCTGTTCCCTGTGTATTGTCTCTTCCGATACGGTATTGTGATTATTTGCCCTGAAATGATACCGCTTGTTTTCAATCTGAGGGTTGACTTTTTTGAGCACCCGTCGGGCAATTTCTTCCAATTTAATGAGTTTTTGTTTTTTTTCCCCGAAATAGGTGGCGGCATCAAAAATAATAGACTGCCCGAATCGTTGGGGATTTTCCATTTCGTTTTTCCAGACAGGAGAGTAGTAGCCGGAGCCTTCATGAAGATTTATGAGGCAGTCTGCCTGCCCGATGAGCTTTTTCAGGATGGATACTATTTCCTGTTCCATATTTTTTTCAGCAGCGGTTTTCTGGCCGAATTTGCGGTTCATGTCTCCGGTAAGGCCGTCCCGCTGATTGAGAAGAATGGAGTAGAAATTTGCCCTGGGGACAACAATGAGATTTCCCTGTTTCAGGTTGATGTCGGCATACAGATCAGCAGTAAGGTATCCACCGGGCTCATCTCCCTGGATTCCTCCGATGAGCATAATGGTTTTACCCGGTTTTTTTCCAAAAACCTTGAACACATGCAGTTCATGTTCAGTATTGGCAAAGTATACGTTATGCTGTCTTTGCAGGGGTGATCCTGTTGCCGAGGAAAAAAGGGAAAAAAGTACTATAAATACAAATGGGTATACTACTGAAAATCTATATGGAACAAAGGGTGCCATGGGGTTCCTTCTCTTCTGCAAAAATCACATATATTCTCGCTGGATCAGCCAGTTATCATCTTTCCTGATCAGGTGCAGTGTTTTTCTGCCGGAGGTTTTGTATTGGTCAGAAATATAGGATTGATCAAATGTTGCAATCGCACCGCTCTCTGTCAATTTTATTTTAATATTATTAATAGTTACGTTGATAAATGCATATTTCCTGTTCAGCCGGTTTTTTTTCTTCCGCCATTTTTCCAGGTCGAGTCTGCCACTGCGAAAAGAGGGGCTGTAACAGTTGATATATGAAGATAGGTTTTTACGGCTCCAGGCTGTTCTCCAGTGTTCTATGAAATTAAGGATTTCTTCCTTTTCGTCAGGTTTCACGACTTCAGCTTGCGGGAAGGTTTTTGTCGCAAGGTTCGTTTTTCCGGGATGGACTGCCAGGATTGCAGGAATACCATTTTGGAACTGGGTGGAATACAATATCCGCCATTTCTTTGAGAGTCCACGTCTGAGATACATTTTTTTTCTGTTTTTATAGCGTATCCGGTCGCCGTCAAAGGTGAGGTAGTCCAAGGTTGCAACCGCACTATCACCTTTATGAAAAAAAATCAGAGTTTTGATCAGATTTCTATCAATGCCTGCAATGTCCGGGGAAAACTGCTTTAAAAGGTCAGTCAGGCGATTGTCATGGGCTGTCAAGGAAACAGTCCGGTCGTTGATTGGTGTGTCCAATGTGTTCACTATGATAACGGGAATGGTATCAATGGTGAGATAGGGTGCGAGAATATCAAGATCATCATTGTTGAGGGTTATACAGCCGTTTGTGCTGAAGGGAAGAAGTTGTCGGTTTGTCCCGTGTATATAGATTCCATCACCGTTGTGGCCTGCATTTTTATCAAAAATATTCGGGTAATCGAGATGGAACGCACGACTGCCGAATACTGTGATTTTTTTGTCTTCATAGTACCTGGTGATAAAATAGACTCCTTCAGGAGTGCGGGAATCACCGCTGATCAGTTTTGTTCCCGGGTTTTCTCCTGTGGCACAGATAAACCTGTTCAGAAGCTTGAGTGTCTTCTCCTGGCTGAACAGTAACAGCCGCTGAGAGGATTTCTCCACGACTATGAAATGGATCGGTTGGCCGGAACTGTATAAAAAAAGGCTAAAAGTATCAGTTTTTCCAGGGGATACAGAAGCTGTACACGAAGATGTATGCAGGACTGTGTTAAGAAGAATGGCAATCGAAAAAAGAATGGAAATTACTCTGGTCATCGTTTTAATACCTGATTCCCGCAATCATCCGATTTTCCTGCTGTTTCTGGTGACAACGTGTTTGAATCAGATGAGTTATCGATAGTTTTGTTTGCACTTTGCTGAACATCTTTCAAATTAAGCAACTCTTCCGCATCTTCTTCCGCCTCCATCATTATCAACATTTGAACATAGCCTGTACTATCATTTTTCCTGGCATTGTTATCGGATGCTGACGTTATGTCTGTCTGCAGAGAAAAGGCGAGCAGGCATAAAACAAATGCAAGGCTTTTCATTTTCGGGCCTTTTGTCGTTTTGCGTATTATCCGGACAATTATGGATTCAGGTAATTGTAAAAAAATATGAAAGAGTACCAAGATAATTTATTCTGCTGCTTTTGGCAAATATTAGTACCTTAGTCCTGAATTTCTGTCATAAAAAAACAAGAAATCAGGGAATGTGTTTTGAAATTAAATGGTTAGGTTTATTTTCAAGGCACTTTACCCCCTTGTGGGGTGCTAGAGATATTTTTCCTGGTATGATAAACTGTCAGAGATAAAAAACAGGCCCTTGTTGGTACACTACGTAATGAGTGCCCGTGGTTGGTTGCAGCTCAATCTTTGACAAAAGTTCTGGAGAATCAGGCCGAGAAATAATGAGGATGAAAAAGCCATCAACACGCAATAGGCTGCTCTTTCTGATAGCGGCAATACTGTTCAGTTCCTTCGTTGGCATCAGTTCCGTCAACTATATGATAACCAGGGCATCTGTCCGTACGGAAATTCTGCAGAACGACCTTCCCCTGACCATGGATAATATCTACTCTGAGTTGACCTCGGAAATGATGCGTCCCCTGCTGGTTTCGTCCTCCATGGCCACCGACCATTTTTTAAAGAACTGGGTCAGTGAGGGAGAACAGGATGTCGATAAGGTATTAATGTATCTCAATGGAATTAAAGAAAAATATGATTTTTTCACCACATTCTTTGTTTCTGCACATACCGGAATATACTACCGGTACAACGGTATTCATAAAACTGTTTCGCCAATGGATTCCCACGATGTCTGGTATTATGATTTTACAGCCCAGAACCAGGAATATGATATTGAGGTTGATACTGACGAAGCGGCGGGTAATATCCTGACGATTTTCATAAATTATAAAGTGTTCGATTCTGAAGGAAAACTCCTGGGAGTAACTGGTGTCGGCCTGAAAGTTGACCATGTCTCCGAACTCATTGCTGCGTATAAACAGAAGTACCAGAGGGTTGTTTACCTGACTGACCGTGAGGGAAAGATCATGGTGCATCCGGAAAAAAAATATATTGAAAAGGTGTCTATTGGCGATATGGAGGGAATCGGGAAGATAACGGAAAAAATACTTGAAACAGGAAACGACCCCAGAAATTTTGAGTTTGAAAGAGACCACAGAACTGTATTTCTCACCGCCCGGTTTATCAGTTCATTTTCCTGGTTTCTTCTGGTTGAACAGGATGAGGGAAAAGTTCTGTCTACAGCTCGTCGGAATTTTATTCGTAGTATTTTCTTTGGGCTGGTGGCTTCTTTTTTTGTTGTTTTGATAACTCTTGGTGCGATAAATCGATACCAGGAAGAGTTGGAAACGCTTGCAGTAACAGATGAATTGACCGGTGTAGCTAATAGAAGGTCCCTTGAGAAAGAATTTGAAAATAAGGTGTATTCGTATTCCCGCAGTAAAAAACCGTTCAGCCTTATTTTGATGGATCTGGACAATTTCAAAAATGTTAATGATACTAACGGGCACTTGGCAGGAGACAATGTCCTGAGAAATGTTGCCCAACTCATCAAGGAGAATATCCGTCCAACCGATACCCTGGCCAGATGGGGAGGGGACGAATTTGCTGTTCTCTGCTGTCAGGAAACGGACGGAATTCTGAAAATGGCAGAGAGAATACGGCAGGCGATCAGAATGGCAGATCTGGGGGGAAGGGCAGTAAACTTGATGATCCTGAAAATCTTATTACCGTGAGTTGTGGAGTTACTTCTTTTCACGAGGGAGATGACCTGGATGCAATGCTTTACAGGGCTGACAGGGCGTTGTACAGGTGCAAGGAGAGAGGAGGAAACTGCCTGGAAACTGAATTTTATACACAGGGATAATTTTTTTCCTTTGGTTAACTTGCAAAACTGCATGTTATTCTTATCATTGAACCTGTTATGGTTAGAGTAATAATTTCATCTCTCGCAGCGCTGCTGACCGGAATTCAGGCTCTTCTTATATTTTTTGGCAGCAAAGGTATCTGTTTGAATGACGGTTGTGCCGTGGTGGACAGTTTTACACGGGTGTCGCCATTCTATTTTAATCTTGCCGGTTGTTTTTATTTTCTGTTTCTGTCCTGGTGTTTCCTCCAGGTGCGAAAGAAAAAGGAATTGTTCCGGGTTCTTGCAGGTTTAGTACTCTTTGGAGGTATAGCCGCCGAGGGTGTCCTTATTTTTTTTCAGTATGTGGTTCTTTCCACTTTCTGTTCTTATTGTCTTATTGTCTGTTCGGCCATTATCTTGTTGACTGTTTTGAGTGGATTGAAGCAGGTTGCTGGAGGGGCTGTTCTCTTCTTTTCTGTCTTTCTTGCCCTGTCTTCTCTTGATTTCAAGGCGTCTGCAGGGGGAAATGTGTCTCTTGGCAGGGGAAGTTATGCGCAGATTCCAGGAGAAAAAGATAAACCTTCCCTGTATCTCTTTTTTTCTGAAACATGTCCCCATTGTGAGAATGTGATCGCTGTCATGGATGAAAAACGCAGTTGTACTATACGCTTTAACCCCATTGACAAAGTGAAGGATTTTTCCTTTTCCGGCAGCAGCCGGTTGCCGGAGTATGACCCTCTGGTTAACGTCAGTTTTCTCAAAAAGTTAGATCTTACCGAAATTCCGGTTCTCGTTGTTCAGGGACGGGAGAAAATTCAGATTTTTAAGGGTGAGAGCAGAATTATTCGTTACCTCCGGGAAAATTGTGGGAGTGAAGTTGAGTATGGCGGGACTGTTTCCGGGACAGAGGATGGAGGATACAGTTACCTGCCTTTTCTGCAGAAGGAGGAAGGGTGTTCAGTCGCTGAAGATTGTGATGGGGAAAGTGGTGAACAAGAGAAGTGATGACCGGGAGCAATGAGGGTAAGGTAAATGAAAACAGATAGTTGCAAATCCTGTGACCAGTTACCAAGGAGAAGCAAGAACCGGGTATTATTCCCCCAGGAGATCGGCCAGTTCCTCTTTGGTCAGCATTGAGCGAGGCGACGGATTCCTGCGGTCATGGAGAGTTCGCTGGTCTTTTCCTTTGCGTCTGTCGACACCCAGGCGTGCGTTTGTCAGAGAGCGCATCCAGGTGCGAAGAGTTTTTTTTGGTTTCCGCCGGTTTTCCCTGATGTCACACCTTCTTTCCATACTTTTTCGGCGATCATGGTCATCTCGTCTGCGATTTTTTTTCCGCCGTTCTGTTCCATCCCATGCGGAGTTGGCTGGTTCACTCATTGAGCAGATTCCCATTTCCTGAATTCGCGAACATTTACCTGAAAATTTCTACCGTAACAATAAAATACACTAACCCTTCGATTATGTGAACAGTTTTGTTTTTCGGGGAAATTCATACCTAAATCCTGCAATTGGCAAGTTTATCGGAGATGCGAGGCATCAAGGGTGCAGACGTATTTTACCATACTTCAACCCCTTGATAACGAAGCAGATTTGGTAAAATTGCCAATCCCGTAGGGCGAGGGAATAAAGAAAAAAACAATCTTACTCGGATAGCGAGTAGTACAGCCCTTACTGAGACATGATAATTAACTGTTTATACAGTATAAATATTTTTTCTTTATTCCCGAAGTGCAGGATTTAGTGCCTTAGTCCTGAATTTCTGTCATAAAAAACGAGAAACCGGGGAAGGTGTTTTGAAATTAAATGGTTAGGTTTATTTCCAAGGCACTTATACCCTCTTGTGGGGTGTTAGGTTATATTGTGTTATCCTCCTCACACAGGGCCTTGTGCAGGGCCCGCTGTGCCGGGATGAAATGTTTCCGGTTGATGGTAAACTGCATATTTGTCTGCCTTGATGTCTGGGAGACTGTCAGAATGTTGATATTGGCGTCTGCGAGTGACCTGGTTGCTTTTGAAAGAATTCCGGGTTTGGCGATATTTGAACCGATGGCACAGACTATGGCCACATTCTGGGTAGTAACAAGTTCGAACCGCTCCTGCATGTCTTTTACCAGCTGAGGGGTGCAGTCCTTTTCATAGATGATCATACCGATGGTGTTGGCATTGGTGGCCTTGTTGATATAACTGACATTATGTTTTTCCAGCACCTGCATGATTTTCATATCGAACCCGACTTCACCAACCATATGGGTATCGTGGATTTCAAGGCAGGTGACAATATTTGAGCCGGTGATAACTTCGGTTTTTGACTTGGGACAGATATAATCCTTGGTCATCAGTGTACCGCTGTGGCTCGGATCAAAGGCATTCATGACCCGAATGGAGATCCCTGCTGTTTCCAGTGGTTTGGAAGCTTTCGGGTGAATTGCCTCCATTCCGACATCGGCCAGCTGGTCTGCAACATCAAAGTTGGTATTGCAGATCGGATGGACTTTGTCCTCACCGATAATGGCAGGATCTCCACTGCAGAGGTGGTATTCCTTGTGGATGATTGCCTCTCCGGCACCCAGCAGTACGGCGATTTTGGAGAAGGTAACCTCTGAATACCCTCTGTCAAACTCTCTCATGATACCTTCCGTTCCCTTGGTGTACCCTGTTGCTACACAGATGGTGCTGCTCGGGTCGAGTTCTGCAAATGTATAACGGATCCGTTCATCAATGGTTCGTTCCCTGCTGTCCTTCCAGCCGCTCAGGTCAACGAAGGTGGCGTTGTACCCCAGGTTCTGGAGGATGTTTGCTGTATTGAAGGCACTGTGCATTTCACCGATGGAGGTCAGGAGTTCCCTTGCGGCCAGTAACAGTTCGTTGCGGTTGACGTAACCGGAGGCAAGCACATTGTTCATCGATTTCAGAATATTGAGTGCAAATCGTATCCGTTCACAGATGAAGGAGTCGGCAGCTTCTATATCCAGGCCGGTGGTGGCAAATTTACGGTTCAGCTCACAGAGCCTTTCCTTTAACCGGTTCATTGCCGTTTCACATTCTTTTCCTTGTTCAAATATCTGGTAAATACCTGGAGTTCCGGTTTTTTTATGCTCCAAGAGTTCGTTGGTGATACCAGCATAGGCAGAAACGACATATATTCTGTTATAAATGTCGTTTTTGTCTTTCAATATGACGTTTTGGAGAACCTCATTGAAGCGGGACATTGTGGTGCCCCCTATTTTTTCGACTCGAAGTGTATTCATGGTATCACCGGGTAAGCAGACTGGCCTCATAAAGCAGGAATATTTCCAGGACGGCTGAGTTTCATGGGTAATCAGGAATTATTAGTTTTTTAAAACTTGCTGAAACCCGCGTATCCTATCGCAATGGTAAATCTCGTGCAACTGATTTCTTGGGTAAACAATTATCCGACACCATCCGATATAGAGAGAGCATTCTTTTTTCTGTGTTCAAGGATGAGCGCAGAACGATACATTCCACTTTTCTGCCAAGGAGGGCCGTCATGAAAATTGCCACTTCAGCAATACAGTTTTTTTCCGAACAAACCTTAACAGAACAGTATAAAAAACAGGAATCCCTGGTAGCCTGGAAGGATGATTCCGGTTGGGAGGCCCGTCGCCCCGGGGGAGGGAAGAAGAATCAATTCCACGGCTTGGGACGTGGAAAGGAAGATAGAGTATCCCTGGCGGACAAAGGTGTAAAAAGACGTCATGTCAATCCGCTTGATGGGAAAATGACGGAAGAGGAGAAAATGGAATCGGATCTCAATATCCGCCTGCTGAAATCTCTTGTTGAGCGCCTTACAGGGAGAAAATTCGATCTGGTGAATCCGGTTCCGGACAATGAACCGGTAGTTGAGAAAGGTGATGGGGTTGTACAGATGGAAGAGGGGAGTGGAGGTTACGGATTGATTTACGATAATCATGAATCTCATTATGAATATGAATCCATGGATTTTCAGGCGAATGGTATTATCAAAACAGAAGACGGCATGGAAATAGATTTTTCAGTGTCACTTTCGATGAGCCGTGAGTTTTACAGCGAGCAGAATATTCAAGTTCGGGCTGGAGACGCTCTGAAGGATCCTCTGGTGATCAATTTTTCAGGAACAGGCAGTCAACTTGGCCAGCGAAATTTTCATTTTGATATCGATGCAGATGGGACCCGTGAGCAGATAGCTTTTGTCGATCCGGGGAGTGGTTTTCTCGCCCTTGATAAAAATGAAAACGGGGAGATTGATGATGGAAATGAATTGTTTGGAGCACGGACCGGTAACGGATTTCAGGAATTGGCCCTCTATGATACGGATGGTAATGACTGGATTGACGAAAACGATGCTATTTATGATAAGCTTCGCATCTGGAGTCGAGGCCCCGACGGAACAACCAGCCTTGTTGCCCTTGGCAAGGCGGGAGTCGGGGCAATTTACCTGGGCAGTATTGCCAGCCCGTTCTTGGTGAAGGATAGTGAAAATGAACTCCTTGGGCAGGTTCGCTCCACCGGTATTGCCTTGATGGAAAATGGTCGTGCTGTTACCATGCAGCAGGTGGATCTGGTAGCCTGAGTTCTCTGGAGCTGTTTCACTTAATCGGGTTAAGATTTGTCCTCCAGGGTGATGATGACATCGGCAACAGTTGTTCCCTCTCCTTCGGCATGAACAAAGAGCGGATTGATATCCAGCTCTTTGATAACGGGATGATGGGTTACCATGGCCCTGAGCGAGACCAGATGTTTTTCCAGCATTTCGATGTCGGCCGGTGGCTGGCCCCTGAAACCGGTAAGAATCGGGTAGCCTTTGATTCGTTTGATCATGCGTCGGGCAACGTTGCGGCCCAGGGGAGCCAGGCTGAACACCACATCCTTGTATATTTCCACAAAGACTCCTCCCAGGCCGAACATGACGGCGTGTCCAAACATGGGCGCCTTGCTGACACCCAGGATCACTTCAGTACCGGATGGAGCCATCTGCTGAACCAGAACACCATCAAGTTCGGCAGCTGGATCATAGGCGGCCGCGTCCGCCATGATTTCGGTAAAGGCTTCCCTGGCCTCTTCCGCGGTTTCCAGACCCACCTTGACACCGTTTGCTTCCGATTTATGCAGGATCTGGGAGGAGACGATTTTCATGACCACGGGAAAACCGATTGTTTCAGCCAGGTCAGCCGCTTCGTCCCTGCTGGTTGCCAGTTCCATCTTCAGAGTATTGAAACCATAACATTGCAGAATTCTGCTGCCGTCAAGTTCACCAAGGATGTATTGCTCTTTTTCAAGACAGGAATTAATGATTTCTTCTGCTTTTTTGCTGTCATATTGTATGTCATACTGGGGCAGGGTTCTCCTGGAGAGCCATTTTGTTCCCTGGTAGAGTGCGCCCATTGCCCTGGCGGCACTTTCGGGGAAGTGGTAGACCGGCAGGTGATTTTTCTGCAGTAGTTTGACCCCATCTGAGACATCAACGATTCCCATGAAACAGCAGATAATCGGTTTGACCGAATTCCTGGCGATATTGACAATGGCTTCGGCCGTGCCCACGGCATCTGTCATGGACTGGGGTGTCAGAATGAGCAGTACCCCATCAACTCCGGGGTCGCTTATTACGGTAGCCAGGGTGTTTTCATACCTGTCCCTTGCAGCGTCACCGATCACGTCCACCGGGTTATGAAAATTGGCAGTTGGCGGCAGGTACCTGTGCAGTTCCCTGATGGTTTCATCGGTGAATTGTGCCAGTTTCAAGCCGGAGTTTTCACTCATGTCAGTTGCGATAATTCCGGGGCCTCCCGCGTTGGTGACAATGGCGATTTTGTCACCTCGAAGTGCCTTTTTTGAAGCAAAGACCTGGGCATAGTCAAAGAGTTCATTCACTGTTTGGCAGCGGATAATTCCCGCCTGGGCAAGAATAGCATCATAGATGGCATCGGGTCCGGCAAGAGATCCGGTATGGGATGCTGCTGCCAGCGCACCGGCGTCCGAGGTTCCTGATTTGATGGCGAGAACATGGGTAGGGTTGGCACCGGAGGTGATCTCACGAACCTCCCGGATAAACTGCTCCGGGTCCCTGGCCAGTTCTTCCATATAGATCATGACCACATCTGTATCCGGATCCTTATGGTAATAACGGAGGAGATCAAGCTCGTCCACATCGGCCTTGTTACCGATGGAGATAAATTTGGAAAATCCGAATCCCTTGTCGGCTGCAAAATCGAGTACTGCTGTACAGAGCGCGCCGCTCTGGGATATAAAGGAGATATTTCCGGATTCCGGCATTCTGTTTGAAAAGCTGGCGTTCAGAGAGACTTCGGCAGACGGGTTGATGACTCCAAGACAGTTGGGCCCGACTATTCTGATATTGGCCTGTTGGCACATCTGATGGATTTTCTGTTCAATAATCAGACCTTCTCCGCCTACCTCTTTAAAGCCCGCTGAGACAATGACAACACCTTTGATTCCCCTGGCAATGCAGTCTTCAACAGCTTGCAGGGCGAGTTTCGGGGGGAGGATGATCATGGCCAGGTCTATGGGATCGGGAATGTTGGCAATCGATGTGTAACATTTAACGCTGAGAATCGATTTAGCCTTCGGGTTGACGGGGTACAGGGTCCCCTTGTATCCGCCGAAAAGGATATTGGCAAAAATATCGTGACCGACCTTGCCTTTCTTTGTTGAGGCGCCGATTACCGCAACCGATTCCGGTGCGAAGATGGCATCAAGCTTGTCCATTGATTCTCCTTTTCTGCTTAATTTGAATGATGGTATCGATCTATTATTAATGATACGCCAGGAGCCACTCTTTTCAAGAAAATCTTTACAATTCCGGGAGAATTGTTTGGCCTGGCAGCCCAGTTTCATGGTAAAAACAGATTTTGCGGAGAAAACTCCGCATCAAACCCGAAACTTTACCGGTATGATGAACTTGGATTATTCCAAACTGAAAATATCGTTATTCTTCCTTCTGGCAACCATTGCCTTTGGTACAGTCGGTTATGTCATGGTTGAGGATATGCCGTTTTTCGAGGCATTCTATATGACCCTGATTACCATCAGTACTGTCGGTTTTTCAGAGGTGAGACCTCTTTCTCCCATGGGCAGGGGAATCACCATTATCATTATAGTCTGTGGAATCAGCTTACTTACCTATACCCTTGGTCAGGTAGCCAGGATCTTTGTTGAAGGTGAACTGCGAAAAATTCTGGGGAGAAGAAAATTGGAAAAGCAGATTGCGGCACTGAAGGATCACTATATTGTCTGCGGATATGGAAGGATCGGTTCCATAATAGTACAGGAACTGAAACTGGCTGGAATACCCCTTGTAGTCATCGAACAGAACCCGGAGCAGATTGAGGTGCTTGAGGCGGAGGATATTCTTTACCTGAATCTGGACGCCACTTCGGATGAGGCCCTTGTCGAAGCTGGCCTTGACAAGGCCAGGGGGCTGGTCACCGCAGTCAGTTCTGATGCAGATAATGTTTTTATTGCCCTGTCGGCAAAAGGTATGCGCTCGGATATTTTTATTCTTGCCAGGGCATCCGATGTCAGTAATGAGAACAAGCTTCTGCGGGCCGGGGCCTCCAGGGTAGTCTGTCCCTATCAGATCGGTGGAGAAAGGATGGCCGGAATTCTTCAGAAACCTACAGTGATAGATTTTCTTGACCAGACACTGATGAACAACGAACTGGGGTTGAAAATGGAAGAAGCTGTTGTTGCCCGGGATTCGTCCATTGCCGGAAAGACGGTACTGAACAGTAAGCTCAGGCAGGATTTCGGAGTGATCATAGTGGCCATAAAAAAACTGTCCGGTGAGATGATATTCAATCCCGGTCCCGACGAACAGTTTGATTCCGGTGATGTCATCGTTGTGATCGGTAAAAGGGAGGAAGTAAGGAGAATGGCAAAGGCTATCGGCTAGATAGTGCCTGTTCATAAATAGTCTTTTCCGGGCAGGTACAGGATAAGGAAATCCTATACTCTACCTGCCGATACCTCTTTTTATTACAATGCAGGGGATGTTTTCTGTGTGCAGTTCTGCACACTGTTCTGTTGCTCCATTGATTGTGTAAAAACTGCCGACAAAGAGGAAATACGGGCCTGTTTCCGATTGTATACTGTAAGGATAACAGAAGGTTTTAAGTTTGTTTTTCATATCCTCAAGTGGTTGTGTTTTGTCAAAGAGGCTGACCAGTGCTGTGTATTTTGTCGGTTTTATGGGTTTGCCTGTTATATTATGTTCTTCAAGGTAGGTTGTGGCCGCAGCTGTTGTAGGGAAAAAACCTGTAAATAGTCTGTATTTGATTCCTTTTTTTCCCAGGTTGACTTTTACCCAGTAGGGGGAGAGTCCTTTTTCCCTGTATGTGGTGACTGCGGCAACAACAGTATTTTTTTCATCAAATGTATCCAGGAGAACTGAGTAGGGATAAAGCCCCGGGAGTATGTTGGTATATTCAGCCCCGGATCC
This sequence comes from Desulfomarina profundi, assembly GCF_019703855.1. Taxonomy (GTDB): domain Bacteria; phylum Desulfobacterota; class Desulfobulbia; order Desulfobulbales; family Desulfocapsaceae; genus Desulfomarina; species Desulfomarina profundi. The sequence continues at coordinate 3,608,711 of NZ_AP024086.1, read as the reverse complement.
GGTGGAGTCTGGTTTTCGGTTTGTTGTGGTTTCGATGGTACAGCTGTTGCCTGCAGTTTGTCAGGTGTTGTTGCGGCAGGTTCTTCCGGTTTTACGGGAATATCGCTGACTGGTTTGTCCAGAGTGATTATTCTTTTTGATTTTTTTTCTTTTTTCGTGGAAAACTCGGGTTTGACCAGAGCAACTTCTTTTTTCTCTGCCTGGGAAGAAAAGGTTGCTTTTTCAGGTATATGTGCAGGGATGGCATCCGTTTCCCTTGAAGGTTCAGCAGAAGATTGCAGGTAGGGAGCAAGGTCTACTGTCGCAAGAATAGTGATCGCCAGACACAAGAGAAGAAAAAAGGTGATTAATAGTTTTTTCATTTTTCGGAGAACAGTGTTGAAGGTTAAGGCTGACAGAATTGATTTACTACCAATTGTTGGAGCAAATATCAATAGAAGGAAGAAAACAGGGCTTTTTTCAGGCTTTTGATGTTGGCAGTACGTTGTGAATACAGGTTGAATTTATCGTGGTCTGTTTTTATGCTTAGATGGTGCCTGTCCATAAATGGCCTTTTTGCCCGATTTCTGCGTGCTACGAAAAATAAAAATACTCACATATGCCTAATATGATGCGCTTTTTATTATTCTATGCTCCTCGGAGTCTACGCTTACCTGAACTCGAACAAAAAATCTCATTTCTGGACAGACATTAGATGAATTTAGGAATTTTCATTACCTTATACTCGTGAATCATAAGCGGCGAACCGTATGATTTCTGTACTGTTGGCTGTTATGGATAACGGAAATAAGATTAACCTGTCTATATAAATTTTTAAAAAATTCGGAGGCAATATGTGGCAAAACATAGAAGCGGCACCGGCTGATTCCATTCTCGGACTGACGGATGCTTTCAAAAAGGACGGAAATCCGGAAAAAGTGAATCTCGGTGTTGGAGTCTACAAGGATGATGAAGGAAATACTCCTGTTCTTTCCTGTGTGAAAGAGGCTGAAAAAATATTGCTGGCATCAGAAAAAACAAAAAGTTATCTGCCAATTCCCGGTGATCCCGGATATGGAAAAAATGTCCAGAAGCTTCTTTTTGGCGAGGAAAATGAAGTGATAAATTCCGGTCGTGCGGTTACCGCTCATGCCCCCGGGGGAACTGGAGCTCTGCGTGTTGGCGGCGATCTCCTGAAAAAGTTTTATCCGGATGCAAAGGTTTGGTTGAGTTCTCCCACATGGGCAAATCACAATGCAGTCTTTTCTGCCGCCGGTTTTGAACTTGAGCAGTATGCGTATTATGATGCGGAAAACAGACAACTTGATTTTGACGGAATGACAGCCAGTCTGGAAAATATTCCCGGCGGAGATGTCGTTCTCCTGCACACCTGTTGCCATAATCCCAGCGGAGTTGACCCTGACAGGGAGCAATGGCGCAGGATTGCGGCAATAAGCAATGAAAAGGGCTGGATACCGTTTCTTGATTTTGCCTACCAGGGATTCGGGGAGAGTGTTGAAGCGGACCGCTTTGCAGTTGAACAGTTTGCAGCCCTTGGTGGGGACTTTTTGGTAGCCAGTTCATTTTCTAAAAATTTCGGCCTGTATAACGAGCGGACCGGGGCTCTGACACTGATCTGTCCAACGCAAAAAGAAGCTGCTGTTGCTTTCAGTCATTTGAAAACCACTATTCGTGTTCTCTACTCAAATCCTCCTGCACATGGAGGGCTTGTTGCCGCAACGATTCTTGATCGTCCCGAACTTTATTCCCTGTGGATTGAGGAACTTGGCGGCATGAGGGAACGGATCAGGGATATGCGCAGGGCCCTGGTTGAGGGACTGGTGGCAAGAGGTGTCGAGGGTGACTTTTCCTATATCGCCCGGCAGCGGGGTATGTTTTCCTTCAGTGGTTTGTCAGCGGAGGTGGTGGACTGGTTGAGAGAAAATAAAAGTATCTATGTAGTGGGCGGGGGACGGATTAATCTGGCTGGACTGACCTCAAAAAATATCGGATATGTCTGTGATGCGATAGCAGAAGCCTTGCAGCGGTAAAAAGGTGGCTGGGCGGTTTTAAGACCCTGTATTTTCCGCTTTATCGGAAAAGATACGTGTTACAGAACTTTTTTTGAGATTGTTTTCAGTTTCACGCCAGTGCTTTATTTGTTTGTAAAAGGTTATCATAAAAGAAAATCTTTAAAAAAATAAAACTGGACCGATTATTGCTTGATGTTTAAAAAAGATTTTTTGGTATACTTCAAGACAAATGGAGAAAAACATGAAAAAACAACTGATTGCTGCCTTAGCTTTGACTGTCTCAACGGCTTTGGGAGCCGGAATGGCTTCTGCTACGACATTGACTTATGAAGATAATTGGGTGAACTGGCCTGGTTATACTTCACCTATTGCCGGTGATGAGTGGGGCACCCCAAGATTGATCATATGGATGTTACATATAATGATATCGGCAACTATCTTGAATCAGTAACAATTGTTCTGCACGATAGTACTTATCGTCAGGCATTTGATTCTCTTTTTATCTCGACAGATGGTGCGTGGGACAGCTGGGATTATTTTGTCCATGATGGTGGTGAGCGTAATAGTGTTTCTACAGGGAATGTACCTGATGATGGTTTATATAGTGTGGCTGATAATTACACATACACGTTTGCAACTACTAACAGAACAGGTAACCCCAATGGTATTAACGACGACGGTTCGTTGACTCTTTTGAACGGTTCTTTTGGGGCAACTCAATCCGGCTATAATATTACTTATGATTTTTCGAATTTTAATATAATTCTTGACCCGGACAGTTTTTTTGTCGCCTATGCTCCATGGTGTGATAATGATGTCATTGGTGGGGGAACGGCTCCGGTACCTGAACCGGCCACCATGCTGCTGTTCGGTGCAGGCCTTGTCGGCCTTGCCGGTTTTGGCAGAAGGAAAAAATAGTCGGCTGTCAAACGATAAAAACGGGTTCTCTTTGCAGAAAGCAAGGAGACTCTGAAAGAGGCAACACCCCAGGGCGCAGGGTGCTGCCTCTTTTTTTGTCTGTGGCTGCCTCTGTTTTTTTCAAAAGGATTTCATCATCATGCTTGCCAAAATAGGCTAATCTGCATACTATCCCGTCTGGAGGGGATTTTCCTTATTCCTGAAGCTGTTACAACTTCAGGATAAACCAACTGACTCATTCATGCCTTTTGGGTATTTATACCCTTTGGGTGCAACGAACAATGAAAATTTCCCGTTATTATTGATTACGGGCCACCTTGAAAAATTGCTTTTTCGCCCAATCTCTGCGTCACAGGAAAATGAAAAATGCTCATATAGCCCAACATGGAGCACTTTTTAATTTCCCTGTTCCTTGACCTCAAACGAAAATTCTTGTTTTTCAAGACACCCTACGGAAAAAAGGAGGATATTCCATGAAAATGCTTGTTCTGCTCGGAAGTCCCAGAAAAAACGGAAACAGTGAAACAATTGCAAAAACAGTGGCTTCCGTTTTTGAAGAAAATGGCGGCTCGGTGGAATATGTTCGACTCAATGACCTGTCTCTACGCCCTTGTCAGGGTTGTGGAGGGTGTGATAAAAGCGGCATGTGTGTGGTAAAAGATGATATGATCGGACTGTACGAGCTGGTCGATGTGGCAGATTCTATTCTCCTCGTCAGTCCTGTTTATTTTTATGGTCTTTCTGCCCAGTGCAAGATTTTCGGCGACAGAATGCAGGCCAGGTGGGCCAGAAAGTATCTGCTGAAGGAACGATGTCGTGAAGATGAGATGCGAAAAGGCTATCTGCTCTCTACTGCAGCCACCAGGGGAGCGAAGATTTTTGACTGCTCGGTTCTGACCAGCCGTTATATTTTTGATGCCATGGATGTTGAGTATGGCGGTGATTTACTCATCAAGGGTGTGGACAAGAGAAAAGCGGTTCTTGACCATCCGGAAGAGATAAAAAAAGCAGCAGATTTTGGTCGGGAGATTGTGTCGGCCATCAGGGACGGAAGATGATTATCTTTGGTGGCCATGGGCAGATTTGCGATTGCTTTGATCTCGATTTATTTTAATAATCAGTTGATATGAAAAGAGAAAGAGAACGCCTGGTGACGACTCATTTTGATATGGTCATCATCGGAGGAGGTATTCATGGTGCGGTCCTGGCCTTGGAGGCGGCCAGGGCCGGTTACACTGTTGCCCTGCTGGAAAAAGGGGATTTCGGGCACGCCACGTCCGCCAACAGCCTGAAAATTATCCACGGTGGCATCCGTTATCTTCAGCATGGGGATTTTAGAAGGATGCGTGAATCTATTGTCTCCAGAAGGGCAATGATGTCCTTTGCACCCCACTTGGTCAAGCCTCTGGCCTGTCTTATGCCAACTTATGGTCATGGTATCAGGGGCAGGGAAATGATGCGTCTCGCCTTTGGGGTTTATGACCTCGTCGCCTTTGACAGAAATAGAGGCCTGGATGGAAAAAATCACCTTCCCGCCGGGACTTCTCTTTCTGCTGATGAATGCAGGTGGATTATTCCGGGAATAGATGAAAACAATCTCACGGGTGGTGCTGTCTGGTATGATGCCATTGCCGAGAACAGTGAGCGGCTGACCTTCGAATTTGTCAGGGAAAGTGCAAAATATGGCGGATGTGTTGCAAATTACATGGAAGTCCTCTCGTTGGAGAAAAGTGGAAATAGTCTTTGCGGGCTGCGGGTCAGGGATCTTCTCGATAACAGTGAGTTCACCCTGTCCTGTTCCCTGGCGGTCAACGCCAGTGGGCCGCAGATAGGCCTGCTCTCCGGCATGGAATCCGGACTGGTCGGGCAGAAATGGGCCACTGCTATTAATATTGTAGTGAAAAAAAAGCTGTTCAAACGCTATGCCGTGGGGCTTGAAGGGTATACCGATTATGTGGACAGGGATGCTGTGATCAAGCGGGGAAAGCGGCTCTTTTTCTTTGTCCCCTGGCGCGAAGAGTATACAATGATCGGTACAGCCTATAAGCCCTGGACAGGTCCGGCTGATCAGTTTTCTCTCGGAAAAGATGATATTAATGAGGTTCTGGAAGAGATCAACAAGATCTATCCTCCGGGACAGTTGTCCATGGACGATGTGACTTTTTATCATGGCGGGGTTCTGCCTATGAAGGAGGCGGACACCCAAAAACCTGACAGTGTTCAGTTGAATAAATCTTCGGAAGTCCTTTTTCATGAGAAAAACGGTGGCCTGAAAGGACTTATTACCATCAAGGGCGTAAAATACACAACTGCCCCTGATATCGCAGGACGGGTCCTGGCCGGTATTCGCAGGTTGAAGATGCTCCCTGAAAAATCACCGGCAGCGTATGCGGACACCCGAAAAAGCCTCAAGCCCGATTTCGGTCCCCTGATCCGTGAGCTTGGAGAAGAATATTTAGAGCTTCGTTCTCATCTACAGTCTGTTTACGGTCCGGTCTGGCGGGATGTTTTTGCCTTCCTGGTGGAGGGTGGTGGGTTTCGGGATGGTAAGGTTCAGCGGGTGAGTGACAGTCCGCTTCTTCTTGAGGCGGAAGTCCTTTATTTTATTGCTGAAGAGATGGCGAGCAACTTGGCTGACGTGGTGTTCAGGAGGTCATGTCTTGGCTCCGCAGAATGCCCTCCACTACATGTTCTTCAGAACCTTGCCCGGATTATGGGCAGGGTGCTGGGCTGGAGTAAAGAGGAGGAAGCTTCACAGGTCGCGCAGGTGGAGCATTGTTATGTTACATGGAATAAATCATAAAACTGTCATGGAGCCAGAGACAGAAGATGAGAGAGCAGGGAAGATAAACATGTTTCCGGAAACAGCGGATATAGAGACGGCTTCAGCCGACTACGCATCACGGTTCAAAGGTGTCGCCGGTGAATTTTTTCTTGAAAGGCAGAGTGCAATAACTCTGGACCTGCTTGCAAAATTACCTAAGGCAAGAATTCTTGATGTGGGTGGAGGTCACGCACAGCTTGCCGAACCACTTGTTCACCAAGGGTTCGATGTGACGGTAACCGGTAGTGCCGACAGCTGCAGAACGCGTCTTGATCAGCGTCTTGCGCCCGACAGTTTTGAGTATTTTACCTGTGATTCTCTCAACCTGCCCTTTGATGATAACAGTTTTGAGGTGGTCATGGCATTTCGCTATCTTCCCCATGCCGAAAGGTGGCGGGAGCTGATGGCGGAACTGTGCCGGGTGGCACAGCGATGTGTTATTGTTGATTATCCTGATAGAAGAAGTACCAATATTCTCTATGAACAGTTTTTCGGTATGAAAAAGAAGATGGAGGGGAATACACGACCGTTTACCCTCTTTTCCAGGGGTGAGATAGCCGCGGAATTCCGAAAGAATGGTTGTGGCGAAATTGTGTTCAGGCCCGAATTCCTTCTGCCGATGGTTGTTCATCGGAAGGTTAAAAACAGGTTCTTTTCCACCCTTGCAGAGGGGTGTTGCAGGTTGACGGGGGCAACGTATTTTTTTGGTTCTCCTGTTATTGTCCGTGCAGACCTGAAGAAGCAAAGTGGGGGAAATGGTGGTGACAGCTGATACAGTTTTTACGGACAGAAAAATACTGGTCCTTGCCCCCCAACCCTTTTTCCAGGAAAGAGGTACACCCATTGCCGTGAAATTGCTGGTGGAAGAGCTGGCCCGCCTTGGTTTTGATGTTCATCTGCTTGTTTTTCACGAGGGTGAGGACGTGGCCATGGACGGTGTGACTTTGCACAGGATTCCGGCAATTCCAGGAATTAAGAACATTCCTCCTTCCATATCATTCAAAAAAATCATTTGCGACGGAGTGATGTTTTTTTCCATGGTTCGTCTGTTGAAAAAATATGATTTTGACCTGGTTCATGCGGTGGAGGAGTCGGTTTTTCTTGTCAGGGTTGTTTCTCTTTTTTCAGGAATTCCATATGTGTATGATATGGATTCTTCTCTTGTTATCCAGATGGTTGACAAGCTTTCTTTTCTTCGTCCTTTTCGTTCGCTACTCAGGTTTTTTGAAAGAAGTGCGGTCCGGGGCAGTAACGGGGTTATGGCCGTGTGCCGTGAATTGGAGGAGATTGCTCGGGACTATGCCTCTGAAAAGAGAATTGCCAGGCTGGAGGACATCAGTCTGCTGGATGAAAATGCCCATTCGGCTGAACTGCTGTGGGAAAGATACGACATTTCCGGACCAATTATGCTCTACGTGGGGAACCTTGAAGGATACCAGGGAATAGACCTGCTTCTGGAAAGTTTCCAACTGGCCCGGTTGCGGGGATGCCAGGGTAACCTGGTGATTATCGGTGGAACTGAGGAAACGATAGCCAAATACAGGGAAAAGGCACAGGATCTGGAAATCGGAGAAAATACTGTTTTCTGCGGTATGCGGCCGGTGTCCCTTCTTGCCCACTATCTGAGGCAGGCTGATATCCTGCTTTCTCCTCGAATCCAGGGAAACAATACACCCATGAAACTGTATTCCTACCTTGCCTCCGGCAAGGTGGTTCTGGCGACCAGGTTGCCAACTCATACCCAGGTTTTGGATGACGGGTTTGCCTGCCTTGTGGAACCGGTTGCAGAAAGCATGGCTGCGGCTATGGTTACTTTGCTTGAAGACAAGGACCTCCGGGAAAGACTGGGCAAAAAAGGCAGGGAAGTGGCAGAGCAAAACCATTCTATTGGGTCATTTCGGAAAAAATTGAAAGCGTTTTACCAAGGTGTTATTGATGACATGCAATGAATTGAAAATATCCTGCTACGCGAATGTCAGTTTGAGTTTCGTATATAATCAAGAAAAGAACAGAACGGAAAAATGAAAATTCTCGTTACCGGGGCAACCGGTTTTACAGGTCATAATCTCAGTAAAAAATTATTGTCGGACGGCCATGAAGTGAGATTGCTGGTACGGTCAGCTGCAAGGGTTATGCTGCCGGAGAGCAGCAGTCTTGAAGTCATTGAAGGGGATATCCGGGACAGGGGTTCAGTGGAAAGGGCAGTGGCCGGATGTGAAAAGGTTTTTAATATTGCCGCAATGTTCAGGACAGCCGGTTCCGTTGATCAGGATTACCGGGATATCCATGTCAAGGGCACCCGTTATCTCCTGGAGGCCGCAGTAGAAAATGGTGTTAAACGATTTGTGCATTGCAGTACCGTGGGTGTGCATGGTGATGTCAAGGAACCGCCTGCGCGGGAGGATTCTCCCTACGCACCTGCCGATATTTACCAGAGAACAAAACTGGAGGGGAGCTGTTTGCCCATGAGTTTGCCCGGAAAAATGATCTTGCCCTGTCCGTGGTACGCCCCACTGCAATATATGGCCCCGGTGACATGCGGTTGCTGAAGCTCTTCAAGCTGGCAGTTAAGAAGGTGACGCCTGTGATCGGAACCGGGAAAATATATTATCACATGGTCTATATTGATGATCTGGTGGATGGGTTTATTCTTGCCTCGGAAAGGGAGGAAGCAATAGGCGAATCCTTTATAATAGGCGGAGATGAAAATCTTCAGCTGAATGCCCTGCTCGATACAATTGCCCGTATAAACGGCAGTTCCGAGCTGAAAGTCCATGTTCCCGCACTGCCCTTTCAGCTGGCCGGCAGCCTCTGCGAGAAAATCTGTATTCCCCTGGGAATCGAACCCCCCATTTACAGGAGACGGGTCGATTTTTTTACTAAAAGCCGGTCATTTGATATAACCAAGGCCAAAACACTCCTTGGTTATACACCTCAAGTCGGTCTACTGGAAGGTCTGCGTAATACTGCTGAATGGTATAAATCCGAGGGTTTGCTCTGATAATTTATGGAGGTCAGACGTTAATCACCTTGTCGGCCAGTTGCATGGCCGTGACGATATCGAGCATGTTGGTGGTGACTCCCACCTGTTTTTTCTCCAGCAGCTCGAAGTGGGTCAGGCAGGTACCGCAGACCAGGATGGTCGTACCATTTCTTTCAAGCCTTTTCAGGTCATCCAGCACTTCCGAGGTCTCTATGGCCAACTTGACACCGCTGTTGACAAAAACAAGTTGCCACAGTTCCTCACCCATCTCTTCCAGGGTGCGCAAAAAACTGGTCATCAGTTTTCCGCCCAGTTCCCTGTCGCCGGAACCCAGGGAATCAGTGCCGCACATTACCATGATTTTCTGAATGTTGTTTTCTGCTGAAACGGGAGAGGTCGGTGTTTCAGTCTGTTGCGGGGGGCTGAATCCCGTGAGCCGGAAATAAAATAATCATCACCCTGTTGCTCGAGGAGGGTTTCAAAGCCCCGGGATTCCAGAAACCGCTGGACATTCTGCTGGGCGGCTGGATTATCAACGGTGACACGGATTGAGTCTGGTTTTTTTGTTTCCAGGATATTTTTTGTCTCAAGAACCGGGGTTGGACAGGCCAGGCCACGGGCATCAATCGTTTTCATTTTTTTCCTTGTTCTACTTGATTTCTATTTTTTCTTTCGGACCGGAGACAATTTCACCAATCTGTGCGACTCCTTCAACACCACCTTCCTTCAAGGCGTTCAGTAGTTTTTCCGCCTGGTTTTCCTGAACGCTGATCAGTAATCCTCCCGAGGTCTGGGGATCAAAAAGGATATCCTGAAGAGTTCTCGGTACCTGCGGATTGAAGGTGATCATCTCTTCCCTGAATGTTCTGTTATTATAGGCGCCTGCTGGAACAAAACCCATATTGGCAAAATCAATGGCCTCCGGGATAAGTGGAATATCACCTGAGTTGATCGTGACGCTGTTGCCGGAGCCGCATACCATTTCGGCAAGGTGGCCCAGCAGGCCGAAACCGGTTATATCCGTACAGGCACTTATGTCAAATTTTTCCATAATCTCACCACTTCTGCGATTCAGGGTCGCCATGATCCTGGTCACCCTGTTGCAGAGTTCCGCCGGTGCCATGGCGGCTTTGATGGCAGTGTTGATAATCCCTGTCCCCAGGGGTTTGGTGAGTATCAGCCTGTCTCCCGGCCGCAGATTTTTTTTGGCAAGAATCTTACGGGGATGGATGATGCCGGTGACGGACAGCCCGAATTTGATTTCCTTGTCTTCCACGCTGTGTCCGCCCATCAGGACGACTTCCGCCTCTTTCAGTTTGTCGATGCCACCTTCGATGATTGCCCGGAGAATGGAGAGATCCATCTCCTTTCCTGGAAAAGCCACCAGGTTCATAGCAGTTTTCGGGACACCACCCATGGCATAGACATCACTCAGGGCGTTGGCCGCGGCAATCTGGCCGAAGGCGAAGGGATCATCGACAATCGGTGTAAAAAAATCAACGGTCTGGATGAGGGCCAGGTCATCGCTGATTCGGTATATTCCGGCATCGTCAGCCCGGTCGAGACCGATAAGAACATTCTCATCGCTGGGAAAATCAATACCGCATAATGCCTTGTCCAGGTCCCCTGGAGCGAGTTTTGATGCTCAGCCGGATCCGGAGACGCTTTCGGTCAGCCGGATGGGTTTGTTGTGTTGTGTTGTCATGATTTACTGTGTTCTTTTGCGGTAGCTGGTCACAGGATTTGTAACTCTGTGTTTTCCCCTACCTTACCCCTGTAAGTGATCAGGGATGCCGTAGATTCGTGCAGGCGTGACTGCCCGCTATAGCCTACTATGCGGGCAGTTGCGACCGTGCGAATATGCGGTGCCCTGATCACTTACCTTTTGAGAGCAATGCGGCGCCCAGAGCACCAACCAGTTGCGGGTCATCGGGAACGAGCAGCTTCTGCCCAAGTTTTTCTTCGAGCAGAGTAATCATGCACGGGTTTTTTGCAACCCCGCCGGTGAAAACGATGGCTCCTTCAGGGCAGACACGGCTGATCATCGATGCGGCCCGTCGCATAACACTGGCGTGGAGGCCGAGGGCTATCTCATGCCTGTTTTCTCCTCCGGCAATAAGGGAAGTTACTTCGGATTCGGCAAAAACAGTGCACATGCTTGAAATAGAGAGTTCTTTTTCAGCGAGCAGGGCCTGTCTGCCAAATTCGTCAATGGTAAATCCGAGGGCGCCAGCCATGATTTCCAGGAATTTTCCTGTACCGGCCGCACAGCGGTCGTTCATCTCAAATTTTCTTATTTTCCCATTGGCAAAGAGTGAAATGGCCTTCGTGTCCTGACCACCAATATCCAAAATCGCTCCCGCTTCGGGAAAAAGTGTTTTTGCTCCCAGGGCATGGGCTTTGATTTCCGTGACGGTAGGAGCATCAAAAGAGATTTCAAACAGGTTGCGGCCATATCCAGTGGCCATGATTCTGTCAAAATCACACTGTTCTGTCAGTTTTTCCGCCTCGGTAATGGGATCAAACCCGGTATCGGCCTGAAGGGCGGAGACAATCTGTTCGTCTTCGTCCACAACCACCAGCTCGATGGAGCGGGAGCCGATATCAATTCCTGCAAAGTTCATGTGTATCTCCCTTGAAACTCAATCCAATTATCGGAGCTGTTCAATAAAGGCCTCAACCCTGGTTGTGAGTTGACCTGCATCTTCCATACTGTAATCGGTTTCAATACGCAGACAGGGGATACTCTCTTTTTCCAGGGCCCTTTCAACTGGAATGGCTTCCATCAGGTAGGGCTGGCAGAATTGCAATCCATAGTGAATGACTCCATCAGCCCTGTAGGTCTTTGACATCTCCTTGATATGGTCAATTCTTTCGCCGTTGGGGGTGAAGATGGCACAGTCAATCTTGAAATAACGGTCGATAATGGCTTCCATCATTTCATCCACTGAATTGCCCGAATCGTCGGTGAGGTTCCGACATCCCCGTTCACCGACACATGACTCCTCACCGACGATCACAGCGCCGCTCTGTTCCACAATTGCAGGAAGTTTCCAGTTGGGAACAGCCTGGGGGCAGCCGGAGAGCAGGATGCGCACTGTTTTTGCAGGAAAAGCACCATCTTTTTTCTGAACACGTTTTTCAAGCTCTTCACAGATAGCATTGACTGATTGAGTGAACCGGGCCGGGTTGTCATAAAAAAAGATCTGGTTGGCAAGAAGGGCATCCAGGCCGGAAATGGGAGCCGGATCATGCCTGCGCAGCAGGGAAAGCCGGTGGACAGCCGCACGCTTGGCGTTAACGGTACGGATCGCGTCTTTCAGCGAATCGGCAGTAATTGTAACTCCCGTTAATTCTTCCACCGCCTTTTTAAATCGAAAATATTCATTTTTCAGCAGCTCTCTCCCCTGTTCCGACTTAACCTGGGGCAGGTCCATGATATAAAGATTGTCCACCAGGCTTTTAAATGATTCATAACTTTTTTTCTTGCCGTCACATGTGTTTTCTCCAACGATCATATCAGCACTTTCAAGATACGGGCATACTTTACCGAGTTTAAAACCAAAGGAGGATTTAATCAGGGCGCAGGTGTTGCGGGGCAGCAGCTTTTCCACTTCGTCCGTGGCAAAATCAGCACCGGAACAGAGACCGATCAGGGTAGCATTGGCGGCCAGGGCAATTTCTTCTGGTACAAAAACACAGTAGGAACCTATAATTTTTCGACCTGTTTTCTTTTCCTCAAGCAGCTCCCTGATACGGAGTCCATGGACTTCACTCATGACAAAATCGAAATAGGACATGGTTTCAGGTCTGTCTTTCTGTGACAGAAAGATATCGTTATATGCCTGTGCCAGTACATTGAGGAGCGCATCATGCCCATCGAGATCCAGACCCAGCTCCATCCACATTGATTTGTAATCTTCACCCATTTTAAATTCCTTACAGTGGTTTATAAACAGCCCCTCTCTGAAAAGGGCAACTTCCGAGCAGACAATAGTATGGGTAAATCGGATAAGTCAAACAGGAAAAACCGATATGTTCGCCGGTTGTCATAGGTAATATCAATACTCCGCTTTTCCCGCAGCCGGTTGAATGGTTTTGAATTTTTTCTCCAGAAGGAGGTAGGCCAGGATACCGTAAAAAAGAGCGAGGAGGATGAGCTGGGTGACAAGAGGGGTAATCTGATGAAAAGTGGCTCCCATCTGGTTGAGCATGACAAAAGCCTTGATTGCTGGAACTGCAGGAACAAACTGCATCAGCAGGAGAACAGGAAAGGGAATGGCTTCCCGGGGCCAGATAAACCCGGATCCAAAGACGATGGGCATGGAGCTGAGGAGAATCACCAAGGTGGCCAGTTCCCTTCGTGGCAACACTGTGGAAAGTGCAATACCGAGAAAAGTTGCGGACAGCAGAAAGGGCAGGTTGAGCAGGGTAAGCCCGGAGATATTCGCCAGGCGTGGAATATCGTAGAGTTTAAAGGCCGGACCGTAATAGTAGAGGGAGAGCAGAGTGTAAATGACAAAGAAGATAATGGTGCGAACGAGCAGAAGTTTTGCAGGAGACGCAGAATACCAGTAAATGGGTTCCCCTTCAACCGCCAGCTCGTTCTGGGTGCCGCCGAGAATACCAACTCCCATAATCAAAGTCTGGTGGAGGATCAGAATAAAAACCGCCGGAATGACATAATTGACATAACCTCCCGCCTCATTGAACAGGGCATGGAGTTGCAGCCTGACACTGCTGTACTGGTTTTTTGCCAGTTGCAGGGGCGGCCTGAAACAAGCAGCCGTTTTATCTTGACCTGGGCGGCAAGGGTTTTTCCGGCGCTCATCATTCCCTGGAGAACGGTACCGTAAACCAGGAAATAACTGGCATCTCCGGCGTAAGCCAGGGTAGGACTCCTGCCCTGAAGCAGGTCCCGGTAAAAATGGTTGGGGATCACCAGGATTCCAGCAAGTTTTTTTTCGAGCATGACGTTTTTGGCTTCTGTCAAACTATGGGCCTGGTGGACAATCTGTACCTGCGGAGTTGCATCCACCATGCGGGCGAGGTTACGGCTGAGTTGGCTAGCATCCAGATCGACCAAGATAGTTTTCTGCTCCCGTGGCAGTTGCTTTGCATAGGGTAGCGGGTAGAGAAAACTGTAGAACAGGACTCCACCGAAGACGGTGAGCAGCAGGGCAGTGTTTGTGAAGATGGCCCTGAGTTCCATTTCAAACAGTTTTAACAGGGTCATGTTCCGGCCTCCGTGACAGGTTCACTTTTCATTGTTTTCACTGCCAGGATCACGGTCAGCAGCACCGGGATGATAAAAAGCAACAGGTTCTCTATCTGGGGTTGTGCCTGGAAAGGTGGGGCACCGTAGTTGATTTGGGCGATCTGGATGTCGATATAGTGACTGACCGGCAGCAGACTTCTCCAGATTCGTGCCGGCAGGGTCATGTCAGTGGCCGGAAAGGTGACTCCCATAAAGGCCAGGCCGGGAGCCGCGTAGGCCGCGGCCAGTCCAAGGCTGCGGGCCGGATCACGGCTGAGAAAAAAGATAAGAGCCCCCATTGCCTGGCAACTGAGAACTGTGAGGAGCTGGCAGAAGACAAGAAAACCGGGATCACCATGCATGGGCCAGCCTGCAGCGGACATGGCTAGAAGAAAGAGCATCCCGTGCAGCCAGAAGAGCAGTGTGCAGGGGCGAGTTTTTTGAACAGGGTAGCGAGTGGATTGGGGGCAAGCCAGTTGGCAAGTCCCTCTCTGCGCAATTCCTTTGCGATGGTAAGAACACTGGTCACCACAATAAAAATCTGCCAGATTGCCGGGATAATGGCAGAAAGAAGAAACTGGGCATAGTTGTTGTTGCTGTTGAAAAGTGGTGTCATCTGGCTGGAAACCGGAACGGCTGCCGCCATTGCCTGACCCATAACCACCATGTTTGAACTGAGATTTTTCATGACCTCTACCCCGGCCACTGCAGTTGCGTGTGCCTGGAGCATCGCACTTTTCACCAGTTTGCCGATTAGCAGAAATTGGCTGTTATAGTATCCGTCAACCTGGGGAGCGTTGCCTCGAATTGTATTCTTCTCCATATTCGGGGGCATGATAATCAGACCGTAGATTTCTCCGCTTCGCATGGCGGCAATACCTTTTGCGGGCGAGGTATAGACGTGCCTTACGGCCAGGGTCGGGCTGGCGTCATAATACCGGGCCATGGTACGGGAGAGACGACTGTGATCCAGATCAACGATACCCATGGGCAGATCCCTTGCCAGGCCATGGGAAAAGATCGCATAGACTACCAGAGAAATTGTCGGAAACAGCCAAGTCACCAGGGAGCAGAGCCAGGGATCAGTGAGGAGCAGCCGCCATTCGGAAATTTTTTCAGGTTGGAAAATTTTCATTGTACCAGATCACTGATGAGTACACTCATGCCGACCCGCAGGTTGTTTATCGGTTCAACGGGACGGGCTTCAACTTCAAAAGTCCGCATATCAAAGCCCTTGCTGGTATTGGTTGCTCGCCAGGTGGCGAAATCGCCCATTACGGCAACATGGGTCACTTTGAAGGTGTATATCCTGTTTGTTCCCAGGGCGGGAATTTTTGCTTTGAATGCTGTACCCTTGCTGAATTTATAGAGGATGTCTTCCCGGATATGGAAAACAGCCCAGCTGTCCGCCATGTCAAGAAGTGTTACTACCGGAAATCCCCTGGGAGCCAGTTCTCCACTCCTGAGAAGGATCTGGGCAACCTCACCGTCATGATGACTCCTGATCCGGGTGTCAGCTACATAGGCCTCAACTTCCGCCACTGCTCCCGCAGCCATGCGGGCCTTGCCGGCTGCCGCCTTTCTGGTTTCTTCTCTTGCACCTTCCTTTGCCATTTCATAGAGCTGGCGGGCCGCGTTTTCGGTATAGCGTGCAGCCTGCAGTTTCATGTCAATTTCATCTCTTTTCTGCTCGGCGACAACGCCACCCCTGTAGAGGTTTTCTATGCGTCTGTAGGTTTTTTCCAGGAGTTTTCGGGCGGCTTTTGCCTGTTGCCACTTGTCCCGGGCAGCTGCGATTTCCTGGGTCCGGGCACCTTTTTCCGCTTTTTCCGCCAGGGCGTCAGCGGCCTCTTTTCCGGCTTTTGCCTGGGTCAGTTTTGCCTCTATTTCCGGACTGTACAGGGTAAAGATCAGTTGTCCTTTTTTTATGAGATCACCTTTTTTCACCATGACCTTATCAATACGTCCCGGCACTTTTGACGAGATACTGTATTGCTGTGCCTCGATCTGTCCCTGGATAATGACCGGGGGAGGCTGGTAGGCAATCCAGAAGCTGTAACAGAGCCAGCCGGCTGTGGCGGCCGCGATTAAAGTCAGGAAAAATATCTTGATAACACGCATGGTAAAATCCTTCAGGGTTGAACGGAATGTTGATATACGGGAAACTGGTCAAGCTCTCCACTTATGGCCAGCAGCTCCGCCAGTCGGGTTACATAGGTATAGGCGGCATGGGAGCGTCGGTTTTTTACACCAGCCACATAGAGCCGCGCATCAACCACGTCAAGGGAGGTTGCCAGTCCTTGGTCAAAGGCCTTTTCACGCAGTTCGAGTGTTTTTTCGGCGAGTTTCAGGCTTGAGGCAAGGCCGTCGTATTCTGTGATAGCCTGTTTTGTCAGTCTGTATGTTTTTTCCACAAGTATGGACAGATCCTCTCTGGCCTGTTTCTGCAGGGCTTCAACTTTTTTAATGAGGCTTTTTGCCGCCAGTCGTTTTCCCCCTCGTCCGGTTCGTTCAAGAAGAGGGACCTTTACGGCAAGACCGATGAACCAGTCGGGCATCAGTTTACCAGCGAGACTGTCCTCTTCGTAGAGATTGTAATTACCGAGGAGGGCCACTTCCGGATAATATTTCCCTTCTTCCACGGCGACAAGGTCGTTTGCCATTTGTTTTCTGGCCTCCAGGATGGACAGTGCCGGATATCCGGTCAGGGTTTTCTTTATAAAAGTATCGAGAGCGGGAAGATCCCTGTTAATGAACAGGGGACTGGTCGGCTGGACCAGTGATTCCTCCTGAAGCAGACTGGTCAGGGCTGCCTGGGCAATGCGCAGATTGGAAGCCGCTTTTTTTCGGTCCACCTTTGCCTTGTCATGGGATGCTTCTGCCTGGAGTTGTTCCACCTGGGCAATCTGTCCGTTTTCAACCATGAGTTGTGCATGGTGCAGGTGTATCTTCAGGCTGTTTTCAACTTCCAGGCGGGTATCGAGGAGCTGGCTGAGCATGACCACTCCAAAGTAGCGGCGACAGAGTTCCCGGAACTGGGCATACAGTTTCAGCTCATGCTGTTTTCTGGCTTCGGAAACGGAAGCATCGGCAATATCCTGGGCTGCCGTGATTCTTCCCCCGTGTAAATCGGCCAGAGGAGACTGAGGCTGCTGCTCTTGATTTCACGATCACTGATGGTGGAGGTAAGGCCATGTTGCAGGGCTTCTGCGGAAAATCCCATGGCTTGCCCCAAAGCACCAAACTGTCTTTCGAGGGTGGAGCCGGCCGGCATACTGTCCAGGATATCATCGGGACTGAGCTGAATGTTATCATCCAGATAGAGATACCCTGCCTTCAGATTGACCTGGGGCAGGTAGAGATTTCTAGCGGCGTCCTGTTTGTGAGTCGCCTGGTCGATATTTGCCTGTTCCGCGTGGAGAATGCTGCTTTTTTTTGTCAGTTGCCTCCAGGCATTACTGAAATCAAAATCCTGTGACACGGCTGGTGGACAATGTATGCAATTGACAAGAAAGAACGAAAATGCCAATGTTGTTATTCCGTAATATCGTAGTGATATTTTCATGATAAATGTATTCTGATCAGGACCATTGTAATATAGAATTTAATTTTTTGCGACTATACGTTTACGGAAACGACAAGTCAAGAGTGAACAGTTCAGACTAACACCTCACAAAGGAGTATAAGTGCCATGGAAATAAACTTAAATATTTGATTTTAAAACACCTTCCCTGGTTCTTGTTTTTATGACAGGAATTCAGGAGTAAAGCACTAAATAGATTTTTTATAAGGTTAAGGTTTTTAGAAAAAAAAATGTTTCGGACAATACCTTGATAGGATAATCTGTACCTTTGTATTTTGACAGTTATAAAAATGAATTTGTTTTTTCGGGAGTGATTATGGCTGAAAAGAAAACTGCTTGGGATGATATTCCTTCTCTTGACGGACTGCAGGTTGACTGGGAATATAAACCGGAAAACCCTTTGGGCAAAAGGGCACATAAAAGAATGAAGGATTTGGAGCTCTACCCCATACTCGACGTTAAATCTATTCCCGTAAAGGTTGTAGCAGGCAATTTTGACGAAAAAGGGAAGCTGGTTGACCTGACTCCTTTCGGGCTGGCAATACGGCTGGATTCTGAACTTGCAGAAGATAGACCGGCGAAGGTTGGTTTTTTCCTTGGCAGACAGAAAATTCTCTCCAGAACAAAGGTAAAATATTCCCGTAAATGTGGCGAACAATATATTACCGGCATGTCTTTCGAGGGACTTGAAGAGGAGTATCAGGATTTTATTAAAGGAATTTTTGCTTCAAAGATATCCGGGTTGGATTGATTGTCAAAATCCTGCACTTCGTGAATTGCAGGATTCAGGTGTCATTTTCCGGTGCAGGCAACAGAAATATCATCATTGCTTACATGGATAGAAAGAGTATATTGAAAATGAAAATAACATGACAAAAGATCACTTTATCGTGCATATTTGAAATTTTTCCTACTGTAAACTGAGAAAATCCCCATTGGACCTGAAAAGTATCATGGGAAAAACCATTCGCCCCCTTTATTTTTTTTTGTTTCTTTTGACCATCTTCTATCTTGTCCAGATAATACCTCCTGTGCAGGGTGAAGAAACTGTTCCTACTCTCGGGCAGGAACAGAAATCTTATGTTCCCGGTCGGTTATTGATGTTGGTTGGCAAAGGCAGGGAGGGGAATAACAAGGCGCTTCTTGAAGAACTCACCGGAAAATATCATCTGGTAGTTGTCGGGAGAAAGAAATTGCCGCAGTTTGGAAGGGAGATTGTTCTTTTTTCCACCTCGGGAGATATGGAGGCACTCAGCCGACGAATAGGAAAGGAATACAAAGGGTTGCAGGTTCAGCCGGATTATTACTATTTCACTCTGGGTTCTGTTGACGAGGATCTGAACAGGGAAACTGTACTGGATTTTTTGAATATACAGACCAATGCTACCGGCAGAGGTGTCCGGGTTGCCGTAATTGACACAGGAGTGGATGTGAATCATGAAGATCTTTCCTCTCACATTGTTACCCATGCCAATTATGTTGAGGATTCAGGGTACCGACCTGAAATTCACGGAACGGCTGTTGCAGGAATTATCGGAGCACTGTCCAATGGGAGTGGAACAGCCGGTATTGCACCGGAAAGTGAACTGATTGCCTTGCGGGCCTGTGAACAACTCTATGAGGACAAAGCCCTGGCACGCTGTTCTTCCTCCTCCATTGTGCAGGCCATTGACGCGGCAGCAAGCCAGGGAGCAGATATTGTCAATATGAGCCTGGGGACCAGTTTTTCAGATCATATTGTTGCCACGATCCTCGATGACCCTGCTGTGGGAAATATACTCTTTCTGGCACCTGCAGGAAATGATGCCGGACTGACCGCACTCAGTTTTCCTGCCTCTCATCCCCGTGTCATCAGTGTGGCCGGAGAACTGGAGGATGGTAGCCTGGTGCCCAACAGTCGGGTAGCATCTCTGGCAGATCTCATCCTGCCGTCTCATTACGTTCTGGCAACTCTGCCGGGAAGCGAAATTGGCTTTATGACCGGGACTTCCATGGCTTCCGCAGAGGCATCCGGATTATTTGCCATCCTTCACCCCGATCCGAAAACTGTTGCTTCATGTCGGGACAAAACCAGTCTGGTTCTCTGTCTGGTAGGGCTGGAAAAGTAAAATACTGCCAATACAACCTGAATCAGGCATTGTCTCGTTCTTCAGGATTGAAATTTCGGATTCTTTGTTTCTCTGCAGGATATGATTTATTTTCAGTTAGTTAGAGTTTATTTTGGCGTCCGTGTCTTTGATGTTTTGCGCTTCTGATTTAATTGCCGATTATTGGTTTTTGGCTGCATTCTCATTTACCAGCATGGCCTGAGTAAATTGATGGATGCTTCCATATCATCACTATCAATTGGAGTTGGAAATGATACGATTACACATTCTATTGCTTTCCCTGGTTTTTTTTGGAATCCAGTTGCCTGATTTTCTGCTGGCCGCAAACCTGCCGGATCTTTATCAGATGGTGAATCCCGCTGTGGTTGATATCGTGGCGATTTCCATGGACGAGGTGGCGGTGTCTGCCGATGAAGACCAGAAAGTTGCCAGCGGAGATAGTGGTTCAGGGGTACTTATTGATGACAAGGGTACTATTCTGACAGCCTCCCATGTCATTCAGACAGCGGAAAAAATCAGAGTAACCTTTCCTGATGGTCAGAGTTCTTCTGCCGAAGTTGTGGTGTCAGTGAGCTGGGGAGATGTAGCCGTTCTTCGTCTTACAGAGGAGATTAAATTGCCCAGACCCGTGATACTGGCCGATTCTGATAAAGTTCGTATTGGTGATAAGGTTTTTGTGGTTGGCTCACCCCTTGGCTTCAGTCATTCCCTGAGTGTAGGTTATATCAGTTCTCGTTTACAGACGGGAGCTATGCTTGGGGCCGGTAGCATGGAGGTCTTTCAGACTGATGCCGCCATGAATCCGGGAAATTCCGGGGACCTCTGTTCAACATGGATGGGGAAGTTATAGGTATTGCCAGCCATATCAGTACGGTATCGGGAGGTTTCCAGGGGCTGGCGTTCGCTGTTACCAGTAATCAATGTCTGGATCTGCTTGACCGGGCCCAGACCTGGTCCGGAATTGAAGGAACAATTGTTCAGGGGCGTCTGGCTCGTGTTCTCAATGTTCCCCAGGAGTTTGGATTGTTGGTGAAGAGGGTTTCCGGGGTATCCTGGGGTGGTAAGATTGGCTTGCATCCCAGTAGCCTGAAAATGACCATAGAAGGGGAAGAGTTCAGCGTGGGAGGGGATATTATTCTGAAAATTGGAGAAATGACTGTGAATGATGAACCCGATTTTTTTAAAAAACTGGGTGATTATACATATGGTTTAAGTCAAGCAGGAAAAAAATTGAGTGTCACGGTTTTGCGTGCAGGTCGGATTATTACTCTGAATGAAAAATGAAGAGAGTAGAATAAGTTATTGCTGATTACCAGTGAACTCAGTGAGCCTGGAGATGTACCTGTTTTGCCAGGCTGGCCTATGGTCAAAAAATTTTAAAAATTCAAATTGACAGGAGGAAGTACGAGTGTGACAGAGTTTCGTGCGTACTCAGGGGGATTATTTGCCTTGTAAAATTGTTTGGATCTGGTTTTCTTTATGTAATATTAAATAATTATCAATGTGTCACTGTATTGTATTGTTTTTCGGGATATATTAATATGACAGGAAATTCAACAGGAATAACAGTTTAGTTAGTGCTTGTTAACGATGAAATGGTGCACTATTGCACCGTGATTTTTTGTGGCCGTAAACCACGGCTTGAGGCGCATAGTTGTGTTATGTGCTTAAGTTGTAGCGAAGCAGGCGCGAAAAAGGACAAGTCGTATGCGTCAGAGCAGCGTTGACGCGACACTGGTTACTTGGTGGAAAAAATGGGAAAAACAAGGACCTTTCGAGTTATAAACAACAGACTTCAGTTCCGTTGTCCCGGTTGTGGAACAAAGAAAAATATCACTGTTCCCCCCAGTTTGCGAAGAAGAAACATCCGATGCCATCGATGCGGAGAGGTTACCAGGTGTGTGTTTAACCGGCGAGCTCTTCTACGGGAGCTCCAGACTGGAAAGGCTGTTCTTGTTACAAATTCCGGTAGGGAACTGGATATAAATCTTTACGACATTTCCCCGCGGGGAATCGGCTTTGAGATGGCGGTCGGGGCAGCCAGAACCAAAGTAGTTTCAGTAGGAGATCAGATCCGTCTTCGTTGCAGCTGGAACCAGAGACTGCTTGGTGGGGGACGGTTTGTGGTTCAGAATATCAAGGGACAGCGGGTTGGTGTGAGAAAGATGGTTGTTAATATAATATAGCATACCTTGCCCAGTGAACTCTTACTGCTTTATTGTTCGCTGCATCTCAAGGAAGAAAGGCCATTATTTCACTGTTTTTCTGATGAAGGCAGGTTATATTCGGATTTTCAGAAATGTGCCTGTTTCCGCATTTCTCATGAACATTGTGTCAATTTTGGGAAAATCTGTAGAATACAAACTATTTTTCTATGCTCCTTGAACTCGAACATAAAATCTCATTTCTGGACAGACACCAACTATCAGTGATTGAGAAAAATTTACACAATATTCATCAAAAGTCAGTTCTTGCGGGTTACAGGCCACGCTGAAAAATAAAAATATTCGGATTATATGAGAGAAACATTTTTATTTCACCTGGTGTTCCGGCTGTATCATTTTCTGTGGATTTGTGTCCTTCCCTTTCTCATTCGTTCGCACAGGTTAAAAGAGGGATGTGCAGAGCGCACCCTGAAGGAAGTCCTTTTTTCCCGGGTGGATCTCTGGATTCATGCAGCTTCTGCAGGAGAAGCCTACCTGGCGGGCCAGATCGTTGCCGGACTGGATGATACGCAGGAATTGGATATTCTTATTACCACTAATACCTTGCAAGGTAAGGAAATACTGGAGAAAGTGGCAGGTGATCAATGCCACAGGGTTACTGTTGCCTATATGGTTTTTGACAGCCCTCCGCTGGTTCGCAAAGCTGTAAAAATTGCAGATCCAAAACTGCTTGTCCTGATTGAGTTGGAGATATGGCCCGGACTTCTGGCTGAAATGAAACGTGCAGGAAAGAATTATATCATTGTCAACGGTCGTATGACTGAAAAAAGTTCCAGGAGGTACGGGAAGATCGGTTTTATCTGGAAAAGACTCAAGCCAATGGCAGTTCTGGCGATTTCGGAAAATGACAGGATACGTTTTGCCGATCTTTTTGGTCTTTCTTCCCGGCAGGCACAGTATATACCTAACCTTAAATTTGATCGTATTGAAACTTATCGTTATTGGGATGAACATGATGAAAAAAAAGACATGTCCCTGGTGCTGGCTTCAATAGCCCGGGAGGAGGAAGATGATGTCCTTTTTCTGGTAAAAATGCTTTTGCAGAAATTTCCGGAGCTTCTTGTTCATCTTTTTCCCCGCCATATGCACAGGGTGCAGGATTGGATGGAACGGCTTGAGAAGAATAATATCAATTGGATTCTTCAGTCTTCAAAAGCGGATTCAGGAAGCGCTTCTGTGGTTATAAGGGATGTTTTTGGAGAACTGGCGGATGAGTATCGCAGGGCGAATGCGGTTTTTGTCGGAGGTAGTCTGGCCCCCATTGGAGGGCAGAATTTTATTGAGGCTTTCATGAACGGGGTAGTTCCTGTGACCGGTCCGTTTCTCAATGATTTTTCCTGGGTTGGTGAGGAGGTTTTTCGGGAAGGTCTGGTAAAAAAAGGAAACAACAGGGAGGAAGTTCTCGGTCTGCTGGTGGAGGCTCTTGAAAAGCCGATGGATAAAAATGTTCTTGGAGAAAAAGTGAATAGATATATTGCCAAAAAACAGGGTGGAACTGAGATAACTTGTCAATATATCAGAACTTATTTGAAATAGTTCTGAAGTTTTCACCTGTCCGGAAAAATGTCAGTGAGTGCCGCTGGGAACTGGCCAGGAGAACAGCGGCAAGAAAGGCGAAAAAATGTCCCTGCTGGGAGTCGTACAGAAATGAATTGAGCAGACACCCGGTGGCCATACTGATTACAACTCCCTGCAATAGCCAACCGTCCGGTCTGACCATCTTTGATGATTTCAGCAGGGCAAGAAAGAAAAGGAGCAGAAAGAGAAAGAGCCCGACGCTTCCGAGTTGTACGGCGATAAAAAGGTATTCGTTATGGGGATTATCAGTTCGCTGGACACCGGTTCCCTTGATAAGTTTGTCATGGGCTACTGCAAAACCGCCTGTTCCATAACCAAAAAGCGGCTTTTTCTGAAACAGTGTGACACAGTCAATATACCAGTCGAGTCGCATGCCCATGGATGTCCGGGAGCATCCGTGTTCATGTTCGTAGGCACGGACTTCGGCAATGGCCTTGTTTATCCGAGAAGAAATATTGTCTGAAGAATAATAGAGTGCTGAACAGAGTCCTGACAGAATGAGAACAGCAGCTATCTGCATCCTGAACGAGAAACGCTGGGTGCAAAAGAGCAGACCGAGTACGATCAGGACAAGCATGCCGATTCTGCCTGGAGCCACATAGCTGATATTGGCCAGAGCTGCAAGAGTGACACAGAGCCAGAAATATCTGTATTGCTTTGAATCAGCGGTGCGATGGGCCGACCAGAAGGCAAGGAGGGCCATAAAAAACGAGTGGGTAATGTGATAGACCAGAGAATTACCGTATCTGTCCGACGGGATGATTCCAAATTTCATGAAAAATGAAACGAGCATCAGGAAGATACAACCAGCGATAAAACTGTTGATTGCATTTGATTTTGCCCCGGGCCTGCCGTCAAGGAGTGAAATAACAATGGGCAGGAAAAGAAGTTCTCTGTATTTTTTTAAATTACTTAAAGCGTCTGACAGCTCTGCCGGTGAGTAGAGCAACCCTATGATAAAGAGGAAAAAAAGAAGAAGGGACACCAGTGCTGTTGGATAGTTTTTCAGTATCTTCGGGAAATTCAGAAATCTGCCGGACAGGAACCAGAAGAGCACAGCCATGGTGGAAAAAAGGGCGGTAAAGGCTGTTGAAAAAGGAATGAAGAAGCAGGTTGCAATGACCGAAAAAATACTTGCGCGGTTGAAAAAGGAAATCATCGTAGTCTGGCTGAGAGAATGTGCATGAGATCTTCACGGGACAGCTGCACGGGATTAAACTTGTTGGTTGAGGCGAAAGTAATTTTTTCCAGGTCAGTGGAATTCATGCCGAATCTATCAAATGTCGGCAGTTCAAACAGATCGGTCAGTCGAATCAGTTCGTTTATGAAAAAATCCTGGTACCAGTTGTCGGTTTTTGTCGATTCTTTACTGAAAATCCTGCCAAGGTTGGAGAATTTTCGCAGGGCTGTCGTTTCCGTATCCGTTTTTGCTGTAGATTTCCTCAGTATGTCAAGGGTTGTTCTGTTGGTTATGGCCATGAGGGTGCCGCAGGCTGTTCCGTGGGGAATATCAAGAAAACCTCCCAGGGTACCGGCCAGTCCATGAACGGTTCCCAGTCCCGCATTACTCAGAGCGATTCCGGAAAGCAGGGTGGCATAAGCCATGTCCGATCTGGCCTCAAGGTTTGAACCATCTTGAAACACAGTCTCAAGGGACCTGGCTATGGAGCGGATACCGTCAAGCGAAAGACTGTCGGTCAGGGCAGAAGCACGGGTGGAAAGATACGCTTCCGTCAGTTGGGTAAAACAGTCCATACCGCAGGTCGCAGTAAGAGAGGGGGGACAGGAGAGGGTCATTTCCGGATCCACGAGAGCCAGGTTCGGGTAATAATTTTTGTGGCGCAAAGATTTTTTAAAACCTTTTTCCGCAGATTTGATTACTGCATTGTTTGTTGTTTCACTGCCTGTTCCGGCAGTAGTCGGGACCGCAATAAACGGCAGTTTACGGCCTTTCGGTTTTTTTTTACCGACTCCTTCAAGAAAGTCCATGACCGGTGCCTGTTCAACAAGCATGGCAGAGATAGCCTTGCCGGCATCCAGCACACTGCCACCGCCGATTGCAATGACCATATCCACATGGTTCTGAAGTAATCGGGATACGGCTTCGTCAATGAGAGTAGGGGTCGGTTCGGAGGAAACCTGTATGACTGGAGGCTTGTCGGGCCCGAAAATATCAGTAATTTCTGCCTTGATCTTCTGCCAGGTGTGTTGTCTCGAAAGAGAGGCTCTGCCAAGGACAAGAGCAGGTCTTTTACCGTAAGATTTATAGAACTCAGGCAGGTCAGACAGTTTTCCAGGGCCGAAATCTATCTGAGGTACAGGGAGACATTGAAAGGAAGAAACCATTTTTCTGCCGAAAAAAGTTTTACGGATTCTGGGTGTTTTTTAAATCTTCTCTGATTATCCATGAAACTCAGCCAATTTGGAGATGCTGCAAGTTTGCCGGGCTGAGCTCTGGACGGAGTCACAAAGTGAATTATTCTACAATACCTTTTGCGATTCTTTTAGCAACCGGAATTTCCCAACAATTCTTTATTTTTTTTCTACAGAGCAAATTGTATTTCTCCAGGTAATTAAGAAAATACTTGACTGGCAGGGCTGATTCTGCTATCAAAAAATTACAGGCAGTATTTTTTTATAATTACCTTACTCATGGTTTAAATGAACTCACTTCTTTCCACCATCAGCGTCTTTTATTCTGCAGTGCTGGTTCTCAGTGTGGTGGTCGTGGTCCGAACGGTTGAAGGCGGAGTGCCATGAGGGGGTAAGTCCAGTAAAATTAAATAATTAAAACCCCCGTCGGCGCTTCGCCGGCGGGGGTTTTTTGTTTTTTCCTCCGCCTGAAAGTCGACGGGATGAACAACAGGAGGAGAAAAACATGGAAACTATGAATGGAGCTCAACTGATAATCAGGATGCTGGAGCGTCAGGGCATAGACATCATTGCCGGAATACCCGGTGGGGCCAACCTTCCCCTTTATGATGCGTTGCAGAAAAGCCGGAGCATCCGGCATATTCTCTGCCGGCATGAACAGGGTGCCGGCTTTCTGGCACAGGGAATAGCCCGTTCCACCGGAAAGGCCGGGGTCTGTTTTGCTACTTCCGGGCCTGGTGCCACCAATATCCTGACGGCCATTGCTGATGCATATCTTGACTCGATTCCGGTAATCTGTATAACCGGTCAGGTTCCGGCATCACTTATCGGTACGGATGCTTTCCAGGAGGTTGATACTTATGGTATGAGCATTCCAATTACCAAGCACAACTACCTGGTAAGGGAAGTCGGGGAACTTCTGGAGATCATACCGAAGGCTTTTGAGCTTGCCCTCTCGGGACGTCCGGGACCTGTATTGATCGATGTTCCTAAAGATGTACAGACAGCGACAATAAGTTTTTCTTCCTGGCCGGAACCCGGACGCAGGCTGGAGAATCCAAGTGCTGATAATGATCAGCTTCGGGCTGCTGCTACTCTTATCAACCGTGCCAGGCGGCCGATTCTCTGTCTCGGGGGCGGTGTTATTCTCGGGGAGGCTGCAGGCGAAGCGCGGGCACTTCTGGAAAAAAGCTCTCTGCCTGCCACCATGACCCTTCTTGGTCTTGGCAGTCTGCCGGAAAATCATCCCCTTTCCCTGGGAATGCTGGGGATGCATGCGGCCCGTTCAACCAACATGGCCCTGCAGGAGTGTGATCTTTTCATCGCTGCCGGAGCCCGTTTTGATGATCGGGCGACCGGCAAAATTGTTGAATTCTGTCCTGACGCTCATGTTATTCATATGGACATAGATCCCAGTGAAGTCTCAAAATTAAAGAGTGCCAATGTGGGACTGGTTGGAGATGTCAAGGAATCCCTGCGGGCTCTTCTGCCCATGGTTGAACCAAATGAAAGAACAATCTGGCGTAACCAGATAGAGGTTCTGCAGGAGATGTATCCCATGACTTCACCGGAAGCCATAGTTCCAGAAAAACCGTATGGCCTGATCCTGAAGATTTCCGAGTTGATGGGGGAAAACTGTTTTGTGGCAACTGATGTGGGAAAGCACCAGATGTGGACCGCTCAGGTTTATCCGTTGCAGAGACCGCGTCAGTTCCTGACATCCGGCGGGCTCGGTACCATGGGATTTGGTCTGCCGGCAGCCATCGGTGCTGCCCTGGCCAATCCCGATAGCCAGGTTGTTCTTTTTACCGGTGACGGCAGTCTGCAGATGAATATTCAGGAGCTGGCAACCGCTGTTGAGCAGCAGGTAAATGTAAAAATTATAGTAATGAACAACAGGTCGCTGGGACTTGTCCGTCAACAGCAGAATCTGTTTTATAATCAGAACTGTTTTGCCTCTGATTTTCAGATTGATGTTGATTTTTCGGCCATTGCAAAAGGGTTCGGCATGAAGGCCTTTCATACCGGTCCTGGTTGCAATTTGCCGTATCTGTTGTCAAAAATATTAAATGAAAAGGGACCCTGCCTGATAAATGTGCCCGTAGCCGTGGAGGAGGAAGTCTATCCGATGGTACCTCCGGGGGCGGCCAACAGTGAAATGCTGGGTGGATTTAATGCAGAGAATGTCAATCGCAAAACGAGGGAAATATCATGAAAAAAGCTGTTACAGTATTGGAATTGACGGTGAATAATCATCCGGGGGTCATGTCTCATATCTGCGGTCTTTTTTCCCGCAGGGCGTACAATCTGGAAGGAATAGTCTGTGTTCCGGAAAAAAGCGGAAAAACAAGCCGCATGTGGTTGCAGGTAGTGGAACAGGTGAAGCTTGACCAGGTTATCAAGCAGATTCAGAAATTACCCGATGTTCTGCAGGTGGAGAAACACGGAGCGGAACATGAGGCTTTTGATGGCGTCAGGTCACTGGTTTAATCAGACAGGTGATGTTTTTATAAAATCTCATTCCTGGACAGACACTAACCCGCATTTCTCATGAACATTGTGTCAATTTTGAGATTAGCTATAGAATACAAATAATTAGCCTACTATCAGTAGTCGAACAAAATTGACACAATGTTCACCCAAGGTCAGCCCAGGCGACGCCATCTTCTGCAATATTTCAACAGTAAATATAGGCCACTATTATTTACTGTTGAAAATTTTGTAGCTGACGCCGCCTGAACTGATGAAAAATGCGGGCTAATGAGGCAGGGTTTTCAGATAAAAAAATTCCTTTTTCTAAAAACTGTTTTGAATTACGGAACAATTACAGGTATAAGTAGTTTGTTCGGATGGACGCCACCTTACGTCCGTCCTGAAGCAGATTTTATTCCATGAATTCAGCAATTGGAAAATCAGCAATTCGTCGCTGTTATTTTCCATTGCTGCCGAGCCATATGGTTCAGCTGCACCTCAGGTTCGACGACCTGAGTTGATTCACTGTTTCCGTTTTCGGCGTCTTATGCAGGTAACGGAAAATCCGGTTAGTCCGGGTTGATGGGAGATCGGGGCTGACTGTAAAACGTAAAGGAGGAGGAGTTTATGAAGAAGAGGTTAATTGCCGCAATTGTATCCTGTTCCGCCCTGCTTGTTGCAGGTGCGGCCCTGTCTGCCGATACGATCAAGATCGGTTACAATATTCCATTGACTGGAGATATCCCCAAGGTTGGTGAATCATCCAAGTTTTCTGCAGAGATGCTGAAGGCTGATATCAATGGTGCCGGCGGGTTGGAAGTTGGTGGGAAGAAGTATATGCTCGAGTTCATTTATGAGGACAATGAAGCAAAGGCAGAATCCGCGGTAACCACAGCCCTCAAGCTTATCGACAAGGATCAGGTTCTGGCAATGATTGGACCCAATTCCAGTAAACAGGCTGTTCCAGCCGGTCAGGTTGCCGATGACAATCAGACCGTAATGGTTTCTCCCTGGTCAACCAATCCTGATACCACTCTGGATCGTCCCTGGGTCTTCCGGGCTGCATTCCTAGATCCTTTCCAGGGACCTGTTGCCGTTAATTTTGCCGTTAAAACCTTTAATGCCAAAACTGCAGCGGTTCTTTATGACCTTTCCAATGACTATTCGAAAGGTCTGGCTGAAATATTCCGTGATGTTTTTGAGAAAAAAGTCGGCAAAGGTTCCGTCGTGGCCTTTGAAAGTCATGGCACCAAGGACCAGG
Organism: Desulfomarina profundi; assembly: GCF_019703855.1. GTDB lineage: Bacteria > Desulfobacterota > Desulfobulbia > Desulfobulbales > Desulfocapsaceae > Desulfomarina > Desulfomarina profundi. Next base: position 3,579,117 of record NZ_AP024086.1, on the reverse strand, counting down.
ACTTTTCAGCGCAGTTGACCAAAATCATCAGTGCCAAGCCTGATTTCATCTTTTTGCCTGACAACTATAATCAGGTGGCTCTCATTGTAAAGCAGGCCCATCAACTCGGATACAAAGGTGAGTTCATGGGCTCTGATGCCTGGGGTTCTTCCGAACTCATGACTCTCTGCGGAGATGACTGCAAGGGTCTTCACTTTTCCACTCATTACGCCGCCGCAGGAGCAACCGGGGCGACCAAGGAATTCATTGACCGGTATACAAAAAAATACGGTTATGTGCCTGATGATGTTGCTGCCCTCACGTGGGATGCAACCAGGATTGTTCTCAAGGCTATTCAAAATACCGGCGGTCTTACCGGTAAATTGAGAAAAGATCGCAAAGCGGTACGGAAAGCCATGGCGGCCATCCCTACTTTTGACGGTATAACCGGCAGCATGAAGTTTGATGACCAGGGAGATCCTGTAAAATGTGCTGTTGTCGTTAAGATCAGTGACTCCGGTGCGTTCGAATTCGCCGAGTCCGTATGCCCTGAGTAACAGCCATCCTGTCGATGTGTTTTTTCAGACATCTCTGACCGGAAAAGGTCCGGTAGATGCGGTTTTTCCACCGCATCTACCGGATCGTATTTTACCCGAACAGTGCATGGGCCGGTTCGGGGTTTTCGTTTGCCTGTCTGTGGTGTGACGCATCGGTGCAGAGACTCGCAACCTGATCTTTTACTGCCTGCAACAGGGCGGAACAACAAAGTGCAAGAGGCGCTTCATGTTAGAAAGTATTATTCAAAATTTAATCAATGCATTGCAGTGGGGAAGTTTTTATGCCTTGATTGCACTCGGCTATACCATGGTGTATGGAGTGTTGACTCTTATTAATTTTGCCCACGGCGATGTTTTCATGGTCGGAGCATATATTGCCTTTTTTCTGGTAACCTTCATGCTGGGTGTTGTCGGGCTTCCAGGATGGGTCGCTTTGGCCCTGGCCATTCCGTTGACCATGATCCTGACTGCTGCTGTGGGGGTTTCCCTTGAACGGATAGCCTATCGGCCACTGAGGAGAAAAGGGGCACACAGGCTTTATGTTGTCATAACCGCGTTGATGTGCGGATTGATTCTTGAAAATGCCAACCTCGCCATTTTCGGTGCAAGCAGAAAGGCTTTTCCGGAGCTTATTCCCGTACAGGTCTATACTGTTGGTGGAGTGAGTTTCACCAATTTGAAAATAGCGGTTATCGTCACTGCCATTCTCTCCTTTTTCATTCTGCAGTGGATTGTAACAAGAACCAAAGTGGGCATGGCCATGCGCGCTATTTCCTATGACAAATTTGCTGTACCACTCATGGGTATTCCCATTGATAATATTATTGTTATCACCTTTATTCTTGGTTCCGCTTTTGCAGGTCTGGCTGGGTTGCTCTTTGCCATGAGTTACCCCATTCTTGAACCGTATATGGGTGCACTCATCGGATGGAAGGCATTTATTGCCGCAGTGGTCGGCGGAATTGGAGATATCAGGGGGCATTTCTCGGAGGATTTCTCCTGGGAGCAGTTGAAATTCTGGTGGTGGCTGTTTTTCCATCCACCTATCGAGACCTGCTCGCCTTTACTGTACTACTGGTTATTCTGTCAATAAAACCGACCGGTCTCTTTGGCATCGCCAAAACCACCAAGATATAAAGGAGATGCCAATGAAATCAATATTACAACGATATTCCGTGCATCTGCTGCTTGTTCTTTTCGGCGGAATCATAACATATTTTGCCTATCAGGAGGCCATAGGCCTTTATGTGCTGTCGGTAATGATGTTCATGGGAGTCAATATTATTCTCTCCACCAGTCTCAACCTGGTAAACGGCAATATGGGGGAATTTTCCTGTGGCCATGCCGGATTCATGTGTGTGGGGGCTTATGTTTCATCCATCCTCGGTGTTTTGCTGTTTTCTAAAGATAAGGTTTTTGGGGCACCACTGCTGGATCCCGGACTTGCCATCTATTGCTTTCCCCTTCTTATTCTGGTTGGAGGGATTGCGGCCGCTGTTGCCGGTCTGCTTGTTGCCCTGCCTTCCTATAAGACCAGGGGAGATTACCTTGCCATTATTACCATTGCCGCAAACTATATTATTATCAGCCTCATTGAAAACCTGGGTGTTATCGGTGGTTCCCGTGGATTTATGGGGATGAAGAAGGTTGTTAATGCCATGGGGGATACAATTGATCTGCCATGGATGGTTATCTGGGTCTTTCTCTTTACAGTTTTCACTGTCTGGATTCTGCGACGATATAATTCTTCCACCTTCGGCAAGGGGTATCAGCTATCTGTCAGGATGAGGTGGCTGCGGAAATAATGAGTGTAAACACCAATAAAATAAAGACGATAACTTTCATGCTTTCTTCCGGACTGGCAGGGATTGCCGGTGGTCTTTTTGCCTATATTATCGGCTATGTCAATCCGGGTAGTTTTAATATTCTGAAATCAACCGAGGTTCTGGTGATGGTTTATCTCGGTGGCATGGCTTCACTTTCAGGTGCAGTTATTTCGGCGATATTTTTCACTATTTTATTGGAACTGCTTCGTCCCTTGCAGATTTTGAAGTGGGTTATTATCCCGCTTATTCTGATAATAGTCATGCAGTTTCGTCCGGAAGGCATTATGGGGAATCGGGAGCTTTCCGATATCTTTCCAAAGCTGAAACGTTTCTATCGGTTTAAATAACTATGCAGACAAATACACCAACACAGGAATCTTGGGTACTCGAGATTCGCAATATGACCCAGCGTTTTGGCGGCCTGACGGCTGTGTCTGATTTTAATGTACGCCTTGGTTCAAACGCCATGGCTGGCCTGATCGGACCCAACGGAGCTGGTAAAACAACAGTATTCAATCTGGTCAGTGGCTTTTATCAGGCGACCGAAGGAGAGATCTTCATCTGTGGCAAGTCAACAGCAGGACTGAAACCCCATAAGGTGACGGCTCTTGGAGTTGCCCGGACTTTTCAGAATATCAGGTTGTGGAACCAGATGACTGTGCTCGACAATATTAGGGTGGCTCAGCATGGAAAGCTGGAATATGGCTTTTTCAAGGCTATTCTTCGCAGCCGTGATTATTTTGAGTGTGAAGAACGTATTGAACATGAGGCACGGGAATTACTGAAAATATTTGAGCTGGAAAAGTATATGGAAGAGTATCCAACCAATCTACCATATGGACTGCAGCGTAAACTTGAAATTGTCCGTGCCCTTTCGGAGAAACCGAAGCTGCTGCTGCTGGACGAACCGGCAGCCGGGTTGAATTCCGCCGATGTGCAGGAGCTGATCAGGCTTATACAGTGGATCCATAAGACATTCGACGTGACTATCTGGCTGATAGAGCATCATATGGATGTGGTGATGGAGCTCTGTGACGATATCAAGGTAATTGACTTTGGACAGACAATCGCGGAAGGTTCCGCCGAACATGTCCGCAATCATCCCGCGGTTATTTCCGCCTATCTGGGAGATGATAATATATAATGTTGCTCTCTGTTGAAAATCTTAAAGTAAAATACGGCAATATACAGGCCCTGCACGGCATCAGCTTTCATGTGAACGAGGGTGAGATTGTGACCCTTATCGGTGCAAATGGTGCAGGAAAAACAACGAGTCTCTATTCTGTTACCAGGCTGCCGCCCCCGGAAGCACCCAGGGTTGTTGAAGGTGATATCAAATTCAGGGGCGAATCGATTCTGAAAACCCAGGCATCATCAGTTGTTAAAGATCTCAAGCTTGCACTGGTTCCCGAAGGCCGGCATATTTTTGGAAATCTGACGGTGATGGAAAATCTTATTCTTGCCACGTATGCAAGGGACAAGGACATTGATTTCTCTGCAGAATACAAGAGAATTTTTGATCTTTTTCCAAGGCTGGAGGAGAGGAAAAATCAGAGGAGCGAGTCACTTTCCGGGGGGAGCAGCAGATGCTGGCTGTTGGTCGGGCACTGATGACAGGCTGTACCTTTCTTCTTCTGGATGAGCCGTCCATGGGGCTTGCTCCGGTGCTGAAATATGAGCTTTTCCGCACACTCAAACGTCTCAATGAAGAGGGTATGACCATTCTGCTCATCGAACAGAATGCCAGTCTTGCTCTTCATCTGGCCCATAGGGGTTATGTTCTTGACACGGGTGAAATAACGGCTGAGGGCACTTCAGAAGAGTTGCTGGATAATCCTGATGTGAAAAAGGCATACCTGGGTGGCTGATTCGTTCTTTTGTGAATCCGTGGAGGCTTCATGCTTTTTAAATTGAAACCATATGTCCGGAAATCTTAAGTTTGAACTGAAATTTAAGGACAGAATAGGCCTGGTCTTTGATGTGGCAAGGCTTATGACTGAACAGAGCCTTAACATTGTTACCATGGAACTGCAGCAGAAGCAGGGACTGGCAACCATTTCGCTTGAGATTGAAAAACCGGATTATCCTTTTGATGGCTCAGCGCTTCTCGAGCTTTTTCCGGCACTTGCAGGTATTCGGGAATGGCGCAAAATAGAGTGGCTCCCCATGAAATGCGGGAGGAATGGTTTCGTACTCTCTTTGATGGAATGAGTGAGGGCATAATTTCTGTAGATGAGAGTGGTAGAATAAACACCATCAACAGTGTTGCCTGTAATATTTTCGGATTGATCTATGAGCAGGTTATCGGAACTCATATCAGTGAGCTGGCCCTGGAGAATTCCATCCTGTTTGAATGTTTGAAAAAAGGAATTCAGGTCAGCCGGAGAAAAAGTGTAATTACAAGCCGGGGCCGAATCGAATTCTACGGTTCGGCCAAACCAATAACTGATTCTTCCGGCAAGCGTGTCGGTGCAGTATTACTTCTGCAGGACCTGAAAGTGGTCAAGGAAATGGTTGATGCCGTTTCCCGACCACTGCAGGTAACTTTTGATGATTTTATCGGTCAAAGCCCCGTGGTGCAAAATCTGATACAGTTCACCAGAAAGATTGCAGATACTGACGCAATCATTTCCATTACCGGTGAAAGTGGTACCGGCAAAGAACTTTTTGCCAGGGCAATTCATTTTGAAAGTGGCCGGTCCGGCCCGTTTATTCCCATAAATTGTGCTGCCATTCCCGAATCTCTTATCGAAAGTGAACTCTTTGGTTATGCCCGTGGAGCCTTTACCGGTGCCAGGAAAAAGGGCAAGCCCGGCCTGTTTGAGGCGGCAGCCGGCGGGACTATTTTTCTTGATGAGATTGGCGATATGCCTCCCGGACCTCAGGCAAAAATTCTCAGGGTGCTTCAGGAGGGTGTTGTCAGGAGAATTGGCGGATATGATGAAATACCTGTTGATGCCAAAGTGATCACTGCCACTAATATGGATCTGAAAAAACTCATCCGTGAGAAACGTTTCAGGGAGGATCTCTACTATCGTATCAATGGTTTTACTATTCAGATTCCCCCTTTACGTGAGCGATTGATCGATATTCCCCTGTTGGCTGCAGCTTTTCTTCATCGGTTTAATGCAAGACTGGGAAAAAAAGATCAGGTTCTCAGCAAGGCTGCTCTGGCAAAACTGTTGAAATACACATGGCCCGGAAATGTTCGGGAGTTGAAAAGTGTAATTGAGCGTGGTGCTATATTAAGTGATTCAGACATGATAGGGGTGGATTCCATTCTTATCAGCAGTGAAGTGGATCTGTTCGTTCATCGCGATGAGGGTTTGGGTTTTCAGAACGACATGGGACTCAAGAGTCTTATGGGTCAATATGAAAAGCAGATTATTGTAGAAAGTCTCAACAGGACACGAAGTATTCGCCAGGCTGCCAGAGCGTTAAAGATTTCTCATACAGCATTGATCAGAAAAATTGGAAAATATAAACTTCAAAAAGGTGATAAAAGTTTCCAATGGAATTAATTCGTTCCAATGCAAATTGTTACTGTTAGAACAGTGAGGTATGGAGTATTTAAATTTTAATGGTTCTAAAAAGTTCCAAATTCTGTTGATCATCGAGTTTTCCGTTTTTTCATTCCTTTCCATCTGATTGTTCCACAAGGAATTCCTCTTTTCTATCTCTATGATGTTGCAGTTGATTTCAGAGGGTAATCAACGACAATTATAATTCCCGGCTGGCGACAATTATAATTCCGGCCTTAACCACATAATAATACGCAATAATATTTCATTGCTTTTTCTGTTTCTGTTGCAGTGTCCTCATCTAAAATGTAACTTATTTGTACTCATCCGGAGGATAGGGCAACGCTGAGGAGCGACCCGAGCGCCGAGATGAGTGCCGTAAGGATGAAGACCGGGTATAAGGATTTGCCCGGTCTTTTCTTTCTTCATCCTCATGGCCACAATGCGTTAAACCTCGGGGTTGGGGCAGAGCCCCCTATTCTGTGATTATTAATTTTCCTCAAGGCTTTGTTTTGCTTTTTCCAGTCTGTAGCTATCAAGATTAAGTTCCAGTATTACGCTATGATGCACAAGCCGGTCTATCGCTGCAGCCGTAGTCATTGGATCTTTAAATATCTTCTCCCACTGTGAAAATGGTAAATTGCTGGTTAGCATGATACTGTTCCGTTCATAACAATACGCAAGAAGGGTAAAGAGCACTTCCATTTCTTCTCGGCTTTGCTGGACATAGCCGATATCGTCGATCAGTATGGCATCATACTTGGCAAGTTTTTTCAGAAATCTTGGAAGAACAAGCTCCTTTTTGGCCACCAGCAGATTTTGCACCAGCAGACTGCACGGAGAAAAGAAAACACGCCTATCCTTGTTAATCAGTTCCTGGGCAATGGCACAGAGCAGATGGGTTTTTCCACTACCTGGGTTTCCAAAAGCTAGTATGTTTTCACACCTGTCAAGAAAAGAACCTTCCAGCAAACTATTGACAAAGCCGCTCAGTTTGGCCGGAAGCCGATCCATTTCAAACGAAGCTAAGTTTTTTTCCAGGGGCAGTCTGGATTCTCGCAAATATCTGGTAATGCGTTTATGGCGTCTTTCTTCACACTCCCGCACAACCAGTTCCTGAAGGTATGATTCATAGCTTAGTGATTCCTTTCTCGCCAAATCCGCCTCCTCCTGGTAACAGGCTCGGATAGTTGACAGATAAAGCTTTTTAAGAGACGCATCCAGGATAATTCGATTATCGGTTGAACTCATCTGCAACCCTCCTGTAAGAGTTGATCATAGCCTGTGAGGGCAACAGTCTGGACAGAAATATTGGTAATCGGTTCAACCGGTTTACCAGAGACAAGCAGTGTTTTTACCTGGGCAAAATCAATGTTCTTTTCATGGTCAATCAGATGACGAAGGGCATCATCTACAGCTGTCTCATTATCTTGGGCAGCAAGCTGTAAAATAGATAAGTATTCTTTTGCTGCTCCCGTAACGGTACGAAATTTGCGCAGAGAGTCATAGGCAACCCGGAACCTGCTCGTAGGAAAAAGATCACTGCGGTATCTGTAGTTCTCAAATGCACCGGGTTTTCGAACCAGCCAGTCAATTATATGGCGGTACTGGATATAATGTTTGCTACCGCCTCGTATTCTGGGGATATTCTCAATATGTTTCTGACCGTACCAGATCTCCAGATACTCTGCATACAGCCGCACTGTGACTGTTTCTTTGATAAGTCGACTATTCACCGAGTAAACCTTGTGCTTTACTCTGATCGTACTGCTGGGACCAACTCGAACTTCAAAACGAGTACATGTGTCGAGCTTACCCGAAGGCAGTGGACGCAACATCGACTGTTCTTCTTGAAAGCGCTCCTGGCGGTTGCAGTTGAGTTGTGCAAACAGCTTCTGTAGAAATAACTCATATTCCTTGCGTGTAGTAAAATCCCGGTTACCTCGCAGCATCAGGGCCTGATCTACGGCTTTCTTGAAACGATGATGGCGCTGCTCAATGTCACCATTTTCGTGGGGCTTGACGAATTGATTTTACGGCCTTGCAATTTGTAATGGGCCAAAAGCCCCTGGTAGCCACGGGTAAACTCTTCCGGGTTATCCGGTTTATTCACCGCAGCTGACAACCTGTCTGTTTGATGTTGTTCTGGAACTCCGCCAAGTTTCCATAGACTCTTCTGTAATCCTTCGCTCAGGCTTTCGAAACTCTCGGAAAAACAGATCGTTCCTGTCTCCCAGTTCGAATATGTCAGCACAAAATGGTAGATCAGGTGATCAAAAGGCTGACCACCAATACTGATCTGTAATTGGGACATATCTGTAAAATCAGACTGACTCAACCGTGCAGGCACATGCACCTGGGGAAAATAAACTTCACGTCCTGGACCTTCTGTACAACGCCAGGTTTTTACTCGACGTTGAAACGTGCGGAGCTGGCCATCTCCAAAAGAACCGGGATAAATCCTTTGAAAATGGGTAAAAAGAGTTTTGGCTTCCAAACCTTCATTAGTTTCCAGAAATTGTAAAACCTCTGGCCATATACCTTCAAAAGGATCTTTACGAGTTCGCCACTCCCTCACTCGCTCCGCACTGATCTCACTTGGCAATTTGCCATTATCTCTATACTTGCGACCGGTTTTCTCATCCATGCCGGCTCTAGCCGCTGCTACTTCCAACGTCTTCCCTTGACTTAAGTATTTCTTCAATTTCCTCACCTGAATATCTGTGACCATCCATATTCCTCCTTTGAGAAATATGAATAATCAGATCACAATTTTCCGGGAAATTTAATTGTCGTCAAAAGGAATTATAATTGTCGCTGGTCAAGAGGGTTGTCTCTGGGGTCCCTCTGTTATTTCAAATTGAGTTGTATGGAAGAATGGCAAGCCTATTGCAGCACTATTGCAGAGAAGCGGAAAAATCTGCTTTCTGTTGGTGTTGGTTTCAGGCTGCGGTTCTACACTGGGACTGCTTATTATTCCAGATTCAGGTAAAAGGAGAGAAGATATGGATTTTTTGAATTCGCTAGATGCGATTGTTGGTAAAATCGGTGCATTTGCTTGGGGGCCACCGATGCTGATCCTTCTGGTCGGTACAGGGTTCTGGTTGACTTTCGCCCTCCGCGGATTGCAGTTTACCAAATTGGGACATGCGCTCTATCTTGCTCTCATAAAGAGAAAGGAAGACAGTGATGAACCAGGTGATATTACCCATTTTCAGGCATTGATGACAGCTCTGTCTGCTACAGTAGGTACCGGTAATATTGCAGGAGTTGCTACTGCAATCGCTGTTGGTGGTCCCGGTGCCCTTTTCTGGATGTGGATAACAGGTCTCGTTGGGATGGCGACAAAATACGCGGAGGCTGTTCTGGCAGTAAAATACAGGGAAGTCGACGAAAATGGCGAGATGAGTGGCGGTCCCATGTATTATATCTCAAAAGGATTGAAAATGCCGTGGCTGGGGACTGTTTTTGCTGTTTTTGCAGCAGTTGCAGCTTTTGGTATCGGTAATATGGTTCAGTCAAATTCTGTTGCCGATGCGGTGGAAGCCACCTATTCTATCTCACCACTGATAACTGGTATTGTTCTGATGGTTTGTACAGCCGCAGTTGTTTTAGGTGGAATTAAAAATATCGGCAGGGTGACAGGGTTTCTTGTACCGATTATGATTCTTTTTTATGTTGCAGGTGCTGGTTATATCATTCTCGTGAATATTGCAGATGTTCCCGCTGCCCTGGTTTTCATAGTTAAACAGGCCTTCAATCCAACTGCAGCCGTTGGCGGGTTTGCAGGAGCCTCGATAATGCTGGCTATTCGAATGGGTGTTGCCAGAGGGGTTTTTTCAAATGAATCAGGATTGGGAAGTGCACCAATTGCAGCAGCAGCAGCCCAGACTAAAACCCCGATCAGCCAGGCTCTGGTTTCCATGACCCAGACTTTTATTGACACTATAATTGTCTGTACAATGACCGGTCTGGTATTGATACTTACGGGACTCTGGTCCAGTGGAGATACGGGGCGGAGCTGACGACGAAAGCGTTTGCTGCCGGAATGCCGGGGGAGCCCATGTCGTGACATTGGGTATTGTCCTTTTTGCCTATTCTACCATCCTTGGGTGGTGTTATTATGGTGAAAAGGCGATGGAATTTCTGTTCGGCGTCAAATCGATTCTGCCCTACAGAATTGTTTTTGTCTGTTTTGTAGGCGTTGGAGCAATGGCGAAATTAAGTCTTGTATGGAATATCTCTGATACTTTGAATGGATTAATGGCTGTACCTAATCTCATCGGTTTGATTTTTCTTACTCCAGTGGTGGTCTCTGAAACCAAAAAATATTTTGCGAAGGAGGAATAACGCATCAGCAGTAACAGGATAACAGAACAAAAAAGCCCCTCAGGAAACAACCTGAGGGCTTTTCGGGTTGAGAAAGGATAAACTGTTATCCTGGATACTTATCGGCTATGTAATCCTTCAGATATTTATTTTCCACATCCTTTTTTTTCAATTGGGCTTTAACAACGTCACCAATGGAAATAAGACCTTTCAGATCACTCCCTTCAATAACAGGAATATGCCGGATGCGGTTTTCTGTCATGATAGCTTGTACATAATCAACATCATCGTTTTCAGTGGCGACAATGAGTTCTCTGGTCATGATCTCTTTGACCGGCAATTCAGTGATCCTGTCCAGGTCATTCAGGACTGCCATGAGAACATCCCGAGCGGCAATGATCCCGAGAATGGAATCATTTTTGTCGACGACCAGAAGAGAACCAACCCTGTTTGCTGAGAAAATTGACATTGCATCTATAACAGAGATGTCCTCGTGAACTGTTCTGACCTGACTGCCTTTAACAGCTAATATGTCCTTTACTTTCATATGGTTGACTCCCGGTTGATAATATAAACTATTGTATGCAGGGCCGGCTTCCTGATAAAGGCATGGCCGGATCCAATCCATAGATCTACCTTTTAAACCTGCTGGTATTTACACCCTGTGATTGCAACAGAGTGATGAAAATCAGACTGCGGCCGGAAACACTTTCTGCGATGGGGTTTCACAGTTAAAACTGTAATACAATTCTTTTAAATTGCCACAATGTAGTGCACCGTCTACCTCTGTATAGGTTTTAAATGACGATGGGGTAGAGTCCAATGGCAAAAACACAGACTGCGAGAATAAATGTGCATGCCGGGGCAAAGGGAGACTTTTCAATTTCGAAACTGTCTTCCGCCTCATTGAAATACATGCAGATTATGAGACGCAGATAGTACCACATTGAGAGAATACTGCTGATGACACCGAAAACAGCAAGGGCAATCTGGCCTTCAGTAATAGCACTTGTGATAATATAAAATTTTCCCATAAAGCCAGCTGTTGGAGGAATACCGGCCATGGACAGAAGGAAAACCGAGATAGCTGCTGCGGAATAGGGGCGAACCTTTGCAAGTCCCTTGAAATCATCAAAGGAAACTCTGCTTTCATTTTTGCCACCAAGATAAGAGAGAGCGGCAAAAATTCCCAAGGTGCCGACCGCATATGCAGCAAGGTAATAAGCGATAACAGAACCTGTGAAACTCTTGGTGCTGATGGCAATCAGACCTATGAGGAGATAGCCGGAATGAACAATGCCGGAGGCTGCAAGCATACGTTTGATATTTGACTGGCCGATGGCAATCAGATTGCCGCCGAACATGGTAAACAACGCGATATAGAAGAGAAAAGTGATCCATTCTTTCTGCAGGGCACCGTTGATGGCGAGAAAATTGGCAAAAACAGTGAATACGGCAGCCTTCAGGGCAGTTGCCATAAATCCGGTTACGGGAGTTGCCGCACCGTCATAAACATCGATGACCCAGGCGTGAAACGGAAAAGCGGCAACCTTGAAAAGAAAAGCGATGAGGATGAAAAAGGCACCGCCAATAAGCAGAGGTGTAGCAGCGGAGTTTGAAGAAATATAATTACTGATTTCGACAAACCTTGTGGAGCCGGCAGCTCCATAGACCAGAGCGGCTCCCATGGTAAAAAAGGCTCCGGCAAATGCTCCGAGCATGAGATATTTGAGCAGGGCTTCGGTGCTGGTAACACGTTTTCTGTCATATCCGACCAGGATGTAGATAGCCAGGGACATGATTTCCAGGGAAATGAACGCGGTAATCAGTTCTCTTGCCAAGGTCAGCAGGATCATACCACAACTTGCAAAGAGAAGCAGGGAATAGAATTCAACGGTACAGACTTTGTTTTGCTGAAAATAAGTATGGCAGCTCATTACCGTGAAAAAACCTGCACCCAGGATAATAAGCCCGGCAACACCGGTAAAGGAATTGGCCACCAGCATCGAACTGAATGTGCCGGCAAAAAGATCAGATTCCGGGTAACAGGCAATAAGAAATTGAATGAAAAAAGCAATTCCAAAAAAACCAAGGCTTATATACGAGGCGGTTTCCGTTTTCATGGTTTCGAGAACGGAGAGGAGCATCAGCACAATACCACCTGAACAGATTATAATTAGAGGGAGCAATGACAGAAAATCATTCATAATAATTTATCCTGGCCTTAATTCTTGTGATGGGTGTCGTGTTCCTGAGCGGGGACGACAGTTTCGGCGACAGTTTCAGTTACCGTCATGGTTGTAAAACCGGCAACATGAAGCTCGGCAGCCGGTTCAATTTTTTGAAGAAAGGGTTGTGGATAGATCCCCATAAAGAGAATGAGAAGAATGACCGGTAAAAAGGTCACAGTCTCCAGGAGGCTCAGATCCTTAAACCCTTCGGTTTTTGTATTGCTCTTTTCAAAAAAGAGCCGCTGGAACATCCACAGCATATAGCAGACACCGATAATAAGTGCTGTTCCAGCCAGGAAACCGATAAATGCATTGAATTTAACGGCTCCGAGAATAATCAGGAATTCTCCAATAAACCCGCTGGTTCCGGGCAGGCCCACTGACGCCAGCATTGCAATGGCAAAGAAGGTTGCAAAGATCGGCGCCCGGTAGGCGATACCGCCAAGGTCGGCAATATTCCGTGTCTGCATTCTTTCTTCAATGAGACCGGCAAAAACAAAAAGTATCCCGGTACTCGTCGCATGGGCAACGATCTGGAATAGACTACCGGTCAGGGCCTGAATATTCATGCAGAAAACGCCGAGGGCAATGATGCCCATGTGCGAGGCGGATGAAAAGGCAAGCAGTCGTTTAAAATCCTTCTGGGTGATTGCCGCCAGACCGCAATACATCATGCCCACCACTCCGGCCAGTGAAAGAAGCAGGGCAAATCGGGCAAATTCAATTTCAAAGACAGGTATGACAAAGCGAATAACCGCGTATACACCGATTTTTGCCATGATGGCTGAAAGGACAAAGGTCGTAGAAGTTGGTGCTTCTGTATAGGCGTCCGGTAACCAGGTATGAAAAGGAAACAAGGGGATTTTAATAGCAAAGGCTATCATGAACATTATGAAGGCAGTAACCGCGAAGCCCCCTGAAAGGTCAAGATTTCTCAGGTCGGCGATATTGAAACTCCAGGCGCCGAACTGGGAATGGTAGGATACACCGACATATACCAGGGCGGCCAGCATGAGCAGGGAACCAGCAATGGTGTAGATGGTGATTTTCAGGGTTGCTGCGAGACGTTTTTCTCCACCCCAGAGACCTATCATAAAAAAGATCGGCAGAAGCATGATTTCCCAGAAGATGTAAAACAGAACAATATCTGTGGCACAAATGGCTCCGAGCATCGCTCCCTGGGCAATAAGAAGATTAGCGTAGTATCCTTTGGTTTTACCGGAGTAAACAGCAAAAATCAGAGGGAAAAGCAGGGAGCATGCCAGGAGAACAAGGAGACTGATACCGTCAATGCCTAGGCTGTAGCTGATACCGAGGGAGTCTATCCAGGGCCGGTTAACAGCATATTCCATGCCGCCATTACCTGTGAAATCAAGGAATAATTCAATACCGAACATGAAAATGATAACGGAGACAATGAATCCAGTAAGCCTGGAACCACTTTTTCCAACCGGGAAAAGGAGGAGCGCCAGACCCGCAAGGATCGGCAGAAAGATCATGACTGAAAGGACATTTTCAAACATTATTGCACCTTACCTAATTGAGCGATTGAGAGAGAAGCAGGCTCATAAGGCTCAAACCTATGACCATATAAATTGCGTATACCCGGACAAAGCCGTTCTGGAATACCTTGAAGGCGCTGCCTCCTTTTCGGTACAGCCAGGTGGATAATTTTACATGAATATCTGTGACATTGGGTTCCAGATTTTTCCAGATCACTGTGCCAATGGCCTTGTAAGGCTGGACAAAGATGGCGTTATATATTTCGTCCACATAAAATTTATTGTAACCGAATTTGGCAAAGCCTTTGTATTCCGGCTCTTCGGCTCCGTGGCCGAATTTTTTCCAGGCGATACTGATACCGATAGCAAAGGCGATAATACTGGTGGCAATGGCAAGTATTTCGACACTGACACCCACATGGGGGTGGTGTTCCACAAGGCTGGGCGCCAGCCAGTGTGAAACTTTGAGATGTCCACCGAAGATTGCGGGGAAGTTGAGAAAACCGGCAAAAAGAGCACCGACAGCCAGAATTATAAGAGGAATTGTCATGACAGGTGGAGCTTCCTCCGCATGATCAAAGGCCTCTTTGTCTCGGGGAGTACCGTGAAAGACGAGAAATATCATACGGAAGGTGTAGTAGGCCGTCATTCCGGCAACAGCGACTCCGATAATCCAGATAACGGTATGGCCGCTGGCGAGGGCAGAAAAGAGGATTTCATCCTTTGAGAAAAAACCGGCAAACGGTGGACATCCTGCCAGGGCAAAGGCACCGATCAGCATGGTCCAGTAGGTTTTGGGCATTTTATCTTTCAGCCCGCCCATTTTCCATATATCCTGTTCATGGTGCAGAGCGTAGATAACTGCGCCGGCACCGAGAAAGAGCAGAGCCTTGAAGAAGGCATGGGTGAAGACATGGAAGATTCCTGCGGAGTATGCGGCAACACCGACACCGGCAAACATGTAACCGAGCTGGCTGACCGTGGAATAGGCAAGTATCTTTTTGATATCACGCTGGAACATGCCGAAGATGGCAGCCAGTAGAGCAGTCAGGATACCGATCCACGCAACCACTGTTCCAGCGACAGGTACATGGGCATAGATAAAGCTGAAACGGGCAACCATGTAGACACCGGCGGTAACCATTGTCGCAGCATGGATGAGTGCAGAAACAGGAGTGGGGCCGGCCATGGCGTCCGGCAGCCAGACATAAAGAGGAATCTGTGCTGATTTACCACAGGCACCGACAAAAAGCAGCAGACAGACGGCAAGGCCAACGGCCGGGGTAAGCTGATGGGCATTTTCCCTCAGGGAAAGATAATCAAATCCACCGGAGCCAATTGCCCAGAAAAGAAAAGCCATCCCCAGGACAAAGCCAAGATCGCCAATTCTGTTGACGATGAAGGCCTTGTTACCGGCGATAACATTGTTGGTGTCTTCACTGTAGAAGCTGATCAGGAGATATGAGCAGAGTCCGACCCCCTCCCAGCCGACAAACATGACAACAGGTCCGCTGCCAAGCACCAGGATGAGCATGGAACCGAGAAAAAGATTGAGGTAGGCAAAAAATTTCCCGTAATTCCTGTCATCGGCCATATAACCTATGGAATAGATGTGGATTAACGAACCGATAAACGTCACAAAGAGCAGCATAAGTGAGCTGAGAGGATCGGCAAGAAAGCCCATTTTGACTGTAAGCTCACCAACACTGAACCAGGTGAAGGCGTCATGGCTGAGATACCTTGCTTCAGGGGCCATGCCCTTGAGTTGAAAGAAAACCAGCAGGGCGAACAGGAAAGAGATTACGGGGCCGACACAGGCCAGCACACCGTAGAGTTTTTCGGAAAAAGGACTTTTTTCTTCTGTGCAGGTGAGCATATGCATCACCCCCAGCACAACAGCACCCAGAAGGGGAAAAAGCGGGATAAAACCGAGATAGTTTACAGTATGTTCCATGAAATCACCCTTTTAACAAGCTGAATACATTGGTGTCCAGTTTGCCTTTGTGCTTGTGCAGCAGTATGACAACCGCAAGTGCAAGAGCCGCTTCAGCTGCGGCCACCGCCATTACCATCATGGCCAGCACATGACCGTCCATGCTTTCATGGAATCTGGAAAAGGCAATAAACGCAAGATTAGCTGCGTTGAGCATAAGCTCAATCGACATGAAAACCGTGAGGACGTTTCGCCTGGAAACGACGCCAAGGATGCCGATACAAAAGAGAATGGCACTTAAGATGAGATAGTTCTGAATCATTTGCTCATCCTCCTTTTTCCTGCAAGGACTATGGCACCCACAAGAGCCACGAGCAGAAGAATTGATACAATTTCAAAGGGAAGAAGCCAGTCGTTGAAAAGGACAAGACCGACCTCCTTTACCCCGCCAAAGCCGTTTCCTATGATGGTGGTTTTTGTGTCCGGCAGGCTCTTTATAATCTTGAGGAGGAAGGTGAAAACAGGCACGAGAACTACCACACCACCCAGCAGGTAGAGAAAACGTCCTTTTTCTTCAGGAAGATCCTCCGTCTGAATATTGAGAAACATGATAATAAAGAGGATAAGGGACATTATGGCCCCGGCGTAGACAATGAGCTGAATCGCAAAGATCAGTTTGGCGGACAGCAGTGCATAGAGTCCAGCAAGAGAGATCAGGGTAACAATCAGGCTCATTGCCCCGTTCATTGGGTGTCGAAACATGACCAGGCCAATGGCGCCAAGAACCGACAGGATTGAAAAACCGGTAAATAACCACTCGGCAAACATGATATCAAGCGCCCCCTTTTTTGTATTCTTCTTCGGAAAATGCACCTGGGGTTTGCAGCAGTTCCTCGAGACTGAGAACGAAACTGTCCCTGTTGTAACCGGTAACAGAGAATATACCCGTATCCATGCGGATTGCGTCCAGAGGACAGGCCTCCACACAATAACCGCAGTAAATGCATTCCAGCAGGTCAATAGTAAATTTTACAGGCATCTTTTCCGTTTTGCCGTCCAGTCTCTCTCCCGCCTCAATACTGATACAGTTGGCGGGGCAGTTGGTCTGGCACATGAAGCAGGCAACGCATTTGACCGTACCATCTTCGTGGGTGGTGAGCCTGTGACGACCACGCCAGCGAACCGGTATTTCAGGTTGTACTTCCGGATAATGACGGACATAGAGCTTGGAGTTATCGAGCAGGTTTCTGAGAAAATGGCGAAAAGTCGTAGCCATTCCCTTGCAAATCTCTATGAGATAGACCCGCTCGGTCCAGGTCGCGCCCCTGCGTTCCATTGTTTTAACTTTAGCACCCATGGAAAAAGCCTCCTTTAGCTGAGCGCAACAACAAACGCGCTTGTAATGAAGATGTTCAGAAGTGCCAGTGGAAGGAGCATCTGCCATCCCAGTTTCTGTAATTGATCGTAGCGAAAACGGGGCAGGGTCCAACGAACCCAGATATACACAAAGATCATCATCGTAACTTTCAGAAGAAAGGTTGTAACCTGCAGCAGAGTCACAAAAACGTGGGCTGCATCACCACCTGACTTGAGGAGCAGTATTGCCAACAGTGCCAGTTCCAGAATGGCGACCAGACCCCAGAAGCATTTAATATAGACATTGGCTTCATGGACCCGGGGATCATTTTCCCGGGGTAATGGCTGATATTACTTCTTCTGATCCAACCAGCGAAATAATACATCATGACAGGCAGGGCGATCATGAGAATAAAAGCCACAGGTTTGGCATAATTGACCAGGGTCTCGGTGGCGAGAAACGGTACCTGGTATCCACCAAAATAGAGAGTGACAATTATCGCACTTGAGGCAAAGAGAGCCACGTATTCTCCCATGAAGAATACAGCAAATTTCATGGCGCTGTATTCCACGTGGAAACCGGCAACAATTTCACTTTCGCCTTCGGCAAGGTCAAACGGCGTCCGGTTGGTTTCCGCAAAAGCGGCAACCAGAAAAATTATAAACCCCAGGGGCTGGAGGACAACACCCCACATCGGGATAAAGCCGAAAAGGAGCTGTCCCTGAAAATGGGCCATTTCATTCAGGTTAACTGTGCCATACACAACCAGCAGACTGACAATGGCCAGGCCCATGGGAATTTCGTAGCTGATAACCTGGGCAGCCGAGCGAAGTCCACCGAGAACACCATATTTATTGGTGGAGGACCAGCCTGCAAGGATAATGCCGTAGACACTGAATCCGGCAAGGGCCAGGAACCAGAGAATACCAAGATCGACGGGAATGGCCTGCATGATATAGCTTTTACCGTTCAGTACCAGGGTGTCGGCAAAGGGCACTACCGCAAAGGAAACCACAGCGGTGAAAAATACGATAAGCGGTGCCAGGACAAAATAGAACTTGTGTTTGATGTGGCCGGAAATCACATCTTCCTTGAAGATGAGTTTTGCGGCATCGGCGAGATTCTGTACCAGTCCCGCGGCCCTGAAACCGAAGATATTGGCACGGTTCGGACCCGCCCGGTCCTGAAAGAAACCGGCACCTCTGCGTTCCATCCAGACGCAGACGGCAATGAAACAGAGCGGAATAAACGCCCCGAAGGCAACTCGTATGGCAATCAGTAAAATATCAAGCCGGGACATTGTCAGCCTCACTATCAGTTAATTTCAACCCCGCTGGCGGGATATTGTCTGGATCAACATTGCTTAACAGCTCACAGTTTTTTTTCAGTTCCTCCCACAGCTGCGTTCTGTCATGGAAGGGGCCTCCCAGGAGGGAAATCAGTTCACAGATTTCAACAGGTTCGCTGTTTTTACTGACGGCCTTTGCAAAAAACTGCAGAATTGAATCGCAGTTGATGATACTGCCGCCGTACTCGGTGAAGGACGCCACGGGAAGCAACAAGTTGGCCTGCTGGAAACAGGCTGTTTCATGGCTGGATAATCCGATAACACGGGTATCTTTCAACAGTTTTTTCAATTCTGTCTCACTGTAGGCGAGGAGCAGATCGTTGTTGAAATTCAAGAGCAGATCAGCTTTCTTCAGAGCCGTTTCAAAAGCCTCTTTCGAGCTGTCTATTCCCAGAAGTTCAAGACCGGCCCGGTTGGCGGATTTATCATCCTGGATGAGGTAATCATCACCGTCACCCTTTTTGATATACCCATCACTGAATCCCGAGAGGGTGGCGTCGATTTTTTCCGCAAAAGATCTGATGGCCATCATCTGCTCCAGTGTACTGTTCGGAGAAAGCAGAAAAAGAATGTCATCATGTTTTTCTATTTCCCTGAGTGCGGCAGTGACTGCGTCATCAAAGGAAAGAGGAGTTTTGCTTAACCTAGCTTCGCTTAATCTGTTTTCATTTTCACCGTGATAGCTGAGCCTGCCTTCGTCGCACATGAAATAACCGTTGACCTGCTCATTCAAAAGCGGGCGAAAACGATAGATCATATCATCACTGTCCTTTTCCCGGTTATGGTCGACGGTTATGTTGCAACCCCTGGAGCAGCCATGGCAGATGCTTCTGTTTTTCTTCAGGAACCAGACCCGTTGTTTGAATCGGAAATCAGCACTGGTCATGGCACCCACAGGACAGAGATCAACCACATTCAGTGCATACCTGTTATCAAGGGGTCGGCCGGGAAAGATCGTGACCCGGGCTGAATCAGTTCGGTTGACTATTCCAAGCTCTCCGGTCTTTGTGATCTGGCGACAGAATCGAACACACCTGCCGCAGACCACGCATCGTTCCTGGTCATGAACGACACCGCAGCCGAAATCCAGCTTCTTGGCTTTTTTGACCTGGTCCACATTCATCCGGCTTTCTTCTCTGCCATAGGTCATATAATAGTCCTGCAGGGAACATTCTCCTGCCTGGTCGCAGATAGGACAGTCGGTTGGGTGGTTTATCAGTTCCAGTTCCAGTACGTCTTTCTGTATTTTTTTAATGTGCTCCGCATCAAGAAGCACTTTCATTCCTTCAACCGCCTGTGTCTTGCACGCCGGTACAAGAGGTGGTCTGCCGTCTTCTATGCCGACAAGGCACATACGGCAGTTTCCGTCGGCACCAAGTGCTGGATGGTAGCAGAGATGAGGGATTTCAATACCGACAGCACCGATGGCATCTATCAGGTTCTTGCCTGCCTCAACTTCGACTTCACATCCATTCACAAAAAGCTTAATCGTTTCAGCCATGGGGTATTTCCTGATAATCATTCACCTTGGGAGTGCAGTAAACCTGCATTTCCCTCAAGTGGGTTAGCGCTCTTCCTGTTCTGTTTCCTGCTTTGATCCATTTTCTCCTGCAACACAGGCCTCAAATTCGTGTCTGAATTTATCAAGGTAACTGCGAACAGGCATGGTGCAGGCGGCCGACAGGACACAAACCGTCTTCATTTCTATATTGTCACAGAGTTCCCGGAGCAACTCCACGTCGGAAAGCCTTCCTTTTCCGGCAACAATTTTGTTGATGATCTTCAACATCCAACCCAGTCCTTCACGGCAGGGAGTACACTGTCCGCAGGATTCATGGTGGTAAAAATAGATCAGGTTCTGCACGAGTTTGACCATGTCAACGGTTTCATCAAGGACGACGATACCACCGGAGCCGAACATTGTTTTGTGCTCAGCCATTGATTCATAGTCAAGGGTTACTGTTTTTGCCTCTTCGGGAGTCAGTACCGGAGTGGAACTGCCACCGGGAATGATACCTTTGAGTTTTCGACCCTTCCAGACCCCTCCCGCTACCTTGTCGATAACTTCCAGAAGCGGCAGCCCGAGAGGGAGTTCGTACATGCCTGGTTTTTCCACATGTCCGGAGATACCGAAAAGATGGGTGCCTGGACTTTTTTCCGTGCCGTATTTCCTATAGGCATCAGCTCCATTTTCAATAATGAATGGCAGAGAGGCTATACTCTGAACATTGTTAATAATTGTCGGGCTGTCATACAGTCCGGCAACCGCTGGGAAAGGCGGTTTGGAGCGTGGCTGGCCTTTTTTGCCCTCAATAGATTCGAGGAGTGCTGTTTCTTCACCGCAGACATAAGCACCTGCACCACGGTGGACGGTGACATTCAGCTTGAAATCATGACCGGCTACCTTATCTCCGAGATACCCCGCATCATAAGCCTCATCAATGGCCGCCTGGAGTACCTTGACCTGGGTTGTGTATTCACCGCGGATATAAATATAGGTATCATGGGAACCGATGGCGTAGCTGCAGATGATAATACCCTCAATCAGCATATGGGGGTCACGCACAAGAATATAGCGGTCCTTGAAAGTTGCCGGTTCCGATTCATCTGAGTTTACTGCCAGGTAGACAGGTTTACCTGTATCTTTCGGAAGAAAGCCCCATTTCACACCGGCGGGAAACCCGGCTCCGCCACGTCCCTGAGTCCGCTGTCTCTCACCTCGGCTATAACTTCTTCCGGTTTCATGGAGAAGAGTTTGTCAAGGGTAGCATAGGCGCCATGCTGCTTTGCAACTTCAAGCCTGTTGGCGTCCTTCATATCGAACTTGGCACTGAGTATTTTCACTTCCATATCTGTTCGCTCACATTGTGTCTGAAAATCAGTTCCCGCACGGTGCTGATTATGCCGGAAGGGCGATTCTCATTCTTCTTTATGGCTTCAATCAAGCCCTGCCAGCAGTGCTTTCAGCTTGTCCACATCCATCTCCTCATGGAATTCACCGTTGATCTGGACAACAGGGGCCGTGCCGCAGTGGCCCAGACACTCAACTTCTTCGAGGCTGAATCTGCCGTCTTCACTAATCTGACCCGGCTCAATACCAATTTCGTCCCTGAGGTAATCAACTATCGCCTGCTTGTCTCGCAGCCAGCAGGATAATGTCCGGCAGACGCAGATGTGATACTTGCCCATGGGTTGAAGGTGGTACATCGTATAAAACGTTGCACATTCAAAGACCTTGCTGGCAAAGGTGCCAATCCTGTCGGCTATATAGGCTATAGCCTCCGCACTGATCCAGCCTTCCTGCTCCTGGGTCAGCCAGAGGGCCGGAAGAATCATGGATTCCCGTGTCGGGTAGCGTTTGACGAGACGCTCGAATTCGGCATCTCTTTTGCTGTCGAACTGGAATGGTTTTCCTGTAGATATCAGTTGTGAACGGTCACTCATCTGTCCAACTCCCCGCCGATAATATTGATGCTTCCCAGGTTGATAACTGCATCGGCAATCATGTTCCCTTCGATCATTTTATGGAATCCGCCCATTATATAAAAACAGGGAGGGCGAACTTTCAGTTTGTAAGGTTGACCTGAACCGTCGGAGACAAAATGAAAACCCAGTTCCCCGTTTGCCGCTTCAAAGGAATCATACCATTCTCCAGATGGTGTTTTGACACCCTCGAAGATCAATTTGAAATGATTCGCCAGTCCTTCAATATTATTGTAGACAGCGTTCTTGGGTGGGAGAACTACCTGTGAATTCTGTATGAAGACCGGGCCCTTGGGGATGGACTTCATTGCCTGGCGGATAATGCTGATGCTCTGAAACATTTCCTCGAAACGGATCATTACCCGGTCGTAGATATCCCCTTGCTGCCCACGGGAACTTCAAAGTCGAAGGATTCGTAGTTGTAGTACGGCGCATCCTTTCTCAGGTCAAAGGGGATCCCGCTTGCTCTCAGGGTCGGGCCGGTAAAACCGTAGGAAAGGGCAGTTTCTGCAGGAAGAATGCAGACATCCTGAGTCCGGTCGTGGACAATCCTGTTGGTTTCTATAAGGGCCAGGGAATCACCGATACCCTTTTCAATGTCACGCAGCTGGAGTTCCAGGTCGGTTTCCCATCCTTCATAAAAATCCCGGTACATACCGCCGATGCGGGTAAAGGAGCTGGTCAGCCTGGCTCCGGTGAGGCGGCTGATGAAATCATAAGCCGCTTCCTTTTCATTATAGAGGTACCAGTAGTTTGTCAGTCCACCCATATCAACCAGATTTGCCGCTATGCACACCAGATGGTCAAGGACCCGGTAGAATTCGGTCAGGATAACGCGCATGAACTGAGCACGTTCAGTAATCTCTACTCCCAGCCACGATTCAACCGCCTTGACATAGGCGATATTGTTCATCATGGAGGAACAGTAGTTCAACCTGTCGGTCAGAGGGACTATCTGGTTGTAGGTACGGTTTTCTGCCGTTTTCTCAAATCCCCTGTGCAGATAGCCTATCTCGTTGACATTGGCCATGACCGTTTCCCCGTCCAGCGCGGTGAGAATCCGGATGGCACCATGGGTGGCGGGGTGGGATGGGCCCAGGTTCAGAAACATGATTTCGGTATTGATATCCTTCATGGTGGATTCTTCAATACCGTTTTCGGCAAGTCTCGCCCTGATTTCTTTTTCCAGTCTATCACTTTCAGTGCAGATCTGGCCTTTTCCTATGTCGTAATCCTTGCGCAGTGGATGACCCTTGAACTGCCAGTGGTTGAGAATGCGCCTCAGGTCCGGATGATTTTGGAAAGTAATACCATACTGGTCCCAGGTTTCCCGTTCACCCCAGTTTGCCGAACCCCAGAGGTGAGTTGCGGAAGTGACTCCCTTTTCCGGATCTTCCACCGGACAGCGCACCTGAACAAGAAAATTGTCCTGCCAGTTGCGCAGGGTGTAGACTACAGCAAAGCGTGTCCGGTCTGGCCCAGGATAGTCTTTATAATCAATTCCGGTAACATCGAGAAGGAGGCCACAGTTCAATGCGGGATCAGTCTTCAGTGTGGAAAGTGTGTTTTCCAGCCTGTCCGGCTCCACGTCAATCACCACAGTATCCAGAACACTTTTGCAGGTCGCGTCCGGAAATGCGGCTTGAAATTTTTCTAACGCCGTCGCACTCATATCAGTCGAGAATCCCTTTAAAGTCTTTATGGCGGTCTTTCAGAACACTTTCGCCTTTAATCTGGTCCTGGATCTTCATCAACCCATCCAGAATTGCTTCAGGTCGTGGCGGGCAGCCGGAGATATACACGTCGACTGGAATCACCGTATCAATTCCCTGAACTGTGCAGTAATTGTCGTAAATGCCCCCGGAGCTTGCGCAGGCACCAATGGCCATTACCCATTTGGGTTCTGCAATCTGTTCGTAGATTCTTTTCAGAATCGGAGCCTGTTTATAGCTGATAGTTCCGCAGACAAGCATGAGATCCGCCTGCCTTGGTGAGAACCTGACGACCTCCGCACCGTACCTGGAGATGTCATGCTGGCTTGCCGCCGCACTCATAAATTCAATTGCACAGCAGGCTGTTCCAAAAACGAATGGCCACAGGGAATACTGTCTGCCCCAGTTGACTATTTCATCAAGCTTGGTAGTGATAACCGTGTCGCCGAGATTTGCTTCCAATCCTAACGCCAATTGAGCACCCCTTTCTTTAAGATATAGATGAGTCCGGTAAGCAGAAGCAGCATGAAGACAACCATTTCAGTAAAACCGAACCACCCGAGTTCCCGGACGGATACAGCCCATGGATACATAAATACCGCTTCAATATCGAAGATCAGGAAGAGAATTGCCAGCAGGTAAAACTTGACGCTGAACTTCTGGTCGGCCCCGCCGATCATGGACCCGATACCGCTTTCGTAGGCTTCGTTTTTTACTTTTCCTTTGGAACGGGGTCCAAGAACTGCAGTGAGGACCATCATGACAGGGACAAGAACAGCAATCCCGATCAGAGCTGTTGCCGAAAGAACAAGTTCAGTTGACATCTGTTTTTCTCCTGCCGGTGTATAAAAATTTACTTCCCAAGCCGGGAAGCCTGATAGACATGTGTATTTTGAAAATTCCCGTGAACTGCACTCAAAAAATGAACATTCATTCATTAACAGGCAGTATTAATCTGTGTCAAGAAAATATTTTTCCTGCCCTGTCAGTGGGTTACGGGCTGCGTCTCTGGTTTATATTGTGCAAATCCAGCTTGAAAGGTGTGCTTTTTGTGCCCTGTATCTTTTGAATTGTCCTTCTTGTGCCAGGTTTTGTCTGGACCAGATCAGTTCAATGCAGTTGTCCATGGCACTGTTTATATCTGAATTATAGTGAGTTATGTCTGGATGATTTTCAATGATGTTCTCTGTACAGTATCTGACGCATAAGAAAAATACGCACAACACGCATACGATAAGTTGGGCGCGGCGACGATGTTCGCTCCATCAATCGGTTTGGATTGAGTTGGTTCTCCTTATTAAGCTCCGCCTTAAATACCGTTATTTCAATGAGATATGTGAGAATGAATAGGTATTCATTTGCCTGATTGTAATGTTCAGGTAAAGTTATATGAAGGTTGTTGTGGATCAGTCAACTGTTGATCGGTTGGCCAGTTGTTGCAAAAGCCTGCCTTTTTAATGATTGATCACCGGTACTTTTTAATTCGTACCTGGGTTTCTGCTGAGAGGGTCAGTTTCAGAAAAAGTTCCAGTTCGTCATATACGATTTGGGGAATGTCCAGCCGCTGGTGTCTGCGTAAAATGGATTTTGTGGCAAGGACGGCTGCCGGGGGTTGTTCGGCAATGGACAGGGCATATTCCATAGCCTTCGATAGAGAGCAGCCTTTTTCCGTGATGGTGTTGACCAGTCCAAATTTCAAAGCTTCATCCGCGGAGAAAAATCTGCCTGTCAGGAGCAGTTCATTTGCCGCTTTTACTCCTGCAGTTCTTGGTAGAAGTGCAGATGAGCCACCCTCGGGGCAGACGCCGAGGTTTACAAAGGGGAGACGGAAACGAGTATCCGTTGAGGCAACGGCAAGGTCGCAATGGAGAAGGAAGGTCGTTCCTATACCGACTGCCACCCCTTCAACTGCAGCAATGAGTGGTTTTTTCAGGGTAGTCACAGCATCGAAAAGGGACTGGACTGCTTCCATGACCTTTCCGGCCCTGTCCCCGACTAGATCGGCGAGGTCGTTTCCGGCAGTAAATTTTCCTCCAGCTCCAGTAATAACGATGCAATTGCACTCACTGGAGTCATCGGCGGTTTTCAGTGCATAAATTATGTCATTGTATGTCTGGAGGCGGATGGCGTTGAGTTTTTCCGGTCGATTGAGGGTGAGCAGTCCTATCCTGTTTTCCGTAGTGAGGAGTACGTCCGAAGCAACAGTTTTATCTTTACTCATGGTGGAATTTTGGAATATTTTTACCTGAATCGGCCTTGAAATGAAAAAGAAACAAGCCCGTCAGTGTGAAAACCGGCAGGCTTGTTATTACAGTAGAAAAAAACAGAATGTTACCAGCCAAGCGTCAGGTAGTCATGGATTGAGTTGGCGGCATCCCTGCCGGCGCCCATAGCCAGAATAACTGTTGCGGCACCGGTGACGATATCCCCGCCGGCCCAGACTGCCTTCTTTGTGGTTTTGCCGGTGGACGGGTCGGTGACCACATTGCCCCACTTGTTCAGTTTCATATCTGGGGTTTCGCTTGTCAGCAGCGGATTGGCTCCTGAGCCGACGGCGACAATACAGAGGTCACAGTCAACTGTGAATTCAGAACCCACTATGGCAACAGGGCGGCGTCTGCCGGAATCATCAGGTTCGCCGAGCTCCATACGGAGACATTCCATACCCACCAGACGGCCGTTTTCATCGCCGAGATATTTGGTCGGATTGGTGAGCAGAAAAAGCTCAATACCCTCTTCTTCGGCATGATGGATTTCAGCTTTTCTGGCAGGCATTTCATCCCGGGAGCGGCGATAGACAATTTTAACACTGTCGGCGCCCAGTCGCATGGCGGTTCTGGCCGAGTCCATGGCGACATTACCGGCACCGAGGACAACAACATTTTTGCCTTTCGGGATGGGGGTGTCGACTTCGGGGTACTTGTAAGCCTTCATCAGGTTGGCCCGGGTCAGGTACTCATTTGCTGAAAGAATACCTACAAGGTTTTCCCCCGGGATATTCATAAAACGTGGCAGCCCGGCACCAACGCCGACATAGATAGCATCAAATCCCTGTTCGAAGAGCTCATCTAAAGAGACAGTTCTGCCCACTACGGCATTGCACTCAACCTTGACGCCCTGTCTTTCAAGAAAATGAACTTCCTGGGCAACAATGTCCTTTGGTAGTCTGAATTCGGGAATCCCGTAGACAAGAACACCGCCGGGTTTATGAAAGGCTTCGAAAATTGTCACATCGTGGCCTTTGGTTATAAGGTCACCTGCAACTGTCAGGCCGGATGGGCCGGCTCCGACAACGGCAACTTTCTTGCCTGTGGGTTCGGCCTTGGGGGCAGTTCACCAGTGCCGTGTTCTCTTTCATAATCTGCACAAAAACGTTCAAGATTTCCGATGGCAACGGGTTCACCCTTGCGGCCGACAATACATTTCCCTTCACATTGAATCTCCTGGGGGCAGACGCGGCCGCATACCGCGGGCAGGGCGTTTTTAGTCCAGAGATTGCGGATGGCTCCGGTCATATCGCCATGGGCAATAAGATCGATAAAGCCTGGAATATCAACGCCGACCGGGCAGCCTTGAACACAGCCCGGCTTTCTGCACTGCAGGCACCGTGAGGCTTCTTCCTGGGCCATTTTCATGGTGTAGCCCGTGGGTACTTCAAGGAAATTACGTGCCCTTACTTTGGGGTCCTGCTCGGGCATTGCCACTCTTGGGGTTTTTGTTTTTTTTGCTGCTTTTTCTGCCATAATGTCCTCCGTAGAAATCGTATCCACGTTTTCAAAATCTAAAAAGAGTCAGCCGGAATGTTGAGTTTTCCCGTTCAGGCTTTTCCTGTCAACTGGAAAATCCCGGCTGGACGCTGATAAAAACGAGTTCTGCCCTTATTATTCGGCATCACGAATTGTGCAGTAATCCTGATGGCATTTCTGCTCTTCTTCCTTGTAGGCATTCAGCCGGAGCATGAGTTCATCGTAATCTACTTTGTGTCCGTCAAATTCAGGGCCGTCTACGCAGGCAAATTTTGTTTCGCCACCGATGGTAACTCTGCAGCCACCGCACATTCCGGTACCGTCAACCATGATCGGGTTCAGGCTGACAAGGGTTTCCACGTTGTACTCTTTCGTGATATTTGAAACAGCTTTCATCATCGGTACTGGACCAATGGCGACAACCAGCTTTACATCGCCTTCATCAAGGATTTCCTTCATGACATCGGTGACAAAACCGTGATGGCCATAAGAGCCGTCATCTGTACAGACCCGAAGATCATGGGAGGCAGCTCGCATCTGGTCTTCAATGATAAGCAGGTCTTTGGTGCGGGCTCCGATAATACAGGTAACATCATTGCCGATTTCCTTGAGGCCGCGGGTGATGGGGTGGAGGACGGCAACACCGGTTCCACCGCCGACACAGATAACCTTGCCAACCTTTTCAAGATGGGTGGCCTTGCCGAGAGGACCTATTACGTCCTGGAAGCTGTCTCCGACCTGGAGTTCCTTGAACAGGGCAGTCGACTTTCCGACTACCATATAAATAATGGTGATAGTTCCCTTTTCCGGATCAGTCTCAGCCATTGTCAGCGGGATTCGTTCCCCTTCTTCGTTGGCCTTGAGAATGACAAATTGACCGGGTTTGGCCTTTTTGGCAATTAGCGGTGCCTCTATTTCATTGAGGATCACTGTACCCTTTGACATTTCCTCTCGTTTCACAATTTTAAACATTTTTCCCTCCGCAGTGAAAAACCATTGAATTATATAGGTAAAAAAATTGTGTTTCGATAAATTTTCTATGGTAAGTAAGCACAAAGTCATTATTAAATCAACCTCTATATGTGGACGATGGAAATGATTCAGTGAAAGTTATCTTTTTGTAATTCTGATAAAAACGAAACTCTGCTGTGGGCAAAATGTGCCAGATATGCAGTTTAGTTGCCTGTAGCTATGATTTTCCAGTTATTTTTATTTATTTGAATGTTGTCGGCAGTTATTTTGACTGAATTGCACAATTAATCCACAGTGCTCATGAGAAATGCGGGATAGGGATTGAGGGGAGTAATGGAGAGATGGGGCGAAGATTGAAACAGCTGCTGGCCAGCCAGTTTTCACCGGAAGAATTGCAGCTGCTGGTGGGTGGATATGATCTCGTGGGAGATATCGCCATTGTAATCATTCCGGAATCTCTTGACGTTAAAGAAAGGGAAATTGCAGAAGCGATACTTGCCGACAACAATAGAATCAGGGTAGTGGCCAAACGTTCTGCCCATTACAGTGGAGAATTTCGAACCCTGCCTGTAAAAATTATCGCAGGGGAGAATCGTCTGGAAACAGAAGTCATAGAGTTTGGCATCCGGCTTCGCCTGAATATTGAACAGGTCTATTTTTCCATCAGAAGTGGAGGCGAGAGAAGGCGTATTGCCTCCCTTGTTCGTTCCGGGGAAAATGTGCTGGTTCTTTTTTCCGGAATTGCGCCATATCCATTGATGATTTCCAGGTACAGCAGGGCCGGGGAAATTGTGGCAGTGGAAAAAAATCCAATTGCCCATCATTATGCTGAAATAAATGTGAAGTTGAATAAAAGGGAGAATAGTATAAAACTGATCCATGGGGATGTTGAGGATATTGTACCTGCGTTTTCCCGCCGTTTTGACAGACTGGTCATGGTGTACCCAAAAGGTGGAGAACAGTTTCTGTATACGGCGCTTGGTGCGTTGAAACCGGGAGGAACCCTGCATTTTTATGATATGCAACATCTCGATAGTCTGGAACTGTCCCTTGAAAAAGTGAGGAATGTCTGCAAAAAAAGAGGACAGAGTCTGCTGGATTTTTCATTTACCCTCTGCGGACATTGCGCACCGCGTACCCACAGGATCTGTGTTGATTGCCGGATAAAATAGTTTTAAAAGGACAAGTAATCAAGGCCGGGCCCGAAACCTGAAGCCATTACGGATTCAGGAGAAAAGAAAAAAAGGAGTAGATATGCACGTCTCATTTTATGGAGCAACACGGGAAGTCACAGGATCGTTTCACACGCTAACCACGGAGAGTGATACGATTCTCCTGGATTGCGGTATGTTTCAGGGAAAAAGAAAAGAAGCGGAGATAAAAAACCGGGCTCTGCCTGTCAATCCGAAGGTTTTGACCAATGCTGTGTTGTCCCACGCCCATATTGATCATTCGGGACGCCTGCCCCTGTTAACCAGTGACGGTTTTAACGGCAGGATCTTCTGTACCAGAGCAACCGCCCATGCCTGTGAATATCTGTTGAAGGATTCTGCGAAGATTCAGGAAGGTGATGCTTCATATCTCAACTATAAAACGGCCAAACATTTTCTTGGTAAGCTGAAAACAGGAAACGGTAGAAAAAAAGTGTCAAAGGAGGAGCTGAAGGAGATCAAGTCACTGCTGAAGTCCGGCGGACACAGGTTGAAGACGGATGCTATCGAAGCACTTCTCAAAAAGCATCAGCTGGAGATCATTGAACCGATTTACACCATGGAAGAGGCCGAGGAAGCCCTGGATTATTTCAATGGTGTTCCCTATAAAGATACGGTCACTGTGGGAAAAGATCTGACCTGTACTTTTTATGAGGCGGGACATATACTCGGCTCTGCCATGTCAGTACTGCAGTATAAAAACGGTTCATCCACAAAAACAGTTTTGTACAGCGGGGATCTTGGTCGTTTTGATAAACCGATTATCGAGGATCCAACACTCGAGTTTGCTCAGGAACATTGCGATATTGACCTGATGATCATGGAATCCACTTATGGTGACAGGCTTCATGATCCCGTGGTTAACATGAAACCTCTTTTAAAAGAAGTACTCAAAGAAACATTTGCCCGGGGTGGTTCCGTTATTATCCCCAGTTTTTCATATGGTCGTACCCAGGAACTCATCTATTTCCTTCATGAGCTTTATTTGAAAAAGGAAGTGCCTCCCATGCCGGTTTATGTGGACAGTCCCCTGGCAACACACATCACTCATGTTTTCGGTGAACACCCGGAGACGTTCGACAAGGAGACGCATCAGGTTTTTCTTGAGCGCGGTATCAATCCGTTCAGTTTTGAGCAGTTGAAATTCGTACAGACAGTTGAGGAATCGATGGCCCTGAACCGGGATACCCGCTCCCATATTGTTCTGGCCGGTTCCGGAATGTGCGAGGGTGGGCGTATCCTGCATCATCTCAGGCATAAGATTCATGATAGTCGCAATACGGTACTCATCGTTGGTTATATGGGTGAAAATACTTTTGGTCGCCATCTTCAGAGAAAGGGAGAGGAGTTCGAGGCATCGGGCCGCCAGGGAAAACCACCTGTGGTGCGCTTTTACAATAAAGAATATCCTCTTAATGCCCATGTGGTAACTCTCGGCGGATTCAGTGCCCATGGGGACAGGAATGAACTGCTTCGCGTGCTGAAAGACTCCAACCTGCGCATCAAAAAAATCGCTCTGGTTCATGGTGAAGAAGAGCAGTCACTGGCTTTTGCCGAGCATCTCAGGAAAGAAAAATTCAATGTAGTCGTGCCCCATCACGGGCAGAGCGTGCTTGTTTGAAGCCTGAACCAGTAACAAAACTCGAGTTGCTGGCCCCGGCCGGCAACCTGCAGTCGGGTATCGCTGCCATTGATCATGGTGCCGATGCGGTCTATATTGGCGGGCCTGAATTTGGTGCCCGCCGGGGAGCGGGCAACAGTCCTGATGACATTGAAAAACTGGTGGCCCATGCCCACCAGTTTTACGCCAGGGTTTATGTGGCGCTCAATACGCTTCTCAATGACAGGGAATTGGAGCGGGCAGTGGTCCTTGCCCACCGGTTTTATGACATGGGTGTGGACGCTCTTATTATCCAGGATACAGGTCTGCTCGAAGCGGATCTGCCACCCATTCCCCTCCACGCCTCCACCCAGATGAACAACCGGACTGTTGAAAAAGTGGTCTTTCTGGAAAAGGTTGGTTTTCGCCAGGTGGTGCTCGCCCGGGAGCTGAGTCTTGGACAGATTCGGAAGATCCGTGAAAAAACCACAGTTCCTCTGGAATTTTTTGTCCATGGAGCTCTGTGTGTTTCTTATAGTGGTCAGTGTTATATCAGTGAAGTCATGACGGGGCGAAGCGCCAACCGTGGCGAATGTGCCCAGTTCTGCCGGCACCGTTTCACCTTGACAGACCTGGAGGGCAGGGTGCTGGCAAGAGACCGCTATCTTCTTTCCCTGAAAGATTTAGATCTTTCCCTGCGCCTGGAAGAGCTGGTAGATGCCGGTGTCACATCGTTTAAGATTGAAGGTCGGCTCAAAGATGAAAATTATGTAAAAAATGTAACCGCATTTTACCGGCAGAAACTCGATGACATCCTTGAAAAAAAAGCGGGTTTCAGTAGGTCTTCCACCGGTTCGTGTGAGTTTTCATTTGTTCCTGATACCTCAAAATCATTTAACAGGGGACAGACCAGTTACTTTCTCGATGGGGGAAAAAAACGTCCTGGATCAATTAACAGCCCCAAGTCACGGGGAAGTTATGTCGGGTCCGTGAGCCATATTGTTGGAGCTGGCTTTGTACTGAAGGATGGTGCCGCCATTCACAATGGTGACGGGCTCTGTTATTTCTCCTCTACCGGTGTTCTGAAAGGAATAAAAGTTAACAGGGTTTCGGGAGAAAGGATTTATCCCCATCTTGGAATTCCGTCGGATCTGGCCCGCGGTATGAAAATATACAGGAATGCTGATCAGGTTTTCGCAAGAGAGCTGGGTCGGAGCAGTGGGTGCCGGAAAATAGCCGTAGATCTGTTTCTCAGTGAAATAAACAGGGGGCTTTCCCTCGCAATAGTTGATGAAGACGGGGTTCAGTCTCTGACGGAAAACTGTCTGGAAAAAGAGTCGGCCAGGAGCCCTTCAGCGGTGCATACGATTGCTGAAAAGCAGTTGCGCAAATCAGGAGAGACTGTTTTTAAGGTAAAAAAAGTTGTGGTTAAACTTGATTCTTCGATTCATTTGCCAGTGTCAGCCTTGAACAGGTTACGCAGGGATGGCTTGGCAGCACATCTCATTGTCAGGTTGGAGCAATACCGCCAGGAAAAATCGAAGATTGTTTCAAACAGTTTTCCGTGGATCAAAAAAAATAAAATAAACTACCTTGATAATATCACAAACAGAAAAGCGCAGGAATTTTACCATCGACATGGAGCAGAAAAAGCTGTTTTTCCTTCATATTTTCAGCCAGATCGTGGTGCTGTTTTAATGAAAACGAAATACTGCATCAGGGCTCAATTGGGAATCTGTTCCGGGAAGCACGAAAAAGAACCTCTGATTTTGACAGATAATATTGGAGAATATCAGGTTTTCTTTGACTGTGAGAACTGTGAAATGGTGGTGAAATTACGTCATAATTAGTCCTATACATTTTGATTTCGATATGAAATAATACTTAATAATGATTTTCATAGTCACTTATTGTGATTATATCTGAACATTTCACTGCTGCCGCAGTTGGGATTTTCCTTTGGTTCAGTCTTGCTGGTTATTGGGTATTCATATCGATGTATAAAGATCATACTTCACAAAAAGTCATTGATGATAAGGTTTCCCGTGAACTGGTTTCTCTTCTGTTTGCCGGAGGATTCAGGGCCAATGTTTTTGTTTTTATCGGTGCTCCTTTATTTTCCCTGCTGCTGAAGTCGTTTATTCCGATAGTTATAGTATTTTCCTGGGTAGTTTTGATGGTTTTTCTTGCCGCGTTAAGGTTATTTCTCTGTCAGTCATACAGCAGGAAGGAAGAAGCGGGGTATTCCAGTGTAACATTGGAAAAAGCATATCGGGTTATGACCACGCTGATTGGGGTGGGCTGGGGATTGCTGGCTCTGATGCCTGGTATTTTCAGTAATATATTCCCCCAGGTGATGATTTTTTTCATCATGATGGGAGTTCTTTATATTGCCATTATTGTTCTGGCAATGAGTCGTCTTCTGCTGTTTCTCTATATAACTCCCTTTCCTGTCCTGCTCAGCTATGCTCTTTTCAGGGCGTCACATCCCTGGGCTGTTCATTTTTCAAGTCTGTCATTTATTTTCTGGGGAATTATGATTTGGCTGGGATGGCAGCAGCATAAATCTCTAGTCAGGAACCTGGTTCTTCAGTTCACCAATGAGTTACTTATCAGGCAGCTTCAGGTGTCTATCGAAAATGAGAAATCTGTAAACAGGGCCAAAAGGGAGTTCCTTGCAAATATGAGTCATGAGATCAGAACTCCCATGAATGGCATTATCGGTATGACGGAGCTTGTTTTGGAAACTCCGCTTGATCCGGTCCAGCTGCAGTACCTGGAAAACGTGAAAAAATCGGCAGACAGTCTGTTGGGGCTGCTGAATGATATACTTGATTTCTCTAAAATTGAAGCCGGCCAGCTGGTCCTGGAGTCCAAGACATTCAATTTGCCTGCCATGCTGGATCATGTGGGATCAATGATGCATTATGTGGCTGAGAAAAAGGGGCTCAGGCTGGTTATGCCTTCCTCTGTTTCAGGTCTTCCGCCTTTTATTGTGGGCGATGAGCTGAGGCTGAGACAGGTATTGACCAATCTGATCAGCAATGGTCTGAAATTTACTCCCGAAGGTTCTGTCGAGGTGGCTGTTGCTGCGGAGGAGATAACAGGCAAAGAGGTGATGCTGCATTTTACGGTGATGGACAGTGGTATCGGGATTCCTAGGGCCAAAAGAGATGTCATTTTTGCAAGCTTCAGTCAGGCGGATTCCACAACGGCCAGGAAATATGGAGGCACCGGTCTTGGTCTTGCCATTTCCAGACAGCTCGTGGAACTGATGGGAGGTTCGATCTGGTTTGAAGATAATGACAATGGAGGGACGAAATTTCATTTTACGGTAGTCTGCGGTCTTGGAGAAGAACCGGTTGAGGAACCGACGGAAATGATTCCGATGGAAATTGATCATCTTTCTGTTCTCCTGGTGGATGATAATGTGGTTAATCGAGATCTGGCCATGATTTTTCTGCAGCGGCATGGTCATCAGGTGACAGTTGCTGAGAATGGTCTGGAAGCATTGAAAAAAATTGTGGAAGAGGATTATGATCTCATTTTTATGGATGTGCAGATGCCTGTGATGGACGGATTGACCGCATGCAAGGTGATTCGAAAAGGTGAAGAAGGTGACTGCCCGGAAGGATTTGCACTGCCGGCCGGGTTGAAAGAAAAACTGTCTCATCTGCATGGAAAACATTTACCCATTGTAGCCATGACCGCCAATGCCATGAAAGGTGATCGGGAAAAATGTCTTGCAGCGGGAATGGACAGTTACCTGACCAAGCCGTTTCGACGGGAAGAGATTCTTCAGGTTCTGGGAAAAATCTCTCAGAAATTTGCATTGACCGACAAGATAACCGATAATGGATCAAACCGGGAAAAAGAAAATATTGATAAACCGGCATGGCTGGACTCAACGGCTCAACCACAAAAGAGTAAAGAAAATCCGACTGCGGCAGAAATACCTCCCGAGGTGGAATTCCCAGATAAACCGGTTGAAAAAATAACAAAGAGAGTTCGTGATCATTTGAGTACGACCTACAGGCTTGAGGATGCCGAAATAGAAATCTTTCTCCAGTCCAGCCGTAAAAGTGTGGCTGAAAATCTGGAAAAGGCTGGAACATGTGGGAAAAATGGAGATTTTACCGGTATGAAGGCCGTGGTTCACAGTGTCAAGGGTAGTCTTTTAAATCTTGGTCTGAGTGAATTTGCTGAAAGGGCACAGGTCATCGAGTTGGAACTGGAAGCAGGGGGAGTGTCAACCTGTCAGAAACAGTTGAATGGGCTGAGACACGCTTTATCAGATTTTCTCCTGGAAAATGATAATGGAGAACAGGAGTCCGGTAATGGGTAACTTACAATGGAGTAATCTATACAGTGTCGGTATAAAACTCATTGATCAACAGCACAAGCGGCTGTTTGCAATCATGAATGTACTGGTTGAGGCCAGGGAAAACGGGTTGCGGAAAGAAAAGATAGAGAAAATTCTTGCGGATATTCTTGATTATACACAATATCATTTTTCTTCGGAGGAGAAGTTTTTTAAAATTCATCCGGACTATGAAAAGCACTGTAAAGTTCATAAGGGATTTGTGCAGAAAGCTGTGGAAATCAGTGAATCCTATAGTCGGAGCCGGGGAGATATCTCGGAAGAAATTCTGGATTTTCTTGTAAATTGGTTAAAAAGTCATGTTCTTCATACCGATGTTATTTTTTTTCGGGAGCTCGGTTATTTCCGATATGAAAACGAGGAAGAGTCGGTAAAGGAAACCGGGGAGCTGGGATCAAAAATCAAAGTGCTGATTGTTGATGATACAGCCGATCAGCGTATGCTGCTGAGGATGATACTGGAACGGGAAAATTATGATGTTCTGGAGGCTGAGAACGGAATAGATGCCTTGCAGATATGTGACAGACATTCCGATATTCGCTTTATGGTAACGGATCTGCAGATGCCGGGAATGGATGGTTTCGAGCTGATACGAAAAATCCGGGAAGAGCAGATTCATTATATGTATATCATTGTTGTCACGGTGATTGATGAAAAGGCGAGTGTCATTAAGGCCCTGTCAAAGGGGCAAATGATTTTCTCACAAAACCGGTTCTCCCGGAAGAACTGACATTGCGGCTTCAGGGCGGACTGCAACTGCTTCGCCTTGAAACACAGGACGAACTGATCTTCTCCATGGCGAAACTGGCAGACTATCGCAGTGAAGAGACGGGTCTTCATCTGGATCGGGTCAGGGAATATACCTTGATTCTCGGTCATTACCTTTCTGTTCATCATCCGGAGATGGGCGTTACCGCCCCTATGGCAAACGAGATTTCCCGGGTGAGTCCCCTTCATGATATCGGTAAGGTGGGGATTGCTGATAATATTTTGAAAAAACCGGGAAAATATACTCCTGAAGAGTTTGAGATCATGAAAGATCATACGAAGATCGGGGGAAATCTGATCAGCGATATCTATATGAAAACCAATTCGGTTGCCATGCGACTTGCCTTCGAAATAGCCATGTATCACCATGAACATTGGGATGGTAACGGTTATCCTGCCGGGCTTGCCGGTAACGGTATTCCTGTTGCCGCAAGGATTATGGCTCTTGCCGATGTTTACGATGCCCTGACCACCGAGCGGGTCTATAAAAAGGCTTTTGAACACGAAAAGGCAAAGGCAATAATTCTTGAAGGGAGAGCGGGGCATTTTGATCCCGGATTGTGGATGGATTTCTTGCTCTTGAAGAAAAATTTATTGAACTGAAAAATCTATTACGGGATTAAACAAACTGTTGTTCAGGAAAACACCCCAACAGTGCCCGGTTTCGCCTTCACTTGACGGAGGTGTCGTGGGTACAAGAAGGAAGACTTGGTCGCAGACAGATAAGTGAAGCTTTACTGCCGGACACTGCTGAAGAGTTTTTCTTTTTTTCACTTTTCGTTTTAAAAATGATCACACCCGATTCTGAGTAATTGGTCACTTACGATTCTTTTAATATGGAGGTCAGTCCAGCAGGAGTGGCTGGTTTTCGTTCAGTTGACAGAGTTTTTGCAGAACCGGATACGGTTTTTCTTCCAGGAAATCATCAAAAGTTTCGACTCCAAATATATATTTATCGTAAAAATTCTGGAGTATTTCCCTGTTATTCGACCTGCAGAAATCAAAACGGATTTTTCTGAATTCATGGAGATGGTCCCTGTCGGAACGATAATGACCATAACAACTTCCTGGTGTCGAACCGAAAGGCTGATCAACAACGGTATCAACTACCGAACTGGAGATTTCAGTAAGGTTCGGAAAGTTACTGAAACTCGAATCCGGAATAATCTGTTCTGTGGTTATAATTGTGTTTGCTGCAGCTCCTGCGATCTCAGGGCAGTTAAACAGATTCCCGAAGATCCTGCTGTTCCCACGTTTGTCACTTGCCTGGACATGGACAATACTTAAATCAGGGTGGCAGGCGGGAACAAGGCGGACCGTTTTTTTGGTGAAGGGGCATTTAATTGTTTTTTCAGAGTTATTTCTTTCAGGCTCAGAATTATCCCTGTTTCCGACCGGCATGAAAGAAACGCCCATGGCTGCCGCCCTGAATCCTGCCGTCATGTTGCCGGGAGGAGTCTTGTCAAGCCGGATCATGCCCCTGTCAGACAGGTACCTTAACAGTGGTATATCATCATTTTCATCATTTGCTTCATTTTCGTAACGGCCCAGCTTAATCCGTTTGATTGACAGGTGGTTGGAGTTCAGGATCATCGCCCCCGCAAGCAGTTCGGCGCAAATGGAACCGGATTGTTCAATGAGAGTAATACTTCGTGCTCCATGGCGGATGATTTCATGCGTTGCCGCTACGGGGATGCGGGTGTCAATAAAACCACCTAAACCGATGCTGATGTTGTCTTTCAGGTATCGGTTTATCGCTTCTTTCAAACTTGTACGCTTATCTGTGTGGTTCATATTCTGTTATACATAATCGGAAATGGTGTATATCCGTGATAATTGCAGAAACCTGTATGCAACAGGCGACAGTGTAAAAAAAGAACGGGGCTATGTAAATCGGTGGAAAACGTAAAAAATCTGGTGGTAAAAAGTACAGTCGGTGCAGGGTGAAAATGTCACAGGGTGTAGGCAGATTACCTACAGGGGGGTGTTATGCGGTCGGTTGTTCTCTTACAGTTCGCCTTTTTCCAACCAGCGAACGGCGGAATGTATCAGATCTGTTGCATTTTGCAAGTCAAGTTTATTCTTTATCCGTTCCCTGTAGGTGCCAATAGTTTTCACGCCCAGGTCGAGATGGTCGGCAATATCCCTTGTTGTCATTCCTTTCCCCAGCAGCCTGAATACATCAAGTTCCCTGTGGGTAAGGCGGTCAATGGGGGATTCGGAGGAGTCTTTCGGATGGTTGAGATATCTATCGAGAACCTTGGCCATAAACCGGGCGGAAGCATATTTTTCTCCCCTGTGAATTGTATGTATGGCCTTGATTATCGATTCGGAGGTTTCTTCTTTCATAATATACCCCTTGCTCCCGCACGAAAAGCTCGTTCCGCATATAGTGCTTCATCGTGCATGGATAACACAAGAATTGGAAGATCGGGATAATCACGGTGAAGTTCAGAGATCAGTTCGATACCGTTACGACCTTTGAGGGTAATATCAACAATAACCATATCAGGCTGTACCTGTTCAATCACCCGCAAGGCGGTGGTTGTCGAATCAGCATCTCCGCAGACCTGCAGGTTTTTTTCCGTTTCAATCAGTTCCTTCAGGCCGGCGCGGAAAACAGGGTGATCTTCCACTATGACTACTCTGGTCATATCTCTTCCTCGTATATTGTCAAATTATCATTGAGTGTAATAATTACCCGGGTACCGCCTTTATCCATTGTCGCATAAGAGAGTTCCGCGCCGATCCGTTCGGCCCGATAGCGCATGATTTTCAGTCCCATTCCATCGGTTTCGGTTATATCGCGGATTCCGATGCCGTCATCTGTGATGGTGATCAATACACCGTCTTCACTCTGTTCCTGTTTTATCTCAACAGTATTACCCCGGGCATGGCGGACACTGTTAGAGACAGCTTCCTGAACGATAAGGAAAAGATGGATGCTGTCCCTGCTGTCTTGAAAATCGAGATCTCCAGTTCGTTTATAAGTGCAAACCAGACCATAAACCTCTTCAGTATGGGTTACAAGTTCTTCAATCGCAGCTTCAAATCCCCGATTTACCAGAAAAACGGGACTCAGTCCCCGTGCCATACTCCGTGATTTTCTTATGGCGTCTTTGATGAGTTTTCGAATTTTTTCTGTTGTTTCCACTGCTTCAGGAAAGTTTTCCTCCAATTTCTTCTGGAGAATTTTGACCATGACCTCCGTTCCTATGAGGTGTGGACAGAGGTCGTCATGGATATCCTGGCCCACCTTTCGTCTTTCATTTTCTCCTATGTCGAGAATTCGTTCCTGCAGACTCTGTCGCTCGGTGATGTCTTCCACCACCGCAAGAATACAGGTGTCACCCCAGAGTGTAATGAGATCGGCTGAGACGAGACCCTGTTTTTTTTCATCATCTCTTGTGTGAAAAGCGATTGCCCGTTCCCTGATCTGTTTTTTTTCCGTAAGTTCCCGGAGCAGATTGAGGATATCTTTGGGGAATCAAAAATCGGCAATTCAGCAAGGGGATGGTCAAAAAGGGCTCTTTGCCTGAAACCGGTTGTCTGGATGAAGCTGTCGTTGACGCTGATTATTTTTCCCCGGGATAGCTCAGTATCAGAATGGAAATCGGGCTGAGATTGAACGCCTTGGAAAACATCTCCTCGGACTGTCTGAGTGCTTTCTGGGCATGAGCCCTGACCCGGATCTCCTTTTTCAGTTTATTGCTGTAATTTTCAAGCCTTTCCATGAACTGGTTGAAATAAGAGGCAAGCTTTCCTATTTCTCCGCTGTATGGCTTTGTGATTCTCGTGGTAAAATCACCATCCGGCGGTTTGGCGAAGGAGGCCATCAGTTCCTGAAGGGGGCGGTTATTGTCCGGCTGATCACCAGTGTGAGAGGCAGCAGGAGGAACAGGGCGGCGGCCATGGCCCACAGCATGAATTTTCTGATGGTTGTCAGGGGGCAAAAAATTCATCAAGATAACTCGATGATGCAACAATCCATTGGAACTGGGGAATAAAATTGAAAATAACGAGTTTTTCCCTGGCAGTCGAGTCTCCGGGGTTCTGCCACGGATAAATAATCTTTCCCTTTTTCCTTTCACAGATTTCCTGGATGAAATATCGACCTTTGGCGTTTTTTTCCCCCAGTATGTTACGTCCTTCAAGCTTGGGGTGGACAATCAGATTTCCTTTGAGATCCATGACATAGCTGTAACCGGTCTTGCCAAAGCTGACAGCGAGAATTTTTTTTCTGAAATCTTCCAGTTTGACGAGTTGCCTGAATTCACTGCGATATGTGGAAACAGAGATAATCCAGTCCCATGGGGCAAAATAGGCCATATAAAGAGCTTTTCCCCGTTTGTGTTTTTCGCCGGGGTTCTGCCAGTCATAGACAAGATAGCCGGTTTTCTTTTTCTTCTGGACAGTGACAAAATTGTACTGGGAAATATTGACACCTACAAGAGACGGCTGTGGGTGGATCTGAAGTACGCCCCCACTGTCAATGGCATAGATATAGCCAGATTCACCAATATGCTGATGGAGGAAAATTTCGGCCACCTGGTTTTTTGCTTCCTCTTCCGTCAATTCTCCTTTCAGGGTTCGTTGATGGAAGAATTCGGTAATTTCAAGGTTTTTTTCTGCTGTGGCGCGGAGGTAATTCTTCAGGGAGACTTCTGCTGCCGTTTCCACCAGATTGAGAAGAATATTAGTGGATTGCTGGAGTTCACTTTCAATATTTTTCTCAATTGTCAGGCGGACAAAGGAGTAGACACCCATTCCGGCAGCAATCAGGATGAGTAGGAAGATGGAGGAGTAGCTTATAAAAAGTTTTGTCCGTATATTGAATTGCACAGTTTATTACCCTGGAGATCTGCCCTGTGATTACCTGGATCCGTTGCGGACTCAGGAAATATACAGAAGTGATGATTCCTGCTACTATACGGGAATTATTCTGGGCAGGCAAGAGGCTGGATTATGGAGTGGGTGCAGTTCAGTTCGGGTAATCTCAGGAGAATCGACTATGGGTATCACCACAGACATCATAATTCTTATCCTCGCATCGTTCTGCTGCGGTCTGCTGATCCAGAATTCTTTCCAATTTTCAGAGAAATGGAGGTCCATAACCTTATCTATCCCGAATATGAAGCGGGTTTTGAAATGGTCAGGCTGGAGAAAGGGACTGCACTGATTGACGTTACATTGGGGGAGGTTGGTTTGCGTAAAGCAACAGGTGTTTCCGTAGTGGGAATAATCCGAGATGAGGCGCTGGTGGTCAACCCTGAAGCGGAGTTCCGCTTCAGGGAAAAGATCTTGTGGCTATTATCGGTTCAGTGGCAGCGCGACAGGCTTTCCACTGTTATTTCTATCCCGCCGACAGGAGTTGTGGCTGACAAATTCTGCCTTACCGCTCCACCTGGCGCATATGGACTTCCTGCTGGGGTACGGAAAAGAGATGCCTTCTTTATCAAAAGTGAGTTTTATTTTTTCCGTCAGATCCAGTCGTACATCCCAGTAATCACCTGTCTTTACCCACGGTCGGACAATCAGGTTGACACTGGAGTCGGCAAGTTCAACCACACCAATGGACGGAGCCGGATCCTTCAGGATTCTTGAATCCGCGTCTACCAGGCTTTTCAGGACTTTTTTGGCTTGAGTGATATCGTCATCGTAGCCGATTCCAATTGTCAGGTCGATTCTTCGGGTTGGTTCAGCCGTAATATTGGTGATAACACCACTTGTAATGGATGAGTTCGGAATAATGACTTTTTGATTATCGGGAGTCATGATAATTGTAGAAAAAATATCGATCTGAAAGACCTTGCCTGTGACTCCTGCGGTACTGATGGCATCTCCTACCTTGAACGGCTGAAAGAGGATCAGCATCACTCCCGAGGCAAAGTTTGCCAGGGAATCTTTCAGGGCAAGTCCTACGGCAAGACCTGCGGCTCCCAGAATGGCAATAAAAGAAGTAGTCTTTATTCCCACCTGGTCTGCTGCGGCTATCACCACGGCAGCCAGCAGAACATAGTAGATAAGTTTGTTGAGAAAGCGGACAAGGGTCTGTTCGATTCCTGCTTTGAGCATGGCTTTTCTGGCAATGGCGGCGAGCCATTTCGCAAGAATCCGACCGATAATGAAAATGACCAGAGCGATAAGGACATTTGGTCCGTTTGTGACAATCCAATCTTTGGCAATGTTGAAATATTGTATATATTGTTCACTTTTCATGCTGTAAGCTCCGGCTGAATTTCATGAGTAATTACAAAATATTTTATTTGTTTGTGACAATTTGTCAATAATGTTACCTGGTGTTTATTTTTGACAGAGCTTCAGGGAGTCCTTTTATATAGATGTCCTGTTTTGAATACGGTATCTCAATACTCTCTTCCGTAAATTTCTGGTAGACTTTTGTGTTGAGCGCATCTAAAACCCTTCCCCTTTCTTCAGGATGGTTGACCCAGAAAAGCAGCTCAAAATCGAGGCTGGAGGTGCCAAACAGCCTGAATCGAACACGGGGAGGTGGGAATTTACACACCTGTCGGTCCTTGTCGGCAATCTGCATGAGAATTGTTCTGACCTTGTCAATATCGGACCCATAAGCCACTCCAACCTTCAACCTGACACGCAGTTTTTCGTGGGGCCCGCCTGACTGGTTAGTGATGGTTGTATTGCCGATGATGGAGTTGGGGACGGTAATCTCTACATCATCCCGGGTAAGTATGCGTGTACTGCGCAGGCCGATATTGGTAACCTTTCCCCGGTCACCCTTGTCGAGTACAATATAGTCCCCCACTTTGTAGGGTGCGTCAGCAAGAATAAAGACCCCGGCAAAAAGATTTGAGAGTGTATCTTTGGCGGCAAAGCCAATGGCAATACCGGCCACCCCGGCAGACGCCAGCCAGGCGGTCATGTTGATATCCCAGATGACAAAGACAGCATAGGTTGCAGCTCCGAAAATAATGACCTTTGCCAGGTTGTCAAAGAGGGTGACCGTACGGTGCTGGATAAATGAGTATTTATTTGACAGGCCGGCAATTCTCTTGAGCAGCAGGGTGGCCAGCCTGATAAAAAACACCATCCATATCAGAACACCGATTGTCCGGATGCATCGAAGAGAAAGGATTTCCCATTTTTCCGCCAGGGGCATCAGGGCAAGTCCCCCGATAAGCCGATCACAACCAGGGTGTAATAGATCGGTGGCCTGAGGAGGACAGCAATCTGGTCGTCAAGGACGATGGATGTCTTTTGTGTAATACTCCTGATTATTTTAAAAAGAACGAAGGTGAGCAGGGAAGCGATGACAAAGGTAATGCAGATAACTGCTCCGCCCTGGAACCAGGGATTTTTCGAGAAAACCTCAACAATCGGTTGCAGGTAATCGACTACTTTTTCTTCCATCCCTGCGCTGACTGCAGCCTCTTTGGTTTGTCCGGCTGCAGCCGGGTATGAGGATGAGGAAAAAAAAATGAGAAAAAATGAAAATAACGATAGTTGTTTCATATGTTGTATATGGAGCAAAAATGTAAATTTTTCTTTTTTTAGTAAAATTTCCAGCCTATA
Organism: Desulfomarina profundi; assembly: GCF_019703855.1. Classification (GTDB taxonomy): domain Bacteria; phylum Desulfobacterota; class Desulfobulbia; order Desulfobulbales; family Desulfocapsaceae; genus Desulfomarina; species Desulfomarina profundi. The sequence goes on along the minus strand of NZ_AP024086.1, from coordinate 3,535,110 downwards.
GTAACAGTGTAAGTTTTTTTATGAGTTTAACGGTTTTATGGTGAAAAAACTATGGGAATTGTTTTCCTGATGGAAGGGAAGTGGAAAAACTGCTACTACCTGTTTTTCTTTCTTCTGTTTTCTGTTCTGCTTTTCGGTTGCAGGGAGAAGCTGCCAAAATACCATATTGGTGTCCTGCAATGGACAGAAAAAGTGTATCCATACCGTTTGACATACCAGGGTGTCATTGACGGGCTTCATGATCTTGGTTTCCAGGAATCTGTTAACCTGACAATTGATTATCGAAATGTTGAGCAGGACAGAAAACTTGCCTACGAAATATCGCAGGATTTTGTAAAAGACAACGTTGATCTGATTGTAGCCCTTGGTACTGGCAGCAGTCTTGCCGCGATCAGGGCAACAGACCATACACCGATTCCTGTTGTTTTCTCCATAGTTGGTTCTCCTGAAACCACCGGAATAATAGACAGTTTTTCTGAAGCAGGAGGCAATATAACCGGTGTCAGTATGAAAGTGCCGGTTCAAGAGCAGTTTCAGAAAATTCATAAGATTCTTCCCCGTTTGAAAAGACTGGGAATCCTTTACTGTACTGAAATGCCCCAGGCGGTAGCAACAGGAATGGAGGCTGCCGGGACTGCTGAAAAATTTGGTTGGACCAGTGCTGTTCAAACAGTTTCCCAAAAAGCATTACCATTTCTCCGCAAACAGGTTGAAATGCTTGCCAGGAAAATGGATGCCATTTATATTCCTACTGATCCGGTTCTGGGGACTGCAGAAAATCTTGATCTTGTCATTCGTGTGGCCGATGAACACGGGATACCTGTTTTCGGTGTAGCTGAAGAATTTGTAAAGCGGGGTGTCCTCGCCGCATACCATTGTGATTATTATGAAATAGGGCGGCAGGCTGCTGGACCCATTGTCCGGATATTCAAAGGAGTGAATGCCCGGGATATTCCATCACAAAAACCGATTATCAAAAAATGGTCTCTGAATCTTAGAAAAGCCGATCAGTTGGGAATAAATATTGACCGGGCCCTTATCATGACAGTCGATAACCTGATTAACTGATGTTCCGCATTACTTGTACTTGAGGTGTTCATGCTGAATTTTTCCAGGATCCTGCCAAACAGTTTCAGTGGACGACTGATTGGGATGATGTTTTTATCCGGCTTTATTCCTGTAATTATTTTTGCTGTACTGATGAGCATTTTCGGCCATCGTTTTATTGACGAGACCTCTCACGCCATTGAGCAGGGACAGCACGATCAATGGCAGAGAAGCAGGGTTATTCTTGCCCAGATGGCAGAAAATTTTGTTCGTCAGAAGGCAATGGATGTTGCTTTGCAGATGAGTCTGTATATGGAGGGACATCCGGAGATGAACCTGGAAGAGTTGCAGAAAGATCAGGTTTTCAGGAAAATAGCCATCCAGCCCGTGGGCAGTACAGGGTATACTGTTGTTATTGATTCCCGGGCAGTGGTTACCAGGTTTCACAGGGACTCTCAAAAAGAAAATATAAAATTATCTGTTTTTGCCGATGAGTTCCCTGAGTTCTGGAAAATAATCAAAACCTGTCTGAACGGCAGGTACACCAGCGGGTATTACAAATGGAAAGGCGCTGACTCCAAGCTGCGGCATAAGTTCATGTATATTGTTCCCCTGGGGCGTCAAACGGCCGATGGAGTTCTACTCAGTGTTGCGGCCACGGCATATGTTGATGAATTTACACGGTCAATCCAGGCTACCCGTGATATTTTCAGTGGAACCACTCATCTTTTGATGCTCACCTCAAAAAATCTCATTCAGTCCATGAGAAGTATGGGTTTTTTATTCATGGGGATATCTATTGTGCTGCTTCTGGGGATGGCAATAGTGAGTGGAATGTATTTTTCCCGGGCGGTCAGAAAACTCAGAAATGCGACAAAAAAGGTTAACCAGGGAGACTTTTCAATACGTCTTCAGGCGGGGATGACCGGGGAGATGGATGATCTGACAGAAGATTTTAACAGGATGGTACAGAATCTTGCCATAACAACCGTCAAAAAGGAACAACTTGAAAGAAAGGAATCGGAACTCCATGCCCTCAACAAGAATCTCCAGCAGGAAATAAGTGATCGAAAGCATGCAGAGGAAAAGCTTCGTCATTATCAGGACAGCCTGGAAACACTGGTCTCAAAGAGAACTGAAGAGTTGGTCTGCACCAACGAACGGTTGGTCAGCGAGGTGGAGGAAAGAAAACAGGCTGTTGAAGCCCTCCATAAGAATGAACAGAGGATGAAGGCTATTCTGAGGGCCTCTCCTGTCGGTATCGGTCTGCTGGTTAATCGGAAATTTATCTGGATCAATGAAATGATGGTGCAGCTTACCGGACATGAAAAAGAGTTTCTTGTTGGTAAGGATATCAGTCTCTTGTACCAGAAGCAGGAACAGTACGAACAGGTGGGCAGGGAGTTTTACGGCAGAGTGTTCCAGGGTGAAATCGGAGAGACGGTGGTCTGCTGGGTTCGAAAAAACAGTGTGGTTTTTGACTGTAGTATCAGGGGATATCCCCTTGATCCCGAGGATCTCAGCCAGGGAATTATTATTGCAGTTGCTGATATTTCCGAGGCAAAAAAGCTTGAGGAGAAACTGCGTCAGGCCCAGAAAATGGAAGCTATCGGAACCCTTGCTGGAGGTGTTGCCCATGACCTGAATAATATTCTTTCGTCCATTGTCAGTTATCCTGAATATATTCTCCTGGATCTTCCAAAGGATAGTCCGATCAGAAAACCTCTGAATACTATTCTCAAGTCCGGAAAGCAGGCTGTTGCCATAGTTCAGGATTTACTGACGATGGCACGCAGGGGTGTTGCCATTGCCGAGGTACTGAATATCAACACAATTATCAGAAATCAATTGCAGAGCTCGGAATATTGTCAGTTCAAACGATATCATTCCAGGGTGGATGTAGTCTGCAGATTTGACGGAAACCTAGCCAATATCAAAGGTTCCGAGGCCCATCTGGCAAAGGCCGTTATGAATATGATCAACAACAGCGCGGAAGCGATGCCCGAAGGAGGGACAATTACACTTGTCACAGAGAATGTGGTGCTCCACAGCCCGTTGAAAGGGTATGAGGTTATAGAAAAAGGCCACTATGTAAAGGTTACAATCGAAGATGAAGGTGTTGGTATCAGCGATGAAGAACTGCTGCGGATTTTTGAACCGTTCTATTCAAATAAGAAGCTGGGGCGGAGCGGCAGTGGCCTGGGAATGGCCGTTGTCTGGGGAACGGTAAAGGATCACAGGGGTTTTTTTGATATTGAAAGCATTCAGGGGAAAGGTACGGTTTTCACATTATATTTACCGGTGACAGACGAAGAGATCAGTGAAACACTACCCCCCTTGTCCATAGACAGATACCAGGGAAATGGAGAACGTATTCTCGTGGTTGATGATTCCGATTCCCAGAGAGAAATAGCGGAACATCTTCTGGAGCGGTTGGATTTCAGGGTTGCACTTGCGGCCTCGGGTGAGGAAGGGGTTCGCTACCTGAAAGATAATCCGGTGGACCTGGTTGTTCTGGATATGATCATGGAGGGTATGGATGGTCTCGAGACCTACCGGCAGATGTCTGCATTTAAACCGGATATAAAGGTTGTCATTACAAGTGGATTTTCCGAGAATAAACGGGTTCGGGAACTGCAGAAACTGAGTGGATGTCAGTATATCAAGAAACCGTATTCCCTGGAACAAATCGGGATGGCCATCAAACGTGCGCTTTCAGGATATGTGGCACAACGGGTCAACAAGAATACTTGAATTCAATAAACAGGCGGTCGCTGTCCCCGATATCACTGAATCCGGCCTGGTCTCCGGATTGGTAGAAAATCATACCTCCCGCCAGGGTGAGATGGTCGGTATAATTATATTCGACCTGGAGTCTTTCAAAGGCGTCGCTTTCTTCTGCAGGATTTCGGCAGTAAATTATAAAACTCATCTGGACTGGAAAGGCAGGAAGTGGGGAAACAGCCGTCTTTTCAAAATATTATTGATTATTCATTTTGTATATTTTAAAGTCGGTTCTTTTCGTGCTCAGAGAGTTGTTTTTTCTGGTTGGAAGAATTTTTATTATTGGATCCTGCAAATTTTTACCGGTGTATGTAAATGAGAGTAAAAATATTTTTTATCAGCGTAATTATACTTGTATTCTGCAGTGCCTGGAGCGTGTATGCCGAAGGGAACCACAGGCTGGGTGCCGGCCTTCATTACTGGTACGCGCTTGAGGATATTGATAAGGACAATGTGGATGACAAGGGGTACGCGCTCCAGTTTTCATATCAGTATGTCACTACGAGTTTACTGAAAATCGAGGCGGATCTGGATGTGCTGCAGGAAGGATATGGTGGTTCGGACAGCACTGTTTTTTCACCCCAGGCCTTTTTGCTTCTTGGAAAAGCTGTTTATGCCGGAGCTGGTGTGGGAATAAATTATTCCGACGGCTCTTTTGCAGAAAGTCCGTTTTTTGCTCTTCGTGCAGGAGTTGAGCTGGAAGTCCTGCCGGCTCTCTATGTTGATATCAATGCCAATTACAGGTTTGAAACCTGGGATTTTGATGCGATAAAGGAAGATATCGACACGGACACCATAACGTTGGGTGCACAGGTTCGTATTGAATTTTGATTTCTACTAGATTTAGGCAGATATCCCTTCAATCCGGCTAAGTCGGGTTTTGTAAAAATTGTAGTACTTCCCGATTGAAATCAGTTTCATTAACCAGATTTGATGGATCCATCGAGTTCTTTAAGATCACAAACCGTGAACCTGTTATTGCATCGGCAATTTTCCGATTTATTTCAACGAATGATTTTCCGGACTGATGACCAACCAGTACAAGTGTAGAAATTTGATCACCATCTATTTTTCCAATTGCCTTTATTTTGTTGATTGCTTTTCTTGCAAGGATTAATTGCTCAAAGTCAGCAGTCAGACTCATCTGACAAAAATATTCTTTCGCCATGTGTGCAAATGGTGCTTTATATGTCAGCTCCATTCCTTTTGCCAATATTTTATGACCTGATACTTTAAGGATGGAGTAAGCAGTTATCTGCAGAAAACCAAGTACTTTTTCCCGGCAGGTCTTCAGTTCCCCAAATGTATCAGCCAGGATCAATTTGTGGATTTTTTCCGGATAATTCATGGCAAATGACTGTGCGATTACTCCCCCCATACTCACCCCGACAAGAATACATTTTGATACTCCTGCATAAAACAGTAATTCGAGGAGTTGATCTTCCCAATTTTCTAAATTTAACTCACTGACCTTTGAGGTTTTTCCGTGGCCCAGTAGGTCAGGAGCCAGAACATAATATCCATTTTGTGACAATACCTGAATCTGCGGATCCCACATTCTGTGATCTGCCCCGATACCGTGAAGAAGAACAATGGCCTGACTTCCGACATTACCTGCTATCCGGGCAGAAGTCTGAGTGCCATCCCGGTTTTCTATAGATATTGTCTCTGTCATGAGATTTTATACCTCAATGGCCTTAAAAATAGAGTGACAGTCTCTCAGGGAAGCAGATGATTTATTGAGGAATATAAAAATTTTGATTTATTTTCATCAAAAGCTCAAGTGTTTTTATATTCTCTGATCCTGGTTTCATTGGGTAACAGCTGTGGAAACTCCCGCATCATCAAAGGAAGCCATTTCCCGCATCATTCGACAGGACAGTTCGACCAGGTCAATAGTTATGGCGGCGCCTGTCCCTTCTCCCAGACGCATATCGAGATCGATTACCGGCTCAAGTCCCATGATTTCCAGGGCGGTTTTTTGGCTGATTTCAACGGATTTATGTCCGGCAATAAGGTAATCTCCGATAGCAGGGCAGATCAGGTAGGCGAGAAGGCCTGCTGCGGTGGAGATAACACCATCCAGGACCACGCAGCATTGTTGGGATGCGGCGGCCAGTACGGCTCCGCATATACCACCAAGCTCAAAACCACCGATTTTGGCCAGGAGGTCTATGGCATCTGTGGGGTCAGGCTTGTGGAGGGTAAGGCTTTTTTCAATGACTTCTATCTTGCGCTCCAGTCCGCTGTTGTCCACACCGGTACCCCTGCCGGTAAGCCGTGCCGGAGAAAGACCGGAAACCGCACTGATTATAGCTGTGGCACTTGTGGTGTTGCCGATGCCCATCTCGCCCATTCCGACGATATCGCAGGGGACAGGATTGTTTCTTTCGAGAAAAACCGCGGCACCGCTCTCGATGGCCTCAATTGCCCGACCATTACCCATGGCCGGCTGAACCGCAAAATTGTCTGTTCCACGGGCAATTTTTTTCTTAATCAGCATAAGATGATCATCAAAATCGCCGTTTACCCCCATGTCAACAACGGACAGCTCTATTGCAAACTGGCGGCAGAAGGCATTGATCGCGGCTCCGCCCGCCAGGAAATTCTCTACCATCTGCACTGTTACCTTGGCGGGAAAGGCGGAAACACCTTCCTCAACCACCCCATGATCTCCTGCAAAGACAAACATCTTTTTTCTGTTGATTTCCGGGTTGAGATCATGTTGGATCGCCGCAAGCTGCACGGCAAGTTTCTCGATAGTTCCCAGGGCACCCAAGGGTTTTGTTTTCAGATCAACTTTTTTTTGTGCCTGGTCTCTGACAGCGGTGGACGCAGGCTGTATTGTTTCGGTAAGATCCTGGAGAAAAGGTGAGAGTGAAACCGGCTTTTGCGCGGCCCTGTGATTATTTTCCGCTTCTTTTTTCGCACCCGGTTCTGCAGTTCCAGGGATTTTTTTTTGCGACCAGTCGATGATGTATTTCAGACCATTTCCAGAGAGAACATGGTCCAGTACCCCTTCAACATCTTCAGGTCCGATACATTTTTCAATCAGCATTTCCAGGTTATCCTGCCGGCGGTGGCAGAATGAAACTGCCTCCTCCATATGCTTTCTTCCCGGACCATAAGCTCCGTGAATTTCCAGCTCCTTATAATGGATCAGGTTGAGCAGGTTTGTTTCTATCTCCTCATTTTTTTCCAGCCCACTGAAGTAAATAAAGCGACCACCCTTGCGCAGTTTTGTGATACAGAGGGAAAAGGCTATATGCGAATCGCAGCAGTTGAGAGCCAGATCAAAATCCGAGGCAACCGTATCTTTGCAGAGTGTAAAATCATGTTCCTTTGCAAAAGTATCAAGCCGGGAGATTTTTTCCTGGCTGCGTTCCACAACCGTTATTTTGCAGTTTCGTTCACGGCAGAGAAGAGCCGCGAGCATGCCTACCACGCCGCCCCGTAAATGATGACCCGTGAGTTTGGTTCCGTGGGAAATTTTGATAATCCGTTAATGACGCAGGCGACGGGTTCAGCAAAGGTCAGGCAGCGGGGTTCGATTTTTTCAGTGACGGCAACCAGGCTGTCTTCGGGGACGGACACAAACCGGGCAAAGCCACCGTCGGAATGAAAGCCGATGATCCGCATATCCTCACAGAGGTTTTCCCGTCCCTCCCTGCAGTAGCGGCATTGCCCACAGGCCTGGCCTGGCCAGACGGTAAACAATTTTCCCGAGTTGTCAAAACCTGCAATTTCATGGCCGGGGACCCTGGGCAGGGCCAGGTCGCGATGACCCTGGTTCCACATCTTGGCATCGGTGCGGCAGATTGCACAGCAGGCAACCTCAAGAACAACATGATTGTCCTTTTCCTGTGGAGCTGGTGCGGCAGGGGAATATTCCAGGCTGCGGCAGCCGGTGAGTGAAAGCTTCATGGATCAGTCCTCTTGATATATTTTCTCATGGATTGTCAGTTGCATAATGATGGCTTCCATTTTCCCTTCCTGGTGAAGTTTTTCCACAAGTTTTCTTACTTTTTCAATTTGCTCCAACGGAAAAACAGAAGCTTTTGCCATGTTGCAGGGCAGGGCAGTATTATCCCGAAAACGAAAATAGCTCTCTCCGTCCTTTATAACCAGAAGTTCCATGATCAGTTGACTCCCGCCCTGGTTTTCAGCTCAGCAAGTTTTGCCAGTCCCGCTGCTGGATTTTCATTCTGGACTTCAACCCATTTTTCCAGTTGCATGAGACCCTGGCCCGAGAGAAGAATTTCCCTGGCTCTGGCCACGCCCTCGCCAATGGATGCAACCATTTTCGTGACATAAAATAGCAGGGCGCTGTTTAAAATAACAGCGTCATTAGGGGCTGAATCACCCTGTCCGGCCAGCAGGCGGACCATATTGAGGGAGGCGCTGTGGTGGTCCCTGTCCGCCGCAATGGCTTCAGGTGCATGGGTCTGCAGACCAAAATCTTCAGGGGAAAAAGTCAGTTCCTCAAAAGTACCATGGGAAAGGTGGATTCCTTTGGTTGTTCCGCAGACAGAAGCTTCGTCCATCCCCTTGTCGTTGACCGTGATAGCCCCATAAATAATAATGGCATCCCTGTAACCGATCGCGTCCATGACCTCGGCAACCGGTCTGAGGAGAAAGGGGAGTAAACACCCCGGACAGCAATTTTCGGCATGGCCGGATTGGCCAGGGAAGCGGCGATATTGAGCGGGGATCCGAAACAGATTTGAGAGAGAATACGACCAAGTGCCATGGGATGAACCCTGGGACTCATACCGTTGAAAAGGCCAATACCGCACTTCCTGATACTGCCGGCAACCGTTTTGACATCGCATTCCATATCGACGCCAAGACTCTCTGCCATATCCACAGTTCCACGGGCCGAGGTGATGGCGCGGGCACCATGGCGGGCAATATGTACTCCACCGGCGGCGCCCACCAGGGCTGCGGCGGTGCTGATATTAAATGTCTTGAAACTGTCCATACCGGTTCCACAGTTATCAACAACTTCCAGGTCGTCCAGGGTGACCTTTTCTGTATCAAGGTCATAAACCGCCTGCCAGCCACCGGCAACTTCAGCAGCATTTTCTCCTTTGGCGGTAAGGGCGGCGAGAAAGGCACCCTGCTGCATTTCTGAAACTTCATTGTTCAAAATCATCTGAAAGGCGGAGAAAGATTCATCTCTGGTCAGATCTGTTTTGGCAATAAGATGGGTTATCATTTCCCCGAGCACCCGGTTTTTTTCAGTGTTGAAATCCATAGTATAAATTACTCCTGCAAAGAATGAATAATGCGGGATACGGGAGAAATACTGGAAAAAATCGGGAATCAGGGCTCCGTATCCGGCGGTGGGCATTATCCTGTTGGAAGGACAATACAAAAAACTTTTCCGAATACAGAGAACTCCAGTGGTTTACTCTGAACATGGAGCGAAACAGCCTCCACGGGCGCAGGCAGGCTTTCTGACTTACGAATTTTCCTGCAGCCGACCGCCTTCCCGGAGATATTCTCCAGTGACTTATCCTTGAATTCAGAATATGATATCATTTCAAGCCACCCTTCAGAGAACTGTTGAAATGATACAGTCGGTACAGACTTCGAATACAGCAAGGACTGGCTTGTGACGGACTCACACCGTCTTTCCTTTTATTCGACACCTGCACCGGTTTTTATACCTCTCTTTTTGCAGGAAATCAATATGGAAACAATGGTACAGGGAGGATTACAATGAAAATAACCCTCGCCCAGACAGCAGTTTCAAAATACCCCGCAGACAACCTTAAAACGGCATCGGATGCTGTTCATCAGGCCTCGATTGAAGGGAGTGATCTTGTCGCCTTTCCTGAGACCTTTATGACCCGTGTGGAAAAGGGCATGTCAACTGCGGAAATAGCTGAACCCTCCGATGGCCCCTTTATCAGCGGGCTGGCGGAGCTGGCCGAACAGTACAGGGTAACCATTGTCTGTGGGGTCTGGCAGAAGGTGGAGGGCGAAAAAAAGCGAGCTGCCAACACAGTCATTGTTCTTGGTCGGGATGGCAGTTTGCAGGCGGAATACCGGAAAATTCATCTCTTTGACGCGCTGAATGTGAATGAATCGGAGCAGATGGTGGCCGGTTCCATAGCACCTCCACTCTTTTCATGCGGTGGCATTCGATTTGGTCTGGCGATCTGCTATGACCTGCGTTTTCCTGAACTTTTCAGATATCTGGCCCGGCAGGGGCGGAAGCGGTGATCGTACCTGCCGCCTGGTATGGTGGGGTTCTTAAGGAAGACCACTGGCTGACTCTTCTGCGGGCACGGGCTATTGAGAATACAATCTATCTTGCAGGAGTGAATCAATGTTCCGCTCCTTTCTGTGGGCGCAGTTCCGTTTTTGATCCCTTCGGTGTTCCATTGGCGGGAGCGGGGGAAAAGGAAACCATGGTGTCTGCTCATATTGAGAAAGAGCGCCTGAAGGATGTCCGCGCACGGTTGCCGGCACTCAGGCATATCCGCCGTGAGCTGTTGAGTGGGTGAAGATTCGACAATATTATCGAGCGGGTAGCAGATTGTCGAAGGGTTTTTCAGGAGATGATCATCGAGACATTAGAACCTAAATCCTGCACTTCGGGAATAAAGAAAAAATATTTATACTGTATAAACAGATAGTTATCGTATTGCAGTAGGGGCTATACTACTCACTATCAGAGTGAGATTGTTTTTTCTTTATTCCCTTGCCCTGGGGGATTGGCAATTTTATCGAATCTGCTTCGTTATCAAGTGCTTGAAGTATGTTAATACGTCTGCGCCCTTGATGCCTCGCATCTCCGAAAACTTGCCAATTGCAGGATTTAGGTAGAATATATTGAATAGAACGTCTGGAAATCAGCGGGCGTGTATTGCGCTACAAGATGAAAAAGAACAATATCAGCCCCCACTTCTCATGAAAAAAGGCGGGAGAATAATGAGAGAGTCACAGGAAAGAGAGTCAATTGATGTGGATGCATGGTGCAGAACATATCCATGTCTTCGCGAGATTATGCAATATCAGGAAGTTATCTGGTTCAATCAACGACAGGAAAAATCCAGTGTCGTCCTGGAAAAAATGGTTCTGAAAAGAAGTGATATTGTTGATGCGACGGCAAGACTCACAAGATTTGCACCCTGCATAGCAGAATTTTTTCCTGAAACCCTGGAAAGTGGCGGTATCATAGAGTCTCCTCTTCGCCCCATTCCGGCAATGCAGAAGGAACTTGAAAAGCACAGTTGCGCGTTTGGTGGCCGGCTCTATCTCAAATGTGACAACCTGCTTCCCGTTTCCGGTTCGATCAAGGCGCGTGGGGGAATATATGAGGTTCTCAAGGTGGCTGAAAAGGTGGCACTTGATGCGGGGTTTATTGCTGTTACTGATGATTACTCCCTGCTTGCCACAGAAGAGGCACGGAAAATATTCGAAAAATTCAGCTTGGCGGTTGGTTCAACCGGGAACCTTGGCCTCAGCATTGGCCTTATGGGAGCCCGTTTCGGTTTTCGAGTCACAGTGCATATGGCTGCCACCGCAAGGACGTGGAAAAAAAAGCTGCTCCGTTCCCATGGAGTGAACGTTGTAGAATACGATGGGGATTACAGTGACGCGGTGACAAAGGGTCGCGCTCTTGCGGCAAATGATTCCACCTGTCATTTTGTCGATGATGAAAACTCCAGAGATCTTTTTCTCGGTTACAGTGTGGCAGCACAGCGACTGGCAGACCAGCTCGAAGAGCAGAATATCATGGTGGACAGCGAACATCCTCTCTTTGTCTATCTGCCCTGTGGAGTTGGCGGTGCACCCGGAGGGATCTGTTTTGGATTGAAACATATTTTCGGAGACAATGTACACTGTTTTTTCGCGGAACCGACTCATGCCCCTTCCGTGCTTCTTGGGCTTTTGACCGGCTTCAACGAGAAGGTATCAGTACACGATTTCGGTCTGGATGGTGTAACAGAAGCCGATGGTCTTGCCGTAAGCAGGCCTTCCGGACTTGTCGGCAGGACTGTCGGGCCCCTGGTGGACGGTGTGTTGACTGTGGACGACAACAGGCTGTTCTCCATGCTTGCCATGCTCTCTGATAGAGAACTGATTCGGATGGAACCTTCAGCGCTTGCCGGACTGGCCGGCATTTCCATGCTCTGTTCGTCCCGTTCCTGGCTTGAGAAGAACGGGCTGACGGATACAATGAATGCTGCAACCCATATTGCCTGGGGTACCGGCGGGAGTATGGTCCCTGATGATGAAATGGAGAGTTTTTATCAAAAGGGTGCATCTCTTCTGTAATCAGTATGCGCATCTCCTGATGTCTGAAATCGATTTCTGGTATAACTCTTCGAATTATCGAAAGAATGGTTTCTTGACAGAGCGGATGATTTTTTGTAGTTATGCGTTTATGCATGATTTGCGGGGGGTTGGGCGAAGTTGTCCAACAGAGATGTGAACAATTACCGAGTGTGTGCAGATGAGCAGTGTGCAGGATTTCTTTGATGAGAAGATACGATTGCCTTCTCCCCCAGCCATTGCCCTGAAAATTCTCCAGGCAGTCAGAAAAGATGAAAATTCCTTTGAAGAGCTGGCCGGAATCATATCCGTTGACCCCGCCCTTTCCATCAGAATTCTGAAAATTGCCAATTCATCCCTTTATGGCTTTTCCAAGCCGGTAGATTCACTTGCCAAAGCAACAGCCCTGATAGGCACGGAGGCGCTGAAAAATATTGCTCTGTCCTTTGTCATCGTTCAGGATTTCCAGGATGTTCCCCAGGGTGGATTTGATCTGAATCTTTTCTGGCGAAGGGCCGTAACTGCTGCGGTGGCGGCTGAAGTGCTGGGGCGGAAGATTGGCTGTAACGGTCAGGATCTCTTTGTTTCCTCCCTGTTACAGGATATAGGTGTGCTGATTTTTTTTCTTTCCAGTCCAAATGAATATACCATGGTTCTGGATGATAAAAGGCTTGGAGCAAGAACGCTTTGCGATATGGAAAAAGAACAATTTGGCCATGATCACACGGAAATAGGCTACTATCTTCTCAGCTCTTGGATGCTGCCTTCTTCCATTTGCGGGCCGATTCGTGCGCACCATTCTGCGGGTTTGGAAAATGAATACCCGCAGGAGGCAAAGATTCTGAGTTTTGCAGACAAGATTTCCTCAATGTATCACGGTCTGCACAGCAATAGTAAGTTTGTCGATATCCATACGGGACTGGCTGATGAATGGCACTGCACTTCTGAAGAAGTCGATGCGTTGATAGACAGTATAGGTGAGAGAGCCAGGGAAGTGATGGAGCTTTTTTCCATAGATCCCGGAGAAATAAAGCCATTCACCCAGATCATGCAGGAGGCCAATGATGAATTGAGGCGGTTGAACTTCTCCTATGAACAGATTGTTCTCGAGCTCAAACAGGCGAAACTGAACGCGGAACAACTGGCGACGGAGTTGAAAAAAGCAAACGAAAGTCTTCGGGAACTGGCCCTGCGGGATGGTCTTACAGGGTTGTATAATCATCGGTATTTTCAGGAAGTGCTTGAGGCGGAATTGAGCAGAGCTTCCAGGTACGAACATCCGTTGTCCCTGCTTTTTATTGATATTGATTTTTTTAAAAAAGTAAATGACACCTATGGGCATCCGGCAGGAGACAGTGTTCTCTGCGCGGTCAGCCGGTTACTGGTGAAACTTGTCCGTCACAGTGATATCGTAGCCCGATATGGCGGCGAAGAATTTGCAGTAATTATGCCGGAAACAGATTCCCGGGGAGCCAGGGTGATAGCCCAGCGGTTGAGAAGGGGAATTGGTCAGGAGCAGATTATTTACCGGGAGAATTCAATTTCGATTACGATCAGTATAGGTCTGGCGACAACAGGTGGGGGAATCCCCGTCATGGAAAGAAAAAAATTGATCGAATCAAGTGACCGGGCTCTCTATCGGGCCAAACAGAACGGGAGAAACAGGATAGAAGGATAGATGCGATACAGCGGGAGTTCACATGATCGTTGTTTGTCTGCAGAATACACCTGCAGTGCATTGAAAAAAAGAAACGGGGAACTGGAACAACAGCTGTTTGACATGAAAATGTTCAAACAGGCTTTTTTTCATTCCCATGATGGTATGGCTATAGCAGATGATAAAGGAACGCTGCTGGAAGTGAACCATGCCCTCTGTGAAACCTTCGGTTATCGCCGTGAAGAACTGTTGGGTAACCCCTGTCTCCGATTCAGAGATCCTGCAAAAAATGAGGAGTTTCAACGTCGATATGCTCTCCTGTTTCAGCAGGGCTACCTGACGGTGGAAACACAGTATCTCCACAAGGATGGCAGGGAAATTCCCGTTGAACTGAACGCTTCGGTATTTCGTTATGATGACAGGTACCTGGTCCAGATCAGTATACGGGATATCAGTTGCCGCCGGGAAAAAGAAAGTCTGTTGAAGCGTCAGCAGGAAATTTGTTCTGCCACCGACGATCTCATGTCCTTTGTCGACAGAGATTATGTCTATCGCTTTGTCAACAGGGCCTACCTCGACACCTTCAACGTTTCTCAGCAGGAAATTCTTGGTCGACGTGTGGATGACCTTCTCGGTACGGAAATTTTCGAAGCACAGGTCAGAAAGCGACTGGACCAGTGTTTTTCCGGAGAGACAGTGCGGTTTCAGGGTCGGTTTTCTTTTTCTGACCCAGAGAGAGGGAGGTTCCTGGATGTGACCTTTTATCCCTACCGAGAGCCTGATGGAATGCTTTCGGGGGCGATAGTTGTTATCCATGATGTAACAGATATCAAGCTCGTGGAAAGGCGCAAAGTACAGGAGGGAAAGCGATATCAGCATATCCTGAGCAATGTGTCTGATGGTGTTTTTATCGTTGACGGTGAATATAACATCATTCATGCAAATGCCACACTGCAGAAGGATTTTGGAAAAGTACATTCAGGTCAGAAATGTTATGAGTACCTCAATGGAGAGCTGACACCCTGTTTCTGGTGTAATAACATCCATGTACTGCGTGGAAATACAGTCCGCTGGCGGATGAATGTTGTCGGAAAAAATCGGGTGTATGAGGTTTACGAAACACCTTTTGAGTTATCTGAAGGGCAGGCTATCAAGGTTTCTTTTTTTCGCGAAATAACGGAACAATACCTGATTGAAAAAAAGCTCGCTGAGAAAAATAAACAGTTGGCAGAAAAAAAT
Source organism: Desulfomarina profundi (assembly GCF_019703855.1). GTDB lineage: Bacteria > Desulfobacterota > Desulfobulbia > Desulfobulbales > Desulfocapsaceae > Desulfomarina > Desulfomarina profundi. The sequence continues at coordinate 3,520,094 of NZ_AP024086.1, read as the reverse complement.
GTAGAGTTGGAAAATATAAATATCGCCTTGAATGTTCTCCTGAACAAGACCAGAAATGACCGTCAAGGCGCATATCGAAAAAACCTGGTCAGGTTGAAAAAGCTCGTTTTGCCTTACCTGGATCTCCTGGGAGAATGTACGGTCGAGGATACCGGGCTGGAGTATATCACAATCATTAAATCCCACATCAATTCTTTCTCTGATTCCCGGAATGAGCTCCCCGGTTATTCAGATTTCGGCCTGACCAGAAGAGAGATTCTGGTTGCGGATCTGATCAGGAACGGGAAGAAATCCAAAGAAATTGCCTCACTCCTCGGTCTTTCTCCCCGCTCAATAGAGGCATATCGCAACAGTTTAAGAAAAAAACTTCATCTTACCGGGAAAAAAATAAGCCTTAAGCATTACTTAACCAGTACTTTCTCAATCGAAAATTAAAATTGATGTACTGCGTGTCTTCCTGCAAAATCAATTGCTCTGGTTCACAGACTGTTCATCATTATAAAAAACAGCAAAAAACTACTGCACGTAATACAGTAGTTTTTTGTTGTTTTACAGTGTTGCAATTTTTTTTTCTACAGCATTAAATATTATTGCTATTAATCATAACTTGCGTAATAAATCTAATTAGTTATCCATCTACCAGTTAGGTATTTTACCGTTGAGATGAAAGCATTACCCGGGTGGAAACTGCGCGGAAAACCCTGTCATTTCCCGTCACTGTTTAACTGGAGATCTCACATGTTGAAAGGAATAATTCCCCATAAGATCAAATCAATATTCATGCTGATTGTATCAACAGCAGTTGCGATTATTATCTGTGTATATATTCAAAATGATTATGGGCAGAAACATGCAAGAATCCTGCAACAGGAACGATCACAGCTTAATTCTGAGTATATAATCGTGAAAAATCTGCTTGCAGAAAAGAAGATGCAGGCAACGACCATCGCCAGTGTGTTCGCTGAAAACGCTGAGTTACAGAGAGCTCTGGCAAATCGTGACAGGGAAGAGGTAAGGAGGCTCACGCTGGGAAGTTTTTTAAGATTAAAAGAATCATACAATCTCGCCCAGTTTCAGGTCCATCTGCCACCGGCAATATCTTTTTTCAGGGCTCATAAACCTGAGAAATTCGGGGATGACCTCTCTTCGTTCAGGCATACGGTTATACGTGTCAATCGCACGGGAAAATCTGTTGCGGGTATAGAAAAAGGAGTTGCCGGGTATGGTATCCGGGGAGTAGTTCCCGTTTTTTATGAAGGAGCACAGGTGGGCAGCGTGGAGGTGGGAATTAAATTGAACAGTAAGCTTTTTATGCCGATTAAGAGGAAAAATGGTTTTGATATCTCAATAGTTGTGCCGACAGAGGGAGGGTTTAAGTACCTGGCGAAAACCCATTCTTTGACGATTCCAGAAAAATCATTCCCCTGGCTGCACAGGATGATGGAGGAAAAAAGAATCCGTTTTAAACAGGTGGAAAAAAACGACAAACATCTTCTGACTGTATTTGCACCTCTGCACAACTATAATGATGATGTCATAGGAGTTATTGCCATTCCCAGGGAAATTTCCAGGTTACTGCACCAGCTTGAAATAGATCTCTACAAACAGATTGCAATTGGAACAGGTCTGTTTGTTCTCCTCGTGTCAAGTCTCTATTTTCTTTTTGACAAACTGGTGGATAAACCGATTCAGTTGTTGATTGATACATTTACCAGGGCGGGAAGTGGTGATCTGACTCAGATTTTAGAAGAAAGAATGCCGGTAATGGATTGTTCCTCTCTTTCCAGTTGTAATAAAACGGAATGTGATGTTTTTGGTAAAAAAGGTCGTTGCTGGGAGACAGTTGGATCGTTTTCGGCAGTGGAGGTGAGCTGTGAAAAAGTGATAAACGGAATATATGACAACTGTCATGAATGCCGTGATGTTTATCAGCAGGCAAGAATGGATGAGCTGCAGGAGTTGGGGAGCTATTATAATGCTTTCATATATAATATGCGGATTCTTATAGGAAATGCACGCCGCAGTATGGAAGTGATGACTTCTTCTGCCGGTCAGCTGTCTGATATGGCAAAAAGCCTGGTGGAAGGTGCGGACGCATCTTCAGCGAGGGCAAACGATGTTGCAGCTGCAGCTGAAACAATGAGCTCAAATATGCATTCGGTCGCAGCGGCCAGTGAAGAGGCAACCACCAATGTGAATATGGTGGCCTCGGCTGTTGAAGAGATGATTGGGACTATTTCGGCAATTGCGGGAAAAACAGATCAGGCTGCAGGTGTTACAGCAAACGCTGTCAAAAAGGCACAAGGTGCTTCGCAGAAGGTTGATATGCTCGGAGTTGCGGCCACACAGATAAATAAGGTAACTGAAACAATCACTGAAATTGCTGAACAGACCAATCTGCTGGCTTTGAATGCAACCATTGAAGCTGCCCGTGCTGGAGAGGCCGGAAAAGGTTTTTCCGTAGTGGCAGATGAGATCAAAGGTCTGGCCAGGCAGGCCGCAGATGCCAGCATGGAAATACGCCAGAAAGTCGAGGCCATACATTCTTCAACTGATGAAACTGTTCTGGAAATACATGAAATTTCGGAAGTTATTCACGAGGTCAGCCAGATAGTAGCCTCAATCAGCACAGACATGGAAGAACAGGCCGGAGTGGCTTCGGAGATTGGTGATAATGTGAGTCAGGCTGCCGTCGGTCTGGCTGAAGTGAATGAAAATGTATCCCACAGTTCTACTATGTCTAAAGATATTTCAAATGATATCAGCGAGGTGAGTGCTATTGTAAACTCGATGACGGAGGATTCTTCCATGGTGAGTGGAAAATCAGAAGAACTTTCCGGGCTTTCTGCCGGGTTGGGGACGATTCTCGGAAGATTCGAGGTTGCCTGAGGTTGTTTATTCCGGTTTGAGTCGTAGTGTGGTTGTGCTTTTCAGGGTATCCAGCACAAAAGATGTGCGAATATTCTGAATTCCGGGAATGGAGGAAAGCTTGTCATTGATGAAAGCCGTGTAACTGGGCATGTCCCTGACGGCAACTTTCAGCATAAAATCCACATCACCTGTCAACTGGTAGCATTCAAGTACCTCGTCGAGAATGACCAGTCGTTCCTTGACCTGCTGCAGAGAAGAAATCTGGTGAAGACTGAGTGAGATTATTATTATGGCCAGCAGGCCGAAACCGGTTTGCTCACGGTCAAGGAGAGCCAGGTATTTTTTTATGACGCCGGATGCCTCCAGGCGTTTGACTCTTTCCAGCATTGCCGGGGGGAAATACCGATTTCTGCGGCCAGTTTTGCATTGGTTATACGACCGTTCTCCTGGAGAATATTGAGAATTTTAATATCTGTTTTGTCGAGGGCCATTGGTATTTTTGTTTTTGGAATTATAAAACCTTAATTCTGTAATTGACAAATTTGTCAATCCTGAAGTGCAGGATTCAGGTAAAAAAGTGTTTCTTCAAAGTCGTCACTGGCTCAAGGTTAGTTGGTGTCTGTCCATAAACAGCCATTTTTTCCTGACTCATTGCTGGTGTGGAAATTTTATTCTCAGAATATTACCTCTAAGCCTGTGGTAAAATTTCCCTCGCGTCACGATTCAAAGCTACCTTAAAAATTGCCTTTTCACCCGATCCCTGCGTTACAGAAAATGAATAATGATCACATCTTCCTGATATGTTGCGCTTTTGATTTTCCCTGTTCTTCTGAGTCATCGTTTACCTGATCTCGAACGAAAATTCTGACTATACAAGGCATCCTCAAAAGAACACTGTTTAAGAGCAATGCGGAACAGTTTAAAAACAGTTTAGTTAATTTAATTCACAATTCCAAGCAAAATACCTAATTAAGTTCCTGTTGTCGGAAAATATCCAGAGGAAAGCCTTCACATGTTCAGGTTCATGAGAAATGTGGGATAAATTTATAATGAGTTGCTGTTGGTTGGTAAATGATTACCATTGCTGTACCGCCACGCTGTGCCATGGAAAAGATGCTTTACCTCCGGCATGGGTCATTTTTCTCTGATTACCAATGAAACTCTGGCAAATTTGAAATGTGCTGTTTTATAAGGTTATTTAAATACATTCTTGATATGAAATGGAGGAAACAATGAAGGATAGAACAGTAAAAATGAAAATCTGTAGAGGCGAATCGCCTGGATCAGTTATTTATATTCCCCACGGAGGTGGCCCCTGGCCTCTGCTGGGAGATCCACGTCATATCAATTTAATAGAGTTTTTAAAAGCTGTACCCGGGTTGTTGACGCAACCGTCAGCAATTCTAGTTATCAGTGCTCATTGGGAAGAACAGCATCCAACACTCATTTCAGCTGCATCTCCTCCACTTTTTTACGATTATTACGGATTTCCCCAGGAGACGTACTCCATTTCATACAGTGCACCTGGAAATCCTCAACTTGCCCGGGAAATCCTCCATATTTTTGAAGAAAACGGTATCCAGGCCGCTCTTGAAGGAAGCCGGGGATATGATCATGGTCTTTTTGTTCCCCTCAAACTCATGTATCCCGAGGCAGTCATACCCTGTATTCAGCTTTCGCTGCTGGACTCTTTGAACCCGGTAGAGCATATCCGTATCGGTACAGTTCTGCGAGATTTACAGGAAGAGAACCTTTTGATCATTGGCTCAGGTTCTTCATTTCATAATCTTACTGCCTTCAGAAACAATACTGCTGGTGAGGAAAATTACTGGAATGAAACTTTTGAGAATTGGCTTGTTGAAACCCTGACTGGCGATCATTTGAGTGAAAAAGAACGTCGGACAAGGTTGGAACACTGGGTTGACGCACCTTTTGCGCAGTATTGCCATCCCCGGGAAGAACATCTGCTGCCGCTCCATGTCTGTTATGGTGTTGCCGGTTGTCCTGCAAAACGGGTTATTGAAGTGGAATTCATGGGCAAAAAAACAAGTTCGTATATCTGGTAGGTCTCTTCCTTTTCTGCCTGTTCATTGGAACCGATAACCCGCATTTTTCATCAGTTCAGGCGGCGTCAGCTACAAAATTTTCAAGAGTAAATAATAGTGGCCTATATTTACTGTTGAAATATTGCAGAAGATGGCGTCGCCTAGGCTGACCTTGGGTGAACATTGTGTCAATTTTGTTCGACTACTGATAGTTGGCTAATTATTTGTATTCTACAGCTAATCTCAAAATTGACTCAATGTTCATGAGAAATGCGGGATAAGTGCTGCCATTTGACAATGGTTTTGAAAATATGGATAATTCAGAAAGAGGTTTTTTTGAATAATGTCCTTGTTTCGCCAGGTTCCGTACTGTTTTCCGAATGGAACAGGAACGGCAGAGGTAAGTTGTGGAGGCTTAAAGATGGCGAGAAAGTTAACCGCTCGTGTTCGAGTTCTCATTTTTGTGGGATTGTGTCTTACCCCTGTCACACAATGCTGTTCTGCTCCTGGGAAAACAGTTCTCGTCGGTTTAAACATACCCCTCAGCGGAGCCTATGTCAGACAGGGGGAAGATCAGCTGCGTGCCTACCAGCTTGCCATTGATATACTCAATGAGTCGGGTGGCATCCTTGGCCATCATATTGTCTATGCTGTTCGGGATACGGGAACAAATGCCTCCAGGGCTGGAGAGAATGCCATTGAACTGATGGATCTCGGCGCTGTTCTTGTTACCGGTGGGGCGAGTTCAGCATCTGCCATTGCCCAGAGCAAGGTCTGTCAGCAGCGGGGAGTGGTTTTTATGGCCGGCCTGACCCATTCCAATGCCACAACAGGGAAGGAAGGGCATCGTTATTCTTTCAGATGGTATAATAACGGCCATCAGACGGCTGGAGCAATAGCAGGAATTCTGCATGAGCGATATGGTCAAAATGCTACCTATGCATTTCTTTACGCGGACTATACCTGGGGCAGGACCTTGAAGGATTCCCTGAGCAAGGTGATAGAAAAAGATGGTGGCAGGGTTATACTCAGTCTGCCTACACCCCTGGGAAGTGATGATTTTATCAGTGAACTGATACAGGTGAAACGGGCCGGGCCTGATGTACTTGTTCTTATCCATTTCGGCAGCGATATGGTCAGTTCTCTCAAGCAGGCGACAATGCTCCGCCTTCGCGAAAACATGGCAGTAGTAATCCCACTGATGGAAGTCAACATGGCCGTGAAACTTGGTCCCGAAATTATGCAGGGTATCCTGACTTCAATGTGCTGGTACCATGGTCTGTCGGAAAAATATGAAGGCAGCAGACAGTTTGTGACTCTATTTGAGCGGCGCTATCATAAAAAACCGGGTAATTCGGCGGCTGTAGCGTGGGTGAATATGATGCAGTTTGCCGAAGCGGCCCAACAGGCAGGTTCATTTGCCGCAAATGATATTGTTCTGGCCCTTGAAGGGCATCATTTTACTCTTCTGGGCAGTGATGAATACTGGAGATCATGGGATCATCAGGGGATTCATCCCACTTATATTGCTCTTGGAAAGACTCCGGAAGAGAGCAGGAGTAAATGGGATCTGTTTACAATAATCAGTGAGAGCAGCGGCAAATTGCTGGCAAGGACACGACGGGAAAATCCAGTAGTCCTTGAACCGTTGCTGAAAGGAGTAAAACCCGATGCTGTCAGGTAAAACCAGAAAAAATGGGTTGAAAAAGATTATTATTCCACTCCTGTTGGTATTAATGTGCGCATTTTCTGTTTCTGCTTCACCTCCCGTTTTTCATGGAAAAAAAATGCTTCTGCGTGTTGGCTATGTGCCGATTGTCACTCAGTTGCCATTGATCATGTCCTTTGATCGTGATCGCTTCGCCTATCAATATGTTGATGTTAAACTGGTAAAATATCACTCCCTTACAGCCCTGGAAGCTGCATTCAGAATCTCAGCTGTCGATGTGGCCATGTTGCCGCTGCCCATAATTTTGGCAATGAATGAGGATAGTATTGATGTCAGAATTATCGGTTCCACGAGCAGAGGGGGGTCGAGGCTGTTTGTCAGAAAGAAATATTCTGATTTCAAGTCAGCAATAATAGGTGTTCCAGATCTATATTCCAATGAGCATTTCCAGTTGATTCATTTCCTGGCCGGCAAGTATTTGAAGTATGGGACTGATTACAAGGTGATCAATATTCCGCTGCAGTCGCTGTTAAATGATCTTACTCAGGAGAAGATTGATGGCGCGTTTTTTCCCGAGCCTTATCCGACATTGGCCCTGGATCGGCTGGGAGCTGTAAATGGAACTGTTGCGGAACTGTCGAAGCAGTATTCCGTTGTCTATTCAGTCCTGGCAATAAAAGGAAATCTGTTGACTGATCAATGTCGTAACGGAGTTCGGGAGTGGCTGGAATCAGTAAAATCAGCCACTTTCAGAATCGCGGAAAGCCTTTCTTTTTTCGGTGGTGAGCAGGAAGCTGTAACCCAGATGAGATATTTTGGTTTTGACCGTGACCTTTTCAGAAAATCTCTGAAGGCGATAAGGGAGGGAAGTTCTTTCAGGTTTGAAAATATCAGTATGAGTTTTGTCCATCATATCAGCAGGGATATGCAGAGATTACAGTTGCTGGCTGTACCCGGGGATCTCAACAGGCTGCCCGTGCAAATATTACAACCGGACAAGGGGAGGGCCATGTCCCATGAAACCGGCAAACATAAAGATTAAATATAAAATACTGATACATATTGTCATTATTCTTGGTGTAGTCAGTGTTTCTCTTATTTCGACCACAATTTATCATAGCAAAAAGGCAGGGCAGTCCATTCTTGAAAGTGTGTCCACAAGAATGAGGGATTTACAGGAACTCAGCTCCTTTGAGTTTGAAAAGGCTAAAAATATAGCCAGAAGAGGAGTTGTGGAGGTAAGCGGACTGGAGGCCATTGATTCGATCACAGCAATAGCTCTTCAGAACCAGAAAGAATTTTATGATGTCGTTGCCCACGAAGTTATTGCCGCCGGCAAAGCGGTTTCAACCACGCTGGATGAACAGAGCCGGGTAATTAATAATAATCTGGATAAAGTTGTGCTGGATTCGACACATTCCATCTATGAAATTACAAAAGCCGGACAGAAATCCAGGAAGCTGATGTCGAATCTTGCGATTATCAATGTGGATTCTTTAAAGGAAATAACGACCCAGAGTCTGGAACGGTTTGGCAGAACCCGGGAATACTATGATCGTGAATTTAATGTACTCGGTACAGCTGTGGAGAGGAGTATAGACCAGGTTCTGATAAAATTTCTACTTTCCATGGAAAAAAAGGTTGAAGGCAGAGAGAAGAACGAAGATATCATGATTCGTGAGCTGGAAAAGTTGAAAAAGGAGATTATTTCCAGTCAGGAAAAATTCTATCTGGAGATGCTGCAGGATATTGATCTTCAGAAAAGGATCCTTGTGGAAGAATCTGCCCTTGTGGCTGATAAAGTCAACTGGGCCAGTAACAGGGAGTTGGAGAACAGCTCGGTAACCCAGTTTAATGAAGCCGGCAGGATTGCCGGTAACCTTACCCGAACCCTGGTTACTTTAAGGAAAAACATAGCTGCTTCTTCCGTCCAGGTCAAGACTACCATTGATGTTCTCAGAAAAACTCTTCCGCAATACTTGAAAGAAAAGGACAAAGCAACAAATAGGAAGATCAAAAGAGAAATTATTTCCACCCGGATGGCCGTGGACAGGGCTAAAAAGAAGGTTGCCGGGGAAATTGATGAAAATACAGGGAAGGCTCTCAACCTGTTTGGAACAAAAATAATGGCTTCCCAGCAGATTATCGGGAAAACATTGACGGATTCCCTGCAGAAAATGACCACATTCAGTCTGTTGATTACCGCAGTCTGCACAATATTGGCTGTTGCCGTCAGTTTCTTTATGATCAGAAGCCTGACTGAACCTATTTCAAGGGTACTTCGCTTTGCGGAAAAGATGGCTGAGGGACATCTGGATGAGCGGTTGCCTGAAGGTCCTGATGAGATGGGGGAAATGGGCAGGGCCTTGAACGCCATGGCAAGGGAACTGAGGAAACTGGAGGAAGAAACATTGAATGCTTTTAATCAGACTCTGGATCAGATCCATGACTGTGTTTTTATGTTTGAACCGGATACGTACAGTTTTATCTTTGTCAATCAGGGTGTAGTAGATCTTCTCGGGTATTCAAGAGAAGAAATGATGGACATGTCTCCATTTGACATTGATGCTGATCTGAAATCGACTTCTGAAACCTTATGGAAGAACCTTGACTACCTTATAAAAGATAAAAGCGGTGTGTATGAATTCTCCACACATCTCAAGACCTGTTCCGGTGAAAACATCCCTGTTGAGGTGTCTATCAAATATATACTTCCACCAAAAGGTGAACCACGATTTGTCGCCATTGTTCACGACATGACCGATAGAATAAATAAACGTAAGGAAAACAACATGTTGCAGGCAAAACTTCTCCAGAAAGAAAAACTTGAATCAGTCGGTCGTCTGGCAGCAGGTATTGCCCATGAGATCAATACACCCATTCAGTTTGTGGCCACAAATATTGAATTTCTTGGAGAAGCCCATGGGGATGTGGGCAGTCTTATAGAAGGTATTGAGCATATTGCAATGCATTGCGGGCCGGAGGCGGAGGAAAAATTTAAAGAGGTTCTGGAAAATGCGGACTGGGAGTTTCTGCAGGAGGAGATACCGGCGGCCATTGTCCAGTCCCGTGAAGGGATTGACAGGGTTTCATCGATTGTTATGGCAATGAAGGAATTTTCTCATCCCGGTTCGCGGGAGAAGGCTACAGCCGACTTGAACAAATTGATTGAAACCTCGTTGACTGTGACAAGGAATGAATGGAAATACCATGCAGAAATAATTAAAAACCTGGCTGAAGATCTTAAGATGGTACCTCTTATTGTCGATGAGATGGGGCAGGTAATTCTGAACCTGATTGTCAATGCCGCAAATGCTATCGAAGAGCGCAACAGTGACACAGGGAATGGGGAAAAAGGTGTTATCGAGATCACCACAAGAAATATTGAGTCCGGAATTGAATGTGTTATACGGGATAATGGTATCGGTATTCCTGAAGATATTATCAACCGAATATTTGATCCGTTTTTTACCACCAAGGAGGTGGGGAAAGGGAGTGGCCAGGGTTTGGCTATCTGTCATGATGTCATATCCAAAAAACACAATGGTTCAATAGAAGTCAAATCCAGACCGGGAGAAGGAACCGTTTTTACGATTCAATTGCCTGACAAATAACTTTCTCTTTTTTTAAAAAATGAAATCGTACTGGACATCAAAAGAGAAAATACGATAAGCTTCTAATTGTTAAAAGTTGAAAAGGGATTCGTTGGATTTTGTCGAAACGATATCAGAAATGTATAAACAAAGGGTAAATTCATGACTGTCAAGAAAAAAATGGTGTTGCTTTCACTGACACTGGTTGTACTGCTGCTTATCACCGGGATGCTTCAGTTTCGTTCAATTTCAAGAATATCGGCCAACTGGGAAGAGTATCAGCAGACGGCGTTGAAACGACAGGTGCAGCTTACCGAGATAAAGAGCCAGTTCGGTTACGGGGGATTTATTCATAATTTCAAGAACCATGTATTGCGTGGTGCCGGCAAATACGCGGACAGGTTTAAAAAGAACAAGGAAAAGATGGACAAGGCTTTTACTGTTTACAGGGGAATGGATCTCTCCCCTGAGGAACAAAAGGCCCTTAGGGCAGTTGAAGCGGTGGCGGACCAGTATGCAAAGGCTGTTGATGTTTCCATTGCCATGCATCAGCAGGGAAAGACAGCTACCGAAATTGACAAAGCGGTGAAGATTGATGATTCTCCAGCATTCAAGGGATTTGCCGTGCTTGATAAATATGTTCGAGCCCTTGAGAAATCAACGGGAGAACAGTTGAATAAAAAGATCGGAGCGATTTATGTTTTAATGCTTGTTTCCGGGGCAGTCCTGGTCATTTTCTTTATACTTTTTTCCCTGGTGTTGACCGGCGTAGGGAAACGGTTTGTCAGGCTGCATCGCGCCATTGTGGAGATAGGTAAAGGTAATTTATCCGTGCCTATAGACATTGAGGGCAGTGATGAATTTTCTTCCATCGGCAGGGCGCTTGCCGAAATGTCTGTAAAACTGAAGGATGTGATCCAGAGGATTCATGAGCAGGCCAATGTTCTCAGTGATTCGTCGCAGTCCCTGTCCGGAATTTCCGCAGATCTTTCCAAAGGAACCAGGGAGGCGGCTGAACAGGCGGACAGTGTCGCTGCAGCAACAGAAGAAATGAGTGGAAATATGAATTCGGTGGCTGCTGCCAGTGAACAGGCTTCTGCCAATGTCGGCTTGGTTTCCGATGCAATAGATGAAATTTTGACTTCGGTGGAACAGGAGGCAAAACAGACGGATAAGGCCAAGGAGGTTACCCGTCATGCCGTGAGTCTGGCGGCAAGTTCGTCTGAAAAGGTTGATGCTCTTGGAACTGCGGCTACTGAGATATCCAAGGTTACGGAAGTGATCACAGAGATATCCGAACAGACCAATCTGCTGGCTCTGAATGCTACCATAGAGGCAGCAAGAGCCGGGGAAGCCGGAAAGGGATTTGCCGTAGTTGCCAATGAAATCAAGGAACTGGCAAAGCAGACTGCCGAGGCTACCGGGGAAATCAAAAACAAGATTGCTTCGATCCAGAATTCAACCAATGAGACTGTTGAGGAGATCAGGCAGATCAGTAGTGTTATTGGAGAAGTGGATGTCATTGTCAGTGAAATAGCCATGGCGGTGGAGGAACAGAGCGCCACTTCCGGTGAAATTTCACAGAATGTCTCCCAGGCGGCGGAAGGGATTATGGAGGTGAATGAAAAAGTCTCCCAGAGTTCCACCGTTTCTTCTGAAATTGCCAGCAATATCTCAGAAACCAGTGAAGTCGTTTCCAGGCTTTCCGGAAGCGGAGAAGAGATCAGAAATATGGCAGGGCACCTGTCAGAGCAGGTGTCGGCCTTGAAAGAATTGACCCGGAAGTTTCAGGGTGGAAAACAGAAGTGATACACTGCCGGACCAATTTTGAATGATTGTTCCCTGTTTATGCCTGACTGGCTTTTGTTGATAAAGATCAGTCAGGCCTTTTTTCTGGAAAAACTTCAGGATGAAGGAGTGTCGCAATGAGTTTCAAGGTTCTGACAAACGTCATTGGGGAAGGACTGCAGACGAGATCTGGGTCGATAATATGGATCCGTTTTTTCTCTGCTGCCTGAAGGATGGGAATATGAAACCATTTTTTCATTTCCTCTCCGGCAAGCCCGCTTTCCGAGCCCATGATCGCTACAATAATAACCTCCGGATCAGCACTGATGATTCGTTCATAACTGGTGGCACCTGAGGATTTACCTGCCAGAATATTTTTCCCTCCTGCCAGATGGATGAAATCATTGGTAAATGATTTTTCGACAGAGCCGAAGAGCGGAGAGGTGCCGACCTGGAGAAACACGGTGGTTTTCTTATGAGGAGCGACCTGACGCCCGATTGTTCTGACCTCTGATTTTGCCTCGGCAATAATATGTTCCGCCTGCTCTGTAAGACCCAGAATTTTCCCGAGTTCAAGAAATTGCTGACAGATTTCGGAAAAAGATGCCGGTTGTTGAAAATGAACCACCCGGATATGGAGTTTTTGCAGTTTTTCTATCTGACGTGGTGGAGTCAGCGCTGTTGCCAGGACGATATCCGGATGCAGACTGAGGATCTTTTCAATGGAAATCTGCATCACTGAACCGATTTTAGGCAGTTTTTTTGCAGCTTCTGGTCGAATACAGTATTCAGTATTGCCTACAAGCCGGTTTCCAGCTCCGAGCAGGTAGACATTTTCGGTGTTGATTGGTCCCAGAGAGACAATTCTCCGGGGATAACCTGCAATTGCGAAGGTGGAGAAAGAGACAATGACCAGGATTGCCGGAAGCAGAATCCTTGAAAATATTTGCAGATGTGCAGGTTTCATTTTATCTGAAAATTCCCCTTTCGAGGGTAGTATTACTGTAATCAGATTTTCATTTGCTTGTTGCACCCTCAGGGCATAATTACCCCAAGGGCATGAGTGGTCGGGCCATTTCGGTCAGAATGAATAGGTGTAACTCAGGTAGAAGGCCCGACCAGGTTTAGGGAACCCTTTTTTCTCGTAGTAATCCTTGTCAAACATGTTGTCAATTTTCAAGGAGAGCCTGTGGTGGTCCCTGATGGTGGTACCGAGAACCAGATCAACCACGGTAAATGATGGATATTCTGTTTCCGGATATCCGGGTGCATTCCAGTCCGTATCCTTCATCTTACCCTGGCTGCGGAAATGCAGTTTTCCGTCGAATATACCGTCATCGTAAAGAATTCCGTAGTTGATTGTATAATCTGCCACATTGTGAATATCTTTCATGGTTCCGCCAGGTTGCTCCTCTTCCGCCTTCAGGATGGAGGTGGAGTTGACATAGAAGGAGATTGTCCGGTTCCATTCCAGGGGGGCACCAAGATCAAAGGAAAGTTCAGTCTCAATACCGTCCATTTCGGCACTGAGGCTGTTTTCATAGGTCGTGGTAAAACCTTGTGTTACCGTGCTGATCTTATCATCCACATCTGTATGGAAATAGGTGATGTCCATGGAAAGTCCCCATTCGGGCAATTCATATCCCGCACCGAAATCGTAGGTGATGGAGGTTTCCGGGTCAAGTGAGCTGTTTCCCCTGGTGATCATGGTGACACTCCCTACAATACGCTCGGAATACCCTGCGAGCTGGGCTGCGGTCGGAGGAACAAAGGCCTTACCGATGGTAGTGTGCAGACGGATACCCTGGTCAAACAGATAGTTAAGGCCTGCCCGGGGGCTGAAGGTGGAAAATGTTTCAGAGTTGGGAGTGAAGTCGGTTTTATAGGGAGTGGTCTTTGTCTCAACATCAAAGGTGTCATATCGACCACCAGCGGTTGCGGTGAATCTTTCTCCAAAAAATTTCCAGATGGCCTCCAGGTAACCGGCAATATTCTCCCGGCTTTCATTTGGTGAGTAGGGAGCCTTCCTTGTACCACTCTGATAGTAGCTCCTGCTCTCTTTGTCAATGCCTTGGTAATCAAAACCGGCGATGAAGTGGTGGGCACCCCAGGTATATTCATCTTTAACCTGGAAACCGAACCAGTCGATCTCCGAATCATAGCTGCGGTAAGGTGTTACCTGAACCGGAACAAACCAGCCTGCATAATGTTTATAGGATTCAGAGGTTTCGTTGGTTTTATAGGCGGTGAAAGAGAGCTGGTTGTTTTTCCCCAGTTCTCCACCGACATTTATATCCACACCATAGCGGTCAATGTCTTTGTGGCCTGATTTGTTGTCACCGTCAAAGGTGTCACCGGGAAGCTCGATATCACGGCCCTGGTAGAGGTCACCACTTACGTCCATTCTCCATGATTCCCCGAGATCGGCTCCCAGTCGCAGGGTGCCGTTCTGGGTTCTATAGCTGGTGTTGGCCCTGGTTTTGCCATTGCCCATATCAAAATCATCAACCTGGTCAAAGCGCCTGGCCGAAAGATCAAAATCCAGGATTTTACCCAGCCCACCCCCAATGGCTGCTTTCTGAAAATTGGTCTGGAAGGAACCGAAACCAAGTTCTGCCATGCCGGTCAGGTTGTCCATATTTTTTTTGGTTATGATATTGATAACGCCACCCATGGCCTCAGCCCCGTAAAGGGACGAAGCCGGGCCTTTCAGCACTTCTATTTTTTCAATATTATCTGCAAGGATTCCGGCGAGGTTGGTTGCTCCTGCCGGGCGGCCGTTGATGAGGATCAGGGAGTGTTTAGTGATGCCCGAAAATTCCGGTCTGAAACCGCGGATACCAATACCGGCAAGAGCACCCGGGTATTCTATAACACCGATTGAAGCATTCTTTTTCAGTTGTTCTGTAATGGTTTCTCCGGTTGTCAACTGAATTTCCTGGGAGTTGATAACTTCCATCTTGGCAGGAATCTTGTTAATGGCCTCTTCGCTTCTGGTTGCAGTTACCACTACTTCAGCAAGGGTTGTTTCTGGTGTCTTGCCTGCCTGTTCTCCCTGGTCCGCCAGGCCGAGTGAAGGGGTGGCAAGGAACCACAGGGCAAGAACAGTTTGGGTAGTTTTCTTCATGATCTTATCTCCTTTTCTGATATTTTCAGTCCGGAGATGCCCTGCACGGGCAAAAAAAATCCCCGGACCAATAAACATTGATCCGAGGATGCCCTGGTTTTCCACGAATTGCACAGCAGTCCCTTGTCCACGGAGACAACCGTCAGAAATCCCGGTATAATGATGGATTTCTTTTTTCCAGGCAGGTCTTCTGACTTCCGGTTCATCCTACTTGTTGCGCCTTCCCATCTGCCTGTGGCAAACAGTGACATAAAGCAACGTTCATCCCCGGTTACAGCGGCGGGCCCGTCCCCGATTTTCACAGGGTTCCCTTTCAAGCTCGTGTGAGCACCTGAAAAACTTCAGTAAATATAGACAGGAGGATGGAAAAAATGTCAAGAGGATTGTTGATACCTCAATCCTGCAATTCTCAAAATTGAAACAATGTTCATGAGAAATCCGGGCTAATAATCGAAAAAATGAACTATTCGGTTTCGGCCGAGACTTTTTGCTTTGTAAAGGGCCTTGTCGGCACGGAGAATGATGTCTTTTCCTGTAAAAGCTGTAGTATCAGCGGGGGGAAAACTGGCCACTCCCAGGGAAATTGAAACCGTATCAGCAGTCGGTGAGGCAGGATGAGGAAGTTTGAGTCCCTGAACTCTAAGACGAATTGATTCCGCAACATTTTTTGAACCGATGATATCAGTATCAGGGAGGATCACAGCAAACTCCTCACCTCCATATCTTGCCGGCAGGTCTCCCGGGCGGCCACTTTTATTTTTAATGACACCGGCCACGACCTTGAGGCATTCATCTCCCTTGAGATGCCCGAAGTGGTCATTATAGAGCTTAAAAAAATCAATATCGCCGAGTATAAGAGAGAAATACCTGTTTGTTCTCCTGTTTCGTTTTATTTCATTTTCAAGGCAGACATCAAAATATCTTCTATTGGCAAGGTTGGTTAACCCATCAATATTAACCAGTTGTCGCAACATTGTCTTTACTTTTTCCAGTTGCTTGTTCTATAATTGCAGGAGAAGGGTTCTTTCTTTTACTGTTTTTTCAAGTCGTACATTCTGTCCGACAAGCTTTCTGTCCCTGTTTTGAATTTCCTGCAGCATTCTGTTGAATGTGTCGACCAGGTTACCGATTTCATCGTCATGAATTTTTTTACCGTTGATGGCATTCAGTGATTTGCCAAATACTGTTGGATCCATCACGAAGAGAAAGAGAGAGGAGCAGGATTGTCTGTAGAAGAATAATGAAAAATATTTTCGCACGGCAATCAGATGCGATCATTATAAATTGATAGTGAAGTTAAGTAAAACTGTTCGGGGAATCCCGGTATTGGAAAATGGAAAAACAGTATCGTCTATTTCCCGATGGGTATCATCAAGAAGATTTTGTCCTGTCAGTGAGAGTTTTATGGTTTCGGACAGCTGGTAACGGAAGCCCAGGTCCATTCGTATATATTCCGGTGTCCTGGTATTGCCGAGACTCACTTCACTGTTCCAGTAAAAATGGCTGTTCAGGTTGAGTTTTTCTGAGAATCTGTAACTTGCGTGAAACTGAAGCCTGTGGATATGAATTTTATCTGTCTTGTTCGTGGCTGAAGAGGAGAGCCTGTTGTTCAGGTAGCTGTATGACATTTCTTCTCAGTTCAGGTGGTATCAGGTTCAAAGTTTTCGCCAGTAAGTTATAATAGCCTCTGTTTCTCCGTCCTTTACGGTCCTGATGAAGTCGTCAGACTGACTCGAGAAATATCTCCTCAAAACTTGTCAACATTTTTCTCATAGGGTGATTAGTTACCTTGTTGATATAACGCTTTGTATAAATATTCTTTTAGAGAGCAATTTTCAGGAGAAATAGTTTTTATAAAGCATATCCTCTTCAACAATATGGGTAAGAAGCCAATCCCTTAAAAAATGGTAAAAATCTGTTCTTTCCTGTCTATCATTGTTTTCTATACGTTTTTTATGCTTCTGTACATCTTTTATCAGTCTACCGTGCATATCCTTATGGGCATCCAGATCCGGATAATTAACCTGTGCCAATGCTTCTTCTTCTGAACTGAAATGATTTTGAGTGTATTCTATCAATTGATCTATTGCGTATGCCAGATGGTCAACACTTTTTTTATCCCGAACAACGATGAACATTTCATTTATAAGGTCAACAAGTATTTTATGTTCATTATCAAATTGTTCAACACCTACAGAATAAGAATCTCTCCATTTGATGAGTGGCACGGTATTTCCTCCGTTGTTTTGGATAAAGAATTGTAGTAACGTCGAAATATAATAAAATGATATCAAAGTGAAAGAGAACAAACAATAGGTAAAAATACTTGTTTTCACCACATTGTAACACGGGAAATCCAGGATCCATCACTTATCCAAGGCGATGGGTCACGGGTTACGGGAAAGAAAGAAATGATAGAAAATCCCGGGATTTCAAAATATCTGTTCGAGAGATGAAAAGTTTGATTTCGATCAGTATTTTCATACTGTTATGTTGCGATCTCACTGTCCATACATCTATTCGGGATGATCAGGCACCGGTTTCGATGTTTTTGTGTAGTCAGTGTGGAAAATAACCAAGTCAGTCGGGGGAGAAAAATGCAGTGCCTTTTGCGGTGATGTCATTCTTTTTTTTGTCAGTTTTTAACTTGGACTGCCCTGGTTTTTTGTAGTTACTCCTTATAGGTATTTTTCCCGAAGCAATTTTTTATTGATTTTACCAACGCTTGTTTTGTCTATTGCCTCAACTTTGCGAAGATTCAGGAGCAGGGCCAGTTTTGTAAGCATTCCCTTATCAATAAAGGATTTAACATGGTTGATCATCTCTTTTTCGCTGACAGGTTCATGGTCTTCCCTTGGAACAATGAGTGCGAGTGGTCGTTCTCCCCATTTCTGGTCTTCCATGCCTATTACAGCAACTTCAGCTACAGCCGGATGGAGATTAATAACATCTTCCAGTTCCAGGGAGGAGAGCCATTCTCCACCGATCTTTATGACATCTTTTATTCTGTCGGTAATATTCACATAGTTTTCCCGGTCAATTGCGGCAACATCTCCAGTGTGGAGATACCCGCCTTTCCAGAGGTTTTCCGAATTATTCCGGTCTTTGAGGTATCCCTGGGTCAGCCATGGAGAGCGTACTACGATTTCCCCGACCTGGTCTCCGGTCGGTTCAACATCCTGGAGATGTTCATCCACAACTCTCAAGTCAACCAGGGGGAGGGGACGACCAGTTTTGCAACGTCTGGTTACTTCAGCTTCGTTATCCAGCTTTTCATTTCCCACGTGGGCCAGAGTGAGAATCGGACATGTTTCTGACATACCGTATCCAGTAAAAATATCGATTCCTTTGGTCAGTGCATCCTGGCACATTTTTTTCGGCAGGGCTGCTCCCCGATAATGACCTTCCAGCGTGACAGATCGGTGGATTCGAATTCGGGACTGCTCATCAGCATATGGAGGATTGTCGGCACACAGTGGGAAAAGGTTACTCCTTCTTTCTGGATAAGGTTCAACAACATGTTGGGCGCATATTTCCCGGGATAGACCTGTTTTACCCCAAGGGATGTGGCCATATACGGCAGACCCCAGGCATGAACATGAAACATGGGAGTAATAGGCATATAGATATCCTGCTGGTGAAGTCTTCCCTGGGATGCCGGGGTTCCAAGCGCTACAAGTGCGGTGATGCTGTGCAGTACGAGCTGACGGTGGCTGAAATAGACACCTTTGGGCATCCCGGTTGTTCCTGTTGTATAAAATGTTGTCGCCCGTGTATTTTCATCAAAATCCGGAAAGTCAAAAGTATCGCTTTCACTGTTCAGAAGTGATTCATATTCTCCCGCCAGCGGGAGAGTAGTTTCCGGAACTGTTTTTTCGTCGTTCAGCAGAACGAACGATTTCACCGTATCGATTCTTCCGCGAATCTGTTCAAGAATAGGGAGAAATTCGCTGTTAACAAAAATAAAATCATCTTCAGCATGATCAATGGTGTAGAGAATCTGTTCGGGAGAGAGGCGCACGTTGACGGTATGGAGAACCGCACCAACCATTGGAACGGCGAAAAAACATTCAAGATATCGATGACTGTCCCAATCCATGACAGCAACAGTATTTCCGGGTTTTACGCCCATTTTTACAAGGGCTCCGGCAAGGCGACAGACACGACGACGGAATTCACGGTAAGTAAAACGTAACTGATCTCTGTAGACAATTTCCTGGTCAGGATTGTTGACTACTGGTGAGAAAAGCAGGTTTTTAATCAGCAGGGGATAATTGTATGCGGATGGGGTCCTCTCTATGAGATTATCGTGCATGGGGTCGTCTCCTTTTTGCTTTTTACGTTGTTTTCCGGGCATTTTTTCAGGATTACATACAGTTTCAGTTCAATGTATCAATGATCAAAAGTCATTGCAATGCGATCCTTTAAAATAGCAGCTATTTCCGCTCGTAGACGATCCGCTTTGATGGGTTTTGAGATATATCCGTCCATTCCTGCGCCAAGACATTTCTGTCGGTCGCCTTTTACAGCATAAGCCGTCATGGCGATAATCGGGATATGGTCTCCCGTGGTCTTTTCATTTTTACGTATTATTCTTGTGGTCTCATAGCCATCGAGTTCTGGCATCTGGATATCCATGAGAATAAGGTCAAAACTGTTTTTTTCGAGATGTTCAAGGGCTTCCCTGCCGTTTTCCGCCGTAGTGATCTGCCAGTTGTCCCGTTGGAGAAGGGTAACCGCCAGGGTCCGGTTGATATATTCATCTTCAACCAGGAGAATAGTGCATGGTCTGTTTTGAAGCTGTGGGAGTGGGTCAGCCGGTTCTGTTGGGAGTCTGCCCTTTTTTCTTTCATCCGGGCACGTCTGAAAACAAGCTGTGAAAGAGAATGTGGTACCTGTTCCCGGGCGACTTTTTACCCGGATATTTCCTCCCATGAGCTCTATCAGCTCTGCCGCAATGACCAGGCCAAGACCGGTTCCTTTCTTGTTGGAATCTCGTGTAGTGTTGATCTGACTGAACGGTTTGAAGATTGTGTTCAGCTTTTCTGAAGGGATGCCTATTCCGGTATCCGAAACCTGGAAATGAAGAGAGAGCTGTCCACCGGTTGCAGTGAAGTTCTCAGCTCTGCTGATGGTGAGTGAAATTGAACCGGATTCAGTAAATTTCAAACCGTTATGGAGCAGGTTGATGAGTATCTGGCAAAGTCTGCCCGCATCTCCATAGAGGACCATGGGGATGGAAGGATCACAGTTGATCACCAGGTTTATATTTTTTTCAGCGGCTTCAAGGGCCAGGGTTTCCATGGCGTCGGCTATGGTATCACGAAACTTGAAAGGTTTCAGGTCAAGCTGGAGTTTGCCGGCTTCAATTTTGGAAAAATCGAGGATATCGTTGATCAGTTCGAGGAGTCTTTCAGCTGAAGTGTGGACCATTGTCAGATAACTTCTCTGGCGGGGTGAAAGGTCCATATCAAGGACCAGTTCCGTCATGCCTATAATTCCGTTCATCGGAGTACGGATTTCATGGCTCATGTTGGCCAGAAAAGTGGATTTGTTTTTTTCCGCCTTTTCCGCCTGTGCCTTGGCAATTTTTAGCTCCTCCAGGGCAAGCCTGCGGTTCAGTGTGTCCCCCACGTGCTGGGCCACATGGGCCATGATGGCCTTGTCTTTTTCAGTGTAGATAATGTTTTGATAACTCTGGACTATTACCGCACCCGTTTTTTCTGTCAGATAAAAAGGAGCCCCCAGCCAGGAATGTGGCATGTTCCCGGAAAAACTGATCCTGTTTTTTTTGCATACACGGTCAAAATTGTCCGGAGTGAGAAGTAGAGGCTTTCGATTTTCTATCATATGAACGATGAGGGAATGCTCGTTCATATCAACCGTCTGTCCCTGGGACTGTTTGTCATAAGCATCAGCAAAATAGGGAAAATTGATGGTTCCGGTTTCTCCATTTTTTTCCATCAGGGCAATAATAAAATTGGGAGCATGGATCAGGCGGCCAATTGCATGATGGAGAGAAATATAAAAATGCTCTATTTTTTCCAGACTTTGCGCCTGCTCACTGATTGTGTAAAGGGAGGTTTTCAGTTTTTCGGAGTATTCCAGGGAGTCAAGGGATATCTGCAGATTTTGAATGATGGCAAGATCGTGCAGACATGAACCGATGCTTGCGGCAATTGGCTGCAGAAGCGAGAGAAATTGTGTTGAAAATGACTGTTTTTCACGACTGCCGAAGTAGAGCAGGGCGATTGGTTTTCCCTCGTCCATAACCGGGAAAAGCAGATGGGAAAAATTTCCCGTTGAGGCAAAAAACGGTGGTCTTTTATTCATTCCATGGTGCTCTGCAATTTCTCCTTTTTTGAGCCTGGCCGGAAAATAGCTGTGGGTTGAAGGTATTGCAACAGGTGTACGCTTCCGATTGGCGGTAGCTGAAGAAATCGGAGAAAAGAGCCCGGTGGAGAGGTTGGGATAGTAGATTTCTGTCGACAATTGACTCAACTTCGGAAAAAATTCCCTGTGAAGAAAACCGGATAGTTCTTTCCTGGATGAAACAGACCTCAGGCCTGTAATCAGGCTTGTAAGCAGTATTGGAAAATCGGAATCGGGAAGATTTGCGCTGTCATGGGTGCCATCATGCATAAGGCTGGATATTTTCGGTTAGTTTTTTTGTTTGAGAAAAGCTATTATTTAATCATATCAGAAAATGAGTGGGCCTTGAAGGGAGAGAAGTTATTTTTTTGTGAGGAGTGAGGAGTGAGGAGTGAGGAGTGAGGAGTGAGGAGTGAGGAGTGAGGAGTGAGGAGTGAGGAGTGAGGAGTGAGGAGTGAGGAGTGAGGGGTGAGGAGTGAGGAATTTCAGTTGGATTTATAGAAAAACGGAGAAACAATGGGAAAGGACACTTTCAGCATAACAACAGAGAAGTCCTGGTTCAGTCGTATCGGCAATGCGTTTAAGGGTATCCTGGCAGGCATATTGATGGTTTTGCTTTCCCTTGGTCTGCTCTTCTGGAACGAGGGAAGGGCTGTGGAGCGCTATAAAACCCTGGTAGAAGGTGGCGGAAAGGTTCTTTCTATTGACAGGGATCATGTTAGTCCTGAAAATGACGGAAAACTTGTCCATATAAGTGGAAAACCTGAAACTGAAGAGGTTTTAACTGATCCTGACTTCGGCGTTTCCGCTTCGGCAATTAAGCTGATTCGTCATGTGGAGATGTACCAGTGGCAGGAATCGCGCAGGACAAAAAAGAAAAAGAAACTTGGCGGAGGTGAGGAGACCGTAACCACCTACAGTTATAGTCAGGAATGGTCCGGACGGCTTATTGATTCAAGGGGATTTCAGCAGCAAAACGGCCATGAAAATCCAGAGACAATGGTTTACAGGCCAAAAACAGTAATGGCTTCTCATGTTCGTCTCGGTGCATTTACCCTGCCGCAATCACTCCTCACAAGACTGGGAAACAAGGTA
The DNA here is from genome assembly GCF_019703855.1 of Desulfomarina profundi. Lineage (GTDB taxonomy): Bacteria > Desulfobacterota > Desulfobulbia > Desulfobulbales > Desulfocapsaceae > Desulfomarina > Desulfomarina profundi. The sequence continues at coordinate 3,497,534 of NZ_AP024086.1, read as the reverse complement.
CCTTTCACCGTGCCTGCGGATGCAGAACCCAAGGGTACTGCTGCCGGGAGTATAAGGCAAGGAAACGGATTTTATCTGGGCGGTGATCCTTCTCATCCTGAAATTGGTGATATGAGGATCAGTTTCTCTGTTGTCTTACCTACGGAAATAAGTATTGTGGCACGCCAGACTGGTTCAACCTTCAAGCCTTATCATACTGTAGCGGGTGGCAATATAGAATTGCTTGAGACCGGTATACATACGGCAGATTCAATGTTTTCAAAGGCCAGGCAATCCAACACCATTTTGACCTGGATGCTCCGTTTTGCCGGTTTTTTCCTGATGACGGTTGGCTTGAGCATGATCCTTTCCCCCCTTGTTGTTCTTGCTGATGTCGTACCGATGATCGGTTCGATTATCGGAGCTGGAACGACTGTTATAGCGGCACTTTTTTCCGCTGTGTTGTCCTGTGTAACTATTGGTATTGCATGGCTCTTTTACAGGCCGATGCTCGGTTTTACTGTTCTCGGTGCTGCCTTTCTGATTGGTGTGCTGCTCTTCAGGAGGATCAGGGGGAGTGAGCCGGTTATGCCTCCACCTGTGCCCCCGGAGGAACCACCACCCGTACCCTGATGTTTTAATCTGTCCCGAAAAACAGATATATTTCATACCCTCCAGGTTTTCTATGCAGAATCCAGAATATCTCCAACTGTTCTGGTCAATGTTTCCTGGTTTATTGGTTTCATGAGAAAGGTTTTTATGCCTATTTCACGAGCTTTTTCCTCGGAAATCTGTTCGCTGAATCCGGTGCAGAGGATAATGGGGATGTCTTCTCTTATGGCGAGTATTTTGCGGGACAGGTTATCTCCGGTCATTTTGGGCATGGTCATGTCCGTGATCACCAGGTCAAAAGCTTTTGGGGTTGCCCGGAATTTTTCAAGTGCTTCCATGCTGCTGGTAAATCCTGACACCCTGTATCCCAGCCTCTCTAAAAATGTTTCAGCTATTTCCACAAGGCTGTTTTCGTCATCGATGAACAAAATATGTTCAGTCCCCCGCCTCAGTGGGCCGGAAACGGGGGAGACAGATAATATCTCATGATCTATTACGGGCAGGAAGATATTGAAGGTTGAACCGCAATGCAATTCACTTGCTAATGTAATTATTCCTTGGCAGTTTTTGACAATTCCATGGACGACAGACAGCCCCAGACCTGTGCCGCTTTCCTTGCTTCGCGTTGTGAAAAATGGATCAAATATTCTGTTTTTAATTTCCGGTGCGATTCCGCTGCCCGTGTCTTTAACGGTGAGCTGGAGATAGCGCGTCTTTTTCATTTCCGGGTATTTGGCGAGAAGGGTTTCATCGGCTGTTGTCTCGGTCAGGGTTATGCTTAAAATTCCACCGTTGGGCATGGCTTTTCCGGCATTGGTACAGAGATTCATTATAATTTGATGAATCTGGGTCGGATCACCAAGTATCAGGCTGTCTGAGCTGATTTGTTTTCTTATCTCGATGGAGGCGGGCAGTGAGGCACGAAGGAGTTTGAGGGCTTCGTTGACAACGAGTGAAACCTGAACAGGCTGGAGTTCTTCTTTGGATTCCCTTGCAAATGTAAGGATCTGTTGGACAAGAGATCTGGCCCGATTTCCTGCATCCAGTACTTTTTTGAGGTGATTTTCAGCTTGTGAGTTTTCAGGAAGATGCAGGAGAGTGAGTTCGGAGTAACCAAGAATTGCTGAAAGAATGTTGTTGAAATCATGGGCGATTCCTCCGGCAAGTGTGCCGATTGCCTCGAGTTTCAGCGATTGTGACAGTTTCTCTTCCATCGCTTTTCTTTCGGTAAGGTCACGCATTGCCGCCATCCTGATATTTTCACCCTCAAATTTCATTTCCCGTACTCGGATTTCCATGGGGAAAAGTGATCCGTTTTTGTGTCTTCCCTTGACTTCATAAGGATTAATATCATTATTTTTTACCTTCTCCTGCACGAGCTCAAGGCATTCTGCCGGGAAGATTAAATCCATTATCTGTTTATTGATTAATTCTTGGCGTGTATAACCGAAAAGATCGAAAAAGACTTCATTTGCCTGGAGCAGCAGCCCGTCTTTATGGATGGATATTGCTTCCCATCCGGCATCAGCCAGTTGACGAAAGCGTTCTTCACTGAGCCGAAGAGCTTCTTCAGCCATCATTCGTTTTCGTATGTTGAATACAAGTATTACGATGGTGAAGAGGAGCAGGGCGATTGAGATAATGATAATTTGAATTTGAGGTCTGTAGTCATCATAAAACGAGTGAGGTTTGTTGATGATGATGGTTTCCGGCGGCAGCCTGGATTCGTTCAGGTTGAATCGTTTGAGCTGCTCATAATTGAAAATGGTTTTATTACTGCCCTTCTCAATGACCGGTATATTCTGTGCTCTCAAACCTGAGAGAATTTTTCTGCCGATACCGGCCATTGCTCTTCCCTGGTAATAACCGCTGATGACCTTTCCCCGATAACACCTTTTCCGATATTGAACTGAAGCAGACAATAGATGGGAACCCTGCTGGATTTTGAAAGCATTTCTCCAATACGTTCGTAGGTAAAATAGCGCCCGTTTCTGTCAGAAAAATAGCTGCCCAGCAGGACGAGTGTGTCGTTTTTCAGCCCGGCTATTGTATTCATAAGGGAACTGATAGGCAGATTGTCCGCATATTCAATCGTAATATCGGGAGAAATATGTCGTAATTGTCTGGAGATATCGTGAGTCCAGGCTCGACCTGTTACCAGGTAATCGTTAATGACAAAAAACCTGGACACCTTCGGGTGAAGCCGAAGGGCCATTTCAACGGTTTCACGGGCAGAGACGATTTCCGCAACGCCGGTAAAATCGTCTCTGTCTGCTATCTGTTCGTAATTGTAACCGTTCACACCGCAAAATGAGACTGGGACTCCAGGAAAGAGAGTATCCCGGTGTTTACGCAGAAAATTATAACTGTTGTTGTCAGATGATAAAATAAGAGAAAAATCAGTATTTTTATATTTTATTTTCAGATAGTTATAGAAAATATCATAGTATTCTCGAGAATGGTATCTTTTCGAATCCATGTTTTCCACATGAAGAGAGAGACCATTTTTTTCAGGCTGAAGAATGTCTTCCACTCCCCGCACAATATCTTTTACCCAGGTCATTCTCTGGTGATAGGAATTGAGCAGCAGGATATGTTTTATTTTCAGCTGGTTCTGTACAGGTACAGAGACGGTTTTGTCAGACTGTGCTGCCGCGTGACTCAGGAAAAGACAAAGGAGAGGTGTCAGCATGGAAAAAAGAATGGATCCGGATCCGTATCGCATTTCGGAGGCCTTCGGGCAGACACTGATGGTTATGTTTTTTTGTTAAGATCCATTAAAGGTTATCAGAAATAAAACTATATTACAATGTGGCCCAAGGGTTTTGGGCGAAAAAATGTTACATTTCGATAACTTGAAAAAAGAGCCCACATAAAGTGTTTTTTCCGAGAAAAAATTTTACATCTGTAGCTTGTTTGTGATAAACCCAAATTAGAGAGGAAATTGAGTAACTGTTCCGGAAAAAGCCTGTTTTTTTCTGTATGAACAGCCCAGGCAGAAATTCAGTGACTGGAGGAGTGCGTTTTATGAAAGTGAGGACAAAAATTATACTTGTCACCGGCAGTCTGGCGTTAATCATCCTTGGTATGTTTCTTGTCACCTGGTGGGTGACCAACAACCAGAAGAATGATGGGGCTATTATAAATATGGCCGGTCGACAGCGAATGCTCAGCCAGAAAATGACCAGGGAGCTTCTGGAAGGAGTGAGTGCTGATGATGGAATCGAACGGGAGAAGGCATTCAATGCCTCTGCCAATTCCATGCGTGTTTTCAATACAACCCTCAACAGTCTCATGCAGGGGGGGAGATCCCCCTGTCTCTGGCGTTGGATAACAAGAAAAGTTTTTCCTGCCCCCCCGTGCAGGGTGAGGCATTGCAGCTTCTTCAGAATGTTCAACCTCTTTGGAAGGAGTACAGGGGAAAAATGGAGAGGGTGATTGCGGGTGCTCCGTCGGCAAAGGATGAACTTCACTGGATAGAGGAGCATTCCAATAATCTCCTTGTCGCTATGAATAAGGCAGTAGTCCAGATGCAGAAAGATGCCGAATCATCAGTGTCTCTGCTTCTTGCTTTGCAGCTGGCCGGGCTCGGCATTGGTATCTTTTTTTCAATTATTGGTGTTATTGTCATCCAGAAGGTCATAGGCAGATTGAATCAGATTACCGAATTCGCCCAGGTAATCGGGAATGGTGACCTGAGTCGAAAATCTGGTATTTCAGGTGAGGATGAGATAGGACAGATTGGGCATTACCTGGATGACATGAGTGGAAATTTAAACGAAATGTTTGGAGAGGTATCTCAAAATTCACAAAAACTGAGTGATCTCTCCACTTCACTCGGTAATATCGCTGTTGAAATGCAGGAAAGGGCGAAGGCCACTTCATCAATTTCCATTGATGTGGCCCAGGCGGCTGAACAGATGAGTTCCAATATGAATACCGTGGCTGCGGCAACGGAAGAAGCCTCCACTAATATTGCCCTGGTCTCCACGGCAACCGATGAGATGACTTCAACCATAACTGAAATTGTGAATAATACGGAGCAGGCCCAGACCATTTCAGGAGAGGCTGTGGCAGAGGCAAATTCTGCTTCTGAAAAAGTTGACGAGCTGGGTTTGGCCGCTACTGAAATCGGCAAGGTCACAGAGACCATTACCGAGATTTCTGAGCAGACCAATCTCCTTGCTCTCAATGCAACCATTGAGGCCGCACGGGCAGGAGAGGCCGGAAAAGGTTTTGCTGTTGTGGCAAATGAGATCAAGGATCTCGCAAAACAGACAGCAGACGCTACCCATGAAATCAAATCCCGTATCGAAGGTATTCAGAATTCCACTGCCGGCACCGTGACCCAGATTCAGCAGATCACCAAAATCATAAACGAGGTGAACTCCATTGTCTCCACCATTACAACTTCTGTTGAGGAGCAGTCTGCAACCACGATGGAAATAGCAGACAATATTTCCCAGGCCTCCCTGGGAATTCAGGAGGTTACTGAAAACGTTGCCCAACTGTCAACCGTATCCAGTGAGGTGGCAGGTGACATGAACGAGGTTTCAGAGCACAGTCAGGCCACATCCAATTCCGCGGACAAGGTCAAGGATAATGGGGAAGATATACAGAATCTGGCTGAAAATCTGGAGCAAATGGTTTCAAAAATTACTCTGTAGATAGTTGGACAGGTTCCTGGAGAGATTTTACAAAAATCTTGGAGTTACGCTGGTAGTTATATAATTTTTTCCGGCTTGCCGGCATCCTGTCCAGGCTGGTTTCAACAAATCCCTGTTCAAGAAACCAGTGGGCGGTCCTGGTGGTCAGCGAAAAAATCTGTTTCAGGCCATGTTGCCTCGCCTTCTTTTCAATATGGTCGAGCAGTTGTTTTGCTCGACCATCCTTTTGATATTCTTTCATGACTGCAACACATGCCAGTTCTCCAGCTGCTGCATCCTGGATCGGGTAAAGGGCTGCGCAACCAATAATCATATTATCCTTTTCCATGACGGTGAAATATCCTATCTCCTTCTCCAGAAGCTCACGGGAACGTTTTACCAGGATTCCTTTTTTTTCCAGGGGAGAAATAAGATTCATGATACCGACAACATCATTGGTCTCTGCTGCTCTGATGGATTCATAGTGATCACCGTAAACCATCGTCCCGTTGCCGTCCCGGGTAAACAGTTCCTTGAGCAGGGTACCGTCTTCCATGGATGAAATGATATGGGCCCTGGGGATACCTCGTCGGCAGGCAGCCAGGCAGGCACGCAGGGAAAAATAGGAGCTCGCGGGTGCGTGGTCGTGTTGGTCATGGAGAAATGTTTCACACTGTTCAATTGTCAACTGACGGTAGAGACTGTTATTTTTATCGTGGATGGGGCCGTCGTCATTGAAAATAAGAATTTTATCAGCTTGAATGGTGGCAGCTACACTGATTCCGACATCGGCGAAAGAGAGGTTGAAGACTTCCCCGGTGACCGAGTATCCCAGGGGAGAGAGAAGAGGTAGTCCGCCACCTGCGACAATTTCCAGAATGGCATCAGTATCGACACTGCGCACTTTTCCGGTCATCTGATGATCGATGCCGTTGATTACACCCTGTGGTTTCGCGGTTATGAAATTACCGCTGCGAAGCTTTATTTTTGCTCCGGACATGGGAGAATCCGGCAGGCCACTGGAAAAAAGAGCCTCCAGCTGGAAGCGTGTGGACCCGATCGCCTTGAGAACGGCTTCCAGGTGGTTTCTTTCCGTGATTCTTGACCCTTCATGAAAACGGGATCGGATGTTATCCTTCGACAGTTCCTTTTCGATCTGTATTCTTGCCCCGTGAACGATGACAAGGCGTATACCGAGGGAGTGCAGGGTCGCGATATCCCAGATAATATTGGGAAAGTTCTGCTGTTCAATGCAGTCTCCCGGGATCATGATGACAAAGGTCTTTCCCCGGTGAAGATGAATATAGGGAGACACATGGCGGAACCATTTCAAAAAATTATTGTTGTAGCTGTTCATGAAAAAGGTCAATGTAAAAGAAGATTATGTTCATTTGTGAACTGACACAACCTGGTGTCTGTCCATAAATGGTCTTTTTGCCCGATTTCTGCGTCGCTACGAAAAATAAAAATGCTCACATATGCCTAATATGCTGCGCTTTTTATTTTTCTATGCTCCTTGAACTCGAACAAAAAATTTCATTTCTGAACAGACACAACCTAGCTTTTTTCCGGGTTCTTTTCAATCATATTTCATTTTTGTGAGTAGAGTTAACGGATGGAAAGGAAAATAGAACTCATTGACACCCATTGTCATCTCAATCATTCCCTTCTTGCTTCGGACCTTGATGGAATTCTCTCTCGCAGCAGGAAAGCCGGGGTCACCGATTTTGTTATTCCCGGTTACAGTTATGACAGCTGGCAGGAAATACTCTCTTTATGCCGTGAAAAATCATATCTTCATCCAGCCTTGGGATTGCATCCTCTTTTCCCCTGTAAGCTTGACGCTCTGGAGGTGTTGCGAAGTCTCTGTGAGAACGAAAATGTGGTAGCCGTGGGGGAGATCGGTCTTGATTTCCAGTCTGGGCACAGAGATGTGCAGAAACAGCAGGAATTGTTCAGGGGCAGCTTGATATTGCAAAGGTCTTGCACCTGCCGATCCTGCTCCATGTGAGAAAGGCCCATGATCAGGTGCTGGCAGTGTTGCGTCAGTCGCACTTCAGTTATGGTGGTATTGTCCATGCTTTCAATGGCAGCAGACAACAGGCGGATATTTACGTGCGATTGGGATTCGTGTTGGGCTACGGGACCATGGTGACATGGGAGAGGGCGAAAAAAATCAGGAAACTGGCAGCTGAATTGCCCCTGGAGGCAATTGTTCTTGAAACTGATGCCCCCGATATGGTGGGTCCTGTCGCTCAAAAAAATTTACCTAACAGCCCAGAATACTTACCGAATGTTCTGGAGGCACTGTCTTTGATACGGCGGGAGTCCATGGAGGAAATTGCCAGGCAGACCAGCGCGAATGCAAAAAAGATTCTAAACCTGCAGACAGCGGGGTGACAGGATGGCACCCCGCTGTTGAAAAATTACTCCACTTCCTGAAGGATAACAAATTTCAGTGCATGGGTGGTACATTTGGTAACGCAGGCTGGCTTCAAACCTGCATCTACGCGATCCATGCAGTAATCACATTTTATCGCTTTTTTGGTATCCGGGTTCATCTGTGGAATTGTCCACGGACAGGCTCCGGCACAGGCCATGCAGCCTATGCATTTCTCCTGGTCGATATAGACAATACCATCCTCCCGCTTGATCATGGCATCCGTCGGACAGATTGGAACACAGAACGGTTCTTCGCAGTGATAGCAGGAACGGAAAAAGAATTCCGTTTTTGAAACGCTTTTCACCGTGACCATCTCGGAGTGATCAATTTCACAGAGCTGAGGTCCTACCGGAAGATTTTTGTTGGCCTTGCAGTGGATTTCGCAACCGTGGCAGCCTATACATCGTTTTCCGTTGAGGTAGATCATATATTTGTTCATAACTCAACCCTCCTCTTGGCACTTCTGACACTGCGACGGACGACAACAAAAACCTCGCAGAGGTTAATGGCACCACCAGCCTGATCCCAGTCATCCAGCTTGTTATCCATCAGCTTCTGATCGCTGATTCCTGCATGGCAGGCCCTGGTCTGGAGTGGAATCTCCCGACCGAAGCCGTGCAGGGTATAGACAGCTTCCGGATGGATGTATTCCACCACGCGTGCCGGAACTGTTCCACTGTAGGTTTCATTCTCGGAAACGACATCAACCAGGTCACCATCGGCAATACCAAGCTTCTTGGCTGCCTTCACATTAATCCACAGGCTGTTTTCAGGCATCAGCTCGTTGAGAAGCGGATTGTTGATGGTATGACCGTGGGTATGAACCGCAGTACGGCCATAAACCAGTCTGAACATACCTTTCGGTGGTCTGATGGGTGATTCATATTCCTTCAGAGAAGGCAGGCCGGCGTCATCGAGTTTTTTACTGATGATTTCAATTTTGCCCGAAGGAGTTTTGAACTGGCCGTCGAGGTTTTTCGGATCGTACATGATCACCTTGTCGGTGAGAGGTATAAATCCCTTTTCATCAAAATCTTCCAGTTTGAATCCTGTGGGCTCAAGCTGCCACTTCCAGAAATCTTCGATGGTATCAAACGGAAAGAAATCCTTCATATCCAGGCGGTCTGCCAGATCCTTGAAGATCTGCCAGGATGGCTTGGTATCATTTTCAAGTTCTATCGCTTTCTGTCTTCTGCCGAACCGGGGCTTGGGCCCTTTCTGGACACAGATGCCGTTATCCCTTTCCAGGTAAGTGGATTCCGGCAGGATAACGTCGGAATACCAGCCGAATTCACTGTAGTGGGCGTCGATGGATACGAGCAGGTCGCATTTATCAAAATACTTTTCCTGCTTCTGGGGCTCGGGCATGCATGAGAACGGGTCATGACGCATGGCTATCCAGGCCTTGATCGGATAGGGATCTTCACTTTCCATGGTGGGAAAGAAGAGATGGGCGAGTCCGGGTCCCTTGTCGAAATGGTTGTATTTCCAGCCTACACCATCACCACGTTTGATATCAGGTTTGGGAAAGTCAATATTTCTGATGGATGGAACTCCACAGTCACCTGGTCCCTTGGGAATAATGAGGCCGCCTTTCTGCTCAATGCTGCCCATGAGGACGTTCAGGATATGCAGGGCTCTTGCGGCATAAAAGGAGTCCTTGTACCTGGAGTAGTTCCAGCCCGGATGGAAGATGACTTTCGGCATATCTTCCTGCAGCTCATCCACAAAGTTCTTGATGGCCTTTTCCCGTACTCCGCATTCCTTGGCCGCCCATGCGGGTGTGTACTGTTCTACAAAATAACAGAGCTGGTCAAAACCTGTAACATATCGTTCAATAAATTCCGCATCATAGGCTTCTCTGCGGATTATTTCATGAATCATGCCCAGCGCCAGAGCGTAATCAGTTCCGGGACGCACCTGGAAAAAACGGGTTGCTTTCAGTCCGGTCATTGTCTGGCGAACGTCAACGTAGGTCAGCTTGCCTCCGTTGTCGAGCATGTCAAGAGTCTGCAGGTTTTCGGCAATGCGCAGGGAAGAAAACATATTGCGGCCGAAAAGAATCAGGTGTTTGGCATTTTTGATATCGTAAACAAACCCTTTCCTGCCTACTCCGTTGATAGAGAGGCTGGAGTGGTGGGTGTTTCGTCCACAGGTATTGTCATGGTTGGTGTAATTCGGGGAGCCGAACCTGTGAATAAATGCCTTGTACAGGGATTGCCACGGACCGCCCCTGGAACTGAGGACAACGGATTCGGGTCCATATTCACTTTTGATTTTTTTCAGCTTGTCCGTAATATAGTCATAGGCTGTCGGCCAGCTGACCTCTTTCCAGCGGCCGGAGCCTCTGGCACCGTCACGAATAAGTGGCTGCTGGGGTCGTTCCTTGTCGGCAACCAGCGCCGGACCCGCAGAACCTTTAGCGCAGAGAGCACCACCTAAGAGATGCTGATTCCCTTCGATCCAGGTTACCTTGTTGTTTTCTGTTTCCACCCTGATGGGACAGCGTACGGTGCACATCCCGCAGATGGAGTAAACAGATTTTTTCATCATCATACCTCCAAAATCAGGAACATCTTTCGATGCCCGATTGATCAAGTGGGCTTCCCTTTTTTTTTCCGGGCAGTTCAATTCTTTTTTTTTCCTGTCCCTTCTGTGAAGCCCTGTAACGTTTTTTCATCCAGTTTTTGATATAGAGACCAATGTTGAGGAGAACAACGGTTGTGAGAAACCAGAAAACTGCTCCGATCACAACAGGGTTTTCCTGGCCGAACCTGAAAATGTAATCTCTGCCGAACAGTTCCAGAAGTCTTTTGCTCCTGTACGATTCGTTGATATATGAAGCCATGGATATAACGGGCAGGTAAAACGTGATAAAGCTGAGCATCAGGCCCTCGAAAAAATAGTCATAATAGGCCTTGTTGAGTTTGGCCTGATCTATATTTTTTGCAAGTGCCTTTGCCTTTTCCCTGTCCTCACAGCGCATGGCCTCTTCTCGAAGGGAGAGCCAGTATTGAAACTCTTTCTCAAGTTTTATCAGTCGTTTAGTGCGAATATACTTTTTCAGCACCTTTGTTACAGCAACCGTAACAAGTCCAAGGAGAAAAATGACTGCTACCGGCCCGAGAAAATGCAGGTGTTCGAGCAGGAAGTCAAGAGTCATTACCCCCTGGCGGATGAGGGAATAAAGATATTCCCAGGTTTTATCGAAAACTGTTTCCATAATTGTATCCGAAAATTTTTTCTGTAGAAGGTGTTTCCGCAGTTAAAATTTCATTGTTGAGTTGCTGATCCATTGGGTTCAGCCGGACTGTTTAGTCGTCCTGATCCCCTGCAGGAAATAATTACTGCAGGGGAGCTGTTACGGTTCTCCGGATTGATCCGAAACGGTCTATATCCAGTACTCGATCTTCAGGAATCTGAAGAAGAGGAAGAACAGGGTACAGGCCAGGATGATTTTCAGCGCTTTTTCGCTGAAAAGTTTCTGAAAGCGGCTGCCGAGCATACCACCCACAAAACCACCGATGATGATGGCAATGGCGAGAGTAAGATCAGGCAGGTAACCGTTCATCACGTAGCCGATAAAGGAACCGATACTTGAGAAACAGGTACCGATAAGAGAAATAGGAACAGCCACATACATGGGCAGGGCCGCGATGGTGGTCATCATCGGAACGAGCAGAAAACCGCCGCCGATACCGAACGCACGGGAAACAACACCGACAATAATACCGAGGAAAGCGAACAGTGCCGGGTTGATGCGGAACTCTTCACCCCAGAACTTGAAACGGTAATCGAAGATACCGGACTTGACAGGCTCAATGGAACCCATCTCTACAGCGCCACCTTCTTCCTTGGCTTTTTTAACTGCAGCGTTGAATTTCTGTGTCATGGCCTTGATGTTCTTTCTTTTGGCCATGGCCTTGGGAGTCATTTCCATCAGGGTTTTGACAGCCATGAGGACGACGAGAACGCCCAGCCATTCCTTGTATGCTTTCAGGGAGAGATACTGGGTGGCATATTTACCGAGCCAGACAGAACCAATAAAAATACCTGCACCGAAGGACAGTCCCACCGGCCAGGCTACACGTCTTTCAACCACTGCGAAACGGTAGAAACTTCCCAGGGGAGAGAAAAGGGTCAGGGCGATATTGGAGGGACGGAGGACGTTGGCGGCGTTGATACCGACAGGTCCAGCGGTCTGGACAACGAGGGCCTGAAAGGCGCCCATCAGCATACCACCTGCGGCACCGATCATGGAAAAATAGGTTCCCACCAGGATTGCGCCGATAACGACGAAGATCGGGTTCATGTAACGATAAGCTTTGTTCATCCAGAAACCGTTTTTAGTAACATTAAAGGAACCGGATTTGGCGCCGTTTACATAAACGTCAAACTTGGTGTCGGGAGCAGTATGACGGAAGGTGGCAAAGGAAGCGGTGAACTGTCCGGTTGCTTTGTCCAGCTTGATGGTAGTGCCTTTGTCCCAGTAATTGTCGGTCTGGCCGAGAACACTTCTGGCAAAGATGACAACCTTACCTTTTTTGTTTCCTTCCTTGACGACGGTATTGATACCATATTTTTTCTCATGCCCCCATTTGAGCATGTTCCACTGGTCGGCTGTTTTGATCGGGCCAAGCATGGATCTGGCGCCGGCATCAATGGCGTTAAAGTCTTTTTTCAGCTTGAACATGGTGGCGGTGTAGAGTCCGCCGCCTTTTTTAAAGAGAAAAGAGGGGCCACCGAATTTTTTGGTACTGTCTTTTCCGAAAGCTTCCCGGTTGGTGGTCAACATATAGTAAAGCGGCGGAATTGCGGTATCGAGTTTAAAGTTGAATTTCTTGGCGTTTTTCTTGAATTTCTTCTTTTCGTTGATACCGTTTGAATCTTTCGGGGCAAACATCTTCTGCTGGGCTATGGCAATATAGAGCTCTTCGCCCGGGGTGATTGCTCCTTTGATCGTAACGGTGTCCCCAGCTTTGTATTCGCTGGCTGAAATGGTTGTTTCGGCAAAACCGGTGTTAGCGACCAGGAAAAAAATTGCCGCGGTTAAAAGGGTTACAGGCCAGAATGATTTCTTCACTTTTCTCACTCCTTTATAAGGGTTAATAGGATTCCGTAGCTGTTTTCAGCACGGCCGGTTAAATATAAAAAGACTCTGCCGGGCAGAGTTGTAAAAAACAGTGCTACTCATTTGCTGCGAGTATTTTTTCCACTTTCTTTTCCAGTTCCTGCTTGTCTATTGGTTTGACGCAATACTCATTTGCCCCGAAACTCAAGGCATCCCGCGCAGTTTCAACGGTGGGATATCCGGTGAGTATAATGGTCTTGATGGAAGGCTGGAGCCGTTTCAACTCTGCCAGTACCTCAATACCACTCATTTTCTTGAGTTTGATATCCAGAATTGCCAGATCAACATGGTTTTTATCCACATATCTGATCGCATCTTCCTCTTCGGTGAAGGTATGTACCGTATGCCCTTTTCTGGAAAGGATTTTTTGAATGAGGACACATGCGTCGCGGACATCGTCCAGTGTGAGAATTTCAGCCATTTTGATCCTTCAGTTTTTGTATTAATTTTTTTTCATTAATCTCGGGAACAGGGAGCTCAATATGCATGGCAGTCCCCGGTGTGAGTTGACAACTGTTGCTCTTATACATCACGGGGCTTTCAACCCTGATGCTTCCCCTGTGATCCTCAATGATACCGTAGCTGACAGACAGACCCAGACCGGTCCCCTTGCCTACGGACTTGGTGGTAAAAAAAGGATCAAAAATCCGGTTGCTGATTTTTGGATTGATCCCGGTGCCGGTATCCATGACTGAAGCCGTGATAATCCGCTTTTCCCTGTCATACCTGGTTCGAACCGTGAGAACACCACCTTCGTCTTCCATGGCATGCTGGGCATTGTTGATCAGGTTGACAAAGACCTGGCGGAGTTTTTCCTCATCCCCTATTATGACCGGTAGATCCTCGGCAAAACAGCGTTCAACTTCGATGTGGTCCAAATGGAGATTATGTTCTGTTATGGCCAGAACATCGGTCAGAATTTCATTGATGTTTACTTCCCTGGGAGAGGAGCCCGACTGTCTGGAAAACTTGAGAAGATCGGCGACAATTTTTCTGCAAGCCTGACTCTGGCGTTCCACTACTACCAGGTTTTCATACGTTTCACTGTCTTTTGGAAAATCATCCTTCATGAGTTGAGCATAGCCCAGGATAATACCCAGCGGGGTGTTGATTTCATGGGCGACACCTGCAGCCATCTGACCTACGGATGCCATTTTTTCAGTGCTGACCATCTGGGAGTTCATAGTCTTCAGGCGGGTAAGGTCTTTTGCTATACCTTCGCAACCGATAAATTCTCCCTTATCATCAACCAGAGCGGTGGCGGAAAGAAGGGTATAAATAATTGAGCCATCTTTTTTGATCAGTTCCGCCTCAAAGTCTTCCACGAATTTCTGGTTCTGCAGGGTTGCATTGAAGTTTTCCAGGTTATCCTGGTGGGTGAAGAGATGTTTCAGGGAGAAGGAAGGGGGAGGGTCTTCAGCGTAATCAAGCATTTTCAGACCGGCCTGGTTCATGTCAATTATGCGTCCTGTCTTGTCACAGAAAAACACCATGTCTTTTGAGTTGTGAAAAAAATTCCTGAACTTTTCTTCAGAGAGGGCCAGGTCCTGGGTACGACTCTCAACCATTTCTTCTAGGTGCAGGTTCATCTCCCTCATGATTTCTCCAGCTTTTTCCAGGTTTTTGTTGGCCCGTTTGAGACTCTCGGCCTTTTCCTGGATGGCTCTGTAGCTTTCAATACCTTTATGATAGTAGATCGTGACAGCTGACACGGAAATCATAAGCAGGGTGTTCAGACCACCTGAAAATGGAGAGATCATTTTCCAGACCTCTTTCTGATCACTGATCAGCAGAGCCTGTTTGACCATGTGTCCCACGGCCCTGGAGATGGAAAAAATAACCAGAGTGATGCAGAAGTAGTGGAGAAATCCCCAGATAAAATTTTCAGGTTCCCGGCGTATGAGCAGAAAGGTGTAACGCAGGGAGAGAAAAGAGAGGATGATCATCACCTGGGAGCCGATAATATCGGTTATGACGGAGGGAAGCATGTACATTTCCATCAGTCACCATCCTCGTCCAGGGAAGCTCGGTAAAAAGAGCGAAGCGCTATATAGAGAAAAAACATGGCGGGAACTGTCAGCAGGTGATCCAATTTAGCTGTATAGTAGGCAGCTTTTATAAGAGTCAGTGGCCTGTTGACCTTGCTGAACAGATACCCGTCGACAATGGTGAAATCCTTCGGGTGGAGGTACTGAGTGGATTCATGGCCGATGAGGGCAAGGAGATTCCAGAAAATGGTAAGCACGCAGAAGATCCGCAGGTAGGTCCAGCCACGGTTTGAAAAGGCTGAGCGCTGGGTGTCCCAGTACAGATAACCCAGAGCCGCCATATAGAGAATATGGGCCATCTGGTGAACATACATACCCTCCGGCTCACCATGTGTCTGCAGAGCCATGCTCCGCTCCGGAAGAAACAGGCAGACCGCAAGCACGGTGAAAAACAGCAGGGTAGTACTGTAATGGTTTCTGAGTGCTGTCATTGTCAAACTGGTACCCAGGTAAAGTGCAACAAAAATGTTGCAGAAATTCAATGTTTCTCTTTTTTCTCCAGTGTGCCGGATTGAGCATACTCTCCGAGGTGTTATTGGACAGCATGTTCTTGGCAATGGCATCTTTTAAAGCATTTTGTGTGCCAGATAATGCAGAATTCTTTATACGTTTTATAAAGAGTGTTTTGTCGAATGGTTACAGAGATGAATGCTGGGTGTTGGGAGGGTTGGGTCGGTGGTTATGGCCTAAGAAGAGGGATTTGCCTGCGTTAAAAATGTTGCACAGGATAAAAAGGTTGCATGGAGGTGAAAATCACAAATGACTATTTACGAAAATCTTCCGAAACGATCTTGTATTTTCGCATGAGGCGCTGAAATGCCTGGCGGTCTATGCCACTTTGTCGTGCAGCGGCTGAAACATTACCTTCTGTGTTTTTCAGGGCCTGGGTGAGGTATGCAGTTGTGAATCGTCGAATTGTTTTTTCCTTGGCCTCTTTGTAGTCCCCGGAGAGAAATGCACAGTCGGCGACAGGTTCGGGCTGTGTATAGCGGTCAAACCGGGCGGAAGCCATAAGATCTTCTGGAGTAATATGTTTTTCACGACAGAGCAGGGTGGCTCTGTTGATGGTGTTTCGCAGCTGGCGGACATTGCCTTTCCAGGTTTTACGCATGAGAAACTGCAGTGCTTCGGGGCTGAATTCCAGTTCCTCCCGCTCATACTCCCTGCTGAATTCCTTGAGGAAATGGTGGGCAAGCAGGGGGATATCCTCTGCAATTTCAGACAAAGTCGGCAGGATTACAGGCATGACATTCAGCCGGTAAAAAAGATCTTCCCTGAATTCCCCACTGGCCATCTTTTCCTCGAGATTCTGGTTGGTTGAGGCAAGCACCCGGACATCAACCTTGATAGTGCGGGTCTGCCCGAGGGGCTGGATCTCCTTTTCCTGGAGGACACGGAGGAGTTTTGTCTGCACAGAAACAGGAATATCACCTATCTCATCAAGAAGCAGGGTTGATCCGTCAGCTTCAAGAAAGAGTCCGTCCTTGTCGGTCTCCGCACCGGTGAATGCACCTTTTACGTAGCCGAACAGTTCACTTTCAAGAATATGTTCGGGAAGGGCCGGGCAGTTAACCGTAATCATTTCCCTGTCGGCACGTTTGCTCATATTGTGGATGGCTCGAGCGGCCACCTCTTTTCCCGTGCCGGATTCACCACGGATAAGTACGGTTGCACAGGTCGTTGCCAGGCGGGAGAGCAGCTCTACAGTGTGAACAATTGGTTTGGACTGGCCGATGAATCCTGTTTTCAGCAGCGGTTTTGCAAGTTGCTGCTGGAGACGTCTGTTTTCTCTCAGCAGGTGGGTTCGTTCCAGGGCCCTGTGGATGGAGCCGATGATTTTTTCATTGTCGAAAGGCTTCTGGTGGAAGTCATAGGCACCGTCTTTCAATGCCTGTACTGCCATTTCTATGGTGCCATAACCGGTCATGACGACCGTACTGATTGTGGAATCAGCATCGGAAATTTTCTTTAACAGTTCAAGACCATCCAGATCAGGCATTTTGATGTCCGTCAGCACCACGTCAGGCTGCCAGATGTCTGTTTTTTCCAGAGCCTGGTAACCCGAAGTGGCGAGGGACACTTCACATCTGCATTTTCTTGAGATCACCTTTTCGAGAAGGACGAGAAAATCTTCTTCATCATCCACGATAAGGACACGTCTTTTCAGTTGCTTCCCTTCTTTCATCCTGTTCTGTTTCGGTTATTCAGTTTCTGATAATCATACAGTTATCCCGAAAAAATACCACCTAAATCCTGCAATTGGCCGGTATACCGGGAACACAGGGGGTTGAATCAAGATCAGGATTGATTTTTCGTTCTCGCCATCAGGTGAAAATAGGTCTGGATGAATTTTCCGGAAACAGTATCAATAAGGGAAGAGTAGATACCTGTACCCCTGGGAAACTGACCGGCCAGAACGAGAAATGTTTCCTGGGAGAGACGGGACAGTTCACCCATAACCGATTCAAGAAAAAGTGGATCAAGGGTAGAGCCGCCGTTGGTTCTGCAGCGGATCGGTCTCGCTTCAAAAAGAATGCAGGAGCCATTTACTGACAGGGGGCACAGGATACCCTCTTTAATATAGAGTTCCTGCAGGCCGAATGGCTGTGGAGGAGTGAGGCATTTCAAGCATTGCTGCAGTTTTTCTCTGCATGCCAGGGCACGTTTGATTGCTGCCGATCTGGCTTCTGCGCTAAGCAGTCGATTGAGGGATTCGTTCAGATGAAGTGCTTCAAGCAGGGGAAGGGAAAACGAAGTATGGCAGCAGCAATCGGTAGTGGCCCGCAAAGCTGTCTGGTACCGATTTCGGCCATTTTTGCATCAACTTTTTCTGCAAGCAAACGGTATTCCCTGTAAAAATGCTCAAGATCGTCGGGTTGATCATGGGCGACCCTGGGCGGTTTGAGGGAAAGGCGACCCTGTTTCTTGCTGTATTTCCTGAGAAGTTTCCATTGCCTGTATGTGGCGGGTTTGGCACTGGTTTTTTTCAGCTCCTTCTGTGTTTTTTTCATGCCAAGCCCCCGGCGCAGGAGATAGGCTGAGGTAATTGTGCCTGTACGACCCTGGCCGAACCGGCAGTGGACCAGGACCTTTTTTTTCAGATAAACAGCTTCATCCAGCCATTGCAGACCTTTTTCGAGCTCTTCAATATCAGGGGCACATTCGTCATCAATGGGCATGTAGTACACTTCGAATCCGGCTTCTTCTTCGAGTTTGTGCAGATCGCTGAATTCATGACAGAGGTTGAAAATGGCATTTATTCCCTGGCGGCCGATGGAGTCAAGGTCATTGTAGGACATGGGGGCTCGACCAACTCCCAGGTATTCAGTTATCCATGTGATTGTATAGCTCATAATGCCAGCCTTTGTGGTTTTTTTGATTCAATTGAAGCGATCATCAATCTGAAAAAAGCGTTCAAGGTGGGATGCCACAGATTCACTGTCTTTCAATACCATATCCATCAGTTTGGATGTCCCGAGCATTCTGCCCAGGGTGACCAGGCACTGGTTCATCTGGTCAATCGGCAGGGTTTCGATTCGTGCGTCCAGGAGATCGGTTTTGGCGTTTACTGAAAAGCCGAGACGCCGAAGTATTCTTTCCAGGTATTTCAGCCTGAAATACCTTCCTTCCACCGTACCGCCCCCACCGGCAAACCTGATGGTGCAGTAATTCTGTTCACTGTTTTCACCACAGAGGGTGTCCACAACAGTAAAATGGTATCCGAATCTGATATTGAGATTGAGATAGTCGGCTGCACACACACCATAACTTGCTGATTCTGATTTGTCGGCAAAAACAAACCCATCCGTCATGGCACCCCGGTCATATTGTTTCCAGTTATAGTACTGGTGATCTCCCCAGGTAATTGACGGGTGAGTCAGGCCGCGCCAGAGTGCCTGAAAAGGTGTGGAGGTTACCTGGTCAATGGTGATGATGTCATCCGTGTGTGGATCTGTTCCATCGACATTCATGAGGTAGAGTTCAAATGGCAGATCAGTTTTCAGCTGTTTTCTGCGACCACGTCTGCTCCCGGAACTGCCTATGGCAAACATGGCCTGGACACCTTTTTCATGTGAATAACGTACAATGTCATGGAAAGATCGACATGCACCAGGGGTAAAATCATCTCCGTCAGGGTCGAGAACACTCAAGGGAGTGATAAAATCGAGAATGGCCTGGAGTCTTCGGAAATAGGGATGGTTTTTTCTGGTTGAGATGTTTTGGGGAAAAAGAGACTGTGTCTCGATATTTCCGCGGTAAATCTTTCTGTGCACGGCATCCATGGTAATCTGTTCCCGCGGTTGTATTTTTGAGCTGATACCCTCAGCACCGACAACCAGGGGGATTCCAAGTTCGCGGCAGATGGTGGAAAAATGACTGGCCACGCTACCATGTACGGCTATAACACCACTGCACCGTGGCAGTAGAAGGATAAGCGAAGCGGGTATATGATCAACGATGAGTATGGCGTTGACAGGGATGGAATCGGGATCCTGTTGTGGTACGGGAAAAAATGAAGGTCCACTGGCAATACCCATGGATGCAGTCGTTCCTCCATGGTACAGAAGTGGCAGGCCATCCATCTGTGGGGTTTTTCTGCTCTGTTTTTCAGGAATTTCGTCTGCTGCTTTCAATGGGCGGCTCTGGAGGACAATTATTTTTTGGTTGTCCGAGGCCCATTCCACATCCTGGGCTGTGCCAAAAAATGACTCCAGATCCAAACCAATACGGACTAGATCGTCAGCCTGTTTTCTGGAAATGAGTGGTAGGTCTGAAAATTTTTCAAGGTAGTTTCTGTCTGTTTTATGAAAGCGGATAAGTTCGGATTCTGTTTTGCCACCAACCAGTTTTTCACCACCTCCCCGGACACTGTGAACAAAAACGGTCTCTTTTTCTTTTCCGGTGGGATCTGTTGTATAGATGACTCCTGCCTGTTCAGCCTGTACCATTTCCATGATCACTACAGCCATCGGTGCCTCGGTATCACTGATTCCTGCCGAGATTCTGTACAGCAGGGCTTTTGGGCTGTACTTGGAGGCCAGTACCTTGCGGTAACTATCCTGAAGTCTGTCCGGAGGAACATTGAGGAGGGACAGGTACTGGCCGGCAAAGGAATTCATACCATCTTCATTGACCGCGCTGGATCGAACGGCAAAAAACGGGTTTTCTCTGTCACTCGCAGTTTTGATCAGGTGTTGAGATGCAATGTTGAAAGACTTTTCCAGGTCTGGAGGAAGTTGGATCGATTCAATAAGGTTCATGAGTGATTTTGAAACAGCATGCAGGGAGAAGCTGTTGGCCGGATCAAAATCAATGAGGAAATTGTCTATCTGTGGACGAAGATCGTTGTGTTCAATGATCCGGTTCCAGGCATTTGTCGTAACTGCGAATCCGGATGGTACCGGGTGCCCGAGCTCCTGCACAATCCGGCCGAGATTGGTTGCCTTGTTTCCGGTTATTGAGGGATGGAGTCGACTGTCCTCCAGCCTGAGGATAAAAGGTGGTTCCGTGGGCTGGGGTGGTGGTTGCAGGAGGTATCTGATATAAGAGTCAAATTTTTTATAATAGACCGCCAGGTCGGCTGAATCCCGTTCCGCAATGGCGGTGACCTCCTTTACCATTGCTCCCACAGCCAGGCTCAGTTGATTATAGAGGTGGGCTATCCGGGTCCATTCAACAGGATCTTTTCTGAAAAAGAGATCCTGGAAATCTGCAATAAGTTCATGACACTTCCGGTCTTCCTCAAGAAGCCGTTTGAATGCCTCGTAGGTTCTTCTCTGGAGAAGGTGGGGGCGAAAAATCTGTAAGTCCAGCGCTGAAAGAGGGTACTGTTAAACATTGGCAACCTCTCTTGCCTGAGATCCTCAGTTGTTGTTGAGCAACCGTTTTTTGCCTCTGCGAAAGAGAAAAATGCAGAGAAGCCTGTAAGAGAACAGATAAACAAGTATACCGGTAATCAGGCCAATTGCAAGGCTTCCGATAACAAGAGGTATAAGAACATCCCGGCCCATACTCAGAACAGCGATAATCTGGTCTTTTATATCCCAGAAGCTGAGGCGGGCCATTGTTCGACCGATTTCCAGGAATTGCCTGCTCACTTCCGTAAGGGGAGGACCTTCCCAGATGTGGCGGCCCAACCAGTAGTTAAACGTGTAGATGGGAGCCACGGTAATAGGGTTTGTGATCCATACGGGAATAACGGCTGCCGGTCGGTTCAGGTTGAAAAAAGTCGCTCCAAGTACAGCAAGAATAAGTTGAATTCCCATGGTTGGGGTAAAAGCAATAAACGTACCGAGTCCGAGTCCTCCGGCTATAGCTTTTGGAGTGGAGCGTAACCTGAGAACCCAGCGGAGGACAGGTCGCATGCGCATAAGAAAATTATACTTATTTTTTTTCCGGCTTTTTGCAGACATCTTTGTGGTTTCAGTCCAGTGTGAAATTATTATCTGGCTCCCCATGAAACTCAGCAGGATTGGAAATGACCCCTGCCTGCTCGGGCATAGCTTTCCAGTTCAACCGCGTTTTAGCTATAACTGTATGCATAAACCTGGCAATAGCCAGCGATATCAGCAGACAGAGAACCAGTGTAGAGTGGTGTGATCATTGCAGGCGGAACAGCAATACTCCCATCCTGACCCTGTCATCCGTAGAATATTTATAGGGTGCTTCATGGACAGTGACAGGGTAATCAATGGAGTTGATGCCAAACTGTTTCTGGAGATATGACACGAGTTGTTTCGGGACATGGGGTGAGGTGTCATTAATTTTCCATATCACTGCAGCGTGTGAGAATACCGCTGAATCAACCAGTTTTTCAAAATTATATCCCGGGATAACTGCCTGGCTGTCGGGGAACTGAAAATGCATATTGCCCGCAAGAAAACGGTTGTTACTGATTATCAGACCTCTGGTGAAACCATCTTTGCGGATGTCACTTGCTAATTCTTTGAAGGGATAGTTCAGTCTGCAATAGCGATGGGTCATCGGCGCGCCCAGTACGCGCAGTGAAAAGGCACAGTAAACGGCAACTGCAGCGAGAATGATAACACTAATAAACCGGTTAAACTGTTTTCTGGTGATTGTATTGACATCAAAGCGTGTAAAAAATACCAGGGGCGCGGCAAAGAGAAGGGGTTGCATCCAGCGGTCCTTGACATAGGAAACTTTGAACAAAAGAACAACGGTGAGGAGGACAAGCACAAAAAAGAGGCTGTAGCGAAGCATGAATCGCGCGGAGAATTTTTTCTTCGCTGCCGGTTTTCCGAGGTAACCGGAGGGAAAGAAAAGCAGGTAGATAAACCAGAGAGGTGTGAGAAAAAGAAATGTATTGATAAAAAAGCTTGTGACACCTTTGACCTGGTACATTTCAACCGCCTGTTTGAATTTACCGGTTGCAGAAAAAACGATATCCTGGTGGGTATACATCCAGTACAGGTAGAGGCTGCTGAGGCAGAGAGCAATAAAGAAACTGAAGAAGAACTGTTTTGAGAACAGCAGCTTTCTTCCCCGGCGAAAAGTCAGGAGGGTGAGAAAGAGAATCAGGAGAAAGAGAAAAAAATTGGCCTTGGCAAGAATGCCGATACCCCAGAAAATCCCCAAAAGAACAGTGTTGAAAAACGACCTGTTTTCCAGCAGTCTCAAAACTGTCCATAAAACTGCTGCAGCACCACATACAACCAGGGTAGTGTGTGTCATGTCCCGTTGGGATTCCCAGGCGATCTGCGGGACCAGGAGCAGAGAGCAGGCCGCCATTATGGCCGCTCGATCATTGTTTAACAGTTTTCTGCCGCTGAGAAAGACAAAGAGATAGGTGAGAAGAAGCAGGCTGTTTTTCAGCAGGCTGACCGCCAGAACACTTTTACCAAGCAGCTGGAAGAGTCCGTACTGTATCCAGGTATAGAGAGGTGGCTGTTCTGTGTAGCCGGGCAGAAGCCATTGGCCGAGGAGGGCCTGCTCCGCCTCATCATAGTCCAGGGAGTCGGAAACCAGGATCCGCAGAACTATATGCAGTGAAAAATACGTGATCAGCGCAGCAATAAAATACAGAGTTAAGGATCGTTTCCCGGTCTTTTCCATTATTTTTCATTCCGGTGTATTGCCTGTTTTTTCCCCTTTGCCCAGAGAATGATATTTCTGCTGTAGACGACAAAACCAAAGATCTGGCCGATAAAAAGAACCGGGTCTCTTCTGATGATTGCATAGGAAAGAACCATGATGGAACCAGTGAAACTGATAACCCAGAATCCGACAGGAAGCAGTGATTCTTTTTTCCTTTCCGTGTAAATCCACTGGAAGACAAAGCGAAAGGTGAAGACAAACTGGCTGGCCACCCCCCACATCATAAGCGGTCGGGAGATATCGTTGTTGGAGAGAATGGTCTGGAAATTATAGCTGTCACCGCTCAGCAACCAGACAATGGCAAGGATCGGAAAACAGATGGCGAAAAAACGGACCGGTGTGGGAATATTTTTCCAGAAACCATGGTAATGGAGATTCCTGATATAGACCCCGTAGGTGATGGCCTGGCCGGTGATTATGGCAAGATCATTACGGAGAATACCATAGACCATCATAAGGAATGAGGCGAGAATGCTGAGTTGCCAGAAGAGCAGGGGGGAGAGAATACGTCCCGCCTTTTCTGAGCTGATCCACTGGACAAGAAGTCGGGCGGAAAAGAGCAGCTGGGAGAGAAACCCTATACTGAAAATGAAATACTGATTCATCTGGACCGGTCTGCAATCCCGTAGCTGATATACCTGCTGCGCATCCAGCGAAAGGCAAGGGTGTCAAAAAAAGGTCCGACAAGGCGATTCAGCAGGTGATATTTGCTGGTTCCGGCCAATCGCGGGTAGTGGGAGACGGGGATTTCTCTGACACGGCCTCCCTGCAGCTGGACAAGGGCGGGTATGAAACGATGCATGCCGGTAAAAAACGGCATCTGCCGGGCATAATCTGTTTTGATGATTTTCAGGGGACAACAGGTATCGCTGATACCGTCATTAATCATTAATCTTCTGTAGCTGTTGGCAAATTTTGAGGAAAGTTTTTTGATCAGGCTGTCTTTTCGTTTTGCTCTGATACCGTTGACCATGTCGTAGTCGGGGAAATATTCAAAATAGAGAAGAAAATCCTCTGGCTTTGTCTGCAGATCCGCATCGATATAACCCACAAGTGAGGTGTTGCAGTTGTCTATTCCCGCTTTGATGGCTGTGGAGAGGCCGTAATTTCGATCAAGTGTCAGATAATGAAGGTGGGGCTCAGTGTCGCATCTTTGCCGGAGAAGAGCAGGGCTTTCATCTGAAGATCCGTCATTAATAAAGAGAACCTGGGTTGGGACCGGGCTGGTCCCGAGAAACTGTTCAATGGCTTCAAAAAAGGCGGGCAGGCTCTCCTCTTCATTATAAACGGGAACTATAACGGTAAACGTATTGTCCATCGGACTGATTTCTCCTGTATTACTCCAGAACATCCTTTACCCTTCTCCATGGCTGATAGCCGGAACCAGGTAAAATTCCAACCTTCCATCGTTACCAGACATTCAGAACAAACTCAAGTGATTTTGTATTGCAGCAGGTATCCCAGGATAGCCTGCATTATTCACTTCCAGAAGGTGCCGATTGTATTGGAAGAACTATTTGACAACATGCCCCGGTGCAGGTAATTTTTTATTATGGGGATCAGATAGTGCCTGTCCATAAATGGCCTTTTTGCCCGATTTCTGCGTCGCTACGAAAAATAAAAATGCTCACATATGCCTAATATGCTGCGCTTTTTATTTTTCTATGCTCCTCGGAGTCTTCGCTTACTTGAACTCGAACAAAAAATCTCATTTCTGGATAGACACCAGATAATAAAACGGGGGAGGAAAATTATGGTATGGCAGGACTGAATAGAGCGTTGCGATTTTCACAGGGGATTTGATAGTTGAAAAGAAGAGACTTTCTGCAGTTTATCATTGTTTCAACCCTTCTCTCTCCAGATTCTTTTCTGGCGGCGATGACTCATATTTCTGCGAACAAAAAAAAGAAGAAATTTTACCAGGTTACAGTGCATTCTCCTGGGTTCTCCGGAGGCAGCAGCTTTCATTCTACAGATGAACACATCAAAGATTATCTGGCAAAAATCCGTTTTCCCGACAGGCCGAATGCAGATGATATTATTCTCTCCCGGGAGGAATTCGTCTTGCTTGGCAGGATTGTAAAAAGACTTGAACGGGTAAGAGCGATTACAGGCCATGGCAATTTCTGTGTCATTGGGTTTGACGAAGCTCTTCGTATCGGTCGCCGTTATTCAAAAGTAGGCAGGTTTACTAAGTCAGAGCTCGATTTTCTTGAGATGATTTACTTTCAGGATGCCAGTAAATATGGCTTTAAAGGAAAAAAACAGGTTACGACCCTGACGCGGACGATAGGTAGAAAGGATGTTCTCAAGGTACAGCACAGTGGGAACTATCTCTTCAGGGGAGCCTCCCATGAAAAATATCAGCGTGTAAAAAAAGAATTGGGTGAGGAGCTGATTCTCACATCGGGAATCCGTGGTGTGACAAAACAGTTTTATCTTTTTCTCAATAAGGCATTTCGCCATGGAGGTAATCTTTCGCTTGCCTCCCGCTCTCTGGCTCCCCCGGTTATTCTTATCATGCCACCGGGGATTTTGATGTCGGCCAGAAAGGGTTTGGGAAGGCAAATTTTTCCGAACGTTTTACAACGACACCGGTTTTCAGAAAACTGGCGGACAGAGGGCTCGTGCAATACCGTTATGAACGGGACAATCTGCTTGGGGTTCGTTATGAGCCATGGCATATCAAACTTGATCCGCATTTCTCATGAACATAATGTATCCCCGGTATCGCCTGAACTGATTATAAATGCGGGTTAATTCGTAAGTACCTGGACTGTCTCCTCCCGAATAATTTTCCAGCCATCCTGTTCCCTGTTGAGGGTCAATTTTTTAATTACGGCGTCAGCATATCTGTCTGATTCATAAATCTGCTGGAAGGTGATGGTGACTGTATCCGGTTGTATCATTTCAATAACAGGATTGATCAGATCGATATGGATAAATTTTGGTCGTGTCAGGCTGGTTTCTCTTTTTTTTTTCCATCTGGTCAGGCTGGTTTGAGATGATGGGATAAACGAATCACTGTACGCATCAAAATAGGATTTTATATCACCATTTTCCCAGGAATCTTTCCAGTTTTCCAGGGCATAGAATGCTGCCAGCCTTGCGGAAAACAGATTTTCAGCAGCGGGCTTTTGCTGATATGGATTTTTTATTTTCTCCTGTGCTGATCTGTCCTGGGGAGGAGATGGTCTGTTGGATTGTACCTGCCACACAGAAGGATCAAAAGGCATAATTCTCTGCATGATCCGGTAGTCCGATCCGGTTTTGATAATTCGGGGAGAAGAGTATGGTTTGCTTGTTTTCAGTGTATCGGCAAGGGATTTTTTCAGTTCCGAAAGGGTCATTATCCCGGAACCAAACCCGGAAACGTGGTTTTTTTTCAATTGAATTTCTATCTTTTCAAAGAGTGCTCCCCTCCTGATGTCCTGCAGAACTGCTTCAGCTTTTTCCCGGGAGGCAAGTTTTATAAATCTGAAGAGTTTGTCGCCTGATGGCTTTTCAAAGTTTTCAGTCGGTTTTCCGGTGAGTGGCAGCAGTTTTTCTTTAAGAAAAGTTCCTTTGAAACCAAGAAACTGTGCCCTTGAAAGACTGAGCCAGGCCAGATCATACTGTTGTTTGAGAAAGTAGACTTCGGCCAGATAATAATAACCGAAAGTGAATCCGGGATCCAGGGAGAGCAGTGTTGTAAAATGTCTTTCTGCCTTGTCCAGCTGGTTGTTGGCAAAATAAAATTTTGCGAGATCGTATTTGAACCATTTTGAGGATGGGCTGAGATTAACAGCTTTTTCTCCTTCCCTTATCGCATCCGGAATAAGGCCGAGGCTGTAATAGAGCACCGCCAGTTTCATGTGGAGCGAGGGATGTTTTGAGTCATCAAGATCAATTGCTTTTCGCAATGCGTCGCTTGCCTCAAAGTGATGATCTGCCTTGATCTGTTTACTGGCGATTTCAAGGTATCGTCTGCACGCAGCCGTTTCATCGGCCCGCGCAGGAAACAGTGGGAGTAACAGTAAAAGGACAAAGCAGCACAGTCCGACTGCGGCAAAATAACTTTCAGTAGCTGGATTTTCAGGTAAAATAAAGGAGCAAAAAGATGTCTTCATACTTCGCATATTCCGTATTTTCTTTGTATGTAATCAGGTATTATCTGAGCAAGTGTAATTCAGGTCCGGGAATATATTACCATGAGTTAACCGATGAATGGAATATTGTTTTCTTATGATGATTGTGTAATTAGATTTGCAGAATCAGTCAGTTGATGTTAGGAAAAGAATTATAAAAATCTCTGATATGAACATTCTTTGTAAGTAATTGTTATTCTCTGAAATACGACATTTTTTCAGGAACATGGGCAACTATGTATCATTCACAGTATAAATTTGAATCAAAACCATTTGAGCTGAGACCTGATCCGGCTTTTTTATGGCTGGGGGAAAAGTATAAAGAAGTACTGTCAACTTTACGATATGGAATCCTTGCCAATAAAGGCTTTCTGCTCCTGACTGGAAGTGGGGGAATGGGGAAAACCACCCTTATCAACAGCCTTGTTGAAGGATTGGGTGATGATGTGGAGTGCGCGATTATTTCCGATCCGCGTCTTGATCGTATCGATTTTTACAATGAAATTGCCGCAGGTTTTGGTATGAACACACTATTTTCTTCCAAAGTTCAGTTTCTTATTCAGTTCAGTCATTTTCTTCATAAAGCTCATGATGAAAAGAAAAAGGTGCTGCTCCTGATCGATGATTGTCATCTTTTAAGCCAGGATATGCTTGAAGAACTGCGCTTGCTTTCCAATATAGAAAAAGCGGATGCCAAACTCATTAACATATTTTTTATAGGAGAGCCCCAGTTCAATGAGGTGCTTGTCCGCCAGAGGAACAAAGCTGTCCGTCAGCGACTTACTCTCAAGTCAAAACTGCTGCCTTTGAATGTAAATGAAACCGGAGAATATATTCAGTACAGGATCTGTGCTGCTGGTGGACTTGATAAAATGTTTACGGCTAAGGCGATTCAGTTAGTTTATAAGCATTCTGGCGGAGTACCCCGTTACATAAACATACTCTGTGAGTATGCTCTTCAGAGAGGAGCTACGCTGGGGAAAAAAAAGGTAGATCAGAGGCTGATTAAAGAGTGCGTTCAACGGCTTGATCTTACGGCTGAAGCATCACCGGATCAGATGGATTTCAGGTCTTCTGATGGGAAAAACATACACAGTAATTATCAACGGGATACTTTTGTTATTGAAAGAAACAATGGGCTGCCGACTATGTCAGGTTTCTCTGTTGAAAATGAAATCGGCAAAAGGGGATGGTTGTTTATCCTGCCCCTTCTTTTTCTTATCTGTTCTTCTGGCTACTATTTTTATCCCCGCGATAATGTTGCCCGTACAGTGAAAAAAGAAAAAAAACAGGAGAAGCCTGTTGTGTTGAAGGAGCCACTGGTGAAGGTGACCACTTCGCCTGCAGCTTCGGTGTTAAAGGGCAATGATTTTGAAATCAATGAAAAAAAAGCCGCAGCTCTTAAACATGCTATTTTGAGTAAAGCATACCGGGATGAACCTGAGGATGGCGCTGAGGGCTACCAGGCAGTAGCGGAATTAACAGATGAAACGGTGGTTGAACGGGCGGAGACAACCCGTGTTGAAGGTGAAATTCCAACTGTTGATAAAAGGTCAGTTACAAAAAAGGCTGAAAACAGCAAGAATGTAGTAGCGGCACCGGTTGAAAAACTGCTGGAAGCAAAGGATGTGGTCGAGCAACCGAAAAAAGATATTCAGCCTATGGAACCCGTAAAGATTGTCCTTCCCTTGAGGCCGAATTCTCTGCAGTTGACCAGGCAGGCGAAAAGAGAATTTATCCGATTTGTGAAAAAACTCCGGAAATATCCCGGGACACAGGTCCTGGTTAAAGGGTATGTCTCCTCAGATACCGATTCCCGGGAAAACAGAGAGCTTTCGGAGAAACGGGCCGAAGCAGTCGGTCGGTTGTTGATGAAATACGGTATTGATCGGGAGCAGTTGGAGATCAGGGGAATGGGCATCAGTGATCCGATAGGCAGCAACAAAACTGCCGGAGGCAGAAGAAAAAACAGAAGAGTGGAAATTGAAGTTCTGGGCGATGGACAGTGATATGAGCTTTTTTTACCGGCAATGGCTAATCCCTGGCAATTGTTTTGAGTTGTTTTTCCAGCAGGGTGTAGTTCTCGGTCAGGTTGTGGTGGGAGCGGATATAAGCTTCCGCTTCCCTGGCCAGTCTGTTTCTTAATTCCGGGTTTTTGAGCAGTTTTTCCATGTTTGCGGTGAATTCCGATTTTTCGGCGGCTGGTGACAGAAGACCCGTCTGGTTGTGGATGACTGCTTCTCCTCCTCCCCAGTCGGCCAGTGCGATAACGGGGAGGCGGCAGGATTGGGCTTCCAGGTAGACCATGCCGAGGGATTCATTTATACCGGGAAAGGCAAAAATATCGGCTCCACTGTAATAACGGTACATTTCATTTCTCTCGACTTTGCCGGTGAACCAGGCCTTGCCAGGGAGTGATTCTCCAGCTTTCTGCTCCAGTTCCCGGCGACAGCTCCCGTCCCCCACTATCCAGAGGACAATTTCGGGATTTTCAGTCAGGAGCTCAGCACAGGAAAGGATAACCTGTGATATCCCTTCAGTTTTTACACCGGGACGAAACATGGCTGCCGTGAGAATGACGGTTTTGTCCCGGCAATTCAATTGTGTCCGCAGCTCGTTTCTTGATTTTTCACAATAGGTGAATTTTTCAGGGTGGATTCCCGGTGCAATATAGGAAAGTCGTTCTTCAGGCAGGAGGCGGCGCAGGTTTTTCAGGTCTTTTTTCTTGTTGGTGAAAATATGATCAGCAGCAAGGAGGATCTTTCTGTTCAGAATGAATCCGGGCAGGGTTTTCAGTTTTTTTCTTCTCTTGGTTGAATAGATACCCTGGAAAATCACATAGGGGATATTGAGTTTTCTGCTGCAGTGGTAGCCGAGAAGATCAGGAGCTTTGTAGTAAGAGTGATAACTGAACCAGATATCGGGAGGGTAGACGCTGTATTTTCGGAGAATGCGTCGTTTTTCCAGCAGGAAGCGCAGCCAGAGGGAGGGATGATAATAAATCCAGCGACAGCGCAGTCGACTGGCAGGGGAAATCCTGTTGTTTTGAGCAAGATGGTTGAAGAGTTCTGTTCCGGTTACCAGATCTCCGGAAGGGTTTTGGTGCCCCATCGGTTTAAAGGGCATGTAATAGGCAATATTCATCGATTCAAAGTGGTATCCGATTTTGAAAGGTACACGGAAAAGTGATCAGGAACTCTTTGCAATATGCAAGAAAACCAAATAAGCTGCTTTTTTTCAATGTTTCTGGATGATTTCTTTCCCGAACCCATGAGCCTGATTGTTGAAAGGAGAAGATGTGAAGGAGTTTTGCCTGGATATACTTATTTACGCCCATGACGGAAGGGGGCTGGGTCATGCCAGTCGCAGTATCGGCATAGGTATGGCTGTCCGCAGGCTTTACCCACAGCTGAAAGTGCTGTTTGTAACCGGTTGCAGGCAGAGCGGGGAACTGATTGGTCAGGTTCCTCTGGATTGGTTGAAACTGCCCGCCTATGAAACGGTTGTGGTTGACGGAAAATCAAAGGGCTGCATGGGAAAGTCCATGTTCAGCGACAGGGAGCTTGGAAAGCTGCGCGCTGCTGAACTGGAGCATCTGATTAAATTGTATCGGCCAAGGCTTGTACTGGTGGATCATACTCCACAGGGAAAGCACAGGGAACTTGTTCCGGCACTGGCAGTCAGTCGGGAAATCGGAACCCGCTGGGTTCTCGGAATTCGCGGGGTTATAGGTGCCGTTTCCCAGGTTGGTTCCGATCTGGCCGGAGACCTCTTCAGGCAGTACTTCCACGGGTTACTCTGGTATGGAGACAAAATTATTCTAGGTGATTCACACCTGAAAGCTCTGGAAAAGCGGTTCGGAGAGGTTCCACGGGAGTGTGGATATGTTTCAAGGCTGGCCGAGCTTGCCGCATGGCAGGGGGAGTTTTTGCAGTGCAGGGAAAAATTGGCCGGAACGGTTTCCGTACCCTGGCTTGGTGAGCATTCCATGAATTTTCTTGAACAACTTGCCCGTGCCCTGGCAGTTGTTCCGCAAAATTACGGAAAATGGAAACTGTTTATAGATACCGGCACATCGGTATTGCGGCACAGGAAGATATGGAAAATGTTTGAAGGGATGGATCATTGCAGCCTGGAACTGCCGGGAGAACACTATCCCCAGGCCCTGCTTTCCTCTAAGATGTGTGTAATTTATGGTGGTTATAATAGTATTGCGGATGCATTGTACTGTGGTATCCCGGCGTTGGTCCTGGAAAGAAAGATGCAGGATCGGGAACAGCATCTGCACCTTGAACAGTTGAGGAAAAATGGATGCGACGCAATTCAGGCTATTGCAGAGACTGAATTGACACGGGAACTGCTTGTGTCCCATCTTCTTGCCGGTCTTTCTCAAAAAAATAACTCATCGTCTTCTGTGAACCTTAATGGGGGGGTAGAAGCTGCGGATATTCTGGCGGACATGGTACTGTAAATGGTCGGGGAAAATAGTATCTACCTTTTTATTACTCTGTTGCACCCAATAGCATAAACGGCTGAGCCATTATTAATGGCGTTGACTTCAGCACCATTATTTTGTATTTTTTCCCTGAATGTGGTACATGGTTTTGAAAAATCTATGCAGAGTTGTTGTTCTTGAGAGCTCGGGTGTGCCATGTAATTAAATTTTCAGTTAAAAAATTAATTGCTGAAGCTGAATTTTAATTATCACGCCGACACGTTTTGCCCGGTAGTATTTAATTGTTAGTAATACAGGCATTGTGCCTGTTACGTTTTTTATGTTTTAAAACGGTGAGCATCTGGATAACTGTTTCTCTAAAACAAGAGAACTGTTGTTGTAAAATATGTATATATTTCAAATAGTTTTCCTGTTATTGCTGTTTGTTGAGCGAAAAATTGCCGCAAATGGCAGGGGGTGGGCTGTTTTCCAGGGAGGAACCAGGTAAGAGTCAATTCAATTTAAGGAGGGAAGTATGCAGAAGATGCTAGTCAGGTTACTGCCTTTTCTGGTTGTAGCCGTTTTTGGGTTGAGCGGCTGCGTTCAGCCGGACAGCCAGTTCGGATCGGCGGCCAAGCCGGTCGCGGTTGCCAAGAAGGTTACCGGACCGGTTTTTAAAGGTCGAGTTGTAGGGAAATCGATGAAGGCGAAAACGATTTCCGTTCAGGTCGGCAAAGGGAAGAAGGCTCATGCCGTTCTGATCAAGTTTGATCAAAATACTGATGGAATAGAACATGCAAATAAAGGGCATGGAGTAATAGTTTCCTACGAAAAGCAGGGTAAGGATTTTTATGCAAAATCTATCCGGCCCAAGCTTGCGAAGATGCCGAAAGGTACTTCAATCATCCAGACGGCTGATCTAAAAAAGATGATTGATAACAAAGAAGATTTTGTTCTTATTGACTCCCGGCCCGCTGCCCGTTACAGCCAGTCTCATCTGCCGGGTGCTATTTCCATTCCGGTATGTGAAATGCAGGAACTGATGGGGCTTCTTCCTAAAGACCTTGATGCGGCCCTGGTTTTTTATTGTGGAGGACCTACCTGAGGTATGAGTCCAATGTCCGCCGGTCAGGCGGTCCAGGCAGGGTTTAAAAATATTCGAGTTTATCTTGATGGCGAGCCGGCATGGCGTAAAGCCGGATACCCGACATATGCCGGGTATGGTTTTATATGCCAGGGAAATAATGTCATAGTTGATTTACGCAGCGCTGAAAAAGATGCAGTTGCCCGTATCCCCCGTTCTGTGAGTATGCCGTTTGCGACATTTGCAGATGTCATGGATGAGATTCCGGTGAAGGCGCCTGTCGTCCTGTACAGTGACAAGGAAGATGAGATGCTGGCCGCCCTGAAAATGCTCAGGGAAAATGGCTATAAAAAGGTTTCTCTTGTTGAAGACGGGTACCGTGGGTGGAAACATCTGGGTGGTCGGCTCGTCAAGGGGCCTGTTGTCACGGAAGTCAACTGGAAAAGAAAGCTAGCTCCGGGTGAAGTGTCCATTGCAGAATTTGAAGCAGCCATGGAAGATCCCAGCAAGGCAATTATACTCGATGTTCGCACTATTGAAGAGGTGAAAGTCGGGAAACTGCCCATGTCACGACATATTCCGCTTGATCAGTTATGCAGCAGGATGGATGAATTCTTTGCAACGATTGACGGCATGTCCAAGGATCAGGATATTTACGTCCATTGCACGACAGGAGCGCGTGCGGAGATGGCGTACAAGGAATTGCAGAAGAATGGTTATAAAAACGCCAAATATCTTGTTGCGGAAGTTTCCTGTGAGCTGGATGACTGCGATATTGAGGAATAACTTATAAATATTGAGAAATTGCTTTTCCAATGTTAAAAGACCGCCGGCTGATGAGTCGGCGGTCTTTTTATCTGAACTGAGCCATTGGGTTTGGCCATGCCTGCTTGTTCAGGATTCAGGCTGGGCAGTACAGGCGAGTTGTTCAGCAATTTTTTTTTTTTCATCCGTCAGTCTGTTTTCAACATTGTCCCTGGCCTGGCTTGCAAGATACATCCCTTTTTCCGCTGCTGACCTGTAACATGCGTAGGCTCTGGCGTGGTTGACAGTAACGCCGATTCCATTTCTGTACATGTTCCCCATGGCATAAAGTCCGTTAATATTACCCTGTTCTGCCGATTTCCTGTACCAGTGCAGGGCCTGTTGCAGGTCTTTATTTACTCCTGTACCGAATTGATAACACCGTCCCAGGAGGTACTGGCTGTTAGCGTCACCGCGCCTGGCCGTTTTTTCGGTCCAGAAAAATGCCTTGTCAAAATCCTGCGGCACTCCCTTGCCCTTGGTATATAAAAAGGCAACCCATTTCTGGGCATCAAGTATCCCTTCGTTAGCTGCCTGCAGACAGGAGTCTTCTGCAACGAAATATCGTCCGTGCAGAAAATGGTCCCGGCAGGTTTCAAATGCGTTGGAAGCATGAGACATCGTGGGAACAGCCAGTAGAAAGACCGCCAGGAGTCGAAGCTTGATGTAGTTTGTCATAAGATTTTTACTGCCATGTTTTCATGGTTTGTCTTGTTTTCTTTGGTATGGGGATTATGTGGCTCTGAACTGTGAGGCCGGAACCTTGCCAAGGAAAATTTTTGTGCAGATCAGTACGTTTCTCGGGGTGTCTCCTGCCTGAATTCGGAGGAGTCCTTCTCTTATGAGTATCTTTTTCAGTAGTTCTCTTCCGTTTGATTCATTGTAGTAGATATCAGAGTCAAGGATGTCTTTGATGTTTTCGGGCTCCACTTTGTCAATAATGAGCTGTACCCCAGGTTAAGAAAAGGATCTTTGATGTTCGTCAACTCATTTTCAAGGGCGAGGAGCCCCTGTTTGCTTGCAACTTCAGTGAGTTTTTTCAGTTGCAGAACAAGCGGTACAAGTGATTCCTGATCTTCAAGACTGCAGGTTGCTTTTGTTGCCAGGGCGAGGTCGCGAATCATGGTGCTCCTTTCAATGTTTGTTTAAGTGATGTGGGTGGATAGAGAAATATTTGATCATATGGCTGCAAAATTCTCCAGAGAATTTTCCTTTTTTATCTGACATATTTGGCCTTGAGACGCTGGATCGAGAGCTAATAAATAACATATTTGTAATATAAATTTATATAAAATAAACAAAAATGTGATAAAAAGCATTTGCCAAGATCATCATAATGTTTGTGTAACTTATTGAATTATCCGTATTTAAAAATAATCACGCCATGTGGCTCGAGTTTTGTAAAAGTCTTTCCAGGCAAAAGATATTTTCTGAGAAATCTTACTGGAGAGAAGTTGTGAAAAAGAAAAAAAATTATGGAAGATACTGGGGGGGAGCTGTCTGTCTCCTGATAACAGGATTCGTTGTGCCTGCTTTCGCAAAAGAGCCAAAACTCGGTGAAACCGTTGTACAGCTGTCCTATTCTCTGGATACTTTTTATTTATTGATGTCCGGGGCGCTTGTCATGTGGATGGCGGCCGGATTTACCATGCTGGAATCTGGTCTTGTACGGGCCAAAAATACGGTGGAAATTCTGACCAAGAATGTGGCTCTGTATGCTATTGCCTGTGTGCTCTATATGCTTATCGGCTACAACATCATGTACGGGGACGGGGTAAACAGTCTTGTTCCCGGGATTGGTTTTCTGTTGGGTGGGGATAACAGCCTGGCGGATGTGCTGAATAGTGGGGGAAAAACCACCTATTCAAACATGTCTGATTTTTTCTTTCAGGTTGTTTTTGTTGCTACTGCCATGTCCATTGTTTCCGGTGCTGTTGCTGAACGTATGAAATTGTGGGTCTTTCTTCTGTTTGCCGTGGTGATGACGGGGGTTATTTATCCTGTTCAGGGGTATTGGAAATGGGGGGGCGGTTTTCTTGATGCTCTCGGCTTTCTTGATTTTGCAGGTTCCGGTGTTGTTCACCTCTGCGGCGCTTCTGCGGCCCTTTCCGGAGTCCTTTTCTTAGGGGCAAGAAGAGGGAAATATGTGAACGGGAGAATTAAGCCGATTCCAGGTTCCAATCTTCCCATGGCAACTTTGGGGACATTTATCCTCTGGTTCGGCTGGTTTGGTTTTAATGGTGGCTCCGAGCTGAAAGTGAGTACGGTTGAAGCTGCCAATCATGTCGCCCTTGTCTTTGTCAACACCAATATGGCGGCAGCCGGCGGACTGATCAGTGCTCTTCTTCTTGCCCGGTTCTGGTTTGGGAAGGCGGACTTGACTATGGCACTCAATGGCGCGCTTGCAGGTCTCGTTGCCATAACTGCGGAACCACTTGCTCCAGGTCCGTTTTCAGCCACAATGGTGGGCTGTATCGGAGGCCTGATTGTGGTGGGGGCAATTATTTTTCTTGATAAGCTAAAACTTGATGATCCGGTTGGAGCTATTTCCGTCCATGGAGTTGTTGGTATTTGGGGATTGCTGGCAGCGGCGTTTACAAACCATGAGGGGTCGTTGATTGCACAGTTAACTGGAATCGCAGTAATTTTCTGTTGGTCTTTTGTTACTAGTTCCATTGTCTGGTTGGCAATCAAAGCGACAACAGGTATTCGGGTTGATGAGGAAGAAGAGCTCGAAGGAGTTGATGTGGTGGAATGTGGCCTGGCTGCTTATCCTGAGTTCACAAAAGATTGATTAAGGAGAAGTGATGAAGAAGATTGAAGCGATAATTAAACCGTTTAAGCTTGAAGCAGTCAAAGAGGCACTGACGGAAATTTCGATTACTGGAATGACTGTATCGGAAGTGAAAGGGTATGGCCGTCAGAAAGGTCATAAGGAGATGTACCGTGGTGCAGAATACAATGTGGATTTTAATCCAAAAATCAAAATTGAGCTGGTGGTGACCGCCGATATGGCCCCCACGGCAGTTGATGCCATACGGTCTGCAGCAAGCAGTGATACGATCGGTGACGGGAAAATATTTGTTTTCGATGTCGAGGACGTCATACGGGTAAGAACAGGTGAGCATGGCAGTGACGCCATTTGAGTTATAATCACAAGGTTGTAAATCCCGATGAGCAATGCGGGTTTTAGTGGTGATGGGTAAAATTTGCACTTTTGATCAGAGATCTGCCCAATCTTGCATTTTTTGGGAACTCATTTTGAGGGGGTGATCTTTCTAACATATTGAAAATATGAGGAATATATATCAGGCACGTTGCTTGCCATAAAAGCAGCTAAAAGGAATCAACCTTTTTGTACTCTTTTGACAAAGGAAATTCTATCATGGCTGCCATCAGGCTGAATAACTGCTCCAGATACATTTCGTTTTTTATTTTTCTGTTCGTTGTGTTGACCTTTTTACCCCGGAACACAGCAGCAATGTCTGAAATCACTGTTCATCCTATTGAGCCCCTGGATGGCATGACTGCTTCCAGGGCTTTTGGCATCAATGAAAACGGTAAAATATGTGCGGTCAGTTTCTCCGGACAGGAAAAAGAAGTCGCCATGACCTGGGAACTTCCCGGTGTCAGGGTGATACTTCCTGCTCCAGCAGAAGGAGGTAATACCAGTGTCTGGGGAATAAATGACTTCGGTCAGGTTTCAGGCTTTTTCAGAACGGACAAGGGAGGAAAATATATTGTTCGCTGGCCCGATGCAGTAACTGTGGAAAAAAGCAGCTTGATGACAGAAGGGGAGAGCCGGGCGTATGACATTGCAAATGACGGCACGGTTGTCGGTGTAATGACCCTGCCTGAAAACGAAAATACGCCGTCCCGGTTCTATCACGGGATCCTTTTTGACGGAAAGCAGGTACGTGATCTCGGTACACTGAATTTACGGGGACCTCTATACCGGCAGGGCTATTCCATTGCCCATGGAATTAATAACAGGGGGGAAGTCGTCGGAATTGCTGCGGACGCCTCTCAGAGGTTCAGGCCGTTTATATATGACCGTCACAGGGGGCTGCGGCAACTTCCGGTCGATTCTGATTTTGTGGAAGGGCAATGGTATGCGGCGGTAATTAATGATCATCATCTGGTCGGGGGTCCGTCAGCATCGAAGAGGGGAAGAGTCTTCCCTATTACTGGGATGATGTTTCCGCTCCACCCGTTCGTATCCCCATGCCGGTACAATTTCCCTACGGAGAAATATACGGTATCAACAACCTGGGGCAGATGGTGGGCGTTATGTGGTCCATGGGGGATACCCCTGTGGAACACGCCTTTGTTTTTGACAGACTCTCCGGGGTCAGGGATCTCAACGATGTTCTACAGCCTTCTTCCAGCTGGGTTCTCACCTTCGCACGAGACATTAACGATCATGGTCAGATTGCCGGGACCGGACAACTGCATGGGCGTACCCGCGGATTCATGCTTGATGAGTTGAATATGGGTCTGGGTGGCGATATTAATCGTGATGGTGATGTCAATCTTGAGGATGTAGTTCTCTCCCTTCTGGTGTTTTCCGGTAAGGCATCTTCTTCTGATGATATGGAGACCAGCAATCGATAGAATCTGCATGTTTGTCTTTATAGATTGTTTTCCTCATTATGTGAAAAACTCGGTCTGAAAACGAAGGGATACTTCCTTTCCGACTGAGTTTTACAGGTAATACCTAAATCCTGCACTTCGGGAACAAAGAAAAAATATTTATAATGTATAAACAGATAGTTATAATATTACAGTAGGGGCTGTACTACTCACTATCAGAGTGAGATTGTTTTTTCTTTATTCCCTTGCCCTGGGGGATTGGCAATTTTATCGAATCTGCTTCGTTATCAAGTGCTTGAAGTATGTTAATACGTCTGCGCCCTTGATGCCTCGCATCTCCGAAAAACTTGCCAATTGCAGGATTTAGGTAATAAGAAACTGATGATCTCGTAAAAAGTCGTTCAACGTTCTCAGATGGACTCTGGAAAAACTTCGATATACAAGGCGTGGCGGTGTCGTGTAAGCGCAGGCGTACATAGAGTACGTCGAGCATTACACGATCACCCCACAACGCAGTAGATCGGAGTTTTTACGAGTCCATCAGAAACTGTTTTGTTGACATGTCTCCATAAGTAATATATTACATCCAATATGTTAATTATAGAAGTTCATAAGACCCATTCTGTTCAGGAAAGTGACTATGCCCATACCAGGAAAGACAAAACCACTGAGTCGCTCCATCATGAGAGAAGAGGTCTACAATACGCTTCTCTCGTGGATCATGGAAGGGGAGCTCAGGCCGGGGAGAAACTCCTTGATAAGGAATTGGCTGAACATATGGGGGTCAGTCGTACTCCGGTACGCGAGGCCTTGCGACGCCTTGAAGATAAGGAATTGGTTGAATCTTCGGCCAATCGGTGGACAAGGGTTTCCGAAGTTTCAATAAAGGAACCGGAAAGAATCTATCCTATTATCTGGACCCTGGAAGAGCTGGCCGTATCCCTTGCCGTATTTCATTTGACTCAAGATGATTTCAAAAAAATGGAGATGGCGAATACGGCCCTTGGGAAAGCTCTTGATACAGAAGATCCAGTCAAGGCGTCTCTTGCGGATATTCAGTTCCATGATGTGTTTATTGAGCGGTCGGATAATCACCATCTTGTTACAATTCTCCGGGATCTGAAAATAAAATATCGCAGGGTGGAGGTGACCTATTTTGAGGGATATGCCAGTGCAAAATATTCACTGGAGGAACATTTCAGTATTCTTGATGCCCTGCGATCTGGGGACGTCCAGGAAGCACAGGCACAAATACGATCCAACTGGCAGAACAGTCTGAAGCGATTGAAAGATATTGAATCAAGGACAATTTTGCCCTCCCTGGGGGCAGAAGGAACGGGGCAGAAACAATGAGTATTGATTTTAAGCGTGTGATGGAAAAAGCGGAAGAATACCGTCCGCAGATAGCCGCTTTTTTAAGAGACATGGTGGCTATTCCCAGCGAGAGCTGTCAGGAAGAAGAGATTATTCAGAGAATCAGGGGGGAAATGGAACATGTCGGTTTTGACCGGGTGGAAATTGACCCCATGGGTAATATTCTCGGTTATATCGGTACGGGAAAACACCTGATTGCCATGGACGCCCATGTCGATACGGTTGGTGTGGGCAACCGGGAAAACTGGGATCATGATCCTTATACCGGATTTGAAGATGGTGAGATTATTTCAGGTCGGGGAACCAGTGACCAGGAAGGGGGGATGGCTTCCATGGTCTATGGTGCAAAAATAATAAAGGAGCTGGGCCTTTCCGGTGATTATACCCTGCTCGTCACAGGTACTGTTCAGGAGGAGGACTGCGACGGTCTCTGCTGGCAGTACATCATAGAAGAGAGCGGAATTCGCCCTGAGTTTGTGGTTTCCACCGAACCCACTTCCTTGGGTATTTACAGGGGTCAGAGGGGACGGATGGAAATTCTGGTTGCAGTGGATGGAGTCAGTTCTCACGGCTCTGCTCCGGAAAGGGGTGACAACGCTATTTTCAAGATGGCACCGATTCTCATGGAACTGCAGGAACTGCACACTCGATTGAAGGACGATCCTTTTCTTGGGAAAGGATCACTGACCGTCTCGGAAATATTTTATACTTCACCTTCCCGGTGTGCTGTAGCTGATGGTTGTTCCATTTCAGTAGACCGAAGGCTTACCCGTGGTGAGACCTGGGAAGATGCCCTGGAGGAAATCAGACAACTGCCAGCGGTGAAAAAAGCAGGGGCAGGGTCTCCATGTACAATTACGACCGTCCCTCATACAGGGGACTGGTCTATCCGACCCAGTGCTATTTCCCCAGTTGGGTCCTGGAAGAGGAACATACAGTCTGCAGAACCCTGGTGGAGTCTTTTAGATCCCTGTTTAAGGAAAAGCCAGTAGTGGATAAGTGGACATTTTCCACCAATGGGGTTTCCATCATGGGGCGTTATGGTATCCCCTGTATTGGCTTCGGCCCGGGACATGAGGATCAGGCCCATGCCCCCAATGAAGTGACCTGGAAGGATGAACTGGTGAAGGCAGCCGCTATGTATGCAGTAATACCTGCTCTTTATGCCCGTAACTTTAGGGATAAATGAAAATTTTCATGGTCAGTCGAAAAAAATATGAAACGACGTATGGTCCTGGCCGTTGGCGGTAATGGTCTGATCAAGAATGGTGAGCACCGGGAGATTGATGACCAGCTGGCGGCAGTTCAGGAAATAGCAGGTTTCATAGCCGACATCATGCAACTCGGCTTTGCTGTCACTGTTACCCATGGTAATGGACCCCAGGTTGGTTATATCTTCAGGCGCTCCGAGCTTGCCTTTGAGGCCGGGGAACTCCATTTTGTTCCCTTGAAAAACTGTGTTGCCGACACCCAGGGGGCTATTGGTTATCAGCTGCAGGAATCACTGCACAATACTTTTCACCAGCGGGGCATGGTGGAACAACCGGTGGCCATGGTTACCATGGTTGAAGTAGATGGCAACGACCCGTCATTTCAAAATCCCACCAAGCCCATCGGGGTTTTTTATCCGAAACAGAAGGTGGATTCCCTTCTGAGGAAACATTCTGACTGGCATATTGTATATCAGAAAGGCAGGGGATACCGGCGGGTGGTTCCTTCTCCCAGGCCCATCAGAATTGTGGAAATGGAAGCTCTCAAGACCATGATGGATAGTGGATTTGTGGTTATTGCGGCAGGGGGTGGCGGTATTCCAGTGGATCGGGACGGAGATGGTAACCTTGTGGGAGTTAACTGCGTGGTGGATAAGGATCTGACAGCGGCCCTTATGGCGATTGAGCTCAAAGCTGATCTGCTCGTTATTTCCACACAGGTTGAGAGTGTTTATCTGGATTTTGACAGCCCTCAACGCAAGGCGTTGCAACGATTGACGGTTGCCGAGGCTTATGGGCGGATTGGTCAGGGACATTTCGGTCCGGGTACCATGTTGCCAAAAATAGAAGCAGCACTCAAATTTATCAGCCATGGGGGAAAGGAAGTAATTATTACCAGTCCGGAAAACCTGGTGGCCGCAGTCCAGGGAAAAAAAGGGACCAGAATTGTTCCCTGACAGGTTGTGTTCCTGTTGTCATTCAGCCGGATGAAAATATCGTAATCCGGTGGGTAAAATTCAAAGCACAGAGGTAGTCGATGGCAGAAAAGAAACGAACCCTCCTTGATAGAGCGGCTCATCGGTTGAACTGGGTGGTTGAACGAATTTGCGCTCTTCTGGTGGCGGGTATGGTTCTGGTGATCTGGTTCGGGGTTGTTGAGAGGTATTTTCTGCATATGGGATATACCTGGACCGAAGAACTCTCCAGATATATTATGATCTGGGCCGCACTCCTGGCTGTTTCATGCGGTGCTTTTTACCGGGAACATATCGGCCTTGACATTGTCAGTCGTTTTCTGCCTCCGGCCGGGGTTCGAGGGTTGAAAATTTCTCTTGATCTGGTCAGCTTTTCCTTCTTTCTCTTTCTCACCTGGTACGGTATCGGCATGGCCAGAGACGGGCTGGGGCAATACGCCACCATTTTTAATATAACCATGGTAGTTCCCTTTGCTGCGGTACCTGTATCTGCTGCCCTGACCGCGTTTCAGATTTTTGCAGCCATGTTCCGCCGCACTGAACCATCCATTCCGGGTATTGTTCAGACTCAATAGGAGGATGTCATGATTACAGTTCTGCTGATCTTCTTTTTCTTTATTCTCATCGGTCTTCCCATCGGGGTGACCCTCGGGTTGCAGGAATAGCTGGTCTGGTCCAGATCGGGGGGATAATTTTCTCATGATGGCCCCCAAACGCTATTTTGAAGGTCTGGATCTGTTCACTTTCATGGCCATGCCCTTCTTTATTCTGGCGGGAGAGATCATGAACCGCTCGGGTATTACAGAAAAGCTGGCTGATTTTGCCAATGCCCTCGTGGGATATCTGCGGGGAGGGCTTGCCCATTCCAATATGATAGCTTCGGTTCTTTTTGCCGGTATGACCGGTGC
This sequence comes from Desulfomarina profundi, assembly GCF_019703855.1. Lineage (GTDB taxonomy): Bacteria > Desulfobacterota > Desulfobulbia > Desulfobulbales > Desulfocapsaceae > Desulfomarina > Desulfomarina profundi. The sequence continues at coordinate 3,455,047 of NZ_AP024086.1, read as the reverse complement.
CGCGGTAGCTGATACTGCGGCGTTCGGGAATACTCTTGTGCCGGCCATGGTTAAACAGGGATATACACGCCCGTTTTCGTGCGCAGTAACCGTTGCCGGCTCGATTATCGGTCCCACGATTCCACCATCAAACCTTATGGTAATCTACGGCTCGCTCATGGGGGTTTCCATTGCCGGTCTTTTTGCAGCCGGTATTGTGCCGGGTCTGCTCATCTGTGCCCTGTGCATGTGCGTGATTGCCCTGTTAGGCAGGCGGCTCAACCTGCCAAAGAGTAAAGAACGGTTCAGTTTACTGAGGATTTTCTGGGCATTTAAATCCAGTTTTCTGGCCATTCTCATGCCGGGAATTATTCTGGGAGGCATTCTTTTCGGTATTGTGACTCCCACTGAGGCTGCTGCGATTGCGGTTTTTTACGCACTGTTCATTGGTGTCGTGATTTATCGTGCTTTAACTTTCAATGATATCGTGGAAATGCTTATCCGCACGGCGAGAATTACCGGGATTGTTTTTCTCATAATAGCAAGTGCCTCTATTTTGAGCTGGTGGATGACCTTCATGCAGATCCCCCAGAAAATTGCCGCATTCTTCCTGTTTCTTTCCAGCAACCCGAATGTCATTATTACGCTGATACTCTGCCTCCTGCTGGTAGTGGGCATGTTCATGGATATCAATGCCGCCCTGATCATACTGGCTCCAGTACTGGGACCGTTGACCAAAACCATCGGCATGGATCCGGTGCATGCCGGTATAATGATCGTCCTGGCATTGAATATTTCACTGATGACTCCACCGGTGGGAGCCTGTCTGTTTGTCATGTCATCGGTTACCGGAGAGCGTATCGAGAAAATCAGCATGTCCCTGATTCCGTTTCTGGTGGTGGAAATCGCCATACTTTTTCTTGTTGCATTCTGGGATGAGATGACCCTGTTCATCCCAAGATTGCTTATGTAGCTTGGCCCAAAACAATTCATGATTCGGGGGAGAGGTCAGCATTGCCGACCGGTCATTGAATGAGACCACAAAAGGCAACATGGTTGCCAAAATAGAGGAGGTTAAGATGAGAGCTGTTAAAGTATTATCCGTTATTTTCATGGCAGTCCTGTTTTCAATCGTGACAGTTGCGGGTTCAGCCCTGGCGGCTAAAACCATCAAACTGCACCATCTCAACAAGGATGATCCGTTTGACAACCCCACCGGTGCCATGGCCACCGTGTTCAAAAGCCTTGTGGAAGCAGGAACTAATGGATCTGTGTTGGTAAAAACCTTTCCAAGCGGTCAGTTGGGCAAGGATAAGGATGCCCTGCAGCAGGTCAAGGCCGGTGTTATTGAGTCGGGTATTCACTCAGTGGGCGGCTTTGCCTCTGTCTATCCCCTGATCGGTATCCTGGATATTCCTTTTGCATTTCCCAATATCAGCAAAACCTATGAAGTGTTTGATGGTCCATTTGGCAAAAAACTGGCAGCAGACATTGAGAAGAGAACCGGCCTGCATGTCCTGGGCTTTGGTGATTCCGGCGGTTTTTTTCAACTGACCAACTCGAAGCACCCCATTCATTCTCCAGCCGATATGGCCGGTCTGAAAATAAGGACCATGGGGCTTGATACCCATAAGGCGATAATTACAGCCATGGGTGGGCAGCCGGCAGCCATTTCCTGGTCGGAAGTTTATACTGCCCTGCAGACCGGTGTAGCGGATGGTCAGATGAATCCCATTCCAATCATCGCCTTTGCCAAATTTCAGGAAGTTCAGAAATACCTGACCCTCAGCGGACATCTTTTTGCACCATATGTCTGGACCATGAACAGTAAGTTCTGGAACAGCCTGACGGACAATGAAAAAGAAGTGGTCAGTTATGCGGCAAAATCGGCGATTGTGGCAGGACGGGGTATGGGACGTGTTATTGAGGCTTCAGACAGGGGTCTGAAAGAGCTTTCAAAGACAATGGAGGTCAACACTCTAACCGCTGCAGAAAAAGAGACCTTTAAAAAGGCTGCTGTGCCCGCAGTCAAGAAACTGATCGTTGAAAAATTTGGTGCTGATGGTGAGGAACTGCTGAATGCGTTTCTGAAAGCTGTTCAATAGATCGTCCATACTGAATCTATACCCATGGTCTGCTCTGCCGGGTTTTATTCGGTGGAGCAGGTTTATTTTCACCTAAATCCTGCAATTGGCAAGTTAACCCGCATTTTTCATCAGTTCAGGCGGCGTCAGCAACAAAATTTTCAAGAGTAAATAATGATGATCTCGTAAAAAGTCGTTCAACGTTCTCAGATGGACTCTGGAAAAACTTCGATATACAAGGCGTGGCGGTGTCGTGTAAGCGCAGGCGTACATAGAGTACGTCGAGCATTACACGATCACCCCACAACGCAGTAGATCGGAGTTTTTACGAGTCCATCTCATGAGAAATGCGGGTTAATCGGTACGGGCGGACCTGATTATTTTCGGAGAAGAAAAGCATGGAGTTCAATTATCGCTGCAGCGTCTGTAATGCGACGTATGATATTGTACCGGAGATAATGGTCTGTCCGGACTGTTCTGCTCAACAGCGGAAGGATCAGCCATTAAATGGTATCCTTGAGGTGGAGTTGCATGGGAGTATTGAACCTGGTTTTAAAATTTCTGATCTGCTTTGTGTGGAATCCCAATATTTTCCAGCCATACCCGTAGGGAATACTCCACTGTGGAAACCTGTAAATATACGCAAAAGAACGGGATTCAGGAATCTGTTTATAAAAGATGACAGTTCAAATCCCACCTCTTCCTTCAAGGACAGGGCTTCCTTTCTGGTTTCCGCTTCTGCCTGTAAATTCGGTATTCACGATATCACCCTGGCCTCGACAGGCAATGCTGGTTCATCCATGGCCGGTGTGGGAGCTGCCGCGGGGCAAAACGTAACTCTGTTTCTGCCGGAAGCGGCGCCCGCAGCCAAACTGGTGCAGGCTCTGCAATACGGTGCAAAGGTATACCGGGTCAGTGGTAATTACGATTTGGCCTATGAAATGTCTCTGGAATTTTCAAGGATAAAAGGTGGTATTAACCGGAATACTGCCTATAATCCACTTACCATTGAAGGAAAAAAAACAGTTTCCCTGGAACTGTTCAAACAGTTGGGAAAAGCTCCTGACGTCCTCTTTGTGTCAGTTGGAGATGGGTGTATTCTGGCGGGTGTTTACAAAGGGTTTCGTGACCTGCGGAAGATGGGGTTGATTTCTTCAATTCCCAAAATTATCGGTGTACAGGCCAGGACCTCCGATGCCCTCAGCAGAGCTTTTCATACCGGAATATTTGAAAATCGGCCCACATCAACGGTTGCGGATTCCATCTGCGTTGATGTTCCCCGTAATGGAATTCATGCACTTGATCTTCTTAACCGGTTTGATGGAGAGATGATGACAGTTTCAGATCAGGAAATCCTCTCGGCCCAGGCAGCTCTCGCCGGTTCCACCGGCCTTTTTACTGAACCTGCAGGTGCTGCATCCTATGCCGGGTTTCTGCAACGCGCACATGGATTGGACCCGGATAAAACAGTTGTTATTCTGACAACCGGAAACGGATTGAAAGACAGTGTATCTGCCGCTTTGGCCGTTGAAGTTCCTGAAAAAACCATACATTCAGTTGAAGAGATACTTTAACAAAGGATTATCCCGTGATTGACTTAACCGTTCATGAAAAGATTCTCGAAAAGAATATCACCTATTGCCGGGAAAAGGGAATCACCCTGCCCACGTTTGCAATGATGAAAAACCCGGAGCTGGTTCCTGATAACATACGGGAAAAATTAAAGGAAACAGAATTGTGGGCTGTTCATCCCTCCAATCTTTACAGGATTACCTGGAAAAATGAACCACGGGATTCCGGTGGTCTTTTCGGGGGTGTCAATCATTTTGTTCTTCCCCCTGAATTGACAGGGTGCAGGGCTACAATCATCATGCTGGCCGGGCGGTGGTTTCCCACCGGTGCTCATAAGGTCGGTGCTACCTATGGCTGTCTGGCTCCGGCCCTTGTGACTGGACAGTTTGATCCCCGGAAAACAAAGGCGGTCTGGCCGTCAACCGGGAATTATTGTCGGGGAGGGGCATATATTTCTGCGCTTCTTGCCTGCAATGCTGTAGCAATCCTTCCGGAAGAGATGTCCAGGGAGAGGTTTGAATGGCTCAAGAGTATTGCTGGTGAGATTATCGCCACACCGGGTTGTGAGTCCAACGTCAAAGAGATATTTGATAAATGCTGGGAGCTGAGGAAGAGTGGGGAAGACCTACGGATTTTCAATCAGTTTGATGAGATGGGAAATCCCCTGTGGCATTATGTCGTCACGGGAAGCAGTATTGAAGAAATTATTGAGCCTTACATTTCGGCGGGAAAACACTTTGCCGGTTATGTTTCGTCATCAGGTTCCGGGGGAACCCTGGGGGCCGGATATTATCTTAAACAGAAATTTCCCCGTTCAAAAATAGTTGCCGCGGAGGCGCTTCAGTGTCCGACTCTGCTCTACAATGGTTTCGGTGCCCACAGGATCGAAGGGATCGGAGACAAGCATGTTCCCTGGGTCCATGATTGCCGCGAAACTGATTTCGTCATTGGAGTTGATGATGAAGTTCCCATGCGGTTGTTGCGCCTCTTCAATGAACCTGAAGGGAGAGTCGCATTGATTGCAGCCGGTGTCCAGGAATCCCTTGCGGAGAATCTTGACCTCCTTGGTATTTCCGGTATCGGCAATATGGTAGCCGCCATAAAATTTGCCAAATACAATGAATTGACGGAAAAGGATATGGTTGTTTCCATCGCCACCGATTCAATGCAATTGTATGAATCGCGCCTGAAAGAACTTGAAAATGAGCGTGGTATTTATACGGATTTTCAGGCCCAGAAGGATCTTGAACTTATTTCCGCAATTACCATGGATCATACGGAAGAGCTTTCCTATTATGGAAGAAAAACACTGCATAATCTCAAGTATTATACATGGGTGGAACAACAGGGTCGAACTGTGGAGGAACTGAATGACCAATGGTACGACCATGATAATTACTGGTATTCCATGTTCAACCAGGTGGATGCCATTGATGAATTGATCACCGACTTTAACAGCAGGGTCGGCCTGCTGTAGAGGATGGCGTCGCCTGGACTGACCTTGGGTGAACATTGTGTAAATCTTGTTTAGTCACAGAGAGTTGGTTAATTATTTGTATTCTTGAGTTATTCTCAAAAGTCAGGAATGGGGGAAGGAAAATGGTGGATGGCATGCAGATGGAGATTAAAGAACTCGTTAAACAACTTGCAGAATTGGAATCTTCCAAAATGTATCTGGATGATTTTCTGCTCACATGGGATCGCAGTGATGATGAAATTGCTGCAGTTTTCAAGACCGCAGAAATTTTGCAGAATATGCGGCAGAATAATATATCCACAAGGGTTTTTGACAGTGGCCTGGCTGTGTCCCTTTTCCGTGACAATTCCACCAGAACCCGTTTTTCTTTCTCCAGTGCAGCCAATCTCCTGGGATTGACTGTGCAGGACCTGGACGAGGAAAAATCCCAGATCGCCCATGGAGAGACTGTCCGTGAAACCGCGAACATGGTTTCCTTTATGGCTGACGTCATCGGTATCCGTGATGATATGTATATAGGTAAAGGGAATACTTATATGAGAGAGGTCGCCGGGGCGGTAAGCCAGGGACACAGTGCGGCCATCCTGGAACAAAGGCCCACTCTGGTCAACCTCCAGTGCGATATTGATCATCCGACCCAATCCATGGCAGATGCTCTGCATCTGATCCGTTTTTTTGGCGGCAAGGAAAACCTCAAGGGAAAGAAAATAGCAATGACGTGGGCCTATTCCCCTTCCTACGGTAAGCCTCTTTCAGTTCCCCAGGGGATTATCGGCCTTATGACCAGATTTGGTATGGATGTTGTTCTGGCCCACCCTGAAGGCTACTCTGTTATGCCGGAAGTGGAGGATGTTGCACGGCGAAATGCAGAGGTCGGGGGCGGTCGTTTTACTAAGACCGATTCAATGGCCGAGGCGTTTGCTGGTGCGGATGTCGTTTACCCCAAGAGCTGGGCGCCGTTCAGTGCCATGGAAAAACGTACGGAGCTCTATGCCGACAATGATATGGAAGGTATCAGATCCCTGGAAAAAGAACTCCTCATGCGCAATGCAGAGTTTATGGAATGGGAATGTACCGAGAGCCTTATGGGCCTGACTAAGGGAAAAAATGGTCTCTATATGCACTGTCTGCCTGCTGATATTTCCGGTGTCAGCTGTGAACGTGGTGAAGTGTCAGCTTCTGTATTTGACCGCTATCGGGATCAATTATATATGGAAGCGAGTTTTAAGCCATATGTTATTGCGGCAATGATATTTTTAGCAAGATTCTCCAATCCGTCAGAAAAATTGTTACAACTTCTGGAGCGCGACAGCAAACGTGTTTTCTGATAAACGTCTGGGTCTATAAATTACAGTTGTATCTTCTGTTCATTCAATGTCAGGTCGAGGTCCATACGTGATCAGGCGGTAAAAATCGTAACAGGTCACAGAATGCCGGATCTTTCCGCCATCCGCCGACTAGTGTAAAACCAATACGCTGTGCAGGCTACTTGTGAGAATCTACGGTGCCCTGCAACCTGTCACAAATACGATGATTAATGTGGGTTAGTTGCTAATAATTATTATTCTTGACAAAAAGATCTCAAAGTAATAAATAAATTTGCATATGTGCAGAATGGAATATAAAATTGAGTGGTATTCAGTTTTTGTCCATTTGCCGGAATGGAATTTGAAAATATGTCCCTGTTGGGATATGGAGTTTGAGGTTCTGTCATGGTAAGGGAGTATCCAATAAAACTGTTCAGGTTTTATCGAGATGGGTTTCGCAGGATGACTGTGGGTAAAACCCTGTGGAAAATCATAATCATCAAACTGATAATTATGTTTGCCGTTTTAAAATTTTTTTTCTTTCCCAATTATCTCAATACTGCTTTTTCGACAGACCAACAAAGGGCCGACCATGTTATCGACCAACTGACACGGCCGGTAGCTAAATATTAACACCCCACAAGGGTGTATAAGTGCCTTGAAAATAAACCGAACCATTTAATTTCAAAACGCCTTCCCCTTTCTTGTTTTTTATGACAGAAATTCGGGAGTAAGGCACTAAAAACGGAGGATGCTGTAATGAGTGAAATTGATCTGGGCATGGTGAACTGGGCAAGGGCACAGTTCATCCTGACAGTAATGTATCACTGGATTTTTGTCCCCTTGACGCTGGGACTGTCATTTCTTTGCGCCTTTTTTGAAACCATTTACGTGAAGAGTGGCAAGGAAGAATGGAAAATCCTCACAAAATTCTGGATGACACTGTTCGGAATAAATTTCGCGATTGGTGTTGCCACTGGAATTATTATGGAATTTCAGTTCGGCACCAACTGGTCTAATTACTCATGGATGGTTGGGGATATTTTTGGTGCCCCTCTGGCGATTGAGGGTATCCTGGCCTTTTTTCTGGAAGCCACTTTTTTTGCTGTTATGTTTTTTGGCTGGAACAGAACTTCCAAAGGATTTCACCTTTTTTCCACATGGATGGTTGCCATAGGTTCTAATCTTTCAGCTCTGTGGATTCTGGTAGCCAATGCATGGATGCAGAGACCCGTGGGTATGGCATTTAATCCTGAGAGTGCCCGGTTCGAGATGCAGAATTTCTGGGAAATTCTATTTTCTCCGGTGGCCATAGCCAAATTCACCCATACAACCAGTTCCAGTTTTGTTGTGGGGTCTCTCTTTGTAATTACAGTTTCCTCGTATTATTTACTGAAAGGGCGACATGTCGGCATGGCTAAAAAGTCCATTATTGTTGCCTCGGTTTTTGGTCTGCTGGCCTCCCTTTTTACTGCATTTACCGGAGACGAATCTGCATTTGCGAACGGGACATATCAGCCCATGAAGCTGGCGGCCTATGAGGGATTGTACGAGGGATCCCGGGGGGCGGATATCGTTGCCCTTGGTGTTCTGACCAGTGGTAAGCGACTGGGAGATGGCCAGAAACCGTTTGCTTTTGAAGTATCGTTGCCCAAAGGACTTTCAATTCTTGCAAAGCGGGAGCTGAACGGGTTTGTGCCCGGAATCAAGGATCTTGTCTATGGCAATGAGGCGGAGGGTATAGAACCCGCCGCTGCCAAGATCAAAAGAGGAAAAGCGGCCATTGCTGATCTTGCGGCCATCAAGGCAGCGGACAAGGCTGGAAATATGGAGGCCAAAGCGGCGGCTCTTGAGCGTTTTAAAGTCAATCAGGATTACCTTGGTTTTGGTTACCTGGATTCTCCGGAAGAGCTCGTTCCCCCTGTGGCTTCCTCTTATTACTCCTTCCATGGCATGGTATATCTCGGCTCCTTCTTTATCCTTCTATTGATGCTCTATCTCTATTTTTCTTATAAGGAAAATCTTGAAGATAAGACCTGGCTGCTGGTGCTCGGTTTCTTTTCATTCTTTCTGGCACTGGTTGCCTCGGAACTGGGCTGGGTTGTAGCTGAGGTGGGACGTCAGCCGTGGGCCATTCAGAACTTGATGCCTGTGAAGGTAGCGACAACCAATATTGCCAAAAGCAATGTTATCGCGACTTTCTCGATTTTCTTTTTGTTGTTTGCCGTGCTGCTGATAGCAGAGGTTAAAATTATGCTCAAGCAGATAAAAACAGGACCGGAGGGTGTATAAAATGATTGGGAATCTGGATTTAATGACACTACAGCAGATCTGGTGGATTATCTGCTCGGTTGTGGGAGCCCTCTTTCTTTTCCTGACCTTTGTGCAAGGGGGACAGACCCTGCTCTGGCAGGTTGCGGGAGATGAGGTGGAACGATCCCTGGTAATAAACTCACTGGGCAGGAAATGGGAACTGACTTTTACCACCCTGGTTCTTTTTGGGGGAGCACTTTTTGCGGCTTTCCCGAAGTTCTATGCCACCAGTTTCGGTGGAGCATACTGGGTGTGGATGCTGATTCTTTTTACCTTTATTGTTCAGGCTGTAAGTTACGAATATCGTACCAAACCGGGCAATCTCCTGGGGGAAAAGGTGTATGAACTCTTTCTCTTTATTAACGGTTCAGTGGGTATTCTTCTCATCGGTGCGGCTGTCGGTACCTTTTTTACCGGTTCGAACTTTACCCTGAACAGTCTGAACCAGGTGGTGTGGACAAATGCCCTTCGGGGTGTGGAGGCTGCCTTTTCCTTTTTCAATCTGGCTCTGGGGCTGTTTCTTGTTTTGAATGCACGGACCCTCGGGGCCATGTACCTGGTCAATAATATAGATTTTTCCGAAGCACCGAATCTTGAAACACGCCTGCGCAAAGCCTGTCTGCAGAATTTTCTCTATTCCCTGCCGTTTCTTCTCTATGTACTGGTGGCTCTTCTTGTCATTGATGGCTACGGTTTTGACGAGAACGGGATTGTCAGCATGGTATCCTATAAATACATGGGTAATCTGCTGGCCATGCCGGTTGTACTGGGTATGCTGCTTGTTGGTCTTATTCTTGTTATTATGGGGGTTCTGCGAACCGGTCTTGCCACAAGCACAAAAGGTATCTGGTTTGGTGGTCTCGGCACGGTATTTGTTGGGCTCGCCATCTTTTTCACGGCGGGGTTCAATAATACGGCCTTTTATCCGTCAAAGGTGGATCTGCAGTCCAGTCTCACTATTTATAATGCCTCTTCAAGTCATTTCACTCTGACGGCGATGACTTATGTCGCCTTTATGATACCGGGTGTTCTGGCCTATGTCGTTTATGTCTGGAGCCAGATGGATTCGAAGAAGATCGGCATGAATGATATTAATGATGAAAAGGCTTATTAACCAGTGGGGTTGAATCATAGTGTTCAGCCCCGACAATGATATCGTTTTACTGTTATGAAAATTTCAACTGGGGCAAAATGACCTTCGGTGGCGGGATTTTCCGGTAAGCAGATTGGCTTGTTTGGAGCAGGTAGAAAAGGAGTAAAAAATGATTACAGCATTACTGGTGGGTTGGGTCCTTCTGATTGTGGTGTCATATAAAGGCAGTGTAATTATTCTGGAAAAGACGGATAATCTGTAACCTGAAGCCTGCACTCCCATCCGGAACCTCTGATCACTTACAGGGGTAAGGTAAATGAAAACACAGAGTTACAAATCCTGTGATCAGTTACCCTGTGGGAGTGCAGGTTAACCGAAGAATTACGGCAGCAGTCTTTCGGATTGCAGCAGGGTGAAAATAAGCATGGCACCGATTGTGTAATTATTATTCTCTTTCACCAGAGGACTGTTTTCATATTCTGCACCACTGATATTGTCCCACCTCCCATAACAACCGAAACTGACTGTCGGAGTAAATCGTTTCACAAAAGAACCGGCCAAGGAAAAACCGGAATATCCTCCTCCCGTAGAATATACGTTTCTCCCAGGGAGAGCATCTTTTTCACCAACCTCATAGAAATATTCGTTGAATGTTGCGTCGCCAAAATGCAGTCCTGCACTGAGATGAAAGCGAAGTTGCTGTGCTGAAAAAAGTGAATTGTTCTTAAAAATAAGATAAATATCACTGTGCAGTCCCTGGTAATGGATGTCGGGGCCTCCGTCCCAGCCGGCAGAAAAAACTGTCCGTACGGCTCCTTTGAGGTATAAACCATCGCTGATACCATCCCTGTGGAAATAATATCTCAGAGCTGGTCCGATCTCCAGGAGGGCGTCAAGGTCCTCCATTCCTTCTCTTGCTCTGTTGTCTCCAGGTACAGGTGGATTTCCCCACATGGAGATATCTGTTTCCAGTTTGCTGTTTTTGTAAAATATAGTGCGAAGGTTGTCTCTGTCTGCCTGAAAAAAGTCCCCCGGTAAATAAGATAGGGCAGGGGGAAGAAGTAATTTTTGTATTCATCGGATCCCTTGTAGTGGGGCAGTCGGGCGGCGGTTGCGGCTACCCTGAGTTCCCAGAGAGGGAGGGGACTGCCTGTGGTCGGGGCGGCCCAAAGTGGCGGTGTTGCTGACAGCAGAAAAAAGAAAAGGAAGGACAAGAAGTAAATGTACAATTTTGAACTCCTGTTGGTTTTAATGCCTTACTCCTAAGGTTCTGTCATAAAAAAGAAACCAGGGAAGGTGTTTTGAAATTAAATGGTTAGGTTCATCTCCAAGGCACTAACCCGCATTTTTCATCATTTCAGGCAGCTGCAGTTTCAAGTTAAAAGATCAGGTAGATAAGCTGCAGGGCAGCCAGTGCGTAGAGTCCGGCCATGACATCATCCATCATGATGCCAATACCTCCATGGATTTTTTTGTCGAACCAGGAGACGGGAAAGGGTTTGAAGATATCGAAAATCCGGAAAAGAGCAAAGCCGAGAATCCAGCTGCCAGGACCATTCGGGGCCAGGGTGAGGGTTATGAACATGCCGAGAATTTCATCGATTACTATTGGACCCGCATCGGGTCGGTCAAGTATTTTTTCAGCAGACCCTGAGACAAAAAAACCGATAACAAAGACGAAGAGCAGAATCAGAAGGTAGGCAGGAAGTGAAAAGTCTTTTATAAAAAACCAGGGGATGAGGGAAGCCAGTGATCCCCATGTACCCGGCGCCACGGGGATCATTCCCACACCGCAGCCTGTGGCCAGAGCAATGATGATTTTATTCATGATGATCCCTCTTTCCCGCATCGCACACTGTCATAAACCTCCTGCAGGGTGACATTGTTTTTGAGTGCGATTTTTCTGCACTCTTCATATTCCGGATAAATAACAGGCCTGTCCGGTCCCTGGACCTTTTTAGCCTTGATAGCACCCCAGGGTGTTGCAATACTCACAGTTTTCCTGGGCATGGTCTGCCTTGATTCTTTTCGAAAACGCAGACCTATGGACGTAGTTTCCCTGAGAATTGTATTTTTTATCCCCGGTCCGCCTGACGGATGACAGATAACCTGTAGAGAGTATCCCGGCCGGCCCTTTTTCATCAGAATAGGAGTGAGGCTGACATCCAGGGCTTTTTCGGAAAACAGTTTTTCGCAGAGAAAAGGAAAGGTCTCCGGGTTCCAGTCATCCAGATTTGTTTCGATGACCAGCACTTCCTGGCTCTCTTTGACCTGCCTGCCATATCCGATGACAAGTCGCAGCAGATTGGGTTGATTATCAGGCAAAACATGGCTGCCGCCTCCATAACCGGTTGCGGATATTGTCATGGGGGGCATTGGACCGAAATCACCTGCCAGTACCTTGAGCAGTGCCGCTCCGGTCGGTGTAACCAGTTCCTGTTGAATATTGACACCATAAACAGGGATATCGTGTAGCAATTCAGTAACAGCGGGTGCGGGCAGGGGTATTTTCCCATGGGAGCAGTTGACAAATCCACGGCCCATGGGAAGCGGTGAGGCGTAAAGGGTGGAAACAGAAAGATGGTGGAGGCCGGCAAGGGTGCCTACAACATCTATTATGGTATCAACAGCACCGATTTCATGAAAGTGGACTTTTTCCACCGGCATATTATGGATTCGTGCCTCGGCTTCGGCAATAGCTGTAAAAACCGCAGCCGCTTTTGAACAGATGGAGTCATCAAGCCCACTTTTTTCAAGCTTGTTTATTATGACGGGCAGGGTGCGGAGTTCCTGCTTTCGCCGGGAGCGTATTAAAACCCTGCAGCATGAAATTGAGGATTCTTTCTCATTTACAACTGAGAATTCAATTTCTTCAAGACCAAGTTTGTCGATATCATTCAGCAGGAGTTCCCGGTCAAGCCCACAATGCAGCAGAGCACCCAGGAACATGTCCCCGCTTATACCGGAAAAGCAGTCTGCGTAACAGATTTTTTCGTTCGCCGGACTGCTCACTGCTCTTTGCCGGGTTTCTGTCCGGAGAGAACCACTCCGGCTTTCAGGGGAGTGCCGCAGAGAAATGCCTCCACCGACATTCTTTTTTTCCCTTCAGGCTGGATTTCCCTGATGAGAAGAGTATTTTTTCCGCAATTGATCAGCAAGCCGTTTTTATTGACTTCAAGCAGGGATCCCGGAGAGCTGTCACTGTCACGGTACACAACCTCGGGGGCAAACAGTTTGATCCGTTTCCCCTTCAGGTAGGTATAGCTGCAGGGCCAGGGATCAAGTCCGCGGATAAAGCGTTCAATTTCTTCACTCTCTTTTGACCAGTCGATAAGCCCGTCTGATTTTTTTAGTAAAGGTGCTTCGGTGGCTTTTTCATGATCCTGGGGCGTCGGGGCGACTGTACCATCCTTGAGCCCCGCTATGGCTTTGAGCAGGGTTCCGCCGCCAAGTTCAGCGAGTTTTTTGAAAAGGGTACCGGCTGTTTCCCGGGGGATGGTTCCATGTCGGCCTTCAGCAGAATATCTCCCGTATCCATTCCCTCGTCCATTTTAATTATGGTCACTCCAACTTTTTCGTCTCCAAGAAGAATTGACCACTGGATGGGAGCAGCTCCCCTGTGTCGAGGCAAAAGAGAGCCGTGGACGTTGATACAGCCCATCGGTGCAAGTTCAAGGAGGGGTTTGGGGAGGATTCGGCCGTAAGCTGTAACAACCATGAGATCCGGCTGATAGCTGCGCAGTCCGTTCCTGAACTCTTCTGTTTTTATCTTTGTGGGCTGGAGGACCGGGATGTTGTTTTCCTCTGCCAGCAGTTTGACCGGAGGAGGCGTCAGTATTTTGCCACGACCTTTCGGGCGATCCGGTTGAGTGACCACAGCAACGACTTCATCAGGGCCTTTCAGAAGGGCCCGCAGCGTTGATGCGCCAAAATCGGGGGTTCCCATGAAAATAATGCGTAAAGGTTGCCTGGGCATGGTTTCTCCTATCTGTTGGCCAGCCATTTCCTGACTTTTTTCTTGTACAGGTTTCGTTTAAGAGAACTGAGGTGGTCAAGAAACAGAATGCCGTTAAGATGATCAATTTCGTGTTGGAGGACGACGGCAAAGCGGTCTTCCGCAGTCAGTTCCTGAGGGTTTCCCTCCAGATCCAGGTAGGAGAGAGTGATTTTCCTCGCCCGCTTGACCTTGGCTGTGAGCTCGGGGACGGAAAGGCAGCCTTCCTCGTCAAGTTGCTCACCCTCCCGTTGGGTTATCTCCGGATTGACCAGAGCCATGAATTCCTGATCTTCTTCACGGTCCTCTGAAATATCAACTACAATGAGTTTTACAGACTTGCCAATCTGGGGCGCAGCCAGGCCGATGCCTGGGGCATCGTACATTGTTTCGGCCATGTCGTCCGCAAGGGTTGTCAGTTCCTTGTCAAAGAGAGTGATTTTTTCTGTCTTCTGTCGCAGAACCGGTTCGGGATATTTGTATATTTTTTGAATGGTCATTGTATCGTAACTGATCACGAGGCTTTTTACTGCCTGTTTTATGGTTTGGGGCCGGCACAACAGCGATTTTGCAATTATGCCTGTTGTAGCACTTATTATCACGAAAAAGTAATCTGTTATTTTACCACAGGGTTTTTTTTTCTGCCATTGTTCAAATAGGAGAGGGTGGGGTGATGGTTGTCAACCAGGATTTTTTTGGAGAGTTTGAGGTCTCTTTCATACAAGTATTCAAGAAAACGCTGGAATATCAGATGATGAAAAAAAACAGAGAGGTAATATTCCTCAAGGCCAGAAAAAACGGGCTGTTCGGCCTGGTGAAAGATTTACGAAAAAATCATTTGAAACTCTTTGAAAAAAGCTTGACTTCTCATTTAAATTGTTGTGATGTGTATTTTTGTCTGCAGTCTTTCAAGACTGGACAGAATGTGTGATGGACGCCTGAAAATGTCGATTACACATGACGGATGTGTTTTTTGTTTCCTCGATTTTTTTTCGGAGTCGGGGGGAAGGTAATTAATGAAAATGAGGGAGAAAAAGTATGAAACGGACAGCATCTTTAATGGCAGCAATTGCATTTGGTTGTGTCACTGCGTTGAGTTCAGCAACCAGTGTCATGGCAGCTGATCAGACCTTTGTGACCATCGGCACCGGTGGTGTTACGGGTGTTTATTATCCCACAGGTGGTGCAATCGCACGGTTGGTAAACAAAGGTAAGAAAGAACATGGACTTCGTGCGACAGTTGAAAGTACAGGTGGTTCTATATACAACCTGAATGCAATCAGGGCCGGTGAGCTTGATATGGGTGTTGCCCAGTCTGACTGGCAGTATCATGCTTATCATGGAACCAGCAAGTTTGAAAAGCAGGGACCAAATAAGGATCTGCGTTCAGTATTTTCCATCCATTCAGAACCGTTTACCGTTGTTGCCAGGGCGGATGCCGGTATAAAGAATTTTAAAGACCTGAAAGGAAAGCGGGTTAATATAGGTAATCCGGGTTCCGGACAGCGTGGTACCATGGAAGTTGTCATGAAAAAAATGGGCTGGAAGAAATCTGATTTCAAACTGGCCTCTGAGCTTAAGGCAGCTGAACAGTCCAAGGCTCTCTGTGATAACAAGATTGATGCCATGGTATATGTCGTGGGTTTTCCGAATGGTTCCATCAAAGAGGCAACCACTTCCTGTGATGCTGTTCTGGTCAACGTTGAAGGACCTGAAATTGATGCGCTGGTTGCAGAAAAGCCCTATTACAAAAAAGCAGTTATTCCCGGTGGCATGTACAGGGGAACTGATGCCGATACCAAAACGTTTGGTGTTGCTGCAACATTCGTAACGTCCTCCAAGGTACCTGAGAAGGTTATCTATAATATAGTTAAAGCTGTTTTCGAGAATTTCGACCAGTTTAAAAAGCTCCATCCTGCCTTTGCGACCTTGAAGAAAGAGGAAATGATCAAAGCCGGTCTTTCCGCTCCTCTTCATGCGGGTGCCGTCAAGTATTATAAAGAAGCAGGTCTGATGTAAGCATCAGCCATACTCTGTAATTTCATGTGCAGCCGGGTTCCACGGCTGCACATTCTTTTTTATCTTCACCACAGGTTTTTCATTATGTAATAAATTCATCACATAGAGAAGTATCTGTATTCGCATTGACGGTTTTCCTGCCGGGTGCTGCCCGGTCGGGGATTCCAAATTTTCAGTTACTGTTTCAGGAATGAAAAGGAGAAGTCGTCGAAATGACTCAACCTACCGAAAAGCCATTACCCAGTGAACATATACAGGAGATGGTCGCAGAAGCGGACACAGGCGGTCGTAATCCTCAGGGAAAAATCTCTAAGAAAGTCCTTTTTTTTGTACCACTCTGCTGGACTCTTTTCCAGCTCTGGTACGCATCTCCGCTACCTTTTTTATTTAATATTTTTGTCTTAAATGATACTGAGGCAAGAGCGATTCACCTGGCTTTTGCTGTCTTTCTAGCCTACACTGCATTTCCGACCTTTAAATCTTCGCCGAAGCAATATATCCCGATCCAGGACTGGATCGTGGCTTTCATAGCTGCTTTCTGTGCAGCGTATCTGTTTCTATTTTATTCTGATCTCTCCACCCGTCCGGGACAACCGACAATGCTTGATCTTGGTGTATCTCTTGTTGGGCTTATCCTGTTGCTGGAAGCTACCCGGCGTGCACTTGGCCCTCCGCTGATGGTTGTGGCTATGGTATTTATCCTGTACACTTTTGCGGGTCCATATATGCCTGAGGTCATTGCCCATAAAGGGGCCAGTTTCTCCAAGGGAATGACTCACTACTGGTTGACAACTGAGGGTGTATATGGTGTTGCTCTGGGGGTTTCCACTGGTATGGTTTTCATGTTTGTCCTGTTCGGCTCGCTTCTGGAGGCAGCCGGGGCCGGCAACTATTTTATCAGAACCGCTTTCGCGGGGCTTGGTCATCTGCGGGGTGGGCCGGCAAAGGCTGCGGTTGTATCCTCAGCCATGACCGGGTTGGTTTCCGGCTCATCCATTGCCAATGTGGTGACGACGGGGACATTTACAATTCCACTCATGAAAAAGGTTGGTTTTTCTCCTGAGAAGGCCGGCGCAGTTGAAGTGGCCTCGTCCACAAACGGTCAGTTGACCCCGCCGGTAATGGGTGCTGCGGCTTTTCTGATGGTGGAATATGTGGGAATTTCCTATATTGAAGTCATCAAGCATGCCTTTCTGCCGGCTATTATATCCTATATTGCACTGGTCTACATTGTGCATCTGGAAGCCTGCAAGATGGGACTGAAGGGGATGAAAAAGCGTAAAACAAAGACTTTTGTCCAGGGAGTGACAAGTTTTTTCATAACCATTCTTACCCTTATTATCCTCGGGGGAGTAACCTATTACGGACTCGGCTGGATTAAAACGGTAGCCGGGGATGCCACAATATGGATTGTCTGTGTTCTGCTGGCGGTGGCGTATGTTCTTCTCATTGCCTTTGCCTGTCGTGTACCGGAACTGGAGATTACCACCGATATCAAGGAACTGCCGCCTCTCGGGGAGACAGCCCAGGCCGGGTATTATTTTATTCTACCTATCGTTGTTCTGATGTGGTGTCTTACCGTAGAAAGGCTGTCACCATCACTGTCTGCTTTCTGGGCATCTGTCCTGATGGTGGTCATCGTTCTCACCCAGCATCCGCTGAAAGGGTTTTTCAGAAAAATGCAGGGAGATGATTTTTCTTTTGTCCGGGGCTGGAATGATCTGATTGACGGAATGGTGGCCGGGGCCAGAAATATGATCGGTATCGGTGTGGCGACAGCTGCAGCAGGTATTGTTGTCGGTACTGTTACACTCACTGGAGTCGGTCTGGTCATGACCGAGTTTGTTGAGTTTATTTCCGGTGGTAATTTAATGCTGATTTTACTGTTCACCGCCGGTATCAGTCTGCTGCTTGGTATGGGGCTGCCGACAACGGCAAACTATATTGTCGTTTCAACTCTGATGGCTCCTGTTATTGTCAGCCTCGGCGCCCAGAATGGACTGATTGTCCCCCTGATTGCCGTGCACCTGTTTGTTTTCTATTTCGGCATTCTGGCAGATGATACGCCGCCTGTCGGACTTGCAGCCTTTGCCGCAGCCGGGATCTCGGGAGGTGATCCCATCCGTACAGGTATCCAGGGGTTTGGTTATGATATCAGGACGGCTATTCTCCCCTTTATCTTTATTTTCAATACCGAACTGCTGATGATCGGGGTAGAACACTGGTATCATCTGGTTCTGACTATCGTGACAGCAGTTGTCGCCATGCTGGTTTTCGCCGCAGGGACCCAGGGATGGTTCCTGACAAGAAACAAGTGGTGGGAGACAGCGGCACTTCTTCTGATCGCTTTTGCACTTTTCAGGCCCGGCTATTTCTGGGACAAGGTTTATCCGCCCTTGGTGGAGAAGCCCGCTTCGGAACTGGAGCAGGTCGTCGGTAAGATTAAACCCGGGTCTATGCTCAGGCTTCAGCTTAAGGGGGAGAAGGATAATGGGAAACAGTTCAAAATGACGGTGATGCTGCCCGTGGGGGATGGAGCGACCGGCAAGGAGCGACTGAGTGATATTGGTCTTGAAACCAGAAAGGAAGATGGTAAAATCCTGGTTGATCTGGTTGCTTTCGGCAGCCCTGCTGAAAAGGCAAAAATAGATTTTGACCAGGAAATCACCGGTGTCCAGATGAAGGCCGACCGTCCACCTAAACAACTGGTTTTTATTCCGGCAATGATACTTCTTGCGTTTTTGTGGCGAATCCAGCGTGCTCGTGCCCGCAAAATAGATGAAGAGGAGCTGGTCGCGGCATCCTCCTGACCGGCATGGCCGGGCATAAACAGCTGAGCTGTTTATACCCTTTAGGGTACAAAAATAAATGAAAATCCGACTGCGGTAAAATAACCTGTAGTGACCGAATTTTCAGCCAAATATTCAAGCAGCTGAATGGCCGGTGTTTTTTCACCGGCCATCGTTTTAATAAAAGCATCAGGAGTATCTTATGGTAAAAAAAATATTGGTACCCATTGCATTTTCACAATACTCCAAAGGTATTTTGAATTATGCGGCAGGGATTGCAGCTTCCTTTAATGCTGCCTTGATTATTGTCAATGTCATTAATGACCGGGACCTGGAAGCCGTCGACAAGATTTCTTCCCTGGGGTATAAGGTCGGTGTTGAAGATTACCTGGAAACCGTCAAGAAAGAGCGTCGTACCGAACTGAAGGACCTGATGGCCGAGATGACATTGCCTGATGATCAGGTCAATTTTACATTTAAAATTGGAGATCCGACAAACGAATTGCTGAAACTTGTGGTGGACGAGAATATCGATATGGTGGTTATGGGTATTAAGACCCATGATATCCGGCATATTTTTGCCGGATCTGTCGCTGAGAGAATGTTTCGAAAATGCCCTGTTACCATTGTTTCCTATCGCGATGATGATGTTTCTGATCGTTTGCTGAAAAAATTTATCCGGCACAGGGAAAGAGGCAAGTTATAGAGGAGGGAGACTGATATCGTATGGAATATCTTTTTCCACTGCTCGGATATTGTATTGGTGCTATCCCCTTTGGCCTTGTTTTCAGCAAGCTTGTGGGCACGGATGTCCGCCAGGCGGGGAGTCGCAATATTGGAGCAACCAATGTGAGCCGTGTGCTGGGAAAAAAACTCGGTTTTCTGACCCTGGTATGTGATTGTCTCAAGGGTTTTCTGCCCATGTACCTGGTGGCGTCTTTGCTTCCTGAATCCGGTAGCCGGGAAGGAATTGTACTTCTAACCGGTATTGCAGCGGTGATTGGTCACATGTTTCCTGTGTATCTCGGTTTTAAGGGAGGTAAAGGGGTAGCTACAGGGCTCGGCGTGTTTCTTTATCTTTCGCTTCCTGCCATTTTAATCAGTCTTGTTGTGTTCGCAGGTGCTGTTGCTTTGACCGGTTTTGTTTCGGCGGGTTCTCTTCTGGCTTCTGCTTTGATACCTGTGTGGTTGTGGTTGGTGGGGAGTTCGCCGGCCACCATCGGGGCGGCCGCTTTTATTGGTTTGCTTATCTGGCTGAAGCATCATGAAAATATATCCAGACTGATCAGAGGCGAGGAAAAGAGTTGGAGGAAGAAATAGCCAGCTCAAGGGCCTCAGAATTTGGGATGCAGTTATGCGGGTTGCCGTTTTTTCAGATATACACGCAAACCTGGAAGCACTCCGGGCGTTTCTGCGTCACTGTTCTGACAGAAAAATCGACCGTTATATCTGCCTGGGGGATGTCGTGGGATACGGACCGGACCCCAACGGTTGTATAGATCTGCTGCGAAATCTATCCCACGCTGTTTTTATTCTTGGAAACCATGACGCCGCTGTCCTCGGTGCACCGATGAGAGCCGGTGCGGCAACCAGAAAGGCGATTTCCTGGACAAAAAAGAGATTGTTCGATGAGAACTACTTCTTTCTCAAGGAAATGAGTGATACAATCAGGTGGAATGATACCTTTTTCTGCCACTCCAACCCGTATAGACCGAGAAACTGGTACTATGTTTCCGAGAAGAGTTCTATTTCCAAATCGTTTGCCAGGTCAAAGACGAAACTCCTCTTTCTCGGCCATACCCATGTGCCGGTTGCCATTACACGCAGGAATTTTTTCTGTGTCTATATTCGTTCTCCCAGGAATGGCACTGTTGTTCCCATGTCACCCCTGAATCGGCAGATTTTCAACTGCGGTTCTGTGGGACAACCCCGTGACGGTGATGTACGGGGAGCTTACCTCATTTATGATACAGACAGAAATGTGGTTGAATTCTACAGATTCGACTACGATTTTCACAGGACAAAAGAGAAGATTCTTTCATCAGGACTTCCCGAAGAATTTGGAAAAAGACTGATGACAGGACGTTGAAACTGTGTTTCAGAGTTTTTTTTAATTGGGTCAGGGAGGAAGAAGTTCACCGGAGCCGAACAGGGGAAAAGTTTTAAAGAGATCCTGCTGTAGAGCGTGGCCATTTCCGTATCGTTTTTCAAGATCCACTTCCAGGCAGCCCATGATAATTCTGTCAAGCTCACGGTCTATTTTGGGATTGATTGTCAACGGAGCCCTGTTTCGCAGTTCTTCTTCCATGTCTTCGGGGTATTCGTCATTGTAAAGTTGGTAGGGAACGGCATTGGTTGTAAAAATATAGAGAATAATGCCCAGGGACCAGATATCGGAGGCGAGACAGCTTTTGCCGGCATACTGTTCCGGTGCCATGTAACTTAAGGTGCCCTCTGAACTCTTTCCGGCCCCCTGCCAGGAAAGGTCCCTGGCGATCCCGAAATCCAGCAGTTTTAATTTTCCGGTTTTGCTTATCATGATGTTTTCAGGTTTTATATCACGATGCAGGATTCTGTGATTATGGGAAAATGCCACAGCTGAGAGAAGCTGGCTGAAGTAGTCTTCCCTGTTTCGGGCAGAAATTCTTGTTTTTAACAGTTCCTGCAGGGTCGGGCCGTTGATATATTCCTGGATAAGAATGAATTTCCCGTTATGTTTGACCACCTCCAGGAGCTGACAGATACCGGGATGATGGATAAGCCGTTTCAGGATAGCGGCGGATCGCAGTACACGTATATTCAGCGCCGGTGAATGGGGTGTTTTGGCAACTGCAAGTCTCCCTGTCCCGGTTTCCCTGACCAGCCAGACTACACCGAATCCACCCAGACCAAGACGGTGGAGTTTTTCCCATTTATCAAAACTGCCCTCAGTTTTCCTGTTTCCGGCAAGAGTTCTCGGAGAGAAATAGCTTTCTCCTGCCCGGAATGGGTTAATCAGCCTGTTCCATGCAAATGTGCTGTCCTGTGACGTTTGCGGTCTTTGCGCATGTGCCATCGTCTGGCCGATCTCGAGCAGTATGAGAAAACTGACGGAGAACTGATCCTGGTTCAGTGGTAAAAGCAGGTAGTCATCAGCTCCGGCCTTCAGATATTTCCTGATATTTTTTCTGTTTTTGGCTGGGATCAGGATAAGTATGGGAACGTTCTCACCGAGGTGATCCCGTATTTGGCGAATATCGAGATGCTGCCTGTTGTTTTCTGCGTCAACATGAAAAATTACCAGGCATACTTGATGTTTGGGATCTGTTCTTCGGTATTCGCTGAGGTTATTGATTTGAAGAGAAACTGTTTCAAGGGCAAAAGAGGAAACAAGTCTGTCAATAAGCCGCGTTTCTCCAGGCGACAGGTTGAAAAGCAGTAGTGTATCGGCTGTCGATTGCAGAATCATATCCCCTCCTCTCTTTCATCCTAGCAGAGAAGTGGGAAAGTGAGCAAAAGATTTTTAATTATCATCGGAGATATGGCCAATTTGGTGATCCAGCCAGGGAAATGGTGTACTGGATTCCTTTTAACCATAACGAGCGGGCTTGCTTTATGGGCTGTTTAACAATAGTATGGAGGAACGTAATCGCCAGGAGAAGTTCGTTTTCCTGTCAAAATATAGTGATAAAGTGGGAGAGACGTTATGACCAGTACAGGTTATTGGGCAGATCATTACCAGGAAAATCGCATGGCTGCAGACAAGGCGATTTTAAAAATTCATTCAGGGCAGAGAATCTTTATCGGCTCGTCCTGTGGAGAGCCGCAGCACCTTGTAAAGAAACTGGCTGATGCCAGTATCAGATTTACTGACCTTGAGATTATCAGACTGTTCAGCAAGGAATCGACATCATTATCTAAAATTGCTGAAAAATCTAAATCTCAGAATCTGAACATCCGTTCCTTTTACCTGGGTTCCGCAAATTCGCAAAGTTTCCAGGGTGACAGGCGCTTTATTACTCCGATTAATATTTCAGATGTACACAGGCTGATAAAATCACGATTGCTCCCCATTCAGGTGGCCCTTATACAGGTTACTCCTCCCGATGATTTCGGCTGGATGAGTCTTGGTATTTCGGTTGATATTACAGAATCTGCTGCAAAGGCGGCGGATATAGTGATTGCCCAGGTGAACAGGAATATGCCCAGGGTTCTTGGCAGAAGTTATATTCACGTTAATGATATTGACTATTTTGTTGAGCATGATGAACCGCTTATTGAGGCAAAAAAATATCCGGATGTGGAAATGGCGGATATGATCGCCAGGTATGTTTCCAGGCTTATTGATGACGGTTCTACCATGCAAATGTCCCTGGGAACAACTTCTGAGGCGAACCTTCGGGCAATGATGCAGAAGAATGATCTGGGAATTCATACTCAGTTCCTGACGAACACTATCATGAAACTTGTTTCGATGGGAGTTATTACAAATAAGAAAAAAGGGTATAATGAGGGTAAGCTTATCGCCAGTAATGCCATTGGTAATAAAGACCTCTATGACCTGCTGGACAATAATGCCGCCATAGAGTTTCATCCTTCCAAATATGTTAATGATCCGCGGGTCATTTCCCGTAATAATAAAATGGTGGCGATGAACGTGGGCCGGGAGATTGACCTGACCGGTCAGGTTGCGGCCGATGCCCTGCCCTTTAACAATTTTTCCGGGATAACCGGGATGCTCGATTTTTTCCGGGGTGCGGCAATGTCAAAAGGCGGGAAATCCATTCTCATGCTGACCTCAACCAAGTCAAACATCAGGGAGAGTCGAATTGTCCCGAGACTGACAGATTCAGCAGTGGTTGTTCCCAGGAGTGAAGTGCAATATGTGGTTACCGAATACGGTTCTGTCAATCTGTTCGGCAAAAGCTTCCAGGAAAGGGCTATTGCCCTGATCAGTATCGCTCATCCGGATTTCAGAGACATGCTGTTTGACGAGGCAAAGGAGATGGGACTTCTTGGCCCGGAGAGGTCGTTGAAAGAGGAGATGCATTCAATTTATCCCCTGAAGCTGGAGGAAATCCATGTCATTGACAATAAAAAGATAACCTTCAGACCGGTGAAGCTGACGGACGAGAGATTTATCCAGGAGCACTATTACAGTCTCGACAAGGTGGACGTTGTGTCCAGGTTTTTTAATGAACGGACCAGTTTTGTCAGTAAACAGATTGAAAACACATTTATTATTGATTATCACCGGGATCTGACCATTGTAGCGGTGGAGGGTGAGCCCGGTTTCGAGCGTATCCTGGCTGTGGGTGAATATTACCTGGATCCTGATTCCAATATGGCAGAGATTGCCTTTTCTGTTGTTAAAAAATGGCAGGGCAGGGGACTGTCCACCATCGTGATAAAAAAACTGGCCGAAGCCGCAAGAGAAAGTGGTATTGCCGGGCTGACCGCCTATACCTCAACATCCAATAAGGGGATGGTAAAACTGTTCAATCTTCTTGACTATGAAGTGAGTGTCAAAACAGAAGACAATATGATAAGTCTGACCTGTAAATTCCAGAAAGAAAATGAGTAGAGAGTTGTTATTCAGGTTTTTGTTTTTCTGTCTTTTTTTCTGGGAAACGGTTCTGCCGGCAATGGCCGGGGGATTACCGGCTGCCGGGTTGTATACCTATATTGAGAGAACCGGAGACAGGAAAATAGAGTTTTACTGGAAGGCTGTTGTCAAGAATGATCAGGTGCTTGTGCATGTTTTTGAAAAGGGAAAATCGTTTTTCAATATCTGCAAAAGCGATGGAGCAACACTGAAGTGGAAGATAAAAAACAGGAAAAGACATGATATCAATGCTGAACGGAAAGGTGACAACCTGTATATTTCAGGAATCAGAAACGGTAAACCGTACGAAAAAACAGTAACCATTGATAGTCGGCCCTGGTTTCAGCCGCTGTCTTTTTCTCTTGGAAATTTTCTTGATTCCAGTCAGACAAAAATAACCTTCTGGACAATCAGGGCCGATACCATTGAAACAATAGCACTGCAGGCAGTGAAGATGGGCGGAGAAACGATAACTGTCTGCAATCGGCCAATGGACTCGTGGAAGATCGAGGTCAGGCCTGCGGGAATACTGTCTCCCTTCTGGCATGGATCTTACTGGTTCAGAAAGGAAGACAATCTGTTTCTCAGGTACAGGAGTGTTCATGGTCTGCCCGGAACGGAGGAGACTGTGGTTGAACTGATAAAGGAGCCGGATTAAGTCTCCCTGCCATGTTTATCTGGAAATTCCGCGACCAGAAGTTTTTTGCACAAAAGGGTATAAACGGTTGAGCCATTTGGTTCGGCAATGCCGGTTTATCAGTATACGTCTGTGCCGTTGATGTTCAGCATCTTCGGTGAACTTGCTCATTTTTTACAGGAGGTTGTTATGCCAAGTCTGAAAGGAACGCAAACTGAAAAAAATATCCTGACCGCATTCTGTGGAGAATCACAGGCTCGTAACCGGTATACCTATTTTGCATCCCAGGCAAAAAAGGAGGGATATGTGCAGATCCAACATATTTTTGAGGAGACCGCCAACCAGGAAAAAGAACATGCAAAACGATTATTCAAACTCCTTGAAGGAGGAGAAGTCGAGATTGCTGCTGCGTTCCCTGCTGGAGTTATCGGTACAACTCTGGAAAACTTAGGAGAAGCTGCTGCCGGTGAAAATTATGAACACACAACCATGTATCCGGAATTCGCAGCAAAAGCGAAAGAGGAAGGTTTTGCCGCCATTGCGGCAATTTTTGAGGCAATAGCCGTAGCAGAAAAACAGCATGAAAAACGATATAAAGATCTGGCAGAAAATATAGAAAAAAACCAAGTATTCAGTCGGTCTGATACGGTGACCTGGCGATGCAGAAACTGTGGATATCTCCATGAAGGAAAAGAAGCACTGGAGATGTGTCCCGCATGCGCACATCCCAAAGCCCATTTTGAAATCCTGGGAGAAAACTGGTAGAGAGCTTTCAGCTCATGCCCCGTATTGTAGAAATACGGGGTATTTTTCAGTTTCTGTCCAATGTTCTGTTAAGCTCCTTGAAGGCTTTGGCCAGTACGGAGTCAACGAAATCACGGGCGTCCACATCCCAGGAAGAACCGCTCTTGACAATACTTTTTCCTGTTGTCAGGTCCAGGAGAATAACTTTCATATGTCTGACCTGGCAATTGTCAGACCAGCGACAGTGGATATTTAATCTGCCAAGGACGGCGAGGTGAATATTCTGTTCTTTTGCCGTTGCTTTTATGGCTGAAAGTTTCAGGTTTGTTCTGGTATAGTATTTCTTTGAAGAGCCTGATGTTTTGAGTTTGGATATTTTTTTAATTTTGTAATAGGACTTTTTTAACTTCAGTTTCTCTGAATCTTCTATCCGGTATTTCAGGTTATCTTTGAGGTAGGAAAGAAACGAAATTCCTTCGTCATCAAAAACCCAGGGAAAGATACCTACGTTGAGGATTTCCGGTCTCTTTTCTGCAACAACTTCTACTACTGGAGGTTGTTCTTTCCGGCGGGGTTGTTTGCTTCGGTTGACTTTTCTGGGAGGAATAATTTTCTGCTTATCTCGTTTCAGGACAATTTTTCCCATTGAAGGAGGAGCCGGAGCAGGTGCCGGTACAAATGGTTCTTCCATTTTCAGTTGTCGTGGGGGTTGTGCCGGTACAGCTGAAGGAGTTTTCTGGATACTCTGCACCATCTGGCCATAGGCAATCCCGATTTTATTTTCCTGAAGGATAAGACCTTCCGCAACATTTCTTCTTACCTTGGTGATTCGAATTTTTCCGGTGTGAATTTGTTCGACATCGAGAACTTCTCCTGTTTTCGGGTGCTTGATCACTTCGCCCTCTTTGAAGACAATAAACTCCGTTCCATAATCAAGCCCTGCCGTGAGGCCCAGGTCAATGATCACTGATTTGCCGTCTCTTTTTACTATGTATCCGGTGAGCGGGAAATTGCGTATGATTCTTTTAGTCAGAAGCTCCACCAGAGACTGCAGGTCATCAGAAGTGCTGCCTCGAATATTTTCTGCGGCGATAATGGATCCGGATTCCACACTGATGACACGGGAATTGATTTCAATGGAGTTTTTCAATTTGAGGACAGATCCAGTAATAATGACCTTAACTCCCAGGATCTTTCCCAGTTCACTGGCACTGTTTTCGTCGATCAGTCCGGTTGTGGCAAGTTTCTGTTCAGAGATTATTTTCTGCAGCATGGCCCTTTCCACGACATCAAAACGGCCACTTTTAACAATGGATGTAATAAACCACTCGGAAATAATAGCCCCCATTCCCTGGGTGTTCAGCTTGTCTCCATGGAGAACAAAATCAAGTACTGCAATTTTGGTCTTTTGGAAATCAGCAGATGAATTTCGGGGAGTGATACCGATAAAAAGGGAGGAGAGGAAAAGGATAAAGACTAAAATGTTCAGATGACGTGTAGGAGAGTTCATCATGTAATTACAGGCAGAATTTTTTAAAAATAATTTATGAAAAGATGAAATAGTATATTATGTTCGCAAAAATATTGCATGTCAAACCTGCAAAAAAGTTTATTCCTGAACACTGAGGGTTTTGTCCCCTGGTTTTTCCAGAGAATTTTTAAGAATGAAATATCCGACGATACCCGAGAGGAGTGAGCCGACGATAATGCCAAGCCGCTCGTCAAATACCATTTTTTCAACAGTCTGGTTAAATGCAAGTGAGCCGATAAATAAACTCATGGTGAAACCTATTCCACAGAGGGCTGACATACCATAAAGAGACCGCCAGTTCATTCCCATCGGCATTTCAGCTGTTGTCAGAGAAATTGCCAGCCGGATAAAAGAAAAAATACCCACCTGTTTGCCGAAAAAAAGCCCGAAAGTGATTCCCAGGGGAACGCTGTGCGTGAAGAAATCAGGAGTGGCGTCTGTAATATCAATACCGGCATTGCAAAATGCAAAGATGGGCAGGATGAAAAAGGCCACAGTTGAATGGAGATCATGTTCAAGCTGCATGAGAGGTGAATGGTTCTCTTTTTCAGTTGATTCCATGGGAATGAACATAGCCAGGATGACACCGGCAAGTGTGGCGTGTACGCCGGATTTCAAAAGGGCAACCCACATGATGGAGCCGATAAAAAAATACATGCCGACTCTTTCCTCTCCTTTTCTGTTCATGAGCCAGAGAACAATTATGCATGCTGCGGCGATCAGCAGGGAAATAAAGGAGATGTTATCGGTGTAAAAAACGGCAATGATAAGAATTGCCCCAATATCATCAAAAATGGCAAGGGAGGTCAGCAGAATTTTCAGGCTGGCGGGAACTCCGGAACCAAGCAGTGAAAGGACACCCAGGGCGAAGGCAATATCTGTTGCAGCGGGTATTGCCCATCCTTTTATAGTCTGGGGATCGTTATAGTTAAAAAAGACATAGATGAGCGAGGGCACAAGCATGCCGCCAATGGCTCCGAATGCCGGGAGAATGATTTTGGATTTGTCCGATAATTCTCCAATGAGCAGCTCACGTTTGAGTTCCAGGCCGACCAGGAAAAAGAAGCCGGCCATCAGTCCGTCGTTGACCCAGAGGAGCAGGGGTTTGGCTATTTCCAGGGGGCCTATCCGGATATGTACCGGAGTGGTTATAATACGATCATAAAGAAACCCAAGAGGGCTGTTTGCCAGAAGCATGGCCAGAAAAGCTGCAAGTATCAGCACTATTCCTCCGGCAGATTCAGACTTTAAAAATTCGGCAATGCGATAGGTCCCGTTTTTCATGAAAAGGTTTTTGGAGTTTTCAATTCATGATTACATACGAAATTCAGCATGACATTTATGAACCTTGGATGTGCCTTCCTTATCAGGTGTATTTCAGAAAACATGTTTTGACGATTCAAAAAAGGATTTGAATGGATATTGTGTTCTTGATAGATCATCTAACCCACATTTCTCATGAACATTGTGTCAATTTTGAGAATAGTTGTAGAATACAAATAATTAGCCAACTATCAGTAATCGAACAAAATTCACACAATGTTCACCCAAGGTCAGCCCAGGCGACGCCATCTTCTGCAATATTTCAACAGTAAATATAGGTTACTATTATTTACTGTTGAAAATTTTGAAGCTGACGCCGCCTGAACTGATGAGAAATGCGGGCTAATGATCTGGATTTTCAGTGATTTCTGACACCAGATACATTTTCAGTTCGGCTGAGTTTCATGGGTAATCGGATTTCAATCAGACTGCTCCGGTCTGTTTTTGAGTGTATTACAAGGAGGTGGGGGTGTCAATATACTCTTTTGTCCACTATTTTTACAAAATCTGGAAAACTGTTGCTTCCTGCATGTCTATACATACAGTATTGTATTATGCACGGATTCTTAGAATCTGCGACGAAATTATGATTTTGTTCTTGAATAGTCCATTGAAAATACAACTAAAATAATAACATAACTGATTTGTATAAACCACTTGCATCTCCGTGGGACATCTGTTCACGGATTCAGGGCTCATCTTTGAGCAGCTGAGAAAACAATAGATTACAGACAGGTGATAAAAGTATGATGGCAGGTTCTCGGGAGTATTTGTTTTTAATTGTGATATGGAGCGGCTGGTGCGTCATGCACAGTTTTCTTATTTCATCGACGATTATTTCGTTTATGGAACAGCAATTCAGTGGTTATGACCGGTGGTACAGAATTTTCTATAATATCTTTTCTCTTGTCACTCTCATTGTTCCCGTTTTCTACCTGAAGTCACTTCACAGCCCTGCTCTCTTCAAGTGGCAGGGAGGCTGGTTCTTTATCCGCTTTTTTATGCTCCTGCTTGCTTTTGTTCTCTTCAGAGAGGGAGCGAGGAGATACAGATTGACCTCTTTTCTCGGACTTGATCAATTGAGAACAGGAAAGCGTGATGTTCTGCTGAATGGACAGGAAACTTTTTCAAGGAGCGGGATATTCGGTATTATCCGTCATCCCTGGTATGGGGGCTCAATTCTCCTTGTCTGGTCAGGAGCACAGGTGTACAGTGTCGCGACAACTTTTGTGGCTGTTATTTTAACCTTTTATCTGATAGTCGGCACTTTTCTTGAGGAAAAAAAACTCCTGACCCAATACGGGGAGGAGTTTCGGGTTTATCAGCAGAAGGTGTCCATGTTTTTCCCCTGGAAATGGTTGAAGGAACGTCTGGCCTGATAATGGCTTCGGTCCGGAACATTTATTTTTATTCCAGGTAGTCATGAGACTCAGACAGAGTGCAAGGGTACCTGCTTTATCGTAACTGGTCACAGGATTTGTAACTCTGTGTTTTCATGTATTTTAACCTTGTAAGTGATCAAGTTATTTTTTTGTGGTTAAAAGGATTTATATTGAGAGAACCATTGGAAAAAGATGAATTGTCGGAAAACCTGAAAAATAGAGAAATCTCTGTCGGTCACCAGATACTGGTGATGGCCCTGGTAAAACTCCTGCTCAATACTGCCCGCAGATTTATTTATCCGTTTGCACCGGCCCTCGGCCGGGGGCTTGATGTCCCTCTTTCTGCCATCACATCGCTTATTGCTGCCAGCCAGTTTAATTCGATTCTTGGTATCTTTTCCGGCCCTGTTGCTGATCGACTGGGATACAGAACAACAATGGGGTATGGTCTTATCTTTCTGGTTGTCGGCATGTTGGTTTCCGGTATTTTTCCGGTCTATTGGATTGTCTTTATCGGTTTTTTGACAGCCAGTTTTGGCAAGACAATTTTTGACCCGGCAATTCAGGCTCTTATCGGTCGTAATATCCCATTTGGCAAGAGAGGGAGGGCAATAGGTATCGTGGAAATGTCCTGGTCGGGGGCAGCGTTGGCAGGTATTCCACTGGTTGGATTTGTTTTGGACCGGTGGGGAATCAGTGTTTCCTTTTACTGTTTTGCCGGTTTTGGGGCATTGGCGTGGATTGGTATGATGCGATTTATTCCGCCGGATGAAAACAATGGGAGATATGCTGGACAAGTAACCCTGATTTCTTCACTTAGACAGCTTGTTCGGATTCGACCGGCCCTTGGAATGATTGGTTTTGGTTTCTGGATTTCCATTGCCAATGATGCTCTTTTTGTAACCTATGGGGCCTGGTTTGAACATGCTTTTCATATTTCTTTAGTTGCTCTCGGATTCAGTACAGCCGCGATTGGGGCAGCTGAACTGTGCGGCGAATCCCTCGCGGCCCTGTTTGCCGACCGGATCGGTCTGAAACGGGCGACTGTTATTGCTCTGGTTCTTGCAATTCTGTTCTATTTTTTACTGCCGATAGTGGGGGGAAAACTGCCCTTTGCACTGGCCGGTATGTTTATGGTTTTCCTGTGCTTTGAATTTACCATGATCTGTGGTTTTTCCCTCTGTACCGAGGTGTTACCCCATGCCAGGGCCACTATGATGGCCGGGTTCTACGCCACGGCCGGAGTCGGGCGGATGATTGGGGTTTTTATTGGTGCTTTTATGTGGAAAACAGGGGGTATTTTTGCTGTGACATGGAGTGCTGCCGGTTTTACCTGCATCGGTCTGCTTTGCCTTTTTTTTGGGCTGTATTCCTGGGGAGACCAGAATTGTTGTAAAAATAATAAGCAGCACCCTTTTATCTGAAAATCCAGTTGCTGAAGGTTATTTTGCCAAGTCTTACGGGCCAGCCATGCTGGCTTGAAAATATCCTGAGTTGGGAAAGGAGACCCCCATGGATGAGCAAATTACAGTCACAAAATTTGAACCCGTAAAAAAACAGGGTCTTATCGTTGTAATCACAGGTAACGGTAAGGGAAAGACAACTTCGGCCCTAGGTATGGCCCTGCGTGGATGCGGGCATGAAATGAAAACCACTGTTGTTCAATTTATGAAAGGTGATCTCTACTCGGGAGAGTGGGACGGTGTCAGGCTGCTGGCACCTCTGGTAAAACTGTATCACACGGGCAAAGGGTTCTGTGGTATTGAAGGAAATCCCTACCCCCATCCTGAGCATCGAAGGAATGCCCAGGAGGCCATTGAACTCGCCGGGGAAATTATCAGGTCCGGTGATTGTGATATCCTGATTTTAGATGAAATTAACAACAGCCTGCAGCTGAAGCTGGTCGATCTGGAACAGGTGAAGGAAATCATAGCCATTCGTCCACCCCGTATGCATTTGATACTCACTGGCAGAGATGCGCATCCTGATATTATTTGCCTGGCCGATACGGTGAGTGAAATACGGGAAATTAAACACGCTTACAGAAATGATATCGAACCCCAGCCGGGTATTGATTTCTGAAACCAGAATTCGTTACAGTTTCGTGATCTTGAAAAAATCATTCCCATTGAACGATTGCGGGTCCAGATGAAAGATGCCTGGCAAGATTGTCAAATGCAGAATCCTAGTCGGAAAAGAAAAAGGTCGATCCCTTTACAGGACCGACCTTTTCCGGATATTGCGGTAGTTTATTTTTTAATCATGTGATTTCATCGGGTTTACATAGATCTGAGCTTTCCGCAGCAACCCTGCCGCAGGATTGGCAGGAATATTTCATGGCAGCAAGTTTCTGCTGACACACATGGGTTGCCCCAACATCAGTTGCTCCACAATATGAACAGGTAAGTATTTGAACAGTCGGATTGCAGAGATGACCGGGGTCATCCGCTTTTGCACCACAACTTTTACAGGTATGAGCCATAGCTGGTCTCCTTATTGTTTCGTATTTCTTGACCTCGAACAAAAAATCTCATTTCTGGACAGGTACTTTCCTGGATTGGGCTGAGTTTTTCAACCCAGAGCCGGACCCTCCGCTGTGTTCATGATGATAATTAGAGAATCACTGCAAATGATGCCCATAGAACGGAAAAATCGTGGCGATTTGCGCCGAGATGGAGGGTTCTATAAAAAGAAGTTAAGCAAGCTCCTGTTGTTGTCAACGTCAGTGTGATTTTGTTGTCACGTCCGTTTGTCATGTTTTTTCAGTGTCGATGAGGTCTGGTTTTATCTCCTGAAATGATAATTTTCACTTCATACCCGGCTTTCTTTATACCGGGCCTGACAGTTATTCCTATTTGGTGACATGGAGGAATTCACACTTCAGCGCAGATTACTGTTGACTCTTTATTAATATTTGATATAGGTTAAGATTTAACTTATACGGAATATTAATCGAGTGATGTGTTTGTCATCACTTCCAGATAATACGGGCAACAGCGCTGTATGAATATCGGTACGTTAATAAGGAAATGTAGAAAAGACCGAAAACTGACTTTGAAAAAAGTTGCTGAAAAGGCATTGATTTCAGAAGGTTTTCTGAGTCAGGTGGAGAATGATGTCAGCTCGCCGTCGGTGGATACTCTTATCCGTATCTGCCAGGCAATCGGTGTCAATGCGGGAGATATTATTTCCCAGGTGAGTGAACAACAGAATGTTGTGCTGATTAAAAGATCGGAATGGGATGATATAGACCTGTCCCATACCGGTTTTGTCACCCGCAGGTTTTTTCCACCGGAATACAGGTCGGTGATCGATTCATCGGTGCTTGTTATTGAGCCGGGAAAATCGATTCCGGCCAGGAAAAATATAAAGAACAGCCAGGAAGTACTCTGTGTGCTGAAAGGTTCAATTGATTTTATTTTATGCGGTGAGATTCTTCATATGGTTGAGGGAGATGCCGTGCATTTCTGGTCAAAGCCGGAAAATCAGAAAATAACCAATAACAGCGGTAGGCGAAGTTTTGTGCTGTGGGTGGGGACGCTTTAACACAAAGCATGGTTGGGCCTGCAGGTTCAGCCATTTATGCCCTTGGGGTACAATACACAATGAAAGTTTGAATCGGGCCGGAAAATATCTGAGGCACTGCAGACTTTCATAATCATTTTAAAGGGGATGAAAGTATGATTACATTCAGCGAACAACAGTTAAAAATCCCGAAACTGCAGAGACCCGTATACCTGGTGACTGCAGGTCAGTCTAAATTCGACCGTGCCTTTCCGGACAAAAGAACGGAAGAGCTGTGTGTCGATGCTTTTGTCATGGCATCCAACCTGCTTGATATGTCGGCGGCAGAGTTGAAAACCTATATCCACAGTTGTTATTACGGCCATTTTGCCGATCATTTTGGAGATCAGTTGCTTGGCGAGTCAGTCATCCATGATCGACTCGGTCTTGATCCTCTGGGCAATGTCGGCGTCAAAACCGGTGGAGCAACCGGCGGTTCAACAATCTGGGAAGGTTTGAAAGCGGTAGCCTCCGGCTATTCAGACTGTGTTCTTGTCATGGGTTGGGAACGGATGGATGAGGTTCCTACCGATGAGGGTAATTTTCTCATATCCTGTGCAGCAGACAAGGACTGGGAATCTCCTCTTGGTCATATTTACACGGGATATTATGCAGTTATGGCCCAGCGTTACTGGCAGATATTCGGTAAGTCTGAGGAATCTTTCAGAAAAACCCTGGCCGAAATTGCTGTGAAGCATCATGGTTATGCCAGATTCAACCCCTATGCTCAGTCACCTATGGATATTACCGTGGATGATGTTCTCAATTCACCGGTTGTAGCTTATCCACTCCGGGCCCTTGACTGCTGTCTCATGAGTGTGGGAGCCGCTTGTACCATTCTCTGTGATGAAGACACAGCAATGAAGTTGACGGCAAATTCGAAGAATAAACCGCTCAGGATCTGGTGTGCTGCCGGTTCCCATACCCTGCGGCCAGCGGATAGGCGTGACATGGATATTCCACTTCTGCCCAATGAAACACCCGATCAGTACAAAGATCTGGGTGAACGTTTTCCGGGTGGAGACAGGTATCCCGGTTTTACCGGATTTCTCGCTGCCCGTATTGCTGCATACTATGGTTACGGTATGGCTGGTATCACTGATCCCACAGAGGACCTCGATGTGGTTGAACTCCATGATGCGTTTACCATCAGTGATGTGCAGACCTATGAGGATATCGGTATTCGTCCCTACGGTGAAGGAAGAGATTACGTGGAATCGGGTGACTGCTATCACATCAATCCAAATACGGGAGAACCCGGAAAACTGCCATCGAATCTTTCCGGTGGACTGATCGGTTGCATGCATGCCGTGGGCGCAACCGGTATCATGCAGACATTTGAGATTGCCTCCCATCTCTGGAACAGGTGGGAAGAACTCCATGGCGATGAACAGGTCTGGAAAGCGTTTGACAGGGAAAAGCCGGAAGATTGGACAAATCTGCAGGTCAAGGGAGCCAAAAGAGGTATGGCTATCAGTCATGCAGGTGTCGGATCCCATGTTACTTCAACTATCCTCATGGATCCGGATCATCTGTTAAAACAAGACGTGTAAAGGGCCAAAATAAAAAAGTTGAATTGGTGGAGCTGCTGCCGATTTCAAAATAATGGAGAATCACCATGAGTATGTTCGGGCAGGTATTTGTAAAAAATAATCAGTATAAACTCAAAGGGAACTTCCATCATCTGACGCCTAATATGCCTATTCGCGATGCTGATGATAACTGGAAGCTGCTTGGGGTAACCAATCCGCGGGATATGACCTATATCCATTCCTACGGAGGGGAGGCTGTTTTTTTTGAGTCTCTCAGCAAGGGAAAACTGCTGGCAACCCGGTGTGACAATAATGACTGCGAAGGAAAAGGGTCCATCTATATTCCATTTCGCATTCACTGTCCCGATTGTCTGGCCAGGATGAGTGTTGTTGATCTGACCGATATTGCCAAAAAAACGGCCAGAGTTCACACCTTTATGGAATGTGCCAGGTCGGGGGCTTTTAATCTTCTGGATAAACCGATCCGGTTTATAAATATTGAGTTTGACGGAGTGACCACAATTCTCATGAGTTATCTCAGTGTTGGTGAACCTGCGATAGGGATGAAAGTCGTGCCTATTTTCAAAACAACGGGTCCGACCTATACCATTCTTGATCTTGCCTGGGTAGCGGAAGGAACGAAAGCGGAAGAACTGCCGGAAGGATTTTCTTTCTGAAAAGACCTGTGTGAAACAGAACCTGAATCCGTGAAACCTGAATCCTGCAATTGCAGGATTCAGGTGAAGAAAAAGTTCCCCCGGTGAGCAGTGGATAGGAGGATTTCTGGAGCGGATTCAGGAGAATGCGTAACGTGATCAAGGAGTTTGTCATGTCGAAATTATTATGGGAACCATCGGAACAACGGGTAAAGAGTTCCAATATGTATCGGTTCATGCAGACTGTTAACGGGAAGTTCGGGACGGATTTTGCCGACTATGACGCTCTCTACCAGTGGTCTGTGGACAATCTGGAACAGTTCTGGGCGGAGTTCTGGGATTTTGCAGAGATCCGTTTTTCCACACCATATACCGAAGTTATAGATGATCCGGGCAAAATGCCGGGGGCAAAGTGGTTTTCTGGAGCCCGGCTGAATTTCGCGGAAAATCTTCTTCGATACCGGGACGATAAAACAGCACTTGTTTTCAGGGGGAGGACAGGGTCAGGAGAACATTGACCTATAGTGAACTCTACCACCAGGTGGCCGGGGTCGCCGCTGCATTGAAAAATGCGGGTGTTACGAAAGGTGACAGGGTTGTGGGGTTTGTACCCAATATGCCGGAGTCGATTATCGGTATGCTTGCGGCGACAAGTATCGGGGCAATCTGGTCCTCCTGTTCTCCGGATTTTGGAATCAAAGGGATTCTCGACAGGTTCGGGCAGACGCAACCGAAAGTGCTTTTCACGGCTGACGGTTATTTTTTCAAAGGAAAACCTATCGACAGTCTTGTGCGGGCAGGAGAAATACTGCAGAAAATTCCGTCTATTGAAAAACTGGTTGTTGTGCCATACGTCAGTGAACAGCCTGATCTGACAACACTTCCCGCAGCCATTCTATTTGAAGATTTCATTGAAAAAAAAGCGCAAGAGATAGAATTTGTTCAGCTGCCCTTTGATCATCCCCTGTACATCATGTATTCCTCTGGTACTACCGGTTTGCCGAAATGCATGGTGCAGAGTGCAGGTGGTGTTCTCGTCCATCATCTCAAGGAACTGATACTGCACACGGATCTGAAGAGAGAGGATACCATTTTCTATTTTACCACCTGTGGCTGGATGATGTGGAACTGGCTCACAAGCTCTCTGGCAGTGGGAGCGACCCTGGTGCTTTACGACGGCAATCCTTTCCATCCCGGTCCGGAAACACTGTGGCAGATGGCCAGGGACGAGAAGATCACGGTTTTCGGTACCAGTGCCGGCTATATAGCAGCC
Organism: Desulfomarina profundi; assembly: GCF_019703855.1. GTDB lineage: Bacteria > Desulfobacterota > Desulfobulbia > Desulfobulbales > Desulfocapsaceae > Desulfomarina > Desulfomarina profundi. The sequence continues at coordinate 3,418,194 of NZ_AP024086.1, read as the reverse complement.
CTGAAAAACACCGGGGTCAGACCGGGTAAGGATTTTGACCTTGCAGCTATGAAAGCCCTGCTGTCAACCGGGTCACCTCTTTCCGAAGAAGATTTTGAATTTATTTATGCCGAAGTAAAATCGGACCTGCAGCTGGCTTCCATTTCTGGAGGTTCAGATCTCAACGGTTGCTTTGCCCTGGGTAACCCCATGGGGCCGGTGTACAGTGGTGAGCTGCAGTGCAGGGGACTTGCCATGAAGGTCTTTGCCTATGATGAATCGGGAAATCCGGTCATCGGCAGACAGGGTGAACTGGTCTGTACTGCACCTTTTCCGTCAATGCCCATCTATTTCTGGGATGATGAAGACGGCAGCAAGTACCATTCAGCCTATTTCGATGAATATCCCGGAATCTGGACTCATGGGGATTTTATTGAAGTTACCGAGCGGGGTGGTGTCATTATGTATGGTCGCTCTGATGCCACGTTGAATCCGGGAGGAGTCAGGATCGGTACGGCTGAAATCTACCGAATCCTGGAAAGAATGGAAGGCATTGAGGACAGCGTAGTCGTTGGTCAGGAATGGCAGAATGATATCCGTGTCATTCTTTTCGTGAAAATGCGCCCAGAGTATGCATTAAATGATGAACTGAAAAATGAGATCAGAAAGAATATCCGCACCAACGCTTCTCCGAGACATGTTCCCGCAAAGATTATTGAGGCACCGGATATCCCTTATACCCTGAATATGAAAAAAGTTGAACTGGCGGTCAAAAAAATGATTCATGGCCGTGAAGTGAAGAATAAGGATGCCTTGAAAAATCCGGAGGCACTTGATTTTTTTACAGATATTGAGGAACTGAAATCGTAGCGTTTCCGGGAGACTATTATTTACCCTGAATCCTGTTGTTGCAGTTTTTGAAATGCAGGATTTGTGAAGAAATTGAAATCATAACTGGGAGGTTCCATGAGATCGTATCCCCTCTTGAATTTTGGTCTGGGAGAGACTGCAAATCTTTTGCGGGAAACCGTACATGATTTTGTCAGCGAGGAGATTGCTCCTTTAGCGGAGGAAATTGACCGAAATGACGTGTTTCCTCCCGAACTCTGGCAGAAAATGGGTGCCCTCGGGCTTCTCGGTATTACAGTATCCGAGGAATATGGAGGAGCCGGAATGGGGTACCTCGAACATGTCATTGCCATGGAAGAAATAAGCAGGGGCTCTGCCTCTGTCGGTCTGGCCTATGGCGCCCATTCCAATCTCTGTATTAATCAGATCAAAATAAATGGTACAGAGGAACAGAAGAAGAAATATCTTCCCGATCTGATCAGCGGCAAACATATCGGCGCACTGGCCATGAGTGAAGCCGAAGCCGGGTCCGATGTTGTTTCCATGCGTCTGCGTGCAACGGAGGATGGTGACGGGTATCTGCTGAACGGTTCAAAAATGTGGATCACCAATGGTCCCCATGCCAATGTACTTGTCGTGTACGCCAAAACGGCTCCGGAGAGACAGCACAAGGGGATTACCGCATTTCTGGTGGAAAAAACCTTCCCAGGGTTTTCCACCAGTCCCAAGCTGGATAAGCTCGGTATGCGTGGGTCTCCCACCTGTGAGCTGGTTTTTGAAAATTGCCGGGTTCCGAAGGAGAATATTCTCGGTCAGCTCAACCAGGGTGTTCAGGTTCTGATGAGTGGGCTGAATTATGAACGTCTTGTGTTGTCCGGCGGCCCCCTGGGCATTATGAATGCCTGCATGGACGTTGTGCTGCCCTATATTCATACCCGGAGACAGTTCGGTCGCGCTATTGGAGAATTTGAACTGATGCAGGGTAAGCTGGCGGATATGTATGCCACCTGGAATGCCTGTAAATCTTATGTGTATATGGTCGCCAGAGCAGCTGATCAAAGCTCGAATATCCGTAAGGATGCCGCGGCTGTCATTCTGTTTACTGCTGAAAAAGCCACCTGGATGGCACTGGAGGCAATCCAGTGCCTGGGAGGAAATGGATATATCAACGAATTTCCCACCGGACGCCTGCTGCGTGATGCCAAACTGTATGAAATAGGAGCCGGAACCAGCGAAATTCGAAGAATGCTGATTGGCAGGGAGCTGTTTCGAGATACCGAATAGAACCATGTGGAATGTTTCGAAAACATACATAAAACCGGAGGAGTAAATATGCAGAGGCCAGTATACGAAGTGGGCAATACAACTTTGGGACAGCTTGTTGACCTTGTGGCTGATCAGTTCGCTGAAAAAAAGGCGGTTGACTATTATGAATACGGTATCAGCCACACCTGGAAACAGTTCAGAGACGTGTGCAATGATGTGGCAAAAGGTTTTATGGCTCTTGGCGTGGAAAAGGGTGAGAAGGTTGCAATATGGGCGAACAATGTTCCCGAATGGCTCTATTCGCAGTTTGGAACAGGGAAAATGGGTGCTGTGCTGGTGACGGTCAATACCAGTTATCGAAGCTTTGAGTTGGAATACCTGATGTCACAGTCCGATTCTACAACCCTGGTTTTTATTGGTGGAGTCCGTGAATCTGATGAATATCTGAAAATCATCAGGGAGGTCTGTCCGGAGCTGGATGAGTGTGAACCGGGAAAACTCGAGTGTAAAAAACTGCCCCTGTTAAAAAATGTCGTGTACATCGGTCCGGAGGAGGACCGTATGAAAGGTATGTATGGCTGGGATGAAGTAATCGCAATGGGCAGGACGGTTTCGGATGAAGACCTGCAACAGCGTCAGCAGTCCCTGTCACCGGATGACGTGATCAACATGCAGTATACCTCCGGTACTACTGGTTTTCCGAAAGGAGTAATGTTGACCCATACCAATATTATTGGAAATGCAAAGAGTATCGGTGAATGCATGAATCTGTCAAGTGAGGATAATCTGTGTATTCCTGTACCGTTTTTCCACTGTTTCGGGTGTGTGCTGGGAACGCTTACCTGTGTGGTTTCTGCGGCGACCATGTCACCTGTGACCCAGTTTGTGACCGACAAGGTTCTGGAGACGGTTCAGGCCAATAAATGTACGGCCCTCCACGGTGTTCCCACTATGTTTATTGCGGAACTGGAGGAAATGGAAAAGAAAAATTATGACACTTCCAGTTTGCGTACGGGGATTATGGCAGGTTCACCCTGCCCCATTGAAGTGATGAAAAGGGTTGTGGATAAAATGGGCGCCTCCGAGATGACAATTGCCTATGGTCAGACAGAAGCTTCTCCTGTTATAACCCAGACTCGACCGGAAGACAGCCTGGAGCTGAGGGTCAGTACCGTGGGCAGAGCCCTGCCCAATATCGAAGTAAAAATTGCGGATATTGTCACAGGTGAAGAGGTGGCACGTGGAACCCAGGGAGAATTGTGTACCCGCGGATATCATGTCATGAAAGGATATTATAAAATGGACGAAGCAACTGCGGCGGCCATTGACCGAGATGGTTGGCTGCATACGGGTGATCTTGCCGTCATGGATGAAAACGGGTACTGCAAGATTACCGGTCGGATGAAAGATATGATAATCAGGGGTGGTGAAAATATTTATCCGAGGGAGATTGAAGAATTTCTCTATACACATCCGAAAATTCTTGATGTTCAGGTTGTCGGTATTCCCAGTGAAAAGTATGGGGAGGAGGTTGCTGCTTTTATCATTCTCAGGGAAGGTGAAACAGCGGAAAGTGAAGAGTTCAGGCAGTTCTGTACGGATAAAATAGCCTTTCACAAGATTCCTGAATTCTTTTTTGTTGTGGACGAATATCCGGCAACTGCCTCTGGGAAAATTCAGAAATATAAGCTACGCGAACAAGGGACCTGTCTTTTGGGGCGTCAGGATGCTGCTGACATAGCTACGGCATGACGGTATTTCCGGATGACAGGTTTTTTTCACTGTTCATGAAACTCAGCTAAACGCTTATGAGTCTGGAGATGTGCCTGTTTAAAAAAAATTTGAATGGACATTTTTACACTCGGTCTCCCTGTCAATTTGGGTTTTCGGTGATTTTTGGACAGCAGGTCAGCTTGATAAAGCGACAACATCTCCAGCCTGGCTGAGTTTTATAGGGAATCTTGTATCAAAATTTACACAGTGTCCATGAAAAATGCAGGCTAAAGGAAGCCTGCTGGTATCCCATAAGAGTGGGGAAAGCGACTTGCCGGGGATGAAGGTATGAAGATATTTTCTCTTTGGGGGTCGCTGAGATGAATACTATATGCTATAAATAGCATTACGGGAATATGTAAGGGGGTAATATTTAAAGGGATAGCTGTACCATTTTTTCATCAATATTAATGATTTATTAACTCAATGTTGCTTATTTAATATAATTCTTATGTCGATATGCCATATTTAAATATCTCGGACGTTACTCTTTCTTTTGGCGGTTTGAAGGCTCTGTCAAATGTTAATATGAAAATAGAAGAGGGACTGATAACCTCCATTATCGGTCCCAATGGAGCCGGTAAGACCAGTATGTTGAACTGTATCTCCGGATTCTATCATCCGACCTTGGGTGATATTTTCTATGGAGAGAAGAAATTGACAAACGCTTCCCCCACGAGGTTTCAAATATGGGGATAGCCAGAGCGTTTCAGAATCTGGAGCTGTTTTCCGGGCTTTCTGTTCTCGATAATCTTCTTCTTGCCCGTCATTCGAAGCTGCAATACAGCTTTTTGCATGCTGTTTTCTTTTACGGTAAAGCCTCGAGGATTGAGGCGGAAAACAGGGCCTATGTGGAGAGTGTCATCGACTTCATGGAACTGGAACCCTATCGGAAAAGCCTGGTGGGGAATCTGAGTTACGGGGTCCAGAAAAAAGTTGAGGTCGCGCGGGCATTGACACTTGCCCCTGATATCCTCCTCCTGGACGAACCCATGGCGGGGATGAATCAGGAGGAAAAAGAAGATATCGTCCGCTTTGTCATGGATATTCAGAAGGAGCGAAATATTACCGTGGTTCTGGTTGAGCACGATCTTGGTGTGGTCATGGATATTTCTGACCGGATTTATGTCCTTGATTTTGGGGAGGTCATAGGTTCCGGTACCCCGGAAGAGGTTGCGCAGAATCCGAAGGTAATTGAAGCCTATATCGGGGAGGAATAAACAAGATGACTACACGTGAAGAACTGGTTGAATATTCTATCCCACAGCTGCTGCGCTGGCGGGTCAGAAGCACACCGAAACGCCCGGCACTGCGGGAAAAGGATTTCGGTATCTGGAATACTTACAGCTGGGAGGATTATTACAGTTATGTCCGCAGGACCGCCCTTGGACTCAGGGCCATTGGCCTTGGAAAAAATGATACCATTGCCATCATCAGTGACAATATTCCGGAGTTGCTTTTTATCGCTATTGGTGGCCATTCCCTTGGTGCTATTTCCGCAGGAATTTACCAGACCAGTATGCCCGATGAAATTGCCCAGATCATTGATTACCTGAAAGTCAGTGCCGTTTTCTGTGATAACCAGGAGCAGGTGGACAAGGTGCTGGAGGTGCGGGACAGGATACCGGGTGTCAAGAAGGTTATTTTTGAAGATCCCCGGGGATGCGGGAATATATGTCGGATGACTGGTTCATTGATATCAGTGACCTGTATAAAATGGGGGAAGAGGAACATAATAAGAATCCGGATCTCTTCGAGTCGCTGGTGGATCGGGGCAAACCTGATGATGTCTGTCATCTCTGCCTTACATCTGGTACCACCGGCCTT